>CAYXOR010000070.1:0-1520 GCA_964466895.1 uncultured Methylophilaceae bacterium | reverse complement strand
TTCGGCAGATTGTGTTCCTCCATCATCCAGACACAGCAGATGCTTATAGTTTTCGTTTGCATTGGCATCTGCCTTACTTAGCCATTCCAAGCGAACTTCTTTAATATCATTATCTGGATCGGTGACCTGAATTTCAATAATACCTTGATTTCCACTCAATGGAAGTCCAGTAATATTACTAATTTGAGGATGAGAATTAAGCGACTGACCGCCTAATGCTGATTCAAAGTAGGTTGCAAAACTCCCCATAGCCATTAGAAATCCCGTGTTTTTGGTAACACTACCTGGTCTGCCATCAGCATAGGCACCTAGCCTACAAATCCCTTCTGCAGTAGTGTAGCTTTCACTGCTTAAAACATTTATTTCACTCGTTCTGCAGTTAAAAAGCAAGACGTCTCTAAACCATTGGCGAGCCTGTCGTAGATAATCTGTATTTTGAGTTAATAAATAACCCACATACATAATATCTAGTGCTTCTGCATCGGCATCTGCAACTCGAAGATGATCATTAGGACCAAAAGTTTTCAATAGCTTATAACTGCCTCGAGAACCCGTGCCGTCAGTCAAAAAGGTATCTTTGTAATATCGAGCAAAATCACTCAAAAGATCTGTGGATATTTCTGTTCCAGAAATGTGATCCTGGGCTAATGATTCAAGTAAAAAACTAGTAAAGCCTTTAACAAAATAGAGCTCCATTAACAAATTGGTTTTTCCATTTTCTATAGTTGTCGTCACTTGACCATTTTCAAATTGCACTTCCTTGGCTAATCGCATCAACATTTCTGACTTGTCGAAATAAATTGAATCTCCAAGTGCTTGATAACCATTAATCAAGTTCTTAATGCTTCGAGGTATCCCGCGCCCATTCGCATCAGGAAAAGAAAAAGTATTTTCATGAGCTAATGTAGCACTAGAATCTCTCAATAAAGATTGTTTTGCAAAACGGTCGCCTGTAATTAAATAGAGAAACTTCATGCCTTCGTTCCATCGATGGCTAAGTGTACCTGCTGGCATGCGTCCAAATGCATGACCTGACGAGGTTTCATATACATTTGTGAAGATGGCGAAAGAATTAAAAGTGCTCTGAGGGGGAACTGTTGCATGGTTAAACCCAACGTCAGATTTGAAACGCGCACCAGAGCGACACCATTCAAAATGGTTGTAATCTCCCGTACTCATAAAAATTCGACATAAACTGCCATCATGATCATAATGTAAATTGGAATATTGTTTAAATCGCCAACCCATATCCCCATAATCAAAATTACCAAAAAACGCCATGCCAAAGTCACTAATACTATTCTTGCCATAGTAGCGTCCCTCTTCCCGACCCGAACCAGCAGAAACACCTGGGTATGAGCCAATATTGCTCCTAAAGCGATGATCACGGCCGCCATTAACACTATTTTGCTTATGTTCGCCAATAGCTGGGTCGGTATAGGATGCCTGTAAGCGACTAAATCTGCTTAACACTTGATCCATTTCTGCTGCATTCGGTTCTATCACCGAGGGAGAATAGT
>CAYXOR010000069.1:0-1643 GCA_964466895.1 uncultured Methylophilaceae bacterium | reverse complement strand
ACGAGTGAGAATATTGATAATAATTTTTTCATTTGATTACCCCTTAAAGCGCTTCAGCGCCAGTTTCACCTGTACGAATACGGTGCACTTGCTCTAAATTAGACACGAAAATTTTGCCATCCCCGATTTTGCCAGTCGCTGCAGTTTTTATAATTGCATCGACTACTTGATCTAGTAAATCGTCAGCAATCGCGATTTCCAATTTGACCTTAGGTAGAAAATCCACCACATACTCAGCTCCACGATAAAGCTCTGTATGGCCTTTTTGGCGGCCAAAGCCTTTTACTTCTGATACTGTAATGCCTTGTACGCCTATGGCGGATAAAGCTTCACGTACCTCATCAAGCTTAAATGGCTTGATTATTGCAGATACAAATTTCATGTTATACCTCCCGGTTAAGTAAGAAGAAATAAGGTGGCGTTAAAAGCCACCTTATTCACTATTTTTATTATTTATTTAGAATGACTTTGAAACGTATACAGTAAACTCTTCGGCACCAACATCATCATGACCAGCCACTTCAAATGCATTGTTTGTGTCAGTGTAAAAAGCACCTAGCTCAACGCCATTATCCCAAGCTTTTGCCGCACCAATTTTCCAGTCTGTGTAGTCAGAAGCATCATTGCCTGAACCGTCAAACTCTTGGCGACCGATATGCGCATTTAGCGTTATGCCAGACTCACCTAGTGGGACATCTGCACCAATTTCAGCGTACCAAGATCCTTCTGAGTCATCAAAGCCAAATGTATCTGAAATAGCATATGAGAACTTAGCAGAAACCCACTCGTAGCTTAAGCCAGCATAAAGCTCTGTTGTTTCAGCATTGTTGCTGCCTGCAGCCCTGTCACCAGGGTAAAGGTACTGAAGAATACCAACGTCATAGCCAATGCCTGTATCACCAATACTATTACCATAGCCAGCGTAAACGTCGATTTCTATGCTTGATGTAGTGTAAATATCAGCATCTGATAACCAGCTAATGTTAGATGCCCAAGCACCGACATAAAAACCACTGTCATGTGCATAATCAACACCACCTTGTAGTGCAGGCTCTGTATCTGTTTGTGTTAGACCACGGAATATATATTGACTATATAGGCCTACGTTGTATGAAAAGCTATGTGGCGAAGTTGCATCTTCAGCCATGGTAATTGTTGGTGCCGCTAAGGCACCTAATACTGCGATTGATAAAAGCGTTTTACGCATTGTGTTCCCCTTCAGTTTAATGATGTATTAAAATATGTATTTACAACTGTAAAACTGTGGTCACAGCTTAATAGTTGGTCATATTGTTTTTAAAAATAGTATTTAAAGTTACATGTGGTGTTTAAGCAATTGCTATGCCAATAAAAATCCCATTAAAATCAATAAGTTAACAATTTTCATTGGTTAATCAAATCTTAAAATATGAATAAAAAGCTGTTAAACTGCATAAAAAGAGCATAGGAACATCATGATAGATTCAAATGAAATAAAGATTTTATCTAATAAAATCAAAGAGATATTGGATTCTTCTCCTTTAAAAGATGCAGATAAGAATATTCATGCACTGATTGAGGGCGCATTCACCAAAATGGGGCTGGTTTCTCGAGAGGAATTTGAAGTGCAAACTGAGGTGCTGCAAAAAACACAAAAAAAACTT
>CAYXOR010000068.1:0-1707 GCA_964466895.1 uncultured Methylophilaceae bacterium | reverse complement strand
GCGCAGGTTTTAACCTGCATTCTTTAGAGCAAGAGCAGGCTAAAGCCTGCGCCCCAATGATGGATAAGTTTTAAAATAGCTTTATCAACAGATAAAGCCCACCACCTAAGTTTGTATCACCGATACTGATTCTGAGGTGCTTGTTGATACTGCTGCTGATTGTATTGATCTGCACGGCCTCTTTGGTAAGCTTTTTGTTCGGCTTCTTTATGTTTTCCGAATAAAAATCCACCTGCAGTCCCTGCTGCTGCACCAATGGCAGCTCCCATTCCAGCATTTCCTGCAATCGCACCTATCACAGCGCCTAGTGCTGCACCACTAACGCCACCAGTTACTGTACGTTGTTCTGTTTGTGACATGTTGGCACATCCACTAACGAACAATGTGACAACTAGAATAAAAATAATTTTAAATGTGTTCATTGCTTTCGTCCTAATGATAATAATTAATAAGAAATTGGCATTATTTTTTACACGGCCATAAATCTGTTAAAGCCCTAAACTCAGTTTCCACAGGTAATTCATTTAAATACTCAGGGTGTTGCTGGATCCATACAACAACCTTTTCAATAGCCTCATTACGAGTAGGTTTAGGATCTGGAAAACAGACTAACAGCTGGCCATTATCACCATTATTTACTGAAGCATGGTAGTGGTAGGCTCCAAGCAGATAACCGTGGCAAAAATGTATCGCTTGTTCATATTGAGGGTCATCTGTCGAAGCAACACATAAATTCAACAGATTACGGGTCGTTTTCGCTTTAAAGTCATCTTCCGTAACAGCATTTGCAAAAGAAGGCATCAACATGCCTAGCACTAATAAATTTTTGATTATTTTAAACATCATTTAAGTCTCCTTATAAACTTAACTTGCTTTTTTTTGGTTTTCAATATCTTTTTTAATTATTTCTAACCAAAGCGTTAATATCTTTGCAACAACGTCTTGGTATTCTGGATTTCTTTCAATTAGACTTTTAATATGATTAAGGTCTTCTTGTACTTTATATATCTGTTTATGTTCATCTTCATCTAGCAATACACCCGAATCCACCTTTTCCTTAAATGCCAAAGCAATTGGTAATCGCTGCGTATTAAACCGCTCCAACAATACTTGTATTAACCCTATGTCTTTATCTTTTTCATTCATAAATTAAAAACCTATAAATTGTGTAAATTTGAATAATACCTAGAATATAATATAACATCACCTGAACTCTAAGCCTTCAAGTAAAATGAATATCTATACTTGTGGCACGTTACAATTATAAATTTGATTCAGCAAGGATCTAAACATAAGGCTAGCTGATTACCCATGAGCTTCCGCTATTTTGAAAAATGCAACCACACAGCCTCTAATACCGCTACCAGCGGGTAAAAGTCTATTCATATCAATTGATTGCATATTCGCATCTTAGTTTTACCATTAATGGATAGCCCTTCGGTCTGCGCTTAACAACTCGGGGCTGATTTGGTCTGTTACGTTGCCCAATGTCTGTTTAGGCCATGGCTATTAATAGAGGAAGTATTAATTTCCCTAAAGCCATTCCCGTTAATATGATACACAAACTCGCAGTGTTACGCATCAGCTGAACTGCTATTTCTTTTTAATCATCTCGGCTGTTTTACTACGTAACATCTCCATCCCCATGTGTTTTTTTATGGTTCTAAAATTCACTTCGATTTGCCAGCGTTGCTGATACAGTTCAGC
>CAYXOR010000067.1:0-2301 GCA_964466895.1 uncultured Methylophilaceae bacterium | reverse complement strand
TTGTTGCTCAAGTTGTGCTTAGACTCAAGATTCCTCCCGTTGGTCGGAATGACACCGTCTGTGAAGTTAACCTAATGTAACGTCAAAATCGAGAGTAACCTGTGATGGGTTAATAGTCATTAAACCTTAAACCCTATGGTCTAACGATCTATTGGGTTTTTTTAGCTGTATTGTAATAAATCCTTATACCGACCCCCTCGCGTTGTCTTTTAGCGATCAGAAGCAAATACCAAAAGGTTTGCAAGATTTGTTTGTACGTATTCATTAAATAAATAATCAGAACATTACTCGTCTCTGTCAGTCTAAGGCTGATCTATTGACAAAAAACATCTGAAGCAGTATAGAATAGTAGCCATTTTGCTAAGCAAACCCTCTTCAATTGAAAAGCCATAATATCTGAACTATGAAAATAGTAATTATTACCCTACTTTTAGGAAGTTTTTTTTCTTCCCAAGCATATGCAACACCGTTAGATGAAGCCAAAAAGGCGGTACGAATACGTGATTACACAACAGCTTACAATCTGTTGGTACCACTTGCAGAAGCTGGAGATAAAGAAGCACAATTTAAATTAGCAGCTTTGTATCGTACGGGAAATGGTGTCGATGCCGATATTAAACAAGCCTTTCACTGGATACTCAAATCTGCACAGCAAGAACATATTAAGGCCCAGTATACTGTAGCAAATATGTATGAAAATGGTTTGGGTACTGAGCGCGACCCCGATCAAGCGTTGATCTGGTACACCAAGGCAGCAAATTCCGGCCACTACCTGGCAAAAACCTGGATAAAACAGCAAACTGAATCTCCAACATTTGATCAGGATAGTAATATACAAGAACAATTCAGGTGGGCTGTTAAAAAGGATTTAACTGATCAGCAAACATTGCTACTCAAGAATGGAGTAGCAATTAATTCAGTTGATAGCAATGAACGAACAGCATTGATGGATGCCGCTGAAGTTGGTGCCATCAAAACCCTCAATTTATTAATACAACATCAAGCCAACCTCAACCAAATTGACAACTTAGGTGATAATGCCTTACTACTCGCCATTAGAAATAAACAATTTGATGCTGCAAACCTATTAATTTCTTCTGGAATTTCATTGGATGCTGTTGATGCCAACGGAAATACTGCATTAATGCTCTCAGCGGGCGAAGGTAATTTAAATACCGTCAAATTATTAATAAAAAAGGGAGCTAATCTCAAATTAAAAAACAAAAATGAATGGAACGCTACTGATATAGCCAAAAATCAAAAACATAATAAAGTAGTATCAATCCTCATTAGAAAAGGAGTTTATCCTTCACACAAAAAAGCAAATAATGCAATCGTATCCATTAGTACTTTAAAAGCCTCCGGCACCTCTGTTGTAGACCAGAAAAATGACCCTTTTGCTGGCTGGCCTCCTCTGATTGTCGCAAGCTGGAGAAACCAGGAAGATGCCGTTGCAAACTTAATAAAAAGTGGAGCCAGTCTTAATGTGCGTGATAAAGACAACATGACTGCACTGATCCGCGCATGTATTAAAGGATATGATGCAATTGTAATACAACTTTTAAAAGCAGGAGCAGATGTAAATACAGTTGATAAAAGTGGTTATACAGCATTAATGTGGGCTGCAAAAAAAGGGCATCTGCAAGTTTTAAGTCTATTACTTAACAATAAAGCTAACCCCAACAAATTAAAAGCGGGTCAAGACAGCGCACTAATTTTAGCAATCAAAAATCAGCACTCTCAAATTGCTAAGATACTATTAAAGAACAATGCTAGTATCCAAGCCAAAGACAAGAACAAAACAACCGTTTTAATGCTCTCATCCCACATGGATAACAAGCAACTCTTTAATGACATACTAAAACAGGATAATAACTTGGATGCTGTTGATACTTTTGGAAGAACAGCCCTTTGGTATGCAACAGATGCTGGCCAGGCATCTATTGTCGCTCAACTAATTAAAAAAGGGGCAAATTCAAATTTAGCCGATAAAAGTGGTATTACACCAATAGCTCTATCCTCTTTAAAGGGTAAAAACAAAGTATTAAAAGAACTTTTAAAAAGCCAAATAAATATAAACATCACCACAAAAAATGGCAGCACTGCATTAATGCTTGCTTCCAAAAATAAACACCTACAAGCAGCCAGACTATTGCTTAAAGCAGGTATCGATATAAATCACAAAAACAACCATGGGGACACCGCACTTTTAATTGTTAGTAGACACGGTTATCTAGATCTGGCTAAATTATTAATTGATAAAGGTGCAAATCTAAATATACGGAACAATAATAAAGAAAA
>CAYXOR010000066.1:0-2414 GCA_964466895.1 uncultured Methylophilaceae bacterium | reverse complement strand
GTTGAGCACCATTTGGCACATGCGAGTAGTGCTTATCATCTTAGCGGATTTAAAGAGAAGTGTGCCATCATTGGTATTGACGGAAAAGGTGAGTACGCAACTACTTTTTTTGGATATGGTGAACATGGCAAGATACATAAAATCAAAGAGTTTTATGACCCTGATTCATTAGGTGGATTGTATGGTGCCTTAACAGAGTTTCTAGGGTTTGAAATGCTGGATGGTGAGTTTAAGGTGATGGGAATGGCACCTTATGGAGACCCAAACCGTTTTGATTTTTCTCGGCTGATTGAATGCTCGGGAGATGATTTCAAAGTTAATACACAACTGGTAAATTGCCTAGGGCTTCGTCGATACAAGAAGGATGGAAAGAGCTATTACTTTAGTCCAAAACTAATCGAATGGTTAGGTAAGATGAGAGATGGGGATGAAATTGATGACCCTTATATTGACTACGCAGCCAGTATTCAAGACTTATTAGAAAAAACAGCGCTATCTTTAATTGAGTTTTATTTGGGTGATATTATCAGGGAAACAGGTAAGGTTTGTTTTGCTGGTGGTGTTGCACTTAATGTAAAGCTGAATCAAAGAATAATAGCAATGCCAGGTGTTAAAGAGTTGTTTGTGCAGCCTGCTGCAAGTGATGCGGGAACTGCAATTGGAGCGGCAAGTTATGCATCCGAACTTGAAGGTGTTCCTGTTGAGAAAATGGAGCATGTTTATTTGGGTCCATCATATACGACGGAACAGTGTATAGAGGCTTGTAATGAATACGAAAGGGAAGTGAAATGGGCGGCGCTGGATAATGTAACTAAGCAAACAGCCGAGATGTTAGCGGAAGGTAATCCGGTTGCATGGTTTCAGGGGCGAATGGAGTTTGGGCCGCGAGCTTTAGGTAATCGGAGTATTTTAGGTTCTCCAAATAACTCTGGAGTAGCCGATAGGATCAATGCTCAAATTAAATATCGTGAACGCTGGCGCCCATTTTGTCCAAGCATGCTTGATAAGGTTGCAGTTGAAATTCTGCAAACAGAGCACCCTAGTCCGTATATGACTTTTACATTTGATGTGGCCGAAAGCTGGAAATCAAGAATTCCTGAGGTTGTGCATGAGGATGGAACTGCACGTGCGCAGGTCGTGACAAAAGCAACCAATGCCAGGTATTATTCATTAATAGAAGAGCTAGAAAAAATAAATGGTAATGCTGTTGTTTTGAATACATCACTTAATAGGCGAGGAGAGCCAATGGTCTGTAGCCCTGAAGATGCATTAAATATGTTTTATGGGTCTGATTTGGAATATTTGGTGATGGAAAATATATTAGTGACAAAATAATGGAACATTATTTAAAGTAATTTATTGAAGCGCCAGCTATAAGCTGGCGTTTTTAGTTTATAGAAATGGCTCGATGATACGTTTAAAGCTCTGGGAAATATTGGAATGAGAAAGAAACAAAAAAAACAAAAAAAGAAGCAGCTAAAAATAAAGCAAAAGCCAACAAAAAAAGGTCTAAAAGTCTATCGTAGGTTATTTAAATATGTTTTGCCTTATAAGGGGCTGTTTTTTATAAGTTTCTTAGGTTACTTTGTGTCGTCGGCTACTCAGCCAATGTTTGCAGAAATGATTAAGCATATTATTGATACGCTTGAGTCAGGTGATAAAGCGGGGCAGATGCAGTTGCCGATGATGTTTAGCGGGTTAATTATTGTAAGAAGTATAGGTGTGTTTATTGGTGCTTATTTTGTATCTAGAGTATCTGCAAATGTTGTGAATGATTTGAGGTGTGACATATTTAAGAAATATACCCAATTGCCCGTAACTTATTTTGATACACATAATAGTGGTTATTTGATTTCAAGGATAACAAATAATGTTCAAGAGGTTACCACTGCGACATTAGATGCAGTAAGGAATATTATAAGAGAAGGGATGACTGCAATAGGGTTGCTGGCTTATCTTTTTTATATCAATTGGCAATTATCGTTAGTGTTTTTAGGGATTGCTCCTCTTATTGGTATTGTCGTTGGAGTGGTCAGTAAGCGTCTAAGAAGATTAAGTAAGCGGTTGCAAGAATCTGTGGGTGATTTGACACAAATAGCATCAGAAGTTGTTGCTGGAAATCGAATTGTTAAAAGCTATGGCGGGGAGGTGTATGAAAATAATCGATTTAAAAAACAAAGTCGATATCATAGAAATCAGCGGATGAAGCTTTCGATAACTACGGCTATACAAAATCCTATTATACAAACAATTGTGGCCCTTACATTGTCAGGGTTGATGTATTTTGCATTGATATTTATGGATCAATCATCTACAGGTGAGTTTGTTGGGTATCTGACCGCAGCATTTATGTTGCCAAGGGCTGTAAAGTTTATTAGTAGTGCTAATTCAAAGATACAAAAAGGCGTGGCAGC
>CAYXOR010000065.1:0-2428 GCA_964466895.1 uncultured Methylophilaceae bacterium | reverse complement strand
CGAAATTTAACAGTAATTTGGCAAAGTTCGTTAAATAGTTCAGTCTCATTGGTAATATGCACAATAGCATGATTGATTTTGCTAAGCGTTGCGTATAAATCAGATAAATATTGAATTTGTTCCTTATTTATCTCACCTTGAGAGACACTGTCTGCTAAATTCTGATTGGCTAGTGACAGTTCTTGATAACTTTTCTGTAAATCATCAGTCTGTTGTTGTAACTCACTAGCCAATTGAGTCGCTTGGTTTTCTGCCTGTCGCCTTTCTGTTACTTCAAACGCTAAAATTTGATTTTGATCATTCAACTCAGTTTCGGCCAATTCTCTGCTTTCATGTATTAATACAATCCACCAAGAGGCAATACTGGTAAATAAAGCCAGAGCAAAATAAACCTGAAAAAAACTTGAGCTAACCGTATTAACAACCGTTATGGCAAGCCCTTCAGTTTGAATGGAAAATGTTAGCCATAAAGTAATTCCAATAAGAATGAGCATCCCGCCCCAAGTGAGTGAAAAGTTAGCAATTCGTTTGCTGGTACTTTTAGATACTCTATTTTGAAACATTAAATCCAATAGCTGAAAAACCAGTTTCTGATAAAAAGGTGTTTTTTTAGGCTTACAGTGATCGTGACAGTTTGAATCGAGAGTGCAACATAATGAACAGATCGGTGTTTCATAAAAAGTACAAAAAGCGAAATCCGTTTGTGCGTATTGCTGCTCACAAATACCGCAAGTTTCTAACTCATCACTATTTTTATAATGTATATTGGGACGAGCAATGTAATATTTACCCCCCGTTATCTTTGCAATAATAGGCGATAAAACAAAACTAACAGACAATGCAATTAATGAAGAATAGGCCTGGGCATATAATCCAAACACGCCAGTAAAAGCGGTAATGGCAATTAATGAAGCAATCACCATACTCAGATAGCCGACGGGGTTAAAATTAAACAAATGAGCTCGTTTAAACTCCACCATGGGTGGGCTTAATTTAAAGGGTTTATTAATGACTAAATCAGCCACCACTGCGCCTATCCAGGCAATAGCAACATTAGAATAAAGTCCTAATATGATTGCCAATGCCTGAAATACACCCATTTCCATTAGCATTAAGGCAATTGTAATGTTAAATACCATCCACACTACCCGTCCAGGATGTGAATGTGTTACTCGTGAGAAAAAATTAGACCAAGCTAAAGAGCCGGCATAGGCGTTGGTAACATTAATTTTAATTTGCGAAATTACCACAAAAATCATGGTCACTAATAACGCCAGCTCTTTGTTATCAAATACATAGGTATACGCAATGGTATACATATGCATAGGTTCTTTGGCATCCATAAGCGCTAAACCTGTCAAGACGGCTACAGAAGCCAGCAAAACACCACCTATTTGCTTAAGAAAGCCTAAAACAATCCAACCCGGGCCCGCAGCGATAACGGTAAACCACCAGCTAAATTCATTTGATTTTTTCTTATCTGGCATAAAGCGCAAATAATCAACTTGTTCACCAATTTGTGCAATTAAAGCCAAGGAAATTCCAGTCGCCATCCCAAAATAATAAGGATCAAACTCATTACTACCTGATATTTCTCCAGCAAATTGAGTCATAAACTCGATAGCTCTGGGTTCAAGTGTCAATACAAAATAAAAGGGTACCAGCATTAAAATCAACCAGATCGGCTGCGTCCATAAATGCAAGCGATTAATCATCGTTACGCCATAAAAAACGATCGGGATGATAACTAAAGAACTAACGATGTAGCCAAGATATAAAGGTAAATCAAAATACAACTTGAAGGCTTGCGCCATAATGGCCGCTTCTAACGCAAAGAAGATAAAGCAAAAAGAGGCGTAAATTAAAGAGGTGACAGTTGAACCCACATAACCAAAACCTGCACTACGGGTTAGTAGATCTATGTCAATATTGTATCGAGCGCAATAATATGCAATGGGGGCACTGCATAGAAAAATAATGACGGAGGCAAAAGCAATTGCCAGAAATGCATTGGTGAAACCAAAATCTAGCAGTAAAGCTGCGCCTATGGCTTCTAAAGCAAGAAAAGAAATACTACCAATAGCCGTGTTGGCAATTAAAAACGGCGACCATCTACGATAACTGGATGGCGAATAGCGTAAAGCATAATCTTCAAGTGACTCAGTCGCCACCCACTGATTATATTTTCGCCGTGCTTTTTCTATTGTATGTTGAGGCATTTAAAAATTACATAAATTGTATATATGGAAAAATTTACCTTAATTAAAGCTGTTCTGAGTATTTTATAGTTTCGATTTGTGAACTTGGTAGCTAAGATCGCTTTCGAAGCCTTAATGGCGGGTTTGAGACAGTCAAAATATGGTGGCTTGCTTAAAACATATTAACTATGAAAATATCCTAAAAAATTGTCCCGTATGACTTAATCAGT
>CAYXOR010000064.1:0-2436 GCA_964466895.1 uncultured Methylophilaceae bacterium | reverse complement strand
GTTAAGCCATGTCAAAGAATAGCTTTTTTATCACCGCTATTTGGCTTTGCATCGCCGGGGCAATTTATTACCTTGCCGACAACATTCAAAACCCCAACAAGATTAATACCTTGGGTTCAAATACTGAGGTTGTTCTAAAACGTGGGCTAGATGGCCATTACCGTGCAGAAGCATTAATCAATGATGTCAAAGTCAATGTACTGGTTGATACCGGCGCTACTGGCGTTGCTATTTCACAATCAGTCGCCAACAAACTTAATCTTAAAAGCATTTCTGCCGTACGCACCAGTACAGCCAATGGCGATACCGTTAGTTATATGGCGCGGCTTAGCACTGTTAAGCTTGGGGGCATAGAAGCTAAAAATGTATCTGCCATGATTACCCCAGGCTTGCATGGTGATGTACTACTAGGCATGAGCTTTTTGGGGCGCATGGATGTACGCTTGTATAAAGGAAAAATGACGATTAAAGCGATTTAGTACGTCAGCAGAAAAATTATGTGTATATAGTTTGCGCCCATTTTTGTGGCAGTCTATAGTGCCATTAAACATTGCTTAAACTTAAGAATTAAAAAGAAAAACAACATGAATCACACTCTAGCATCAATCACGTTATACGGACGCACGCGTTGGTATAATAGCTGTTTGGCGTCTGGGAAGGTTTTTGGGTTCTAAATGAAAATAAACATATTTAAAGGTGCGCGGCGAATTGCAATTCTCTGCGCAGTATTATTGACAGTCGGCACTCTGATTAATTCGGTTGGCTCCTATCAACCTGGGCTAGCCCGATATTCTATCGCACAACCTAACGGGGAATTTGTTTATATGAACGCGTCTTGCCCGGCCGATGCTGGACGGTACTCATTTATAGTAAAAACCAGTACCCAAAAAAAAGTTATAATTATCCTTTGTCTATTGCCTATGTCTTTTGGAGAAAGTGAAAAGAAACTCGTTCCATACAAGATCGATAAAAAGGGGAAGGCTTGGGGTGCGGACATCTATAGCACTGAAGTTTCTGATTACAAGAAAAATCTCGAAAAACGGTTCAAAATACCTTTCAAAGATGAAGATAAAATTAACAAGAAAAGTTCAAGAAAGTATCAAGAAGCTATGATTGATAAACTCGGTTACTTAATCGCTGGACTCGCAATACTTGGCGGAATTGTGTTTGCAATTGGCTGGATTGTACGAGGGTTTCTTGGTATCCCACATGGTATGGATAAGCGTCCAGATGCCTAACCAGCCCATCAAGCGGGACACGCCAAAGTGCGCGCCCCTTATGTCAAACATTAAAAAAGCCAGTAAAGCTGGCTTTTTAATTCCTCATTACATTTAAGTAATAACGGTTGGCTTTTCTCGACCTGTTCGTGCTTTTAATTCCGAAATCTGCAACGCAATCTGTATCATCTCACCGAGCGCTTCTTGTGCATCTAAATGATGGTTTGTTGTATCCGGTTCAAAAGCTTCTAAATAAATACGGATAGTAGCTCCTTGCGTGCCTGTGCCTGATAATCTAAATATGACGCGTGAACCATCTTCAAATAAGATTCGTAAACCCTGCTTGTGACTGACAGAACCATCAATTGGATCTGTATAAGAAAAATCATCACAAGCCTTCACTTGATATCGGCCAAAGATTTTACCTGTCATTGCCGTAAAGTTTTCACGTAAGTGTGTAATCACGCCATTGGCATCATCTGTTGGAATGTTTTCATAATCATGACGTGAATAGACATTACGGCCATATTCAACCCAATGTGATTTAACAATCTCTTCTACACCCTGTTTACGTGCTGCAATAATATTTAACCAACATAATACGGCCCACAGCCCATCTTTCTCTCGCACATGATTAGACCCTGTGCCGAAACTCTCTTCGCCACAAAGCGTAACTTTATCAGCATCCATTAAATTACCAAAAAACTTCCAGCCAGTAGGCGTTTCAAAACAATCAATATTTAATTTTTTTGCCACTCTATCAACGGCACCACTCGTTGGCATTGATCTTGCCACACCAGCCACACCAGCTTTATAAGCAGGGATCAACTGTGCGTTTGCTGCAATAATCGCCAAACTATCTGAAGGTGTCACAAAAAAATGGTTGCCTAAAATCATATTGCGGTCGCCATCACCATCTGAAGCCGCACCAAAATCAGGCGCTTCATCTCCATATAAAATATCAACTAAATCATGTGCATAGGTCAGGTTAGGATCAGGATGCCCACCACCAAAAGTTTCACTCACATCGCAATTCATCAAACTGGATGCTGACGCACCTAACCGGTTCACAAAAATCTCTTTTGCATACGGTCCAGTGACAGCATGCATACCATCAAACTTAAGTTTAAAATCGCCTGCTAATAACGCTTTTATGGCTGTAAAATCAAACATACTAACCATCAAATCAGCATAATCACTGACCGGGTTAATCACCTGC
>CAYXOR010000063.1:0-2588 GCA_964466895.1 uncultured Methylophilaceae bacterium | reverse complement strand
GTCATGAGAGTGTTGAGACAACCATGATTTACACACATGTGCTTAATAGGGGTGGTCGCGGTGTGAGTAGCCCTTTAGATGCGCTTTAGTATTTCATGTACGTTTCCTTAAGTACGGCTGGCATAGTAAAATTACATCATGATGACCAATTCTAAACTCAATGTTCTTATTCTCGCGGCTGGTAAAGGTACGCGCATGCATTCTAAACAACCCAAGGTGTTGCATGAGATTGGTGGCAAACCAATTTTGGGACATGTGCTTACTTGCGCAAAAAGCTTAAACCCACAAAAAATTATTGTGGTGTATGGCTATGGTGGCGATATAGTGCAAGAAGCTTTTAAGCAAGAAGATATTATGTGGGCTGAGCAAAAAGAACAACTAGGTACTGGCCATGCGGTACAGCAAGCGATGCCATATTTGGATGAGGATGCGAATACATTAATTTTGCTAGGTGATGTGCCATTGGTGGATGTAGAGGCATGTAAAAAATTGCTTGAACAAGCAGGTGATAAGTTAGTTATTCAATCATTTATAAAACCAGACCCTACAGGCTATGGGCGAATTGTTCGCGATAATGCGGGTTTAGTAACAGCGATAGTTGAGCATAAAGATGCGACGAGCGCACAGCTAGCCATCGATGAAGTTAATACCGGCATTATGGCAATGCCTAGTGCTTATTTGAAAAATTGGCTTAATAGGTTGAGCAATGATAATGCACAAAAAGAATATTATTTAACCGATATAGTGGGCTTTGCGGTCGAAGATAGTGTTGATGTTACAGCTGAGGTGATTGCGGATGAGTGGTCTGTAACCGGCATTAATAGCAAGCAAGATTTGGCACAAATAGAGCGTGTTTATCAAAACCGCATTGCGCAAGCATTATTAAAAAAAGGGGTAGCGTTAGCTGACCCAGCACGCATTGATGTGCGCGGTACTTTAAAAGCCGATAAAGAGGTAGAAATAGATGTCGGCTGTATTTTTGAGGGTGATGTCAGTTTAGGCGAAGGGGTAAAAATTGGCGCCTATTGTGTGATTAAAAATGCAAAAATAGAAGCAGGCACTGTTATTGCTCCTTTTACGCATATCTTAGAAGCTGAGGTTGGCGAAAATAGCCGTGTTGGGCCATATGCGAGGTTGCGGCCAGGCACTATACTGTCGGCCCAAACGCATGTGGGTAATTTTGTTGAACTTAAAAATGCGCAGATAGGTGTTGGCAGCAAGGTTAATCATTTAAGTTATGTGGGTGATGCGACTGTTGGTAAAAAGGTGAATATAGGTGCTGGCACCATTACTTGTAATTATGATGGTGCTAATAAATTTAAAACCATTATTGAAGATGAGGCTTTTATAGGTTCTGATACACAGTTGATTGCGCCAGTGACTGTCGGTAAAGGTGCGACAATAGCGGCAGGATCAACCATTACAAAGAATGCGCCTGCCGATGCTTTAACATTGTGCCGGGCAAAAGAGCAAAAATCTATTAAGGGTTGGAAGCGCCCAGTGAAGGTTAAGAAAGAATAAACTATGTGTGGAATTGTAGGCGCAGTTGCTAGTAGAAATGTTGTTTCAACATTAATTGAAGGTTTAAGCCGGTTAGAATATCGCGGTTATGACTCGGCTGGCGTAGCTGTATTAAATGATAATGGCATAGAACGCGTACGCGCAGTGGGCCGTGTTTCGGCTATGGTTGAAAAGGCATCAGATGCTAATTTATCTGGGATGGCCGGCATTGGCCATACACGCTGGGCAACACATGGCGGCGTTACTGAGAGTAATGCGCACCCGCATGTGTCTAAAGGTGAAATTGCTGTTGTACATAATGGCATTATTGAGAACCATGATGAGCAACGTGACCGTTTGGTTGGTTTAGGTTATACCTTTACCTCACAAACAGATACTGAAGTAATTGCGCATTTGATTCATTATTACCATGATAAAGATGAAGATTTATTATCATCGGTAAAACAGGCCATTAAAGAGCTTGAAGGCGCATTTGCCATTAGCGTTATTTCAATTAAAGAACCCAATAGCATGATTACAGCACGTCAAGGTTGCCCTTTGCTGGTGGGTATTGGTGAAGGTGAAAATTTTATTGCATCCGATGTTTCAGCGGTGCTTTCTGTCACACGTAAAGTGATCTATTTAGAAGATGGTGATGTTGCCGTTGTAAAAGCAAGTGGTGTAACCATTTGGGATAAGACCGATACTAAGGTTGAACGACAAGTACATGTGAGTGATGTCTCTTTAGCAAGTTTAGAGCTTGGCCCTTATACGCACTTTATGCAAAAAGAGATTCATGAGCAGCCACGTGCTTTAACAGATACGATTGAAGCGCTGATTGATGATGCCAGTTTCTCCCCTGCGCTTTTTGGCCAAGGAGCAGCAGATGTATTTAAGCAAGCAGATAGCGTTTTAATTTTAGCGGCAGGTACAAGTTACTACGCAGGGTTGACGGCCAAATACTGGTTAGAGAGTATTGCAAAAATACCAACAAATGTAGAAATTGCCAGTGAATACCGCTATCGAGCGTCTGTGCCAAATCCTAATCAACTGATTGTTACAATTTCGCAATCGGGCGAAACGTTAGA
>CAYXOR010000062.1:0-3094 GCA_964466895.1 uncultured Methylophilaceae bacterium | reverse complement strand
CTGGCAGCCGATTTTCGGTATCGGTTTCTTCTGCCATTTTCAGGAAGATCAGGTAGGTGAGTTCGTTGATGTATTCGTGGTAGGTGATGCCATCATCACGTAGTACGTTACAGAGGTTCCATAGTTTGGCGACTAAATCTTGTGTGCTCATTTATTTCCTAAAAATGGGTAGGATGTGCTGAGGTACGAAGCGCATCTTTTTGTGATTAATGCGCTTCCTATTGTCAGCACATCCTACAACTAATTACTGAACTTAATGCATCTGTTTTGTTAATTTATTGCTTGTTGTAATAACATTTCCATAATGTCGGCAACCGGTAAAAAACCGGGGTGTTGTTTCGCTAAATCATTCAGAAAAGGCAGTGTTGCCTGACAGGCTTGCTCCACTTCATCAACTGCCTGATTGATTTTTTTACTGTTTAAGGCGCAATGCTGTTTGCCAAATTGTTGTAAAACCTTCCATTTTGGCCAGCGTTTAGAGCCTGTTAAGCTGAGTGCCATAGTGTCATTAGGGAGGTACGGTACAGTGCTAATCACATCATAAACAGGGGCGAGTTGACGTTCTGTTTCGGGTAATTCCCCTAATTTGTATTGTTGTAAATTGTTATAGATAACACCACTGTTTTTCAGGTGGGCATCGCCATTTTTAACCCGCACGTTGATTAAGGTCAGTTTAAAAAAATCATAGAGTGCTCGTTGCAGATAAATCGGGGATACATATTGGCGTATTGTGTGGGTGCAAGATTCCAGGCTGGCATCATATTTTTGTTGTGTACCTTTACCTTGTAAGACGCAAAAATCTTCAAAGCCGAACGCTTCACCTGCCGGGTCTAAGTCAAACCGTTGGCTAATCAGCAACTTGCCGTTATCGCTTAGATATGTCTCAGGTACTTTAAGCCCTGCCTGTTTTGCCAGTGTTATACACAGGTATTCATTACAAGCTAATTCAGGATACTCATCGCCCCAGCTTTTTACTATGTAGGATTGCAGGGTCAGGCTGGCTTTGCTCTTAACCGTCTCCAGTAATACTTTGGGTTGTACACCTGCCACGCCTGAGTGGGTGGCAAAACGAAGTAATAATTGATTAAACAAACTGGCATCTTCGCTACCTAATAAGGTTTGTAAATCAGGCAATATGTCTGTCTGTTTTGCCAATGGCTGTCCTGCAAGGGTATAAGCCATGCGGCCTATTTGATTTGCGCCTAATAATGCCAGTACCGTTAAATCATCACTGCCGTATTTTTTGGCGGTTGCACGTTCTATCGCTTGTCGTAAATAGCCTTCGGGAAGATTCATTTGAAATACAGGATGCAACCCCGATGGGTAGGCGTAGCTTTCTGTACGTAGCGGCATAGTCAGCGATAATGCATCGAGCGCATCTTGATGATAGCTAAAGATATGTTTGTTTTCTGTTTTAACTAAGCGCCCGGCTATCTGATTAGCCACATACACATCTATATCAGCCATTTTTGCTTTTTTGTAATTGATCCAGTGTGGGTAGCCCTTTATCTGACAGGGTAAGGCATTTTCCCAGTACCTCTAATACGCGCTGAACTTTTCGAATACCTAAATCCGAATAATCATTACGCTCTAATGCACCAATAGTGGTTCTGTCCAGCCCTGATAATTCTGCTAATGTTTGCTGGCTCCAGCCTTTTCGTTTACGCAGAGAGCGTACTTGTTGGCTAATTGTGTTTAAATTAGTGCTATCCATTTTTAGATGTGTTCAGAATATTATGATGTAAGTATACATCATTATTTTATTTTTTTATTAAATGATGTGTATATCCATCTATAATTAACCTACAGCGAGTGTGACTTTAAAACAATGTAGGGTGTGCTGACGATAGGAAGCACAGCAATGGTGCTGATAAGATGCGCTTCCTATTGTCAGCACATCCTACTGCCATAGTGCTTTATTAAATTGTTCTAATACCTCTGTTATAGCTGGCTGGAATAATTTATTGGCGCGTTTTATTCCGCCTAATTGGTTTTTAAATACCCCTTCGTCCAGTGCTTTATTATCTACAATCGTGGTGGCTTTCATTTGCTTGGCTATGGCTTCTAGCCACTGTTTTTGTGGGTTTTTCCAGGTTTGGCTCGCCAGAATTTTTACCAATGCATTATCCACACGTTGTTCAAAAGGGATTAATGCTTCACCAACTGCGGCTTGTCTGATAAAACCGATAATTCTGGCGGTAATTTCTTCATTTTTGACTTCTTGCCAGGCGGTGCGTAAATCCTGTTCGCGGAAATGATTTTTTTCTAATTCTAGCGCTAATGCTTTTAGGTCTTGTCGGCTTAATTCCCAAGGTCTTTGTACCACTGTTTGTAATGCAATCATCCGGTTGCTATTGGCATTTATAAAGGTATCAAAAGCGTGTAGATAATCTTCCGGTTTTTGTCCTTCGCCATAGCCGTGGCTTACATCAACCACTTCATCTTCATGCTCGGAGATAATGATGGTTTTTGTACTGACACCTATTTTTTTATCCAGAATTTCACCTAACCCAGGGTGCTGAGTAAACCATTCGGCAATATGTTTAAGTGGCATTTTTTTGAGTTCTTCGGCAAATTCCTGCGCAGGTTTGCCAACGATGAGTTCAAATTGTTGTTGCTGGTTTTCAGTCAAATGACGGCGTTTGCTTTGCAGTTTTGCCAGGAATTGGTCTTTCGCTAACTGTTGTAATTCGGGGGCTGTTTGTTGTTTTAGTTCTTGTTCTAATTTGCTAAAGGTAATATCCGGCTGAGTGGCGACCGGTTTCATGCTGTTGACTTTTTCCAGTTGCTTATAAATATCAACGGCATCGTAGATATTAAAGCTTTCTTTGCCGATTTCATCACAGCGGCGCGTGGCACGCCCTAACATTTGTTCAAATAAAATACGGCTGTTGACTCGGCGTAAAAACACCAGATTGCAAATAGCGGGTACATCAATACCGGTGGTGAGTAAATCAACAGTAACGGCTATATTCGGATTCCTGTCATTTTTATAGCGGTTAATCTTTGCCAGCGGTTTATCGCTGGTTCCGGTGATTTTTTGAATGGCATCATCATCAATACCGCCCAGATACTCATCACACACTTCTTTAAA
>CAYXOR010000061.1:0-3597 GCA_964466895.1 uncultured Methylophilaceae bacterium | reverse complement strand
GTAATAAAGCCAGCATTTTCACTACTTAAATCTGCATGCTGTTCGGTGTAATGGTCTCTCAGTAAAGCTTCTAGCTCGCTAGGTAGTTTGTTTTGTGGCTCTAAGCTAGGTCTTTGTACTAATACAATATGCGCGTAGTCTAATAACGTCTGCCAGCGGTGCCAGGTGTTAAATTTAATAAAGGCATCACTGCCCATGATTAAACACAGTGCAGTTTCGCCGCCTAATGATTCGCTTAAGTCAATCAGCGTATCAATGGTGTAAGAGGTGCCTTTTCTTTTCAGTTCGCAGTCATCTAAAGAAAATTGTGGGTTATTTTCAATGGCAATTTTTACCATAGCCGCTCGGTGCTCTGCTGACACCGTGACACTGTCTTTATGTGGTGGGTTAGCTGAAGGAATAAATTTTACTTCATCCAAAGCGAGTGCATCGGCCACCTCTTGCGCCATGCGCAGGTGGCCATAGTGGATGGGGTTAAACGTACCGCCTAAAATTCCAACTAGTTTCATTATTTTAAATACTTACCCGAAAATTAAATGCAGTTTCTGGAAGGTAGTGCAAGGCGCACGGAACACAGAAGCCGAGATAGTGCCAAGTTGTACAGCGAGGCTTCGAGTACCGTGCAACGCAGTCAATGCGAACCAGAAATGCATTTTAAGTACGGATATGGCCATCACCAAGTACGACATATTTAAGCGATGTTAAGCCTTCTAAACCAACTGGACCTCGAGCATGTAGTTTGTCGGTAGAGATGCCAATTTCAGCCCCTAAGCCATACTCAAAACCATCGGCAAAGCGGGTTGAGGCATTCACCATGACGCTGCTAGAGTCTACTTCGCGCAGAAACTGACGAGATTTTGTGTAGTTCTCGGTTACGATGGATTCTGTATGTTGCGAGGAGTGTTGGTTGATGTGATCAATGGCTTCAACTAAACCATCCACCACTTTGCAAGAAATAATGGCATCTAAATATTCAGTATAAAAATCTTCATCAGTTGCTGTTTTAGCCTCTTTAATCAGTGCGCATGTTTCCGCACAGCCGCGTATTTCTACCCCATTTTCTATCAGCATTTTGCCTAGTTTAGGTAGCAAGTCTTTGGCGACTGAACGTGCAATTAATAGCGATTCTGCCGTGTTGCAGGTACCTAAACGTTGCGTCTTACTATTTTGTACAATATTCAGCGCTTTTTCAGCGTCAGCATCATCGTCAACATAGACATGGCAATTACCATCTAGATGTTTAATCACAGCGATGCGCGCATCGTTCGATATACGCTCGATAAGACCTTTGCCACCACGCGGTACAATCACATCAACATAGTCTTTCATGGTAATGATCTCACCCACGGCTGCACGATCGGTTGTCTCGACTACTTGAATAATCTCTTTAGGTAAGCCAGCTTTTTCTAAGCCCTCGTGTACTAATTTTGCTAAGGCTTGGTTGCAATGAATCGCCTCAGAACCACCACGCAAAATGGCCGCATTCCCCGATTTAATACATAAGCCTGCCGCATCTGCTGTGACGTTAGGACGTGCTTCATAGATGATACCAATGACACCTAAAGGCACACGCATTTGCCCGACTTGAATGCCGCTTGGCATATATTTAAAGCCGTCCATTTGACCAATTGGGTCCGCTAAACTAGCAATTTGAAGTAAGCCTTCCGCCATGCTGTCTACGGTTTTTGCTGTCAGCGTTAAGCGATCTAGTAATGCGCTTTCTAGCCCATTTTCTTTTGCTACAGTCAGGTCTTTTTCATTGGCGGCTAATAAGCTAGCTTTCTCGCGCAGTATAGCGTTGGCAATGTTAGTGAGTGCCATGTTTTTAGCATTGGTATCAGCATTCGCAATATGTCTAGAGGCTTGTCGAGCGCTTTTGCCCAGTTGGTCCATGTATTCTTTAATATTTTGCATTGTGATTGTCTTTAAATTAAATTTACCTTCTACGAACTTTTGCTAAACCAAAACATATTCTAGATAACTCTAGCCATGCGTCGCCTAGCATCACGCCTTTACCAATTCTATCAATATCGCATAGTTTTTGTAAGGCCGCTTCTAACTGGCGCAAGCTTAAGCGTGATAGTGCTTTTTTGGTTAGTTGTTGTCTATCACCATAAATGCGTGCAGCCATCATGGCGCTGTTAATATTTTCACCGTTTGTTTGTGCATGTTTAACACGCACTAGTGGACGCAATATCCAAATAAGTGGATTCATGACAGCGACAGGCTGCTCACCCTCATCTTGCAAGCCTTGCAAAATACGTGATGTGCGCTCAGTATTGCCTGCCAGCACAGCTTCACCCAATTGAAAAGCGTTGTAGCGGGATACATTGAGTACGGCATCACTGATGTTTTCTGCGCTTAACTCACCTTCAGGAAATAATAAGCCAAGTTTTTGAATTTCTTGATGGGCGGCTAATAAATTACCCTCTACTTGGTGTGCCATAAACTCGAGTGATGTGCTATCGGCACTTTGCTTTTGTAATGCGAGTCGTTTAGCAATCCACTGTGGTAATTGTGTCAGGTTAATTTCATTTAATGCTATGCAAATAGCAGCGCTTTGTAGCGTATTAAACCATACGCTTTTTTTTGTTTCGCGTGCGAGCGTTGGTAGCACGATAATCGTCGTCGTATCTGGAATCGTATCTTTTGCTAGTGTTGACAGTGCTTTTCCACCCTCAACACCTGGTTTTCCATTCGGAATATGGATTTCTAGAATGCGTAAAGAGGAAAACAGTGATAGTGCCTGCCCAAACTGTTGAATACTTTGCCAATTAAAACCACGCTCTACAATAAAGCTAGTACGTTCGTCAGCCCCAGCTTGCCGCGCAGTCTGTCGGATGGCATCTATACATTCACTTTGCGCTAAAGGCTCGTCACCAATGAGAACATACAAAGGTGCCAATTGTTTTGTTAAGTGCTGCTTGAGTTGATCCTGCGCGAGCTGCATTTTTTATTTTACAGTTATTGTGATTGTTTTTTTAGAGCAGATAGTCTACGTATCAAGCTGTTGACAGTAGCGCTTTGCATATCTTTGTTTAATTTTTTTTCTTCTGTTTGTTTTGCTAGTATGCTGGCATCGCTGTAAGTATAGTCTCGTCTTGATTCAATCGTTTGCACTTGACTCCATCTTTCTTGGCCCGCTAGTTTGCTGCGATAATGCACACGGTAATATAGTTCAAATTCATTAACAGTACCTGTTCCTGCCAGTGAGAGAATACGTTTTTCATTTTCTTCTCCTACCAATTCAAGCAATAACTCTGCATCATTGGCAGAATCTAATATGGCTACTTTATTGGTGATGAGAGACTGTTTAAGGTCTTTGGAAATAACCAAAGTGTTGCCTTGAATGAAGATGGATTTGAAAGGAATGTCTTGCCCCCCACGTAAATGGAAGCCACAAGCCGCCAAGTTGGCAAGCGTAAATAATAATAACCAAAGGCGAAGTATCGATTTCAATGTTTATCCTATCACGATATTAACGAGCTTATTTGGAACAACAATGATTTTACGCACACTTGTACCATCTACCAAGAATTTCGTGATGCAAGGTTGTTTAACAGCTAACTTTTCAATGTCATCTTTGCTTAGTGTGCG
>CAYXOR010000060.1:0-3906 GCA_964466895.1 uncultured Methylophilaceae bacterium | reverse complement strand
GGCAGTCATCATCTTTACTAGACTGAAATTGTTCAAACTTAATAGGAATTGATTTTAGGGTTTCTGTTTGCATAGCGATATTTTATAATGTTAATTGATGTCTTTCACCTAATCTTTTTAAGGCATCGACATTCGTCCATGAAAACACACGCTGCGCTGCTTCTCGCCAATCAACCCATTGGTATTGTTTATGCTCTTCAGGGGCTAGTTGTATTGGCATGGTATCTGGCAATGTTAGCCCAAAAATATGTTCAATATTCTCTATAACACCCGGCGCATAGCGATGTCGCCAGTGTGGGTAGATTTCATAAGTGTTACTGGCTTGCCAATCTTCAAAGTCATATGATAGCGCATCAAGATTCGTTTCTTCTTTTACTTCACGTATGGCCGCTTCATAGGGTGTTTCTTCAGCCTCTATGCTACCAGTGACAGATTGCCAAAACCCTGCTTTATCTGCACGCTCCATAATAAGCACTTGTAAGTCTATTGTGTGAATCAGTACCAGTGCTGAAATAGGTGTTTTAACCATTTGTATTAGCGTCAAGCATCTACTTTGCTTGTGGCTTCTATTAGATTTTTGGGTAGCTTAAAAACGACACTTTCAACAATGCCATGTAGCTCTTTAACATTTTTAGCACCCAGTGTTTGTAGTCGCGCAATGACCTCTTTGACTAAAATTTCAGGTGCAGATGCGCCTGCTGAGACGCCAATTTTTTGTTTACCAACAAGCCACTTGGTATTTAAGTAGCTGGCATTATCGACCATGTACGCTTCAATGCCTTGGTTTTCTGCGACTTCTCGTAAACGGTTAGAGTTAGAACTGTTCGGCGAGCCGACAATAATGACTAAATCACAATCTTTTGCCATTGTTTTGACGGCATCTTGGCGGTTTTGGGTGGCGTAACATATGTCATCACTCTTAGGCCCAAGGATGCTAGGAAATCTAGCCTTAAGTGCATCAACTACTAACATGGCATCATCCATCGACAATGTGGTTTGTGTTACGTAGGCAAGCTTGTTCGGGTCAGTGATTTTTAATAAAGGGATGTCTTCAGGTGTTTCAACGAGATACATACCTTTTTCGCTTTGCCCAATTGTGCCTTCAACCTCAGGATGGCCTTTATGGCCAACCATAATAATTTCAAGGCCATCTTGTCGCATTTTAGCGACTTCGATATGCACTTTCGTCACCAATGGACATGTTGCATCATAAGCTGTTAAGCCTAACGATTCAGCCTCTGCGCGCACAGCTTTTGAAACACCGTGCGCACTAAAAATGACCGTGCTGCCTTTAGGGATTTTATCGAGTTCATTTACAAAAATCGCACCTTTAGCACGTAGTTCATTGACTACAAATTTATTGTGGACGACCTCGTTGCGTACATAAATGGGTGCGTCAAATTTTTCTAGTGCTTGTTCAACGATAACGATGGCGCGATCAACACCAGCACAGAACCCCCGTGGGTTAGCTAGTACAATATCTGCAGGTATTTTTTTACTGGCTTGGTTCATCGATCAATTAACTTTCAGTTAACACTATAGAGAGGTATTTGCATCATGTGATAAGCGAAGGCAAGACAAGGCAAAAATTGAAGAAAAAGCAGCGTTTGCTGGCGGCAAATGAGCATTTTGAGCCAATTTTTAACGATGTATTGTTAAGCGCAATTAAGGATGCAAAGGTTTCTGAGCGTATTTTACACGTAGACTAGTACTAAGATGTAGAAAATAATCTATTTTTAATCCGTATGGGGTATGTTTATTGAAGAGTAACTAGATAAAATTTAGCTATAAAAAAAGCGAAGATTAACTTCGCTCTTTTTATGTTTTATTTTACAGTCTAGCGATTATGCCGCAGGCACCATAGCTGGTAAAGGCTCATATGTTGGTTCATCATATGGCGCAATTTCTGGTAGCGGGCCATTATTTCCACCACCAACGGTAGCGCAACCTACTACAAAAAATACCATCATTAAAGCTAGCAAAAACTTATGCATATTAAATCTCCCTGAGCATTTATTTTATATAAAGTTATTTAAGAGTAATCCCTTAAGTATTAATTTAAACCTAAGTGGACCGTCCTGCAACTGTTATCGTTTATTAGATAATCAGCGAGCTAGGGTAATGTTGTTTCTAAAGCAAATAAGCTTTCAGTTTTTTCACGTTCTTTAATGATAAAGGTTTTGTCACCATCCACCATAATTTCGGCAGCTCGTGGCCGTGTGTTGTAGTTGCTCGCCATACTCATGCCATAAGCACCGGCAGATTTAACCACGAGTAAATCATCTTCCTGTAAATTTAATGCGCGGCTGTGACCGAGAAAATCACCTGTTTCACATACAGGGCCGACAATTTCATAGTTTTTAGTTTCACCAAAACGTGGAATCACTGCCACGATATCGTGATACGCATCGTATAAGGCAGGTCGCATTAAGTCATTCATTGCGGCGTCTACAATCGCAAAATGCTTACTTTCGGTATGTTTAAGGTATTCCACCTTTGTCAGCAATACGCCTGCATTACCGACTAGCGCGCGGCCTGGTTCAAATAGTAATTTAACGTTTCGGTTATTTAGTTTTCCTAAAATGGCTTTTACATAGTCGTTAAATGCTGGTGGCGTTTCATCATCATAGGTAATACCGATGCCGCCGCCTACGTCAATATGTGAAATTTGAATGCCATTTTTTTCTAATGTATCGACTAAAGTTAACACGCGTTCTAATGCATCAACAAAAGGTGATATTTCGGTAATTTGTGAGCCGATATGACAGTCAACGCCAATGATATTGATATTGGGCATAGCGGCGGCTTGTGTATAAACTGCAAGGGCATCTTCAAATGCAACACCGAACTTGTTATCTTTTAAGCCTGTCGATATATAAGGGTGTGTTTTTGCATCTACATCTGGGTTTACACGTATAGAAACAGGGGCTATTTCGCCCATTTCACCAGCCACTTTATTCAGGCGTGTCAGCTCACTTGCTGATTCAACATTAAAACAAAAAATTTCCGCTTTTAAAGCAGCACGCATTTCATCTGCACTTTTACCTACACCAGAAAAAACGACTTTTTGTGGGTCACCCCCAGCGGCTAATACACGTGCTAGCTCGCCACCTGAAACAATATCAAAGCCTGCGCCAAGCTTAGCTAGTAAATTAAGCACCGCAATGTTTGAGTTAGCTTTTACGGCAAAACAGATTAAATGGTCTGTATTGTTTAAGCCCGCTTGAAAGCTTTTAAAAGTCTGTGTTATAGCTTTTTTGGAATAAACATAGCATGGCGTTTTAAATTTTTTAGCAATGCTAGTCAGGGCGGTATCTTCGGCGTGTAGTTCGCCATTTTTAAAATTAAAAATAGTCACAAAATTATTCTTCAACTGTTAGTTGTTCTATTGGGTTGGCTTTAAGTAGTTTAGTTTCAGGCGTTTTAGTAGTTTCTTCTGTTGTTTTTTGTGGGTAGCGCTGCTCAGGAATATAGAGTGAGCCTTTAGTCCCGCAACTTATTAGCACAGCAAAACTGCACAACACAAAAATTATCAGAAAGTGTCTAGGCATGTTGTTTATTTAAACTTAAAAAGTGAAGTCAATATTTTATCATTGAATGTTTCATCAAGCTGGATAGATGTCATTTTTACCGCTTATTCTGCAATATTTACCGATTATCGGATACTGCTAGACATAACATAAAAGGCTTTGGCATGATGTGTTTAATTAATAGAAAGATGTATCTAAAGGATATTTTAAAATGAAAATATTAAAAGCAGTGCAAAAAGGCTTCTCGCTGATAGAAATTATGATTGTCGTTGCGATAATCGGCATCATTGCTTCTATAGCGCTACCTAGCTATGCGGATTATGTAGAGAAAGGTCGAGCAGCTGAGGCACCGTCTATACTAGCTGATTTACGTATA
>CAYXOR010000059.1:2564-4498 GCA_964466895.1 uncultured Methylophilaceae bacterium | reverse complement strand
TATAGCTTAGTCTTGAACCATAATATTCAGACGCATGAGCAAGGTATGCTCTTCCATTACGTTTCGGCTAGAGTTGTCAAAGTAACTAGAGGCGGTGATTTTATTGGCTCGAAATTGCTTGCCGAAGGGGTTACTCTTGAAACAGTTGACTAGATGCAATATAGCTAAATTATTAATGTCAGTTACTCTATCGATCATTTCCATATTTAGCTTTGCCGAAGAAGTTTCATGTTCTCAATGGATGATGACTTCATCTTTAGCAGAATATAAAACAGATTCAAATATAGTTGAGTCATGTGACGGCGAAACATTTGAGGTCTTAAACCATGAGTACGCTAAAGACAAGAACTTAGTGTATTTCAAGCCTATGCCAAATTCTACTAATATGGTTACTATTCTAAAAGCTGCTGATTCTAGAACGTTTAAGTTATTGAAGCGATGCGAAAGGTATGCGGATAAAAATCATATTTTTGAAGGAGAAAAAATTGTTGAGGATAAAGATCCAAATATATTAAATCAAAAAATTAATATGAATGATCCAAAAACTTACTGTTATTGAACAATTGGGAAACTGTATAACGAGTTTTAATTGACTCCGACCCTATTTGTCATTGTGGTCAGTGAGACTAACCTAACTCTTCCTCTCCTATTGGTTCATTGCTCGTAGAAAGCCAGCCTGTTCTTGTTGCGTCATTAAAAGAAATGTGCAGCGGTTTTTCATAACGTAATGTATCAATAATGCTTTGCAAGTTATGATCGCTAAAGTTGAGATGAATTGTCTCGTGGTCAGGATATGCAACTAAGCCTTCTGGGATAGGCGTACCTTCTTTATAAAAACGAATAAACCCATAGCGCACATGGTTTCTATAACAGTTAATTACAGCCGTCACATTTCTATTAGTATTATAGCCAATGTGAATAAGCCGATACCCATCAATTGCATGCGATATAAATGACATTAGTAGCCTTTAAATCTTACAAAAGATATTCAGAATAGAATGGGTCATATTTATCTGCAACCCCCCAAATAGGTAATAATGTTGCTTTGCTAAGTTGTAGTTTTTTTCAACTGATCCAATATTGCTGGATTGTCTAGTATAAATATATCCGATATGATTTCCTCACCTTTGGTTAAGGTTATAGTTGATTACTACTCTATTCACTCTGCATTTACCCATTCATATCTATTGATCGTCATTTACTTCATATGCGTCACGTAGCATGGCATTAACGTCATCCATGTCAGTGTTGGCAGGCAATGCGCCTGCCGGTTTTGTTTGTACTGTGGCTTTAGGTTGTGATGTTTTTGCTGGTGCGCCATCTAACCACTTTTTAAATGGTGCGGCATCAACACCAACTGGCACATACCAGTGTTTACCATCTGGGTTCCAGCGTGCGCCGTGTGATTTTGCTTCATCTTTTTCTTTAAAAGGGACTTTTAATGGGATGTTGTTTGTTGCTGTCATATGTTTCCTTTATATTCGACTTGCCGTTTTCACATTCGACTTACCGCTTTTTCAACTGATTTGCCACTTTAGTGGCTAGCGAAGTTGGGAACGCCCTTTACGGGCGCAGTGGTTAGCGAGAATGGAGACGCGCCTTGCGGGCGCTTGTTAAATCAAGAGGGGCTATTTTCTCACAACTGATAGTGGTTAACACGCTGTCAGTTGCTAAACGATAGATCCATAACACTCAGGTGTAAATCGTGGATTACAAATGGCTAAAAAGATTAAATCTGTTTTTCCAATATTGCTTATTCTTTGACGTGTCATTGGTGGAATAATCACCACATCGCCAACGCTAACGTTTTTAGGTGGTTCGTTGCCGATTTCAACAACACCTACGCCCTCTAAAATGCAGTACCTTTCCGTCACGCCTTTTAATTGGTGCCATGTTGTCGTGACATTGGGCTCCACGCGTGCTTTAGCGATTGA
>CAYXOR010000059.1:0-2464 GCA_964466895.1 uncultured Methylophilaceae bacterium | reverse complement strand
TTAATTGGTGCCATGTTGTCGTGACATTGGGCTCCACGCGTGCTTTAGCGATTGACACAGCTGGGTCAGCAGGGATGTTTGAGAGTTCTGTAATATAACAACCCTCAGCGGTGAAGAGGTATTCTTGGTTTTTGGTATTTTCTGACGCTGACATGTTGTCTTCTCTGAGGGGGGTAAGTTCTATGGTATGAATTTTATGGGTACAAATTGTAAGGATGAACGGCTGAGTTGTGTGGATTTTGCGAAGCGTAGCAAAATTCCCGCATCAATAATTTATTAGGTTTTTTATCAATTGATTAAAAAGTTAATTACAAAATTAATATTTTGCACAAAAACCCAAAATATTAATATGAACCCAATTAGGTAAAATAAGGCAACAGAGTATTTTTCTATTGGTCTAACTCTATTCCCTTTTGAAAACACAGCCCAGAATCTTTTTCTTAATATACCATCATCAGTTTTTGGGTTGCTGGCTTCTGCAGTCTCGTTAAAATAGTCATCTTGGTTTTCTAGCTCTTGCCTCAATCCTTCCCAATTCATGCCTACTTGAGGAAGATAGCTATCTAGATGCTCAACACCTTTATGAGATTGCTTAAAGTCGGAATAATCAGAATTGTCTTTGATAATGCTAGGACATCTCAATTGATATATTAGGTTGGCGCTTGCAAAAGCTATGGCACTAAAGTAGAAAATAACCCATGAGAACGGTAGTGATAATTGCGCCTCGAATGTATATTCAAAGATTGTAATGTTTGCAGTATGTTCAACTTTTTCAAATAAGCGAGCAACTATAGGGACAATAAATAACCAAATATACATCGTATTAATAAGCTTGTACTTATTAATGTTTTTAAGTTGAATCCAACTTATTTTGGAAATGTCCATTATTTATGAACCTAACATAAAGTAGGCATCCTAAATGACGCAAAATTTTGCGTCATTGATACCTTTATATTGTTTAATTTATGGGTATAAATCATATTGATATTAATTTTTAGTACATCCTAAAATAAAATGGCAATCACATCAATTTTGCTTATTAAAAGCTTTAGATATCATTTTACAACTTCTTTTAATTGCTCAAGGATAGCTGGATTCTCCAACGTAGAAATATCTGAAGTAATCTCTTCCCCTTTTGCCAAGCTACGTAATAAACGGCGCATAATTTTGCCAGAACGAGTTTTAGGTAAATTATCACCAAAACGAATTTCGCTAGGCTTGGCAATAGGGCCTATTTCTTGTCCGACCCAGGCGCGTAGTTTTTCAACAATGTCTTTTGCTTCGCTACCTTCTGGACGATTCCCTTTAAGTACAACATAAGCAACAATCGATTCGCCTTTAATCTCATCTGGTCTGCCAACAACAGCGGCTTCTGCCACCAGTGGGTTGCTGACCAGTGCAGATTCAATTTCCATCGTGCCTAAGCGATGGCCAGAGATGTTCAATACATCATCAATCCGACCCATGATGGTGAAGTTGCCTGTTTTTGCATCGCGTATCGCACCGTCACCTGCAAGATATATGTTGCCACCTAAATCATCAGGGTAGTAGCTGCTTTTGAATCGTTCTGGGTCGTTATAAATGGTGCGTATCATGGATGGCCAAGGCTTTTTAATCACTAATAGGCCACCTGTGCCCCAAGGTACGTCTTTACCTGTTTCATCGACAACATCAATATCAATACCTGGGAAGGGCAATGTGCAGGAACCTGGTACTAATGTGGTTGCGCCTGGCAGCGGCGTAATGACATGGCCGCCTGTTTCTGTTTGCCAAAACGTATCGACGATTGGACATTTTTCACCACCTATTTGTTTGTGGTACCACATCCAAGCTTCGGGGTTGATGGGTTCACCGACTGTGCCGAGTAAGCGTAGGCTAGATAAATCGTATTGTTTTGGGTGTGTGCTGGGATCAGTTTCGCCTGCCTTAATCAGTGAGCGGATAGCGGTTGGTGCGGTATAAAAAATAGATACCTTATGTTTTTCTACTGTCTGCCAAAAGCGACCAGCATTAGGGTAGGTGGGGATGCCTTCAAACACGATTTGCGTAGCACCCATGGCTAGTGGGCCATAAGTCACGTAACTGTGGCCTGTAATCCATCCTACATCTGCTGTGCACCAATAGATATCGTCAGCTTTAATGTCAAATGTCCAGCGCATGGTGTTCATTGCATGTAACAGATAGCCAGCAGACGAATGTTGTACACCTTTTGGTTTGCCAGTAGAGCCTGATGTGTACAGTATAAATAGTGGATGCTCCGCATTGACCATCACTGGCGGGCATTCATCACTTTGGTTTTTAATGAGGTCATCCCACCAAATGTCGCTATCTAACCAGTTAACATCTTGCCCTGTTTTTTTCAACACGATGACTTTCTGAATGCTCTCGCAACCACCCATCTTTATACCGTCATCAACAGCTTGTTTAAGGGGTAATGTCTTGCCACCACGGAACTGACCATCTG
>CAYXOR010000058.1:3171-4567 GCA_964466895.1 uncultured Methylophilaceae bacterium | reverse complement strand
TGGCGCTGTTTTTCTTTAACAATGTGGGCGTGTAGCATTTCTGCAGACAGGCCATGTAATACTAATCGATAACCTGCTGACCAAGTAGCGGGAATGACCATTGGATGTTTATTATTAAGTAATATCAACGCTTCAGGATTATTAAGCACTTTGGCTGCGTAAATGCCGATGGTTTCGTCCAGTTGCAATGAATGCACAGACCGCCAAAAATCTCGATCTGTAAGAAATAATTGATACATAGGAGTAAATAAATCAATGCAAGTTTGTAGGTCAACAACATTTAGCCATCCATTATTTTGATGCTTAATGGGGAAGTTGCCATTGTCAGAAATCATACTAAAATCTAATGGGCTGGTTGGTTCAATCTCGGTGTTACCTTCTAATTGTATTTTTTGATTGATTCTTGTAATAAAGTTAAATAAGTTTAAATCATGTTTAATAAATAAATCATCTACTAAATCAGGTAGGTCTTCTGGTTGGAGTGGGTTCATTTCAACCTCACCATATCTAATATTGGCATTGAGGAAAGCCAGGTTTTCTGACCCTATCCAAAAGTGACGTAAAATTAGCCAATTTGCTTCAGGCGTTGCAAAGACAGAAAGTGCCCATGCCAAGAATCGGTGTAATATACGCGATGAAGTTAACCAGTTTGGAATGATTGTTTTAATGATTTGTAGCAGGACAATCACTATCCTAGCAATCGGCCTGATAATGGGTAATAGGAACTGTCTAGACCAAGTGTTGGAATCGTATAACCATGCTTGTTTTACCCCTGCGTGAATGGGTGTAGCGTTATCTAGCCAAATAGTTTGCCAAGGGTCAGGGTCAGCAGGATTGTGCGGCTTATCTAACTCTGGAAAAGGGCGCGGCAAATAAGTTTTTTTCATACAGTCATCTTAAGTGTTTACTTAATAAAATGCCATTGCTGACAGTATAGTTTAGCGACTGATTCAGCAACTTTAATGATTTCGTTAGCATCGTTATCATCTAGCGCAATGGCAATTTTGACTGCGTTTAACCAACGTATCATATGTGCTTGGTCATTTTCTCCATGATATTCAATGAATTTTAATATGGAAGATGAGATGCCGAGGTTGGTTTTGAGTTTGGGTAATAGGGTAGGAATAATCCGCTGGCCCGTACCTTCAATAATGTAGATGCCACCAAGTAACCCAACAGGATCTGGCCGAGCGGCATAAGCATGCATAAATGCATTGAGTGCCTCACCACCTGGGTTGCGCGCTAACTTAGCTGCAGGTAGGGTGCCACCTGCTTTGAGATAGTCTTGGTAAAGTACTTGCCAGTCCAGTTGCTCTTCTCCTGCGTGTGTTTGAATTAAGTCAGCTAGGGCTTGGTAACGAGGGGTCATGCTCGATATTGCGCGCCGCATCCAAAG
>CAYXOR010000058.1:0-3071 GCA_964466895.1 uncultured Methylophilaceae bacterium | reverse complement strand
AACTGATTTATTTTTGTTTTTAATAATTCATCTAGCATGATGAAAATAGATGCCGAGCCAGTATTGCCTTTAGCTGAAAGGTTAGAAAACCACTTTTCGGATGGAATGGAGATGCCCGCTTCTTCCATGAGCTTGGCGATTATTGGTTTAAAACGCTCAGATGAATAGTGGCATAGAAAGTGTGTAATCTCAGATGGTTTAACATGGCCTTCTTCGACTAGTTTGGCATATTCATGTAATCCCAGGTCGAATAGATTGGGTAATATACGAATATTCTGCCGCAAATCAAAAGCACCTGCTTTTTCTGCTTCGGCTAACGTTGGATAATCTAAATAACCGGGTAATTCATTATCTTTAGACATGCCGACCTGCATACAAGTTGGCATGTCACCTGAAAATGACTTTTGATGAATCCATTTTATTTTAAGAGAAAGTTTGTTTTTTGCAGGAAAGTGGCTTAGCAAAGCGCCTCCTGCTCCATCTGATAACATCCAGCGTAGAAAATGTGCATCAAAATCGATATCCGTGTCACGGTCTTGGAATCTAGAACGCTTAAATAAGCGTGAAGGAAATTCGCTGGCAACTGCAATTGCATGATCAGCAGCACCAGACTGAACAGCTTGTGCAGCAGCATTTAATGCGCCAATAGACGCAGCACAAATGCCAGAAACAGATAAAGTTTCTATAGGGGGTAAATGTAATTGACCTTGAATAAGGTTTGCTAGACCAGGTGCTGCACAATCTCCACCAGTCGTAGCCGCAGATAAAAAGTTTAATTTAGTATTTTGTCCAGTTAAGGCCTCTACAACTTTAGCGCCCATCGTGCTAACAGAGTGCAGAGACTGGCCATGTTCATCTATTGCGTAATGTCTATGTTTGATACCATTTTCAGCCAAAATACGCTTTTTAATTCTCTTCGACATTTTATTGATAGAGCCAATAAATATATCCATCTCTTCATTATTGACAGGTTCTCCTGGCAGGTAAGAGGCGCTATTAGTGATATAAACATGATGAAAAGGTGTCATAAAAATCCTATTTATCTAATGGGCGAGATGTGTTAAACCAATGGTCAAGCTGATTAAAAAAGAAACTAAAATTTCCTTGATAATATGAATGGTGGCTTTGATGATGCTTGGTTAAATTGAATAATGAACGTTCGTCAGCGCTAGGAAAATAATCACAGTTTGAATGTGCTAGCGTATTGATGAAGATAGACCAAATGGGTAACAAAATAAGCGCTATTAGTGAGAAATGATGGAATAGCATTGCAATTGGTAGCACACTGCCTAATAGCATTGCTTCCCAGCTACTCATGCTATAAGCGGCAAAGGGTGTTGCCGACACGGACAAATGATGGGTGGCATGCCACTTTTTAAACTTTGCGTGTAGTAAACGGTGAACTGCATAAAAATGCACGTCATTCCATAGGATTAGAATGACGGTTTCAGCGATGATGGAAATGGCTGAAATTTTTTCAGCAAATGAGGTGATATTGTATTTGAGCATTCCCCAAGGGATGAGCATGCCAATACCGAAAATCAGAATAGAGCGCAGAGAGTTTAGAACCTCTTTTCGTGTTTGTGCTGGCCTAGTTTTTCTTTTTTCAATAGGGCGATTGATTAATTTTGCTAGCCCCCAAGCGATACTTGCGAATAGTAGATATATTCCTAAAAAATAGCTTGTGGCCAAGATGACGAGTTGTAATGGAAGCAAAGATAGGAATGAAGACTCGATGTAAGCGATGATTAAGGCGAGGGAGTATGACATTTAACGTTTAACCCATTTTAAAAACGTCCAGTAATATTCTGGATTACGTATACATAAATACATGGTTACAAGTGCCGTACACAATGCGGTAATCAAGAAGAGCCGCGTTATGTCAAAGCCTAAGCTAAATACCCAGAGTGAGAAAATAGCAGAAACAACCATGAACAAAGCGTTCATAATATTATTGCCTGCTATGACACGCGATTGGTGGCTGGGATCTGCATTGCTTTGGATGAAAGCATATAACGGCACAATGTATATACCGCCGAATAGGCCAATCAATAAAATATCACCTAATAAACGTAAGTGAGAAAATGCCTTGAAAAAATCGCTATAACTTCTGATGAGTGAAGTCGTTTTAAGTGATTCTTGAATGCCGCTAGAGGCAATAAATAAATCAATGCCAAAAATTGTTAACCCTATGGCGCCGAATACGACTAAACCAAGTTCTACTTTGTGTTTTGAGAGCTTTTCACATAATAATGAGCCTATACCAACCCCTAGGGAAAATACGGATAGTAGTAAGATGAAAACGCTCTCATTACCAAGTAGTGTATTTTTAGCGAAATTAGGAAACTGGGCTAATAGTGTCGCGCCAATAAACCAGAACCAGGAAATACCAATTATAGCTAACCAAAGTGGCTGGTTTTGCCAAATATACTTGAGATTATTAAAGGTTTCGGTAATGGGGTTCCAGTTGATTTTTAAATAGGGCGCACCTGCTGGTGAGTTAGGTATGTTTCGGCATGTCCAGTAGCCTGCAACCGCAAGTACGATAATGCTGCTGATGATGATGGTTTCGTTATTATTTTGTGTGGCTAACCAAGCGCCTAGTATTTGTCCGAGTAAGATGGCAATAAAACTTCCCATTTCTAACATGCCATTACCGCCGACTAGCTCTTGTTTATTAAGGTGTTGTGGTAGATAGGCGTATTTAACGGGGCCAAACAGTGTAGATTGCATGCCTGCCATAAAAAGTGCAATGGCGAGTAGCCATATGTTGTGGATGAAGAATCCAATGCTAGCAAATAACATGATAGCGATTTCAAATATTTTAACAAAACGAATGATTTTTGATTTTTCATATTTATCTGCAATTTGTCCTGCTGTGGCAGAGAATAGAAAAAATGGCAGGATAAATAATCCAGGTAATAATGTTGTCAGCGTTGCGCCATCGATTGTACTTAAAGAGGTAGTTCGAAAGGCTACCAAAGTAATAAGCGCAGTTTTAAATACATTATCATTAAATGCACCAAGAAATTGCGTGAAAAAGAATGGGCGAAAACGCAGTTCTTTTAATA
>CAYXOR010000057.1:0-4577 GCA_964466895.1 uncultured Methylophilaceae bacterium | reverse complement strand
GCGATACCTTTTTTAATGCTTTGAAATAACTTCATATTATCCTCCAAGTCTTACACGATGAAATTCAGGCAACCATACTTCTGGGTCGTCTCCGAGTTCTGCTACCAACTTCTCCACTAATAATGATGTGGCTGTATTACCAGACAGTACTGCCAGCTCATCATCGTACCCACGTAAATCTAATTCCGCTACTACAGAGTTTTGCCCCTGTTTAATAAGAAACTTTCTTGACTTTTCACCTAGTTCTTTAACAATCTCATATTCACGCACTGTTAATTTAAAGCCATTTACATAATCATCATAATCTGCGCCAGGGTTAGGTAAACAAATTTTGGTGGCTGTTTGTTCAATTAAAGAATGACTAATTTTTGATTTAAGTGCATCTCGCGGTGATTGTGTAAACATCACTAAAAATCCATTTTGCTTACGGATGGTTTTTAGCTTATTTTGTACTAAGTCTTCAAAATATTCATCTTGCAACAGCTTCCAGAACTCATCCATAAAGATGATCAAGCGCCGGCCGTCGATTAGTTTTTCTATCCGATGAAATAAATACATGATGGTCGGTGTGCGTGTTTCCTCATTTTCAAGAAAGTCTGTCACATCAAAACCAAAAATAGGCGAACCTTCTAGCGTAAAAGTATCTTCTGGGTTGTCAAATAACCAACCTAATGCACCACCCTGGCACCAACGTGAAAGACGGGCGTGCAAGCCATTTACATCTGTTGGGTCACAAAACTCTAACATTGCACCTAGTCGACGTTTAGGTTTATCTGCCCCCATTACACCTGCAATCGCCTGGGTTATTTCTTTTTCTTGTGCGGGGGTAATTGGCATACCTTCATGCTGCACTAGTTTTTTAACTAACACCTCTAAAAAAGATAAGTTATCTGGTGTTGGGTCCATTTGGAACGGAGAAAAGCCAGATGGCATGCCATTCTTAATGGGGTAATATTTACCCCCCATTGCGCGAGTGCCAATTGAACCGCCTAAATCTTTATCAAATAAAATATAAGTCGCTGGATTCTCTGGCGGCTGATTAAATTTCATTGACATTGACAGCATCATCATTTCCAACACGGTCTTACCGCCACCGGATTGACCAATCACCATGGTATTGGCTAAATCCCGATGGTTCTTATCAATACGGGCGTCTTTTTCGGCTTTATGAAAATTAAAATAATAAGGACTCCCTGACGTGGTCTTGAAACACATGACAGCATCACCCCATTGATTATCCTTGAGGCGCCCTGTGGGAAAATTGTGAAAGCTAGAAAACCCTGCAAAATTAAGACTTGTAATATCACCCACGCGTACACGATAAGCAAAATTGCCTGGCAGCATCGCATAAAAAGAACCTGCTACCCCCATCTCTTCTCTCGTTGCCTTAATGCCAACATTAGATAGCGTTGTCATGGTTTCATTCATATGCAAAGTCAACAGCTTTTGCGATGATGCATTTACCTTAATACTAAGATTATGTGCGCCCATGACAAAACGGTTAGACACCAAATCATCTAAGGCATCTTGTAATGCATCTGTTTGTGATTTACTGTGGTCGCTGGCTGCAATTAAACGACCATGTTGTCGTTTCATGCGACCTATAGCAACTGCTTTAGATAAAAATGAAAATGATTGTGAAATAATAAATTCAAATGGCAAACTAAGCAGATCATTCAGCAGGCCAGGCTGAGTCATGGAAGGGTATTCTTGTATCGCAAGAATAGAAGAATAATCAACCTTTGAAATTGATTTAAGTGACATTAACCCACCTCTACCAAAAAACGGCCGAGAGGTTGTCAACACATCTCTTATTTCTGATTTTGTTAATGGAAACTTAGCCCACTCACCGTTGACCAAATAACCTAAAAATTCTGCCATCTCAGAAAACATGACGCCATTTCGCTCATAGCAACCAAGTATTTCTGCATCATAGCGGTGCAAGCCAATTTTAAGCGCGCTAGAAATCTCATCGATAATACGAAGATCATCTTCTTGCTCTTCTTGTAATTCTGCTTGTGTTTTTAAACTAAACCGATCGAACCAACTTGTAGCTTTTGCCGATTGCGCGCGATAAATAATGGAGACATAAAGCACATTAATTAACATGCGGTTTTCACTCAGGGTGGCACGGTATTTTTCATTTAAATCATAGCTAAACCCTGGTTTATACTCACCGCCTGGATATTCACTCACCTCGCGCCTTACGACATGCGACCACAAAGCCACATTTGGCGAAGCAATGTTACGCATCACACCATTAAGCTGGTTATGCCAATTATTCAGGTCTTCAACATTTGCACTTTCATGCGCAGCACCCTCCATTTTAATAATGCGCATATAGTCGCCGTTGCTCAACCTTATAGTATTCTCATTTACATGGTTAGAATAAGGAATAAAAGTGGAAGCTTCAGTTTCCAGCTTTATGGCACGTGAAAATTGAAATAGCTCCCCCATTATTTCAAACTCCCCAATGTAAATGTAAAATGGATATTATTTTTCATTTGTTGCTACCCATAAGCCGATCACCTATTAACGCTGCCATTTTTTTACTGGCAAAGGTGAAAAGCTAGAAGCGCCCCAGAACCACCTGTTTAAACAATGGCTTGACGTTTTGCTCCAAACCTCCATCTCGGAGAAAATACCTGCATCATGAGCCGATAATACATAAAAAACAGCATGCACAGGTAGCACTGCAATCATATACATTGGGTTCTTGAAAATAATGTTCGACAATGAGACAAACATTAACTCCATTACAAACGCTACATAAGGCACCCCCATTATCATAGGCGTCCGCGTCATGGCCACAAACAATATATCTTTGTTTATCAGTACACTTTTCTCTTCCATCTTTATGCCTTTGTTTTATATAAACTTGCTTTAGCGGACGCTGCTTTAGCTTTTAATGGCTAAAGCAGCGTCAAGCCTAAACACTCATATTGCTTATCCTTCTCCTGCACCAACAGTAATCCAAGTGATGATTGTTGCTGCACCAAATACAATCGCAATACCCAAGATTACTTTCATTGCATGATCCCATGCTAGCCGACCAAACATTGCCATAAAACCCATGACAATCACCGCTAATACAGCAATACTTTGCCCTAGCGTACCAGTGAGTGTTTGCACAATAGCGTTGACTGCTCTACTAATACCATTGGCACCAGTAGTCGTAACTGCATTAGTATCTAAATCTGGAACCGCTAACGCTAAGGATGGTTCTAGCACAAGCACAGCAGTTGCCGCACTCATTGCCATAAATTTTACAACACGTTTATTACGCTTTTGTGTTTCCGTACTTGTTGCACTCATTGAGTCAAAACCTAGAACTTGTTTAAAAGCATCTCTCATTACCATTTCCTCCACTTTGTAAAAAATTTACTTGCTTGTTACTTTAAAAAACATCAACATTTTAGTACACCATGATGTCTGGTTTAGGGACATCAATTTTATTCATATTAGGCGAATCGATTGCCATCAAAACTTCTGCCTTGTGCTCTAGCTCGATTTCTTTCTTGTTATCATCTGCTTGCATAGACTTTACCATATCTTCATTCTGCCCACCCATGTCAATCAAAAGTGAAGATTTACGCTTAACTTTTACGACCTTTTTTGGTTTTGCCTTACCTTGTTTAGCTTTTGCTTTTAGCGCAATTGGTGGAATAACTGACTGTTGCGTTGCAATAGAAGGTATTTTCTCAGTAGCATGTGTAGCATTAGCAACCACTTTTTGCACATAGCCATTAGCAAAGCCTCTAGTAAAGGACCCCGTATTGTAAGCGGAAATTGCTGCTTGCAAAGCTGCTTGCTGATCAGGCATCTTTTTGCTGGCTGACACATAATTTGATTTTAATATAGTCGCAGATGCGCCTAGATTTTTGCAAGGATCAAATGCATCTGCAACACTTAATTTAGTCCAAGTCAAGTTTTTAGAATTCACCTGGCCTAGACCCATGTCTATATTGTAATCATTATCTATTAACCAATTAGCAGTAACAACTGCCTCTTCCTTTGTTTCAGGTTGGCGCTCTAGCACCACATCCCCATTAATGTTAATAGCAAACGGTTTAAACTGAGATTCAGTTTTGACTATGGCTGCCATAGTCTGCGTGGAAACCAAAGGCGCGCACTCAGCTGCTAATGTATTAAAATCCATTATTTACATTCCGCTCGAGCGTGGCATTAGAAAACCAATGCCTAATAAAATGACAATGTGTAATGGGTAAAGGGTATAAAAGGCCAAACGCAACCTTGGCAACTTAAGTTTTACTAATGGCGCAGCAAGTATAATTGGTATAGCTAAAACACCCCAAAATGTGGGGTAAACAAGGCCTAAACCAACTGTACTCACCAACCATAACAGCAAACTGCCAGCACTTGGCTTCTTACAAAAATACCACGCTGCCACACAGTAGCTGATACTAAACCAATACCCACTAACAAACGCACCGCCAAATACGAAGGCCGCTAATGCCAGTAATAAACAAAAATAACCTTTTTCTTCAAGTAGGAAAATAATGCCTGTGGACAACATCAAAGAAAACATCATATTAAGCGGGAGCCAGCCTTGCATT
>CAYXOR010000056.1:0-4907 GCA_964466895.1 uncultured Methylophilaceae bacterium | reverse complement strand
ATTATTCTACTTCTTCAATCCAAGCGAGTTGTATCGCTTCTAAAATCTTTTCCCCGCAATGGTCTGCAATGTCATCAAAACCTTCTAAATCTATCACCCAAGTCATTAGGTCTGTAAATCGAATAGTTTTAGGGTCGATATCAGGGTGTTTGTCGTAAAGATCTTCAGCGATTATTTGTGTGTCTGTCCACTTCATATGTGCTAGCTTTAATGCGATATAAATATCAATTATAGCTTGCTAACAAAGTTATAGGAAAAGAAGTAAAAAAATCCCAACAGCCAGTGTTGGGAGAGGGGGGAAGCGAATATTTGGAGAATTACGCTTAATTGTATTGGAAGCAATGAATGTGCCAGATATAAAAACCATTAAAAACAATGATTTAATTTTTAAGGGACATTTTATTGCTTAATAATGTGCCAACAATAGGCACAAGGTGACTAACATGCACATGTTTAGTGCTTAATTAATATCAGCAATGCATGAATTTATGTAGGCTTAATGCTAGCGTGATAAAATGACGGTTATATTTAATATAGCCTTTTTGGAAAGCATAGAACGCCATGTTTAGTTACTCAAATACCCTCAAAAATACCGATGCTGATTTAGCGAAAATGATTGCTGCAGAAGTCGTACGTCAAGACCAGCATATAGAACTCATTGCCTCAGAAAACTACACCAGTCCTGCTGTGATGGAAGCGCAAGGTTCGCAGCTAACTAATAAATATGCAGAAGGTTATCCTAGTAAACGTTTTTACGGCGGGTGCGAATTTGTGGATCAGGTGGAGCAAGTAGCGATGGATCGTTTGAAAGCGCTCTTTGGTGCAGAATATGTCAATGTTCAGCCACACTCAGGCTCACAAGCTAATCAGGCTGTGTATTTTTCTTTTTTAAAACCAGGCGATACTATTATGGGTATGAACTTGGGGCATGGTGGTCATTTAACACATGGCTCGCCAGCTAATTTATCGGGTAAGTTATTCAATATTGTGCCTTATGGTTTAAATGATAATGAAGAAATCGATTACGATGAAATGGAACGTATTGCGATAGAGACTAAGCCACAGCTTTTAATCGGTGGTGCCTCAGCCTATGCATTGCGATTTGATTGGGCGCGTATGGCTGAGATTGCTAAAAAAGCAGGTGCTTATTTCATGGTTGATATGGCACATTATTCTGGTTTAATTGCAGCAGGTGTTTATCCTAACCCAGTACCGCACGCCGATTTTGTAACGTCGACAACACATAAAACATTGCGTGGCCCACGTGGCGGCATTATTTTAGCAAAAGCAGAATTTGAGAAGAAACTTAACTCATTGGTGTTTCCTGGTTTGCAAGGGGGGCCACTGATGCATGTCATTGCTGCTAAAGCGACTGCTTTTTTAGAGGCTTCTACAGATGAGTTTAAGGTGTATCAAGCACAAGTGTTAAAAAATGCTAGCCAAATGGCAGTGACGCTTGCGGAGCGAGGTTTACGTATTATTTCAGGTCGTACAGAATCACATATGTTTTTAGTTGATTTACGCCCGAAAGGCTTAACGGGAAAAGTGGCAGATGCTGCGCTTGGTTTGGCACATATTACAGTCAATAAGAATTCAATTCCTAATGATCCTGAGAGTCCATTTGTTACATCTGGTTTGCGAATTGGCTCTCCAGCCATCACGACGCGTGGATTTAAAGAAGAAGAAGCAAAAATAGTGGCTAATTTGATCGCTGATGTATTAGATAACCCCGAAGATGAAACGATGATTGCCGCGGTTAAAGAGAAAGTGCATGTGTTAACGGCGCGTTTCCCAGTATATAGCGCATAAAAGCAGCTATTTTAATTAAAGTTGTGGTTGTTGCGGCTGTTGAGAGGCCGAAAATAAATGAAATGTCCTTTTTGTAATACGGATGATACGCAAGTCATTGATTCGCGTGTGAATGAGGAGGGCGATTCTATTCGTCGTCGTCGTCGATGTAGTGATTGTGATAAACGATTCACGACATATGAAACGGCTGATTTGCAGCTACCACAAGTGGTAAAAGGTAACGGCAGTCGCGAGGCATTTTCTGAGAATAAATTACGCGAAAGTTTCCGTCTTGCACTACATAAGCGGCCTGTGTCAGTAGAATTGATTGATGCTGCGCAACATCATATCCGTAGTAAATTGTTAGTGTTGGGAGAGCGTGAAATTGCTTCACGCCAAATTGGTGAGTTGGTGATGGCCGAGTTACGTAAGTTGGATAAAGTGGCTTATATCCGCTTTGCTTCGGTGTATCGAAGTTTCCAAGACCCTGCTGATTTTACGGATGCATTAAAAGAGCTTAAATAAATAAATAAGTTAATGTCTAATTTTACAGCGAGTGATCATGCTTTTATGGCGCAAGCGCTGCGATTAGCAGAGCAGGGGCTTTATACTGCCATGCCCAACCCACGTGTCGGATGCCTTATTGTTAAAGATGATGATGTGGTGGTGGGTGAAGGCGCGCATCTAAAAGCTGGGGAAGCGCATGCTGAAGTGCATGCGCTTCAGCATGCAGGAGAGCGCGCTAAAGGCGCGACAGTCTACCTCACGTTAGAACCTTGCAGTCATCATGGGCGAACACCTCCATGTGCGGAAGCTTTAGCAAAGGCACATGTCGCTAAAGTTATTGTGGCTATACTCGACCCTAATCCGCTTGTCTCTGGCCAAGGGGTGGCGTATGTTAAATCACAAGGAATAACGGTCGGTGTAGGATTAATGCAGCCGCAAGCCCATGCGCTTAATGCGGGTTATATTTCACGAATGACCAATGACATACCATTGGTGCGCAGTAAAATTGCGGTTAGCTTAGATGGTAAAACAGCGCTGAGTAATGGCGAGAGTCAATGGATAACAAGTCCAGCCGCAAGGGCAGATGTACAGCGTTGGCGGGCTAGATCATGTGCCATTATGACGGGTGTAGGTACCGTATTAAAAGATAACCCTAGTTTGCTTGTGCGTGATTTAGACTTGGGGCGCCAACCTTTACGCGTGATTGTGGATAGTGAATTGCGTACACCATTAGATGCTAAGGTTTTAAAAAGTGGACATACGTTAATTGCTTATGCCAATGATGTTGATAATAAGGCCACTAGCATGGCAGAGATGGGCATAGCCTTACTGCTAGCACCTAATGAGCAAGGTAAAGTTTGTCTTAAAACGTTATTAAGTCATCTAGCAAATGAAGAAATAAACGAAGTGTTGGTAGAGGGTGGGGAAGGACTTAATGGCGCGCTGATGGCGCAAAACCTTATTGACGAGCTTATTATTTATTATGCGCCGAAACTTATGGGCGGCCAAGCTAAGGGTATGTTTGCTTTGCCAATTTTAACTGACATGCAGAACACGATTGCACTTGAGGTTTTAGATGTGCGCCAAATTGGCGTTGATGTTCGTTTGCATGCAAAACTGACCTAGCTATGTTAATCGATACACACTGCCATCTCGATTCACCAGCCTTTGATGCTGACAGGGATGATGTTGTGTTGCAATCGAAAGCAATTGGCTTGCAAACTATTGTAGTGCCATCCATAGGGCCTAATAATTTTTCTACTGTCATGCATTTATCTAAGCAGTATGCCAGTTGTTGTTATGCGCTTGGCGTGCACCCAATGGTTGTGGATGATGTAAAGCCCAGTGATATCACAAAGTTGCGTGACTTAGTAGAAAAAACACTACGTAAAAAAAACAAGCTAGTTGCCATTGGAGAGATCGGCCTAGATTTTTTTGTAACAAAAGATAATCAAGAGGTGCAAGAATACTTTTTTTCTGAGCAGTTAGCTATTGCAAAAGAAAATAATTTACCTGTGATTTTACATGTGCGGCGTGCGATTGATGAGGTGTTGAAGCATTTGAGAAAATATCAAGTGTGTGGCGGTATTGCACATGCTTTTAATGGCAGTATGCAACAAGCAGAGGTTTTTATTGATTTGGGTTTTAAATTAGGCCTTGGTGGCGCGATGACTTTTCCAAGAGCTTCAAAAATTCGAGCATTGGCAAAAAACTTACCATTAGAAAGTATTGTGTTAGAAACAGACGCGCCAGATATGGCGCCCGCATGGTTGGCGAAAAAAGCAAGAAATAGCCCTAAAGAGCTGTTGAAAATTGCAGAAATAATTGCTGATATAAGGCGCATTCCACTGTCGCAAATCGTTGAAATTACTAGTAAAAATTCACAGCAAATTTTGCCTAATTTAGCTAGTTTATGCACATCAGTTGAAGTGTTACATTAACATTCTCTAAAAACCCCTATAAAACAAAGAGATGCTGTAAGTAATTGTTTTTAAAGGTTTAAAAATTAGATTAAAAATTGAACTTTTTAAAAAAACCCTTTCAAATTGGGATGTTACGTTTATGCGATACAATTATCCACAAAGTTATCCACAGATTTTGTGGATGGAAAATAACAAAAATTAAAACTTAAAATATTGCAAGTATTAAATTAATTATTTTTTATACTTTTTAGGAATAAGGCGAGCCAAAAACATTACAAATTATGTATATAGAAAAAAAACATTTTCGAACTATTTGGCCAGATCCAAGATGTAAGCATGTCGAAGTGATTGATCAGACTAAATTGCCATTTAGCATGGAGGTTAACCGCATTTATTCGTTGGATATGATGGTGCATGCCATTAAAACGATGCAGGTAAGAGGCGCGCCATTGATTGGAGTCGCTGCCGCCTATGGTTTAGCGTTGGCTATGTTGGAAGATGATTCTGATGCTAATTTAACACTTGCTGCTAACTCGTTAATAATGGCTAGACCTACAGCGGTAAATTTAGCTTGGGCAGTGAATCGTGTGAGTACTGTTCTACAGTCTAAAATTCCTGCGCACCGTAACATGGCTGCTTGGCGCGAGGCAGGGAAAATGGCTGAAGAAGATGTTTTGCAGAATCAGTCTA
>CAYXOR010000055.1:0-4980 GCA_964466895.1 uncultured Methylophilaceae bacterium | reverse complement strand
TAGAAATCATTTATGAAATTAATCATCAATTCTTACATATGGTCAATCATCACTTCCCAGGTGATGCTGGTTTGCTTAGCCGTGTTTCCATAATCGATGAATCACAAGGACGTCGTGTGCGTATGGCGCATTTGGCTGTTGTTGGTAGCCATACGGTTAATGGTGTGGCTGCGCTGCATAGTGAGTTAATCAAAACAACTTTATTTAAAGATTTTCATAAAATTTATCCTAACAAATTTACCAATATGACCAATGGTATTACGCCGCGTCGTTGGTTAAATCAGGCTAATCCAACGTTGTCAGCACTTATTACAAAAGCAATAGGCAGCTCTTTCAAAAAAGATTTAAATGCTTTGGTTAAATTGACGCCACTGGCAAAAGATAAAGACTTCTGCAAAGCTTTTAGGGCTGTTAAGCATGATAATAAAGTGCGTTTAGCCAATAAAATTGAAAGTTTAACGGGCGTGACGTTGAATCCAAATTCAATGTTTGACGTGCAGATTAAACGCATTCATGAATATAAGCGGCAGTTGCTAAATGTGTTACATGTCATCACTTTATATAACCGCATTCGTAGAGGTGAAGCTGGCAATGTTGCGCCACGGACTGTTATTTTTGCGGGTAAAGCTGCGCCAGGCTATTGGTTAGCAAAACTGATTATTCGTTTAATTAATGATGTGGCAGAAATAGTGAATAACGATGTCACTGTAGGTGATAAGTTAAAGGTTGTGTATTACCCCAATTATGAAGTCTCAGCGGCTGAAGTGCTGTTTCCTGGCAGTGATTTGTCTGAACAAATTTCAACAGCAGGTACAGAAGCCAGTGGTACCGGTAATATGAAAATGGCGCTAAACGGTGCATTGACCATAGGCACCTTAGATGGCGCCAATGTGGAAATTATGGAAGAAGTTGGCGAGGAAAATATCTTCATTTTCGGTTTAACAGTAGATGAAGTTGCTGACTTGAAGAAAGGTCGATACAACCCTAGAGATTACTATCAACAAAATGCTGAACTTAAAGAAGTGTTAGATATGATTTCTTCAGGTTACTTCTCTATTGAAGAGCCAAATCGTTACCAAGCAATTGTTGACACTTTGCTTAATAATGGCGACCATTATTTGTTATTGGCTGATTATGAAAGTTATATTGCAAAACAAGATGAAGTTGGCGAGTTGTATTTGGATCAAGAAGAATGGACACGTCGTGCCATTTTAAATGTGGCGCATATGGGTAAATTTTCTAGCGATAGAACCATTGCGGAATATGCGGAACAGATTTGGGATGTGAAATCAAGTAAGAAATAAAGCCATTAATGAATAAAGCGAAAGCATCATGCAAATAAATCTAATCACAAGTACGCCATTTTCTGATCAAAAGCCGGGCACTTCTGGCTTACGTAAAAAGGTAAAAGCCTTTCAACAGACGCACTACTTAGAAAATTTTGTGCAAAGCATTTTTGATACATTAGACATGCCTAAAGATGCCACGCTTACCTTAGGTGGCGACGGGCGTTTCTATAATCGAGTGGCTATTCAAGTGATTATTAAAATGGCTGCAGCAAATGGTTTTAGAAAAGTGATTGTGGGGCAGGGCGGGATACTCTCTACCCCTGCAGCTTCGCATGTTATTCGTAAGTATAAAACTTTTGGTGGCATCATTCTTTCTGCTAGCCATAACCCTGCTGGGCCAGATGAAGATTTTGGCATTAAATACAATTCGGAAAATGGTGGCCCAGCACCTGAAAAAGTTACTGAGGCTATTTTCGATATTAGTAAAAAGATTACACAATATCAGCTAGCCGATATACCTGATGTGGCACTAGATGTTGTCGGGGAAACACAGTTAGACGGTTTTAGCGTGCAGGTGATTAACCCGGTCAGTGATTATGCTGATTTGATGGTTAGTATGTTTGATACTACAGCCATAAAAGCGTTATTAGCAGGTGGTTTTAAACTTAAGTTTGATGGTATGCATGCTGTCACTGGGCCGTATGCAAAAGAGATTTTCGTGAATCGGTTAGGTGCGTCAGCATCCAGTTTGATGAATTGCGATGTGAGTGAGACATTTGGCGGCGGACATCCTGACCCTAATCTTACCTATGCGCATGATTTAGTTGATATTTTGTATGGTGATGATGCGCCAGATTTCGGTGCGGCTTCAGATGGTGATGGCGACCGTAACATGATTTTAGGCAACCATTTTTTTGTAACACCTTCTGATAGTTTAGCCATTATTGCTGCTAATGCATCTTTAATCCCTGCTTATAAAGCGGGTGTTGCTGGTGTGGCGCGCTCTATGCCGACGAGTGGTGCTGTTGACAGAGTGGCGAAAAAGTTAAATATTGACTGCTTTGAAACACCAACTGGCTGGAAGTTTTTTGGTAACTTAATGGATGCAGGCAAGGTTACGTTATGTGGCGAGGAGAGCTTTGGCACAGGGTCTAATCATGTACGAGAAAAAGATGGCTTGTGGGCAGTGTTATGTTGGTTGAATATTGTAGCTGTAAGAAAAGAAAGCGTAGAAAGTATTGTAAAAGCGCACTGGGCTGAATATGGTCGTAATGTCTATTCACGCCATGATTATGAAAATATTCCAACAGATGATGCCAATGGCGTGATTACACATTTACGTGAAAACTTTACGGCAATGACAGGTAAAACCTTTGGCCGGTACCAAGTGAAGGCTTGTGATGATTTTTCTTATACAGATCCCATTGATGGTTCTGTTAGTCACAAGCAGGGTTTACGAATCTTATTTGAAGATGGCTCACGCATCATATTTAGATTGTCAGGCACGGGCACGCAAGGAGCGACTATCCGAATTTATTTAGAAGCTTTTGAACCTGATGTAAACAACCATCATTTAGACGCACAAGATGCACTTGGTGAAATGATACAAATTGCGTTACAGGTTTCGGAATTAAAGGTACGAACAGGTCGAGAAAAGCCAACGGTTATTACTTAATCAATAAAAGCCAGTTTAAAACACTGGCTTTTTTATGATGGCTAACTTAAATCGCTTTAATGGTCATCTTGCCTTTATATAAGCGTACATCCATGCGACCTAAGAAACTCATGCCCAGCAGCACATCACCTTGCAAACCAGGGGTGATCATGGCGGATACATTTTTGGCTTCTATACCGCCTAGCTTAACGGAGCTAAGCCGCACCATATAACTGACAGTATCGCCATTGGCTGTGCTAGTGCGTACGGCAGAAATACTTTTAAGATTAAGTTTATTGGCGACTGATTGTGAAATGGCAACGCCAGTAGCGCCGGTATCAACTAGTACATTTACTTTGACATCATTAATGAGTGCCTCTGCACGGTAATGGCCATCTAACCCACGTTTTAAAACAACTTCCTCAGCTGAACCTAAGGCACTTATTTTGTTGGGATTTTGTACATTGTCGGCAAGGTAATAAATAGCCCCAGCGATGCAAAGCCAAATAGCGGTGATAAAAAAGCTATTCTTTGACATGGCTTAACTTAAAATGGCAGTTTGGCTTCAGGTGCTGCCGCTAATATCACCGACCTAAAGGTGTCTTGTATACGTTTTAAAGCCGTTTCATTGTCTGCTTCAAAGCGTAATACGATGACAGGTGTGGTGTTAGAAGGGCGCATTAAACCGAAGCCATCCGCGTATTCAACACGCAAGCCATCAATCGTCAGCACTTCAGCATTTTCAAATGTTGCTGTTTGCTTTATTTTGGCGATAAGCGCATGCGGTTCACCTTCCTTCATATTGATGTGCTGCTCTGGCGTGCTTACGCTATCGGGTAAGTTGTTTAATATCGCTGAAGGGTCGTCAAATCGACTGAGAATTTCTAACAAACGTGCACCAGAATACAAACCATCATCAAAACCATACCAACGCTCTTTAAAGAAAACGTGGCCACTCATTTCGCCTGCTAGTGCAGAGCCAGTTTCTTTCATTTTTGCTTTCACTAGAGAGTGCCCTGTTTTCCACATCAGTGGGTTACCACCACGCGCTTTAATCCATGGGGCTAAGTTGCGTGTCGATTTCACATCGTAAATAATCGTAGCACCAGGCTCGCGTTTAAGTACATCTTCTGCAAATAACAGTAATTGGCGATCTGGGTAAATGATATTACCTTCTTTAGTAACAACACCTAAGCGGTCACCATCACCATCAAAGGCTAGGCCTATTTCCGAATCACCTGTTTTTAATGCATTAATTAAATCTGTTAAGTTGTCAGGGACAGATGGGTCAGGATGGTGGTTAGGAAAGTTTCCATCTACTTCACAGAAGAGCTCTTCTACTTGGCAGCCTAGTGCTTCGTAGAGTTTTTTAGCAAATGCACCTGCAACACCATTGCCACAATCTGCAGCAATTTTCATTGGGCGTGCTAGTTTAATATGGTCACTAATTTTAGCGATGTATTCATCATCAATATAATAGTCACTTTCTTTGCCTTTGCCAGTTGTTAGGTTGTTTTCTTCGATGCGTAGGCGTAAGCCCTGAATCGCTTCGCCAGATAACGTCTCACCTGCAAGTACCATTTTAAGGCCATTGTAATCGGGTGGGTTATGGCTACCTGTCACCATCACTCCGCAGTGCGTATCAAGATGATGTGCCGCAAAATAAACGACAGGTGTAGCCACTAAGCCTAAGTTGATAACATCAATGCCAGCCAGCCGTATGCCGCGTGATAGTGCTGATGCTAACTCTGGGCCTGACAAACGACCATCGTAGCCTACACAAACCGTTTTTTGGTTGCGTTTTGTAGCTTCACTACCAATTGCATGGCCGATAGATTCTACAATTTCTGGGGTTAATGTTTTGCCAACAATACCTCGAATGTCGTAGGCTTTAAAAATCTCTTTAGGGATTGTTATATTAGAGGCTTGTGTGTTTGAAGGCATAGTAAATAATCGCAAAATAAGTGAGGTGGTGTAGTAGTTGATCAAGGCCTAGTAAGATCCAAAATCGTTCACTATTGTTTGGTTTTAAGTCAT
>CAYXOR010000054.1:0-6338 GCA_964466895.1 uncultured Methylophilaceae bacterium | reverse complement strand
ACGCGTCGCATCATTAGGCGCAGCATCATTGTCTGGTGCATTGCGTAGCGCTTTCTTTAAATGTTCGTCTTGTAAACTCATGCTGCTTAATCCGACTCCTGATGTAACTCTTGATGTAACAGTGGCTGCAAATAAGCGCCCATACAAGCCCTAAGCTTGCTGAGCGCATAACGTAAACGACTCTTCACTGTTTCAAATTCCACTTCCAATATTCCAGTCATTTCATTTAAGCTTAAGTTCTCATCGTGATGTAATAAAAATGCCGCGCGTTGTAAAGCGGGCAAGCCATCTAAACAATCTAATAATTGCTGACCGGCTTTACGCCAAAATGCTTGCTGCTCTGGCTGTTCCGTATTAGAAGCTGGCCATAACTGCCAAGCTTCATTATTATCGTCATCTTCAACCCCGCCTGTATCAGCAGAGACTTCTCGGCCACTTTTACGCAGCACATCAACCGCCCTATTATGTGCGATGGTATAAAGCCAAGTTTTAAAGCTCGCATCCTGACGCGTTTCCCATTGTGACTTTGCATCAATCATGCGCATCCACACATCTTGAAACACCTCATCTGTCTGTGTTACTAACATCGCACCCAGCATGCGCTTTACATAACGATAAAGCGGCTTCTCGTGACGCAGGTACAAACATTGAAAAGCATCTGCATCACCAGCGCAAAATTTGCGCATCAGCTCATTATCATCTAAATAGCTTTCATCCATACCGCAAAGTATGTCACCTCTCTTATTACACGGTCAACTCATTAACACGGGGTTAATTAAATAGCCTTAATTAAATGGCGTAAAAAATAAATTAAAAAAGTTTAACCCTATTGATAATCTCCGCGCGTGTAATGCCTTATGTCTATTTTTTTAATTTAGGAGAAAGTTATGGAAAACACCTTAGAAAAACCTGCTATGTTGCATGCACGTTTCAATTCAATACTGCCAGCTATTTTAATGAGTATTTTGATGTTGAGCGCCAACAACGCATATGCTTTTTGCGGATTTTTTGCTGGCAAAGCCGATGCCACATTATTTAACGAAGCAAGCCAAGTGATTTTAGTGCGTGATGGCAACCGTAGTGTTATATCGATGCTCAATGATTATAAAGGGCCATTAGCCGATTTCGCTCTGGTTGTACCAGTGCCGCAGATATTAGAAAAAGGCCAAGTGCAAATTGGCGACAAACGTTTATTTGATCGTCTAGATGCTTACTCCGCACCACGATTAGCAGAATATTTTGACCCTGACCCATGCCCAGTGGGTCAACAATACCCGATGTTTGATGAGGAAGACAAGATAAGCACTCTAGAGATGTCCGCTACGCAAAACAGCGCACCAAAGAAAAGAAGCAATAAAGCACTAGGCGTTACCGTTGCAGCAAGCTACACGGTAGGTGAATACGATATTGTGATGCTGTCAGCCAAACAATCTGATGGCTTAGAAACATGGCTACGCATCAACGGTTACAAAATGCCCAAAGGCGCTGCTGCTGCACTTAAACCTTATATCGCACAAGATATGAAATTTTTTGTCGCTAAAGTGAATCTTAAAAAGCAAGCGGCCACAGGCGTGCAATATTTACGACCTATACAGTTCGCTTTTGAAAGTGAAAAGTTCATGTTACCCATCCGCTTGGGCATGATTAATGCAGACCCAACAAAACCACAAGATTTAATTGCTTATGTATTGACCAAAAACGGCCGTGTTGAAAGTGCTAATTACCGTACAGTGAAGTTACCCGCTAACGACAACTTGCCGCCAGCGATTAAAAATAACTTTAATGGTTTTTATAAATCTATGTTTGATTACCAAGCAAAAAAAGAAAACCATCGTGTCGTATTTACTGAATATTTTTGGGATATGGCTTGGTGCGACCCTTGTGCAGACCAGCCTTTAAGCCGTAACGAGCTACGTCAAGCGGGTGTATTTTGGTTAAATAATGATGCTGAGCGCAACAATAGAGGCGGCGCGCAAAACGCATTGCTCACGAGGTTGCATGTACGCTATACGCCTAAAACTTTCCCCGAAGATTTAATGTTTGTACAAACCTCAGACAGAACAAACTGGCAGACACGTTACGTTGTCCAAAACCCATTCGAAGGTGACTTGCAGTCTTGCAGAAGCAAAGCCGCAAGCTATCGTTGTGAAGATAGTTGCCGCACAGAAGGTGGCTGGCAAAATTTTACTAAGCGCTGGAGTGCCGCTAAATGTATTAGGAGCTGTAAGGCTAATACCGTAAATGCAATTGAACAAGCACGACGCTACTATGAAATAGATCTACCAAAGCGCCAGCAAACTGAATTGCAAACCTTAATGCGCTACACAGGCTGGAGCAATAACCAAGCAAGGCAGTTCATTGATAATCCTTTAGCGATGAATGACATCCCAACTGGCACGCCACCTAGCAACAAATGGTGGAAAAAACTATTTAACAAAAATGCACAAAAATAGCGCAGCCATCAACATGAAAACGCAAACTAGCCATAGCCATTTAACCGCGCCAACATTCATCACGCGCGGCTATGGCTGGCTACGATTGATAGACCCGCGCATCATGCAATTGGCATTTTTGATTAGTTTGTTATTATTTGGTGCACTAGCAAGGGATTTCTCGCTAAGTAGTTTACAAGTACTATTTACCTTGGCGAGTGCTACAGCAACACAGGCCTTTTGGCAGTTCCGCCTTAAGCTAGCCAGTCGCCATAAAATCCAAAGCTATTTAAGTGCTCTTGTAACAACTTGTGGCATTGCTATATTAGTCCGTGCCGACGTTATTTGGGTGCATCCATTATTGGCCTGCATTGCCATCTCAAGTAAGTTTTTATTTCGCTTTGGCAAGGGCACTGCACGCGGACATATCTTAAACCCAGCCAACATGGCGGCATTTATTGCGATGACTTGCATGCCACATGCGTGGCTTTCACCGGGACAATGGGGAATGGAAGCGCTCGCCGCACTATGGATGATAGGCTTAGGTATTGCTATCAGCAGCAACGTTACACGGCGCGATGTTAGCCTCACCTTTTTGGCGGTATGGTTAGGCTTGCTAGGCATTAGATTAATATGGCTAGATTACCAAATTGATCTCGCCTTTGCGATGTGGATACACCAAGCATTAAATGGCGCCACATTACTATTTGTATTTTTTATGATTACAGATCCAATGACGACACCACAGCATGCTAAAGCTCGCATGCTGTATGCAGCTTGCGTTGCCATTACTGCTTTTATCTGGCAATACGCCCTATTTAAGCAACAAGGGCTCATCGTCGCATTATTTGCTTGGAGTTTTACCGTGCCTGCTTGGAATAAACTATTTGTTGCGACCAGATTTAACTGGAAAAAATAACGCCTGTGTTTAAACTACCACTATCTTTTAGCCCATTTACCATAACCACTAAACTGCTGAAATACGTCGCGCATTTCTGCTTCAGTCAAAATATGTGGCTGACCAAGCTGAAGTGTGCGCCAATATTGCTCACATAAGTTTTCCACCTCCATGGTGATTGATAGCGCTTCATCTAAATCAAGCCCTAATGCAATCATGCCATGGTTCGCCAACAAACATGCTTTACGATCTACTAGTGCAGCCAGCGCATTATCTGAAAGCACTTGCGACCCAAATAAAGCATAAGGTGCACAACGAATCGTATCCCCGCCTGTAACAGCGATCATGTAATGAAAAGGGGGGACGTCCATATGCATGCAAGCCAATGTTGTCGCAAACATACTATGTGCATGTACAACTGCATTAACCTCAGGCCGGTTTTGCAAAATATCACGATGAAAGCGCCACTCGGAAGAGGGCTCTTTATCGTCTTCACTACTACCATCAAACTTCATTCTCACCATGTTTAATGGCAGCATGTCTTCAATAGACATACCGCTAGGCGTGATTAAGAAACCATCTTCAAAACGTACGCTACAATTACCAGAAGCACCTATATTCAAACCATGCTTAATAAGATTTTGAGCAGTAAATAATAATTTTTCATGCAATGTTGATTCTGAATTTTCCATTTTAAAATCACTCTGTTTAATAACTCATTTTTTGCCCACGAGATTTAGCCCAATCTATCGTTGCTTTAAATTTTGGCATGGGCCTGTCATCCTGATATTGCAACAAGCCCCAACTACCCCATTGAGACCAACCCGAAACACTATTAAAACTACAAATCAGATCGCCCCCTATCCTATGCCAAGCAGCTAAACTTTTTGCATAAACCTGACCCATACGCGCATCAGCATTCGCGCGTACAAACAATTGCGTCAATTTTTTATTATTAACAGCCTCTCCAACACCCACCAAATGCTGCCCTGCCTCATATGCCACTAATTTCAACCCATATTCGTCAGCTATTTTCTTATTTTCTCTTAGCCAAGCTTCACTTTCAGGCAATACTTGTCTATCTAAATAGTCAAATAATTTTTCAAGCGGCCAGGCTGATACCTTCTCACTGTTTAAACCATGTTCAATCATAGGGCTTATACTCAAGTGTACATAGTTTGCTATGGCTAACACATCTGCATAGTCGGCTGCTTTTTTATTATTTGGCAACTTAAAATTAAGAATTTGCTTAGCGACTTCAGCATAAGCTGCCTGCGATGCAAGCACACGGACTAAACGATCATTGCTGCCAAATGCCGCTTCCCAAAAATTAAAAATCTGCATAGACCGATACGCATTAAATTTAGCCGCTGACGCCCAATCATTTTTAGTTAAATTTAAATCCAGGCCTGCTTGTTTTGCATAATGATGTTGCTCAAATGCACCATTCCAAACTTCATTAGAATTTTCTACCCACGCCTTTAGCCTCGGCTTCAAATGTTGTGCGACATATTGTGCAAACTGCCGAACGTAGTTGTCATCCGCTTGATGTGGCATACAAAACCATGCGTCACAGTTTAGCCGGTTAGCCAAATCCACCATCCACTCCATGGGCACGCCATTGCTTACAAAGCTTACATCAGTTGGCTTAGCACGGCTTTCCCATGTAGTTATTGGCGAATTGTTAGTCCGCATAAAATCCATAAAACGCAAACAAGCCACGCCTGACCAACGTTTTAAGAACGCAGGGTTCCAGGGATTTTTCTGGTGGTTATTCTCATGTGCTTTTGCTACAACCCGAATATTTTTAATATAGTTTTGTGGGTTAGTTTTAGTGACATCTAATCGAAACAACCCTTTTTGGCCATCAATATGCACGACTAAACGACCTGTTTTAGCTGATTTAACAACGTAATTGGGTATCGTAATTTCACCTTCACCTTCATACAAAACAACATAATCCCCGGCGGGGAAGTGACTATTATCTATACTACTAATAATAGTTGATGCGACTTGACCCTCTACAAGTTGCTTAACCCAACCCTTGGCATCAAGATGTAGTCCTGAATTTTCAGGCTCTTGACCTTCTACAAACCATGCCCGAGATTGCTTAAACAAATCTAAAAAAGGAAACTCTGTCCCCCAGTATTCAATACCCGCTAAGTTCATCCCCAGTTTCGCATTAGCCACAGGCGCAACGCTTTTACTAGCCGTCTGACGTACTTTGCTTAAGCCAAACATACCTGCCGCAGCTATTGCCGCTGAAGCCAACAAGAAATGCCTACGTGTTTTTAACATATCGACTCAAACTCTTTTCTCAATGCACCCGGCGCAAACACACCCTTTTCCGTCAAAACACCCGTCACCAACCTAGCCGGCGTTATATCAAATGCAGGATTCGCTGCTTTTGAACCTTCAGGCATCACACGAATCGTTTCAATTGTTTTATCTTGAGTTAACCCTGACATATAAGCCACCTCATCCTCATGTCGATTTTCAATCGTTATATCACCTGCTGAAATAGCCCAATCAATGCTTGGGCTAGGGACTGCAGCATAAAACGGCACATCATTATCATAGGCTGCTAATGCTTTAAGATAAGTCCCTATTTTATTGCACACATCACCTTGCCCTGTCACCCGATCGGCCCCTACCATCACCATGTCAACTAAGCCTTGTTGCATTAAGTGACCACCCGCATTATCAGATACAACGGTATGCGGCACACCTTGTTGTAGGAGCTCCCAAGCAGTCAAACTGGCCCCTTGATTACGTGGTCGTGTCTCATCTACCCACACATGTATAGCCAAGCCTGCATCGTGTGCAGCAAAAACAGGTGCTAATGCTGTTCCATAATCAACAGTCGCCAACCAACCAGCATTACAATGCGTCAACACATTAAACACTTTATCTTGATACGCCTTTTTAATGAGCACGAGCCCATGCTGTCCAATAGACTGATTCTGCAAAACATCTTCTTCAGCCATTTTCCCTGCCTCGCGCCAAGC
>CAYXOR010000053.1:257-6661 GCA_964466895.1 uncultured Methylophilaceae bacterium | reverse complement strand
AAACCACGGTTAACATCATAAAAATAAATGCTTGTAACGTCACAATTAATATATGGAAAATTGCCCATCCAAGACCTAAAATGCCACCAAATACTGTTCCTACTAAACCGGTTGATGCCCATAACCATAATAGTAAGAAAATGACTTCCCCAGCATACATGTTGCCAAATAAACGCAATGAGTGTGAAAGTGGTTTTGAAATATACTCAATTAAATTAAATAAGAAATTAAGTGGTAACACCCAAAATTTCGTACCAAATGGCGTATAGAAAAGTTCATGTATCCAACCGCCAAAACCTTTTACTTTAATAGCAAAGAAAATCATTAAGAACCATACCGCTAATGCAAGTGCAAACGTCGTATTGATGTCTGATGTAGGAACGTTACGCCAATGATGCAAACCAAACAAACCATAAACACTATGCATAATATCTACAGGTAAAAAGTCCATTGCATTCATAGCAAATACCCATAAAAAAATCGTTAATGCAGTTGGTGCAATAAAGCTATGGCGATCACCATGAAATATGTTTTTAACTTGATCATCGATAAAACCAAAAATTAACTCTACAAAAGCTTGGCGCTTATTGGGTACGCCTGAAGTTGCGCCGCGCGCTACCCACCATACCAAACCCATGACCAGCACACCCAAAAGGGATGACATCACTAATGAATCAACATGCAAAGTCCAAAAACTACTATCACCAAACGATTGCGTATTAAAACTTAGATGACCAGAAATGTAATCTGTTGGATTCATTGCTTTTTCTGCATGTTCTAACTGTTCTGTAGCCATAAATATTTAAACTTTATATAGTACGTCTGTTTAATTACTAAATTTTTATTGTCTAAATTTACTCATTGCCGCACCCGAAAATAATGCAGCAGCAGCTAGACCAACAATTAATGCAAATGGTACTAACTGTTTATAAATTTTAAACGTCACAAATAACAAGATAACAATTAGTAAAATCTTAATTACTTCAGCTTTTAGCATGTTAACTAGTATCGCAGATGCTTCTTTACTATTTCTGTGTGCAAGCTTAGAAGCCACCATTGACGACAACACCACCGATAAACCACCAGCCATTGCTGACAAAGCCGCGTGTACGCCAGATATTACTAGAGCCAATATCGCCACTATTATCGTTATCGATACTTGCCAGCGCAACATACTACTAATTACATCTTTTGTTACCAAACTATCATCCGTATGATTCATTTTATTTCTTACTTCGCACTTCACTGATTTTTAAGCACTGCTTAAATTGAAAATGAGCTTCAGCAAAGTCCGCGATTTTGAATTAAACCATGCTTTTAGTCAAGCATTATATGCAAGTGCACACCTTTATTTTGAAGCTTAAATGCACATTACAATGCTGAATTAACGTGAAATTTTAGCAATAATATCGTCAAGCTGATCTAAGTTACTATAACTAATTTTAAGTAAGCCTGCGCCGCTCGCTTTAGCCGCGATACTAACCTTAGTGCCCAATTTCTCACTTAAAGCATTCTGTAAACGCACAACATCATGATTAACAGTTACTTTCTGCTTTTTATTAAGCGGCTCTTGTTGCTGTTTTACAAGCGCTTCTGCCTCACGTACTGATAATTTTTGTTGTGCTATTTTATTTGCCAATAATATTTGGCGTGCAGCATCTAATCCTACCAATGCACGCGCGTGTCCCATATCTAATTTGTTTTCTACTAACATCTCTTGCACAACATTAGTTAGCGTAAGCAAGCGCAATAAATTTGAAACTGCTACACGAGACCGCCCAACAGCATCAGCCGCTTTTTCATGCGTCATATTAAATTCATCAATCAAACGCTTAATACCTAACGCTTCTTCTAATGGGTTTAAGTTTTCGCGCTGTATATTTTCTATTAGCGCCATCTCTAGCGCAGCCTCATCCTCAATCTCACGAATCAAAACGGGGACTTCATCTAAGCCCGCGATCTGACTAGCACGCCAACGACGCTCACCAGCTATTATTTCGTACTTACCTACGGTAAGCTCTCTAACCAAAATAGGCTGCATAATACCTTGGGTATTAATAGAATCTGCCAACGTCTGCAAAGCCGCCTTATCCATGTGTGTTCGCGGTTGATATTTGCCTGGCTGCAACTGAGTCACTTGCAACATACGTAATGCATCACCTTCGCCAGCCGTTTCCATATCGCCTGCTAACAAAGCATCTAAACCACGCCCTAATCCTTTTTGTTTTACCATGCTGCTATTCCTTACGAGTTTTTATATAACTAATTGATTTTATTGATTATTTTTTATAATAATTTCTTTTGCTAACGCTAAATAAGCTTGCGCACCCTTAGAAGATTTATCATAAATCAACGCTGGAACGCCATAGCTTGGTGCTTCTGCTAAACGGATATTACGAGGAATAACCGTATCGTACACTTTCTTACCAAAATGGCTCACTAGTTGTGCAGATACCTGTTGCGCCAACATATTACGTGCATCAAACATTGTGCGTAATAAACCTTCAATATCTAATGTAGCGTTAAGATGTACACGTACTTTTTTAATTGTATTCACCAAATCAGACAGCCCCTCTAATGCATAATATTCACACTGCATAGGAATCATCACGGTATCAGCTGCTGTTAGCGCATTCACAGTGACTAAATTAAGGGCAGGGGGGCAATCAAGCAATATGTAATCATAGCCACTAATAGTAGCAATTGCCTGTTTTAGTCGTGTTTCTCGCGCTATCTCATTTACCAGCTCAACTTCAGCCCCAGCCAATTCACGATTAGACGGCGCGAGATCAAACCCACCTTTTTCACTTTTTACAATCACTTCACTCAAGGTTTTTTCACCAATAAGCACATGATAAATACTATGTTGCAACTTAGCTTTATCAACACCGCTACCCGTGCTCGCATTACCTTGTGGGTCTAAATCCACCAACAAAACTTTTTTATTATTTGCAGCTAAACTCGCGGCTAAATTAACACACGTTGTGGTTTTACCAACGCCACCTTTTTGATTCGTAATTGCTAGTGTTTTCATAAATTGCTTTTGTTTTCAATAATAACCAAATGACGCTCTGCTGCTAACCCAGCCACAGACAACGGATAAACCTTACTGACTGCCATACCTTCTAATGCTTCTAATTCTTTATTTGGCGCCAAGCCCTTCATAGCAAACCAATAGCCACCCTCGATTAACAAGTGTCTCGTTAATTTAATCAATAATGCAATCTCGGAAAAAGCACGTGAAATGACTAGGTCAAATACCTGTTCTGGCTGATATTTTTCTACACGTGCATGTACTATATTTAAATTATCTAAACCTAACTCACCTTTTACTTGACGCATAAAAATAGTTTTTTTTTGCACTGTATCAACCGTTGTCACCTCCAATGTTGGCAAACAAATCGCCAACACAATGCCAGGCAAGCCGCCGCCACTACCCACATCCAACATGCGTTCACCCTTAACATAAGACAATACACTTAAACTATCTAACAAATGTAACGTAACCATTTCCATTGGCTCACGCACTGCTGTTAAGTTATAAATTTTATTCCACTTATGAAGCAGCGCTAAGTACTGCAATAACCTCTCCTGTGCATCGGGCGAGACATCCAAACCCATACTTGCAACGCCTGTCGCCAACTTCTTAGCTAGCCCATTCATGCCGCTTCTATATTTTTTTGACTGGCTTGTTTTTTATATTTACGCTTTAAATAAACTAATAATATTGAAATAGTTGCCGGTGTAATACCTGATATACGGCCTGCTTGACCGATCGTTTCCGGCACATTCGCAATCAGCTTTTGTCGCGCCTCTATACTTAAACCAGCGACATCATTGTAATCTACTACTTCACCTAATTTAATATTTTCACTATTTTTTTGCTTAGCCACCTCGTCCTTTTGACGATCAATATAACCTTGATATTTAGCGACTATCTCTACCTGCTGCTTGACCTCATCTGCCAATGTTTCTGGGCAAGCAACTAAACTCAGCAAGCCCTCATACGTCACCTCTGGACGCCGTAACAATTCAAATAAACTGTATTCATGCTCAAGTTTTTTACCCAGCACCGCCTCTTGTGTTTCACGTGAAACATCAGCAGGCTGCACATATGTTTTTTTCAAACGCTCTTGCTCGCGTGCGACAGCTTCTCGCTTACGATTAAAGACCTCCCAGCGCCTATCGTCTACCAAGCCTAGCTTACGTCCAAATTCAGTTAAACGCATATCAGCATTATCTTCACGCAACTGCAAACGATACTCAGCACGGCTTGTAAACATACGATACGGCTCTGTAACGCCTGTCGTAATCAAATCATCCACTAAAACACCCAAGTACGCCTCATCGCGCGCTGGCGACCAACTTTCTTTTTCTTGTGCGTAGAGTGCTGCATTAGCGCCGGCCAGCAGGCCCTGAGCTGCTGCCTCTTCGTAACCTGTAGTACCATTAATTTGACCTGCAAAAAATAAACCTTGCACTGCCTTAGTTTCTAACGAGCTCTTTAAGCCTTGCGGGTCATAATAATCATACTCAATCGCATAACCCGGACGCAGAATGTGCGCATTCTCCAACCCTCTAATAGAGCGCACCAAATCTAATTGAACATCAAACGGCAAACTTGTCGATATACCATTAGGATATATCTCATTAGTATCAAGCCCTTCTGGCTCTAAAAATATCTGATGAGACTCTTTATCTGCAAATCGATGAATTTTATCTTCCACACTTGGACAATAACGCGGACCAACACCCTCAATAGCACCCGTATACATAGGCGAACGATCTAACCCAGCACGGATAATATCATGTGTCTTTGCGTTCGTATGTGTGATCCAGCATGAAAGTTGAGCAGGGTGCTGCGCAACATTGCCTAAAAATGAAAATACTGGCACCGGTGTATCTCCTGGCTGCTCAGTCATCACACCAAAATCAATCGTACGCCCATCAATCCGTGGTGGCGTGCCTGTTTTTAAACGTCCTACTGGCAAACCAATTTCTCTTAATCTTGCAGCCAAGGAAGTAGAGGAGGGGTCACCAGCACGACCGGCTGTATAGTTTTTCATGCCTACATGTACTAGGCCACCTAAAAAAGTTCCCGCCGTTAACACCACAGCTTTTGAGGCAAAGCACAAACCTATTTGCGTCACCACCCCAACAGCCTGCTCACTACCGTCAATCATCTCTAACGTAATATCGTCCACCGCTTGCTGAAACAACCACAAGTTAGATTGATTTTCTAAACGACGTCGAATAGCAGCCTTATACAATATACGATCTGCCTGCGCACGCGTAGCGCGAACAGCTGGACCTTTACTTGCATTAAGAACTCGAAACTGTATACCGCTCTCATCGGTCGCCTCTGCCATCGCTCCACCCAAAGCATCCACCTCTTTTACCAAGTGTCCCTTACCTATGCCACCTATAGAAGGGTTGCACGACATTTGGCCTAATGTTTCAATATTATGGCTCAATAGTAATGTTTTTTGCCCCATGCGTGCAGCCGCTAACGCGGCCTCGGTGCCCGCATGTCCGCCGCCTACAACGATAACATCAAACTTGTCTGGAAACTGCATGCATTAATAACCATACGCAAAAAAAGAATTTTAACGTAAAACAGTGTCTAAAGTTATTTTATCTACCATTGTTTCACGTGAAACAAGCTCCTTAAAATGTAAAACATCAATAAAAACATTAACTTCTGTTTCAAAGTTAATGACATCATGATAATCTTAACTTGATGAACTTTAACTTAAAGTAAGGCTTATAAACTTTATGGATTTATCAATCACATATACTAAGACTGGCAGAGGTATGCGAGCGGTAATAAAAAGATTGCCGGCTGACGCAGGGAAAATTTTGCGCTTAATAGAAAAACCTACTACTGGTGAAGAAATTTTCTCTGAAGCAAAAAAGATTAACAAAAAAGATTTTGAAGTGGCCCTTTCTTGGCTACTAGATAGTAAACATATAAAAATAGTTGCTACTGATGACTTTCCACAATCAATTTGGGAGCCGCCATCTAAAGATGATTTTAAAGTAAAAGAGATTAGCTTTGAACAATTTAATATGAATGAAAAAGACCCTGCCAAAGCTGATGTAATGAAAAATGCTAAGGCCAAGGAAGAGGTAACCGCTCTTGTTCACTATAAGAAAGCAAAAGCGGTGGCGGAAACACGTAAGAAAGAAAAAGCTAGAATCGCTAAAATAAAAGCGCATGAAGAAAAAATGGCCGCAGCCGCAGAAAAAATGCGTATAAAAGAAGAAGCCGACAAAGAAGAATTTAGGTTAGAAGCTGAAGCGCTTGAAATTGAAAAAGCTAAGACAAAAACACATAAAAAAGAAGAGACTAGAATCGCTAAAATAAAAGCGCATGAAGAAAAAATGGCCGCAGCCGCAGAAAA
>CAYXOR010000053.1:0-157 GCA_964466895.1 uncultured Methylophilaceae bacterium | reverse complement strand
AATGCGTATAAAAGAAGAAGCCGACAAAGAAGAAATTAGGTTAAGGGCTGAAGCTGAAGCGCTTGAAATTGAAAAAACTGAAGCAGAAATATATAAAAAAGCTAAGGCAGAGAAAGAAGAAACCAAGCTCAAAGCTAAGGCAGAGAAAGAAGAAACC
>CAYXOR010000052.1:0-6672 GCA_964466895.1 uncultured Methylophilaceae bacterium | reverse complement strand
CGAAAATGAGCAACACTACACAAGTGCGGACTGATGATGTTGAGTTGAGTGCTTAAGCTTTAGAAGGTAGTTTGTTTTTCGAACTTGCCAAAATGTAGCATGATAGCTGGCAAAATGAGTAAATTTAAGATGGTCGAAGTGACGAGGCCACCCACAATGATGGTGGCCATTGGCCCTTCAATTTCACGACCTGGTTGATTACTGCCGATGGCTAATGGCAGCAAACCTAACCCTGTCACTAAGGCAGTCATCAATATTGAAGGTAGCCGTTCACTTGCCCCTTTGATACACGTCTCTAAATTCCATGTGCAATCTTCCTCGTCAACTAAATGTTGAAAGTGCGACACCATCATAATGGAGTTCCGTAACGTAATGCCAAATAGGGTGACGAAGCCGACGAGCGATCCGAGTGATATCCAGCCACCTGTGAACAAGGCTGCTAAAACGCCACCGATGAGTGCAAAAGGCAGGTTAGCAAAGGTCAGTAATAAATTGCGTACTCGTCCAAAAGCAATATATAGCATTAAAAATATTGCAACACCTGCTAGTGCAGAATGCACAATTAAATCTTCGCGAGATTGCGCATTGGCTTCAGCTTCGCCAGTGAATGCTATGTAATTGCCTTGATGCAGCTGAATGTCACTTTTGATTCGCTTTTTAATTTCAGCATTAAAACTTTCAACATCACGGCGTTCTACATTGGCGGTGACGGTTTGAATGCGCTTAGCACCAGCATGCAATATTTTAGAACGGCCATTTTCTTGATTAATGAAAGCGATATCACTTAAGTGCAGTAATCTGCCTGCTGGGTTGAAAATTGGGATGTTGCTGATATCTGCAATATCATCCCGTGCTTCTTTATCTAAAGAGACACTTAGGCCAACAACACGGTTACCTAAATAGATTTGTGCAATTGGCACACTTTCGTAAGAGGCACGTAATGTATCTAATATATCAACCGTGTTTAAGCCCCATTTAGAAAGCTTTTCCGGCCGTAGCCTAACCACGACTTGTGGTGTGCCTGGTGGCGATTGCACCAGTACGTCTTGTGCACCAGAAATACTAGAAACAAGATGGGAGACTTTTTGTGCATCATGGTCTAGCGCATCTAAATCGTGGCCAAATATATTAATAACGGTAGAAGCGGCATAGCCAGAAATGGTTTCTTCAATACGTTCTGTTAAAAACGTATTAATAGCAAAATTAACACCAACGAAGCCAATAGCATTCCCATCTGATTGCTCATCGTTTTCGTTTTCTTGCTCGTCATCATCTGCTTCTTCTCCAGCTAATTCTGCACGAATGCTAGCAAGAATACGATCTTGTTCTTCACCTGAGAGTGTGCCGATTTCTATTTCGAACTCACTGTAATGTGTACCAAAAGTATCTGCACCATTTGGTGCGCGGCCCACCCATTGTGTGACTGATTTAACACCCTCAATTTCACGTAAGACTTTAGAGACTTTTTTGCCTAGTCTTAATGATTCATGCTCTGATGTGCCTGGTACCGCTGTCATGTGCATAATAAAGTGGCCTTCATGCAAGGCAGGGATGAATTGGTTTTTAAATAAAGGCAATATACCTAAACCCAAAGCGATGAGTAGAAAGCTGATGCTGAGTACAGCTTTATAATTTTTTTCAATTTTGTAGAGCAGACGGATATAACGTTTTTTAATCGCCTTAATAACAGGGGAGTCTCCAGTATCTAATGTAGATTTCCCTAATAAGGCATAGCACAATGCAGGCGTGACGGTTAGGGCAATGACAAGAGACGCCATGATGGCTGTAATATAGGCTAGGCCAAGTGGCGCAAAAAGTTTGCCAGCAACACCACTTAGTGTCAGTAAAGGCATAAATACTAAGGCGACAATAATTGTGGCATATACAACCGAACTTCGCACCTCCATAGAAGCATTAAGCACGACTTGGTATGTTGGTTTTGGTTGCGATAGTAGTCGATTCTCTTTTAAACGTCTAAAGATGTTTTCTGTATCGATAATGGCATCATCAACGACTTCACCTAGCGCGATGGCTAATCCGCCTAACACCATGATATTGAGGCCAACATTGAAGTAATTTAATACAATCGTTGCTGTTAGTAGTGATAGTGGAATGGCTGTGGCTGATATAAAAGCAGTACGTACGTTGAATAAAAAGAAAAATAGAATCGTAATAACTAATATTGAGCCTATCAGAATATCTGTACGAACACCCTCTATTGCTGTCTCAATAAAGTTAGCAGGGCGAAATAAGCCCTCATGCAAAGTGATATTTTCTTTTATTAGCGTTGGTTTTAGCGCTTGTAGTGCAGCTTCAATAGCAAGCGTAACAGCATGTGTGTTGGCGCCTAATTGTCCTTGTACTGATAAGTAAATGCCGGTTTCTTCGTTAATGGCCGCAGCACTAATAGATGGGGCAGCACCTTCAACAATTTGGCCTATATGGCCGAGGGTAATGGTATGGCCATTTCTATGTGTAATAGCTGCTTTTGCTAACGCTTCTGTGGTGGCTGCTTGTCCTTGCGTATTAATAATAATACGCTGGTTGTTGTTTTGAATGTAGCCTGCACCACTAACGCCTGTTGCTTTTTGTGCAGCGATGACGACATCGTTAATATTTAGCTTATATTGTATTAATTTAGCAGGGTTAATTCTTACTTGAAATTGACGTACTTCACCACCGAAAACATTGACATCAGCAACACCAGGAATCGCTAATAAGTGCGGGACAATTGTCCAGTCGACAACCGTACGCAGCGCCATTAAGCTACGTTGTTTAGAGGTAACGCCAAAGCCCAGCACTGTACTGGCGGAAGAGGTGAGTGGTGTAATGTTTGGCGTAATGCCCCTGGGCAGTGTGTTGCTGAGTGTGCTTAGTCGCTCTGCAATGACCTGGCGGTTACGGTATATATCGGTGCTTTCATCGAAAATAACCGTTACAACAGATAGGCCTGGAATCGATTGCGACCGCATATCCGCAACGCCGACGGTGCCAGCAATTGAAGTTTCGATAGGCTGGCTAACAAGGCTTTCTACCAGTTCGGCAGATAGGCCAGGTGATTCAGTTTGAATGATGATTTGTGTTGGTGAAAACTCAGGAAAAACATCAAGATTGCTACGGGTTAAGCTGTAGAGGCCATAAACAACAATCGCTAGCGCCAAGCCAATCATAACGCCATAATAGCGAATAGAAAAACGTACGATGGCTGTCATCATAATTAATGTGTCTGGATAGAAAAGAAGTGTTGCATGCTGTTTTTAGTCTTCATTTTCATTTTTAATTAAATACTTAAACTCTTCTGATAAGAGCAGTTGCGCGCCACTGACAACAACCTCGCTATTGGCATCTATACCTTGATTAAACCACCCTGCGTCAACTTCAATTTCAGCTAATATAGGTTGACGAATAAATTCCGTTTTTCCGCTTTTAAAGTATGCCCAAGATTTTCCCGCATACCAAACGACAGCATCGCTTGGGATAATAACGCCTTCAGTTGCCTCACTATTTGCCGCTGATGCTTCAACATTAACGCGCATACCCGTACGTAAGAATTTGCCAGGCGCACTGTAATAAAAGGTTCTGCCTAATACCTCATTATCTGTTTGTGCTGCGGCAGAAATATATTGTGCTTTTATGGGCGTGGTTGCTTCATTAAGTGGTGTAATTTTAATGGTATCGCCGGTACGGGGCGTTGATGCGTTGTTGGGCAAGCTGGCTCTTACCAATACGTTTGATCTGTTAAGCAGACGGTTCAAATAGGGTGGTAGTTTTTGATGTGATAAGAGTTGCGCTAATGGCGTCCCCCATTGCAATTGCATTCCAGATTGCAAGGTTTTAATTTGTAATGCATAAGCATTTATGTTGGCTTGATCAGCATTGGCCAACATTAACGCTTTTTGAACCACGCGATCTGAAACGTTTTTATCATCAGCATTTAAGTTTTTAAGGCGCTCGTGCTGCGCCAAGTTTTCTTGGCTAATAAGACGCGCAGTATGAAGTTTTGCACTAAGGCTTAAATACTCAGCCCTTGCATGAGTGAGTGCGTCGATGGGAACCACACTGCCATAGCTGCTAACTTTACCTTCGAAAAGCATCGGTTTAACTTGCACCACAGTAATGTCGCTATTTTTTTGCACGGCCTCTGACAGGCTAATAATGCTAATACCATCTTTTTCACTAACACGGTCAGCACTTTCAATTTCCTCTTCTTGCTCAATGCGATAATCTTCGTATTCGTCTTTAGCGTAAAAAACGAGCATCCAAAATAACGCAATGATGAGTAGTGCTTGTATTGCAATAATAATCGTTGTTTTTTTGTTCATATAATATTCAGTTAGGCATTATAAAATCATTATATAGGGGGGCTTGTAATACATCTTCAATCTGTTGCATAGTTTTTAATAGTGAAAATTTTGCATAAGACACTTGCTGCTGCGTCTCTATGCTTGCCAAGGATGCTTGATTTAAGTCTAATCGACTAATCATGCCAGCATCAAATTGCTTTTGCAGGTTTTTTGTTAGTTGTCGTTGTGCTGAGTGTCTTGTCTGCGCATCAATGGCAACCTGTTTCTCCGCATGATAGTTTGTATATTGCTGTTCTAAATGAGCAATGATCTGTGCCTGTAGATGTTCAAATTGAGCGCCTTCTACAGCGCGTAATTGTATCGCCTTGGCAACTAAAGTCTGATTTTTATTGAGCAGATTGAGTAAGCTAGAAAACCCTAGTGACCAAATCTTATCGCCAAAATCAAAAACAAACCCTGGGTTAATTGTAATGTCTGGTGTCTGCTTTGCGATTTCTAATTTTATTCTTGCTTCTGCTGCAAGATATTGTTGCATACTACGGCGTACATCAATTCGGTTTAGTAAGGCTTGTTCTTGTAGTGCTTTTGATTGTAACGGCATATCTAACAGCCGTGCTTGTTGCGATAGCGCCATTTCAACATCTAATGGCTTAATCGATACTAGCTTAAACTTGCTCGCAGTTAAGCCGACATCAGCTGCTAAGCGCGCCCTTATTTTTTCTATAGATGCTTGTGTAAGGCTTAGTGCAGATTGTGTTTTTAATGTTTGAAGTTTAACTACGCTAAGCGCTGTTTTAGGCGCAATGCCACTATCAATACGCTTTTGCAACATGCTCAAAATATTATTTTGTGTGGTTAATTGCTTGTTAAGTGAAGAAGCCTTGGCGGCATTTTGATGGTAATCGAGAAAATCCACCGCAATTTGGTTGCGTAACTGCCATGCCACGTCTGCTACATCCATATGTGCTGCATCTGCAAGTCGTTGTGCTTCTTCAATGCTTAATGCTCGTTTGTTGTTGGTCTCTATAGGGATTTCAACATTTAAACCGTAAGCCCATGGTCTTTTGTCGCCGTTCGCTTGGTTGCTTTTTTCTATACTGCCATTAAGCACAGGACGTTGCTTAATGCCTGCAGTTTGAATAGCGGATGTGGCTAATGCTAACTGTGCTTTGGCGACATCAAGTTTGGTGTGGTGGAACAAGGCGGATAAAGTCAACTCATCCAAGCCCCAGTTTTTAAATGGCAGTGTTTCTTTTTGATAACCTTGCTTAATTAAGTAATTATTAAATGCCTTACTATGCGGGTCTTTAGTGAGAATTTTTGCTGTTATTTTTTTTATATCTAAGGGTTTAGCTTGATATTGGGTTGTGGCGCAGCCAACGGTGAGTAGGCAGACTACAGCTAATAAAATGATTTTTAATTGAACTTGCATGGTTGATATTAAATGGTGAGTATTAACTGACGCCAACAGCCCTTGACGGGCTAAAACTTTTTAACTCTCTATCTTGGCACGTACTGAGGCTAAAGCATCTTGCAGCGTTTCATCTGGTAGTAGGTTGACGTTAGTGGCTAATAAATCAGCCGCCTCGACAGTACGAATAGGCAAGTCATCAGAGTTGAGCTCTGCGATGAGGCTTGCAGCTGCACCTGCAATGACTAGCAAGGTTTCACGCTCTTTCATTAATAATTCTAATTCAGCGCGCAACATGCTGTTTTCAGCGTTATGGTTAGTGTTCGACATATTGTTTTATCTTGTAATCTTCAATATATAACAGTTTGCAATTAGCAGGGCTTAGCTGTCAATGTTTAATGACATATTTACCATGCAGACTTGCATAAAACATAAGAATCATGGCTTATATGAACAAGTTTTTGAATAGTGACTGCATTTTTGCTGATATTAATCTTTTCGAGTTGGTGGTATTTAAGATACAATGTCGCCTTCAGTGTTTATGGTTGAATTGTTAAGCTAAACCATTAAATACATGCGAGAGTGGCGGAATTGGTAGACGCACTGGTTTTAGGTACCAGCGCCGCAAGGCGTGAGAGTTCGAGTCTCTCCTTTCGCACCATCAACAATTAACGTTCGTTTGAACACAATTTACAGGAAGTGCAACATGGCAGCAGCTGTTGAAAAAATCAGTAATCTTGAACGTAGCATGACAATCAAGGTGCCGCTAGCACCTTTAGAAGGCCAAATTAAGCAAAGACTTTCAGAAATTTCGCGTACTGCGAAGTTTTCTGGTTTTCGTCCAGGTAAAGCACCTTTGGGCTTGGTTAATCAACAATATGGCGACCAAGTAAGAGATGAGATTTACGCTAAAGCGGTTGAAACTAGTTTTGGTGTGGCGGTAGAAGAAAACAAACT
>CAYXOR010000051.1:0-7616 GCA_964466895.1 uncultured Methylophilaceae bacterium | reverse complement strand
CTAGTGGCGCAAAAATCAGCGACTAAAGATGAGCCTAATGCCGATGATTTGTATGAAATCGGTACGTTAGCCACTGTTTTGCAAATGCTTAAACTACCTGATGGCACGGTAAAAGTGCTGGTTGAAGGTTTACATCGCGTCCGCATTTCTGAGTTCGAGGTAACAGAAGACTGCTTTGTCGCCGCGTCTGAAAAAATAGAACCTATAGAAGAGGATGAAAGTGAATTAGAAGCGTTGATGCGTACAGTGCTGACACAATTTGATCAGTACGTAAAACTGAATAAAAAAATCCCACCAGAAATCCTTACATCACTGGCAACGATTGATGAAGCAGGGCGCTTAGCTGATACAATTTCTGCACACTTAACGTTAAAGTTAGAAGAAAAACAAAGAATACTAGAGATGTTAAGCATTGCTGAGCGCTTAGAGCACCTGCTACATTTAATGGAATCCGAAATCGATATTCTACAAGTCGAAAAGCGTATTCGCGGGCGTGTTAAGCGTCAAATGGAAAAAAGTCAACGTGAGTATTATCTAAATGAACAAGTGAAAGCGATTCAAAAAGAGCTTGGCGAGCAAGATGAAAATGCCGAGATGGAAGCGCTAGAGAAGCGTATTAAAAGTGCTGGCATGACAAAAGAGGCACTTGTTAAAGTCAATTCAGAACTGAAAAAGCTTAAATTAATGTCACCTATGTCTGCCGAAGCATCGGTTGTCCGTAATTTTATCGATACCTTGCTTAATTTACCGTGGAAGAAAAAAACGAGAATTAGTAAAGAGCTCGCCGTGGCCGAACAAATACTAGATGCTGATCATTATGGCCTAGAAAAAGTAAAAGAACGTATTATCGAATACTTGGCGGTACAGCAACGTGTTGGCAAACTTAAAGCACCTATTTTATGCCTTGTAGGGCCGCCAGGCGTTGGTAAAACTTCACTAGGGCAAAGTATTGCAAAAGCGGTAAATCGCAAATTTATACGCATGGCATTAGGCGGCGTGCGTGATGAAGCAGAAATACGCGGTCATCGACGTACTTATATCGGCTCGATGCCGGGAAAAGTGCTACAAAGCATGAGTAAAGTCGGCGTTAAAAACCCGCTATTTTTATTAGATGAAGTGGATAAAATGGGTCAAGACATGCGTGGCGACCCATCATCTGCTTTGCTAGAAGTACTAGATCCTGAGCAAAACCATACGTTTGTCGATCATTATGTAGAGGTTGAGTATGATTTATCTGATGTGATGTTTGTCGCGACCGCTAATAGCATGGATATCCCTGCACCGTTGCTCGATCGTATGGAGATTATTCGTATTGCAGGCTATACAGAAGACGAGAAAGTGAATATTGCTATCCGTTATTTGTTACCTAAGCAGCTTAAGGCACATGGCCTTAAAGCCAATGAAATTAATATTGCAGAAGATGTGATACGTCACATTGTGCAGTATTACACGCGCGAGGCAGGCGTACGTCGCTTAGAGCAAGAGATAGCTAAAGTTTGCCGTAAGGTAGTAAAAGAATTATTACTTAGTAAAAATGATGCTGAAAAATATCATCGTGCTGATGACGGTGCAAGTTTAAAAGCAGCCAAGAAAATGATTGTGGCAGTCGAAAATCTTGAAGATTACCTGGGTGTATATAAATACGATTATGGCGTCGCTGCTAAAGAGGATCAAGTAGGGCAAGTAACAGGCTTGGCTTGGACATCTGTAGGAGGTGAATTACTAACGGTAGAGGCGGTTATTTTGCCAGGCAAAGGTAAAACGATTACGACAGGTAAACTGGGCGAGGTTATGCAAGAATCAACCCAAGCGGCGATGAGTGTTGTGAGAAGTCGTGCTGCTAGATTTGGTATTGATGAAAATTTCTATGAAAAGCATGATATTCACATTCACTTACCTGAAGGCGCAACGCCAAAAGATGGCCCTAGTGCGGGTGTTGCGCTAACAACAGCTATCGTTTCTATTTTAACTAATATACCCGTTAGAGCCGACGTTGCCATGACAGGTGAAATTACCTTGCGTGGCGAAGTGTTGCCCATTGGCGGACTAAAAGAAAAGTTACTAGCAGCGCATCGCGGCGGTATTAAAACGGTGCTGATACCAGAGGCGAATGTTAAAGATTTAGTTGAAATCCCTGAAAACATCAAAAATCAGCTACAGATTCATCCGGTAAAGTGGATAGAGCAGGTGTTAGAGCATGCGTTAGTGACCATGCCAAAATCGCTAGATTCGGCAGCAGAAAAAGTGCCAGCGGAAGTTGCAGATAAGCCAGAAGACAAAAAAACACCCGTAACACATTAAGTTTTTTGAAGCGGTCATTATTTATTTAACATTATCATTCAAATAGGCACTTAAATGCTTGACAGAGGCTTTTATCGCTTGCTATAAAGGTGTACAGTCTTAACTGTGATAGTTAGTAGAATATATATTAATAACATTTGAGGGGATTACTCGTGAATAAGTCAGAATTGATTGATCAAATTGCAAAAGCAGCTGGTATATCTAAAGCTGCAGCAGGCCGTTCTCTAGATGCAACAACAGAAGCGATTACAAAATCACTTAAAAAAGGTAATTTAGTGACTTTAATTGGTTTTGGTACGTTTTATGTCGGTAAGCGTGCAGCACGTGCTGGCCGTAACCCTCGTACAGGTGCAACCATTCAAATTAAGGCGGCAAATTCGCCTAAATTCAGGGCTGGTAAAGCGCTTAAAGATGCTGTAAACTAGCGCACTTCGTTGGTTGAGTAGTTAATCAACGAGCACTGCTAGTTTTATAGAATTATCGTTTGTAAAGTGATGCAGGGTGCTTAGCTCAGTTGGTAGAGCGTCGCCCTTACAAGGCGAATGTCAGCGGTTCGACCCCGTTAGCACCCACCAAAGCTTTTTACAACATTTGCCTTAAAAATAATGAAGAGTGCTGTTTTTAGCGCTCTTTATTTTTGTGGTAATCAAAGGGTAGTTCAAACTAGGTAATAACAGTTAACTGGAGTGGTAGTTCAGTTGGTTAGAATACCGGCCTGTCACGCCGGGGGTCGCGGGTTCGAGTCCCGTCCACTCCGCCAATTAAAAAGCGAGCACGTAGCGATAAGTGCTCGCTTTTTTCGTTTTATTCTTAAATAATTTTTTCCCGATATGTTTTTTATTGGGTTGTGTTGTTGAGCTTGACTTGCACTTACGATTAGTTATACTAGTTTTTTAAATTACCTAGTATAACTATGGTTAAATTATATTCAGACTTATCAGCTCCAGCACAAACAGCATATTCGCAGTTGCTAGATGATTGTATAAGTACACAGCAATTACGTTCTATTGCTGACTTAAAAGGTTCTTTTGCCGTAAAACAAGTAAAAGGAAATGCTTATTGGTATTTCCAATACAGAGAGCCCGTGGGGAAAATAAAGCAGATATTTGTCGGAAGAGATAGTGAAAAACTAAGAATACTCATGGATAAAAAAATTCATGGTAATTCTGTTATCGACAAAATAACGCCGCTTGCTGATGCAGCAATTGCACTAGGTTGCACTGAAGTGTTGCCGAAACATATAAAGGTTATTAGTCGGTTATACGAGTATGGTTTTTTTAGGGCAGGTGGCGTATTGGTTGGGACGCATGCCTTTCTAGCTTATGGCAATATGCTTGGTGTTAAGTGGGGTGATTCATCTAGAACGCAGGATATTGATTTTGCCCATGCTGGAAAAAGTGTTTCAATTGCCTTGCCATCAAATATAGAGGTGCAAACACAAGAAGCAATTGATTCCCTCAATATGGGTTTTCTACCCATACAGTCTTTAGGCGGTAAGAATCAGGGCAGCCATTTGTCACTTGATGACCCCTCATTTAGATTGGATTTCTTGACGACTTTACATAGAGGTGGGGAAGAACCATTTCTGAACAAGCAGCTGAATATTGTCTTGCAGCCATTGAGGTTTATGGAATTCTCACTGCAAGATGTGTATCAGGCCATTATCTTTGATAGGAGCAAAGCTATTTTAGTCAACGTGCCGAACCCTGTAAGATATTGCCTACATAAATTAATTGTTTATGGTATTCGATCAGGGGCGTATATGGGGAAATCCAATAAAGACTTACTTCAAGCAGCCTCTTTGCTTGCATATTTTAAAGAAAGCAATCCGGATCGTGTACAGCTAATATTGGAAGATTTATTCTCTAGAGGTAAGGGCTGGGTAAGTAAACTCAAGGTCGGTGCTAAGGCTTTGGATAAAGCTTATCCTGAAGTTGAAATAAATAAATGGTTAAATTTGACGAAGACAATATAATCAAATCAATAATTATTTTATTCTTACGCGACTTTTTAATGCGTTTTAATTACATAGTTTTTGGGTTTGGTTATATGTAACTGGCCTTTTAGAATAAATTATTTTTTTCGTAAAACTTTCTTGCGTGATTTGATTTTATCGATTATTGTTTCCTCCAGTAGCAAAAAAATAAGCAATAAAAAAAAGAAAACAGGAAGCGCGAACGCATTAGACTTCTCTCCAAATATTAATAAATATTTAGCAATAAAAATAATAAATAGAGAGGTTGTTTTAAGTGGCCACACAATATCCACTTACATCAGGGGCGTTCGTCAGCGCATTAAGTGCATTATGTCAGCTTAATCGCATACCGTTTGATGCAGATTTGCTGCTTAAGCAGTATCCGCCACCCTATACTAATATCCAACTCGAAACGGCGTTGCAAAGTTTCGGCTTCGACACGTCTATTAAAGCCGCTAAACTTACTAATCTAAGTAAAGCCTCATTACCTTGTTTGGCCATACTCAAGGCAGATCAACAAACAACTCAACAAATAACTAAGTTGGCTGCCGAAACTGAAGATTCAGGTACGGCACAGGCTTTGCCATCACAAGCTTCTAAATCGCAAGATTTGCAATCACAGGGTTTTCAATCACAGAATCCTGAGCCTCAAGATTTACAACCTGAAACACGTCCGCCAGAAGAACAGGCCGAGCAATCCCCGCATTCATTAGCGCTTATCTTAAGTTTAGATAAAGACAGAGTGTTGTTATTAGAACTAGATCAAAATGAAGCACAAGCGGCGCCACAAACCCTAGCGATTAAAGATGTTCAGCTACGCTTAACGGGTCACTTCATCATGGCGCGTAAGGCATCTGAGGCAGTTGCAGGGGATGAGAGCGGGGTTGATGCAACATCAATAGCGGATAAACAACAACACGAGCAAAAAGAATTTGGATTTAAATGGTTTATACCAGAGCTGCTTAAATATAAAAAAATATGGTCAGAAGTGCTCACAGCCTCATTTGCCATTCAAGTCGTAGGTTTGGCAGTGCCTATTTGTACACAAGTTATTATCGACAAAGTCATTGTTCATCACACCACCAATACCTTGGTTGTTATTGCTGCGGCGCTGCTTATATTTCTTATTTTCAGTTCTATCATGGGCTGGGTGCGGCAGTACCTGGTGTTGCATACAGGCAACCGTATTGATGCGACTTTAGGCCATAAAGTATTCAGTCATTTAATGGATTTACCTGTCCGTTATTACGACAATCGTCCTACAGGCGTTATTATCGCGCGCGTGCAGGGTGTAGAAACCATTCGTAATTTTTTAGCAGGCGGCTTAGTCACCTTGCTGCTCGATTTTCCATTTTTGATAGTGTTTCTCGCCATTATGTTTTGGTATAGCTGGCAGCTCGCGCTTATATCAGTTGTGGTGTTAGTGCTTATTTCCATCTTAAGCTTTTTTGTTACCCCACTTATCCGTGCCAAGCTAAACCACCAGTTTATGGTAGGGGCGCGTAATCAAGCGTTTTTAACTGAATATGTTTCAGGGGTGGAAACGGTTAAATCTCTACAAATGGAGCCGCAACTTAAACAAACCTTTAGCGAATTTTTAAGAACCTATCTTAATGCCACCTTTGATAGCCGCAAGCTTTCTATTACCTACAACACAGCTGCCAGTAGTTTAGAGCAACTACAAACGCTTTCTATTCTTTGTGTAGGTGCTTGGATAGTGATGAACGACAGCACGTTTACCATCGGCATGTTGGTGGCTTTTCAAATGTTTTCAAGTCGATTGTCAGGCCCTGTTATGCGGCTAGTTGGTTTATGGCAAGAGTTTCAACAAGCGGATATAGCCGTAAAACGCCTAGGTGATGTCATGAACGCCCCAGCAGAACCATTAACCTTAGTACCAACCCGTGCTAATACCAAGCAAACCATTAATATTACGGTCGATGGTTTAGGTTTTAAATACGGTGATGACTTACCATGGCTCTACCGTAACCTTAGTTTTAATATTCAGGCAGGGCATTGTATTTTAGTGACAGGGCCTAGCGGTTGCGGTAAAAGCACCTTAGCTAAACTTCTATTAGGTTTTTATCGCCCACAAGAGGGCAACATTAAGCTTAACGGACAAGATATCAGCTACCTAGCTGCCAATGAATTGCGTAACTACTTTGGCGTTGTCCCGCAAGAAACCGTACTCTTCGCAGGCACTATTTATGACAACCTTATTCTCGCTAACCCACATGCTAGCTTTGAGCAAATTATCCAAGCTTGCAAACTAGCAGAAATTCACCAAACTATCGAAAGCCTACCGCAAGGCTACCAAACCACAGTAGGTGAGCATGGTACAGGTTTAAGTGGTGGACAAAAGCAACGTATTGCCATCGCCAGAGCTTTGCTCAAACAACCTAAAGTGCTTATTTTTGATGAAGCAGTATCAAACCTAGATCAACAAACGGCAGAGCAGTTTGCACAAACGGTTAATAAGCTAAAAGGTAAAGTCACGATTCTGTTTATTACGCATCAGCTGCCAAAAGGCTTGCAAGTGGATGAAGCAGTGGTGTTGGGTAAGACGGAAACGAATCAACATGAGCAACAGCAAACAGCAGTGAAGCAGAAGCCATTGGAAGAGGAAAAGAAAAAATGAAGAACAAACTTAAAATACTTAATCTTATTATCCAAAGGAGTCAACAATGGGTTTAGTTATTATTCTGGTAATGGGGCTGTATTTGCTGATTGCGATTGGCGTAGTGTCATGGGCAATTAGTTACGCCAAGAAAAATGGTAAGCGCGTCATGCGCTGGGGCTGGGGTGCAGCTTTTATTATGTTTCTTATTCCCTTTTGGGATTGGATTCCAACAGTAGTGATGCACAAATACTACTGTTCAACTGAAGCAGGGTTTTGGGTATATAAAACGCTTGATGAATGGGAGAAGGAGAATCCAGGGGTCATGGGAAATTTGCATCAAATATTGCAACCGATTCAGAAAATGCCTTATGGCTATTTACAAATTTTAGATGAAAGGTTTGCTATAGAGATTCACAGAAAAGCACCTATTCCCTTTCTGTCCACCAAGGTTGATGGTGAGTTGCTGGTGGATATAGAGACAGGCGAAATTTTGGCAAAGAGTGTAAATATTGGTTCTGGAGTTGGGAGTTTAGCAACTAATGGAGGTTTGAAATTTTGGCTCAATCAAGAGCCATGTATTTCTAAGGGTTTTTCGGAGCTTACAAAACAATTGGAAAGTAAAAGGGGAGAATAAATGGAATAAATGGGGTCGGAATAAATGCGGAATAAATGGTGCGGAATAAATGCGGAATAAATGCGGAATAAATGTGCGAATAAATG
>CAYXOR010000050.1:5334-7909 GCA_964466895.1 uncultured Methylophilaceae bacterium | reverse complement strand
AATCCTGCTGGTATTAATCGCATGACTCTTGCAACCCAACCCATTTGCCATGGGATGAAAATAAAACGGCGTTTTTTCTCTACCGCATCCATAAATTGACTAGCAAAAACATCAATATCCATTAAAAATGGCATATTGTATTGGTTGATATCAGTCATGGGTGAACGGATATAGCCAGGTGCGATTGTTGTGACTGTAATACCATAAGATTTCATTTCAACACGAAGACTTTCAAGGTAACTCATGACAGCAGCTTTACTGGCACTATAAGCACCTGCGCCTGGCAAGCCACGAATGCCAGCAACACTAGCAACACCCACTAATTGTGCTTGTTGGAGGCTTTTAATGTTATTACGCATGGCAGCGATAAAGGGATTAAATGTATGCACCATGCCCATGACATTAATATCCATGATGGCTTGAAAGGCAGAAATATCTTCTTCGTGCTCAGTTAACGTACCGCGACTAACGCCTGCATTGGCAATAACGATATTGGGTGCGTCATAGCGCACAATAAAATCAGAAGCGGCTTTTTGCAAAGCGGCGCTATCGCGTACATCTAGCATATAGATGGCACAGGTGGCGTTATGTTTTGTTTCCAGTTCGTTAGCTAGCATCTGCAAGGCCTCATATTGACGACCAACAAGGCCTAGGATGCAAGTGTTATTGCGGTAACGTGCAGCACATTCACGGGCTAGTGCTTGGCCAATACCACTAGATGCGCCAGTAATAAATAGTTTCATGCGGTTAATGTTAACCTACAAAAAACCCGCTGTGAATAAACATCAGCGGGTTTAGCGTAAACAAGTAATAGCAGTTTAGTTATTTGAGCCTGCTAGGCAACTTGACTTTATCAGCTGCCTTGTCTACTTTTTTACGGGTTCTTTTTTAGCTTTGGCCTTGGCTTTACGTACATTTTTAATAATGTAGTCGGCTACTTCTAATGCTTTGGCGTTGCCGCCTGCCATGGTGCCAGAGGTAATGTATTTACCATCAATAATTAAACTTGGGACGCCTGTTGCACCAGAAGCGCGAAAAATTTGTGCAGCACGTTTTAAGTTTGTTGATACGGTGAATGAATTAAAAGCTTTTTCTACTTTTGCTTTGTCTAGACCGCTGGCCGCTGTTAACCATGCAATCGCTGCTTTTTCATCGGTTGGATTCAACACTTTTTGTTTATGCACTGCCTTAAATAATGCGCCATGATATTGAGACAAAATACCTAAAGATTCCATCGCAAAGTAAGCCTTTGCCATCGGCGCCCAGTCAGCACGTGGTAAAGCTGGCATATGTTTAAACGTTACGTCGGCAGGTAATTTCTTAATCCACGGTGTTAATGGTGTTTCCATTTGATAGCAATGAATGCAGCCGTACCAAAAAACTTCCATGACTTCAATCTTATTAGGGTCATCTGTAGGGATTTGTTTTGTGACTAAGTCAAAATCTTGTCCTGGTTGCGGTTCCGCAATGGCCGTTGTGCTAATGGTTATTGCTGTAAAAGTTAACATTAGCGTGGTTAAAAACTTATTCATATTTGTCCTTAAAATGTTTCTATTTAATTACTATTCATGTACTTATAACGATAACAGACCGTAAAAGATGACAATTAATTCAATCTATTAATGAATTTATTATTGTTTGGTTTCTCTTTGTACTTTAATGAGATCTGCATTAAAGCCATTGTCTTTCAAATTACTACGCACTTTATTGATTTGTTCAATGTTTCTGAGAGGGCCAATACGCACGCGATGCCATATGCCTTTATCTGGTATAGAGGCAGTTTGTACGACTGCCTCAAAACCCTGTAATGCTAGCTTGGCTTTCATGTTGTCTGCATCTGCCTCGTTTTGAAAGGCGCCGACTTGCAAAAAGGCGCTGTCATTTTTAATGGTTGTCGGGTTGTCTTTGATTTCTCTTTCAGTGACAGTGCTTTCTGTCTCAGGTAGTATGGTATAAAAATCAAAATCACTGGTTGTTTGCGTATCTTTTGTATTGGTGTTTTCTGATTGTTGACCAATGCTTGATTCAGTTGCGGGCGTATTGTTTCTTTCATCTTGAAAGGGGCTGGTATCACCTTTGATATACATGGTGAGTGCCGTTGTGGCAATGACGCCTAGTAAGAAACCTAAAAGGAAGCCTGAAAGAAAAGGACTGCCTTTACTATTGTTTTTTTGTTTGGGTTTGTAATCTCTACTCATAATTTTTACCTGTTGATGTACTACATTTTAGTTGGTGCGCTAACACCAAGCAAGGCCAAACCATTTTTAAGCACATGCTGTGTTGCAGTAATGAGTGCTAGGCGTGCAAGTTTAGTTTCTTGTTCATCGACCAAAAACTTGGTGTCATTGTAATAGCTGTGAAGCTCACTTGCACATTCTTTTAAGTAATTGGCAATGGTGTGAGGGGTTAAATCGTTAGCTGCGGATTTTACTACTTCAGGAAAGCTGCTTAATTTTTGCATGAGCACAGTTTCTTGTGGTGATGAAAGCGCATTTAAATCGCAAGCATTTAAACTGGCTATATCGCCATTCCATTGTGATAATACGCTGCAAATACGCGCATGCGCATACTGAAT
>CAYXOR010000050.1:0-5234 GCA_964466895.1 uncultured Methylophilaceae bacterium | reverse complement strand
TATCGCCATTCCATTGTGATAATACGCTGCAAATACGCGCATGCGCATACTGAATATAAAAGACTGGGTTGTCATTGCTCTGTGAGCGTGCAAGATCAATATCAAACACTAATTGAGAATCTGCCTTACGCGCGGCCAAAAAGTAACGTGTTGCATCACATCCGACTTCTTCTATTAAATCACGCAGCGTGAGGTAACTGCCTGAACGTTTAGAGAGTTTAACTTCTTTGCCACCACGCATGACAGTCACCATTTGGTGTAAGACATAGCTTGGCCAGTTTTTAGGAATGCCAACATTTAAGGCTTGTAAGCCAGCGCGCACTCTTGTAATGGTGCTATGGTGATCGGCACCTTGCTCATTAATAACTTGTTTAAATCCACGGTTCCATTTTTCTAAGTGGTAAGTTACATCGGGTACAAAGTAAGTGTAACCCCCCTCTTTTTTACGCATAACACGATCTTTATCATCAGCAAAGGCTGTCGTTCGTAACCAAAGGGCATCGTCTTTTTCGTAGGTGTGGCCACTGTTAATTAAAGCTTGGACAGTCTTTTCTACCTTGCCTGATGCGTATAGGGCGCTTTCTAGTGAGAACACATCAAACTTAATTTGGAAGGCTTGTAAATCTAGGTCCTGCTCATGCCTTAAGTAAGCGACACTAAACTGACGTACGGCTGCTTCATCGTTTAGATCACCGCTGGCGCTGACTTGTATATCATCTGCTGAGACCGTCTTTTTGGCTAAAAAGGCCTTAGCAATATCAGCAATATAGTCGCCGCGATAACCATCTTCAGGAAAGCTTGCATCATCTGTTGCAATGCCATTCGCACGCGCTATTACAGATTTGCTTAAGTTGTTGATTTGCGCGCCAGCATCATTGTAGTAAAACTCGCGTGTGACGTCCCAGCCATTGGCAGCAAGTAAGCGACATAAACAATCACCGACTGCGGCACCGCGACCATGGCCAATATGTAATGGCCCAGTGGGATTAGCAGAAACAAATTCTACTTGTACCTTTTCACCCTTACCCTTTTTGTTATGGCCGAATTGTTTACCTGCTTGTAGAATCTCGCGTACGATAAGTTGTTTAGTTGTATTTGCTAAAAAGAAATTAATAAAACCAGCGCCCGCAATTTCAACTTTCTCAATAGCGTCATTTTGCGGTAAAGCTTTAATAAGTTTTTCAGCAATAATACGCGGATTTTGGCGTAACGGTTTTGCTAACATTAATGCTAAGTTGCTAGAAAAATCACCATGATCAGCAGATTTCGGACGCTCCAACTGTATCGATAAGCTGCTAATATCTGCATTAAGTGTTTTTGCAGCTTGCAGTAGTAAATCTGAGATGATGTCTTTCAAGAGGCGCTTCTTTATATTGAAGTGTTGCATTAATTCAACGAAGCCATTATTTTAACCTAATAACATTCTAATCACGCTTATTTACATGTCATCTATTCAAATTCTTAGGGTTGCGCTTGATGTGCCATTAAATCGATTATTCGATTATTTGAATAATGGTTTTAATGCGAAGGTTGGTGCACGTGTTGTGGTTTCGTTTTCCGGGCGTCATTTGGTTGGTGTGATTGTAGAAATAACAGATTCCTCTGATATTGCATTAGGTAAATTAAAAACAGTTAGTCATGTGTTTGAAGATGAGGTGTTTGATACAAAAGTATTTAAGCTGCTCAATTTTTGCGCAGAGTATTACCACTACCCTATCGGACAAACTTTAATGTCGATACTGCCACTGCGTTTACGGCAACTAAAGCCAGCGGTAACGCGTAAAACATTTGTTTATGCGTTAAAAAAAGTGGTAGATATTGATGACTTGCCAAAGCGGCAAGTCGTATTAAAGCGCATTGTGACAGCTTTGCAAGAGAATGAAGGCCTATCTGAAAGTCAGCTGGCGGAATTAGCCAGTACTTGGCGTAAGGCGATTATACAATTGGAGTCCATGGGTTGCTTGCAGAAAGATGAAGTCGTTAAAGTGAAAGCTTTACTGCCATCATCAGTTATTGAGCCAAATCTAAATGCTGATCAACAGCATGCAATTGATACTGTTTTATCTGAACCCAATTGTTTTAAACCGTGGTTGTTACATGGCATTACGGGTAGCGGAAAAACTGAAGTTTATATTCAGTTACTACAAAAAATTCTGCAAGAAAAAAATGCACAAGCACTCATATTAGTACCAGAAATTAATTTAACACCACAGTTAGAAGCACGTTTTAGAAGTCGCTTAAGCCAGTTTTCACTGGTGACTTTACATAGTAACCTAAGTGAGAGTGAGCGCTTACAAAATTGGCAAGCAGCCAGTACAGGTGCAGTTAAGATTGTGATTGGCACGCGTCTCAGCGTGTTCACACCTATGCCATATTTAAAAGTGATTATTATTGATGAAGAGCATGATGGCTCTTATAAGCAGCATGATGGTATGCGTTACCATGCGCGTGATGTGGCGATGGTGCGCGCTAAGCAATTAGATATTCCTATCATGATGGGAAGTGCAACACCCTCATTGGAAACTTGGTATTTAGCTAAAAAACAGCAATATGGATTATTGCGTTTAAAAACACGTGCTGTTGCCAAGGCACAATTACCAAAAATTCATTGTATTGATATTGCCAAATCACCTGTTGAAAATGGGCTGTCACCACTATTGATTAATGGTATACGTGAGCGCTTAAAGCGTGGTGAGCAAAGTTTATTGTTTATTAACCGGCGTGGCTATGCACCCGTCATGCATTGCAATGCATGCCAATGGATAGCACCTTGTATGCGCTGTTCGGCAAAGCTGGTTGTGCATTTACATCAACAACGTTTGAAATGTCACCATTGTGGGCATGAGCAAAGCATTCCAGTGCAGTGCCCTAGTTGCGGCAATGCTGATCTAGGTGCAGTTGGCCAAGCCACGCAGCGCTTGCAACAAACGCTTACGACGTTATTTCCAATAGCCCGTATTGCCAGAGTGGATAGAGATAGCGTGCGTAATAAAGATGCGCTTACGGATATCCTTACACGCGTACATAATCAAGAGATTGATATTTTAGTTGGCACACAAATGTTGGCTAAGGGGCATGATTTTCCGCACTTATCTTTGGTGGGTGTCATTGATACTGATACCGCATTATTTAGTCCAGATTTTCGTGCTAGTGAACGTTTATTTTCACAACTCATGCAGGTTTCTGGCCGAGCAGGCCGCGCTGAAATTGCAGGTGAAGTATTAATACAAACGGCATTTCCACAACATGATTTATTCCATGCTTTACGTAGTCAAGATTATGAGGCTTATGCCAATATGCTTTTGGATGAGCGTACCGCCATGCAGTTTCCACCAACAAGTTATTTTGCTTTGTTAAAGGCAGAAGCGAGTCATTACAATCAAGTGCTACAGTTTTTAAATATCGCTATGACGTTAGGTAGAGAAATGACTGATGAAGTCATGATTTATGATGTTGTGCGCCCACAGATGGAGCGTTTGAAAAATATGGAGCGCGGCCAGTTATTGTTACAGGCAGATAACAGACAAGTGTTGCGGCGGTTTTTAAAAAAATGGATACCGCAATTACGCGCAGAAAAGTTAGGATCAAAAATCCGATGGGCTGTTGATATTGATCCACTAGAGTTTTAATCTTAGAAAAGTACTTAGCAAATATAATTTATTGCATCATATCTATTTCATCATCCAACACTTCTATTTCATCATCCAACACTGCAGCAGCAGTCTGCTCACTATTAACAGTAACAGCTAACCGGTTTAGATTGTCGACCAACTGCACGGTTGTCATATCTTTTGTTTGCTTAAGCACATTACGATTAAGTACGGCGACCTTATCCACGCCTGACTCAACCATTAGCGCAGAGAAATGCTCACTTAAATAAGGATATAACGTTTTTAAGTTGTCATGCCCTTTCTCTGCCAATGTTGCTATCACTGTCTCTTTTGTCATTTCATGGTGCTGTAATGTATTGTAGCTTGATATGTTAGGCTTATTCTCTACCGCTTTTATTTTAAGCTTGCCCGCTTCAATATTAATCTGTGTAGTGCCGTTGACTTCTTGTGTCTGTTGCTCATAACGCACGGTCAAACTGCCTTGCACGACAATGCTAGACTCCGTTGTCATAATGAAAGTGTTTGTTTCAGCAACATAGTTGCCAAAGTTTGGGGTGACGTTCTTAATGTTTTTATCTTTTTTTACATCATGCACAGCAATTTTTGTAAACAGACCACCAGTGACAATAACTGCATCACCTTCGTGATGTTGTTGCCATTGCAACACTTCACTGTCTTTATTTGCTACCGTATGTAAGGTAGATGAAGGACTCTGTTGCCAACTGCCACCGTGATTTAAACGGAGGCCTTCACCCAGCTCTTTTGCGATCACATGCTCAACACTTTTTGCTGCATATTGCTCAGCGTCATTGCCATAACGCTGATTATTTGTATTGTCTAGGTTCTTTAAATAGTTGGGGTCTAGCGCATGGCCTGCTTCATGCATGAGCATCAGCGCGGGTGAGAGTGCACCTTGATATTCAACCCCTTCGTCGATGCCTTTATCGTCACTGAAGTCTAGTTGATCCGAATGTTCTGTATCCGTGTATACCAATAATGCATTTGGGTTCCAGTCGATGGTGTTAGCTGGATAATTTACTTTTGCTCGAGCTACGTTCGCCATCATGCCAACGTTATCGTTATTAACAGGCGTTATTTTATTTGAGCCCTCATGGTGATATTTAGTACCATCTACGTTCTCAACAAAGTGGATGGCGACTTCTTGTTCTAGTAAACCTTGTAACAGTTGCTTAGCAGTTGGGCTGGTTTGTAAGTATGCTAAAGCTTCTTTAAACTGTGCGATATATTCTGGTGTCGCATTCAGCAGCTTGAAATCCTCTACTTGTACTGGTTCAAGTTTAGCTTCGGCCATGTGAGTTAGTCTGATGTAGTGGCAAGGTCTGTCCAGCCGCTGCTACAAAGTGCAGGGTGGCGTTGATAAAAAATAGCCTCTTCTCCACCATGTCCGCATATTTGATACCGAGTCGGGTCTCGGTAATAGTTATTTTCCTTTATTAAGCCCAGGCAAACAGCAAGGTTGCTACTCTGCTTCCGTTTATAATCGCTTTCAGTCAACTCGTAGCGACTTCTTTCTCTGATATCTTCTAAAAACACCTGAGGCTTACCGACTTGTACCGCCCAAGCAAACAAGTCTCGGTTCATGCTCCAATCAGCTGTTAGGGT
>CAYXOR010000049.1:0-8348 GCA_964466895.1 uncultured Methylophilaceae bacterium | reverse complement strand
AACCAGAAGCTGCGCTAGCAATCATCAGCAATGGAGTACTAGGCGAGCTGACGACGGATAAACTTGCGCAACGTCACCAAACCTTACAGAACGAAGTAGCACAAGTAGCACAAGTAGCACAAGTAGCACAAGTAGCACAAGTAGCACAAGTAGCACAAGTAGCAGAGCCTGAAGAACTTAATGCTATTGCAGAGTTGTAATAGTGTTACGGAGTTAATATGGCAGAGCACTATACACCTCGCATTCTTGCGAATATGAATACTACGTATTTAATAGCGTCTAATTTAGATGATTAAGATAAATAATTTTACTTAGTCAAAAGAGACCAGCCCACACCCTATTTCAGTTGAAATAAAATAATTTCACATCAAACTGAAGTTCCAGCTACAAAACATTCTAACAATTTATTCTATTTTTTGTGCTGCAATTTACACTAGTTCTTGCCACTAAATATATATTAATTTAAAAACTTGACAAATATAACTAAATAACTAATCATATAGTTATGAAACTATTTCCTATTATTCCTGACGAATGGGAAAAAATATCCGATCTGTTTATTGCACTAGGGGACGAGCAACGGCAAAGAATTCTGCTAAGCTTTGATAAAGATGAGAAATTAAATATTATACAAATAGTAGCAGGCTCAACATTAAGCCGCTCTGCAGTCATGCATCATCTAAAATTGCTATATCAATGCGGTGCACTACAAAGTGAAAAAAAAGGTAAGGAAGTGTTTTTTTGGGTCGACAAGCCGCACATAGAAACAGCGATAGATAACGTATTAAATTATATAAAAAATGAAATTTAATATTAGGGGGGTTTCAAATGATAGCCAGTATTTTACGTCTACTATGTAAGATTATTTTTCGAGTCAAAGTCAATGGCCTAGAAAACATTCCCAAGGAAGATGGTCTCATTATTGTTGCCAACCATGAATCCTTCTTAGATGGCTTCTTACTTGGTTTATTTTTAAAAAAGAAAGCAACGTTTGTTGTCCACACAGACGTACTAAAAAATATAATCTTTAGACAGTTTTTACGTCTGACCCCACACTTAGCAGTTAACCCTAGCAGCCCATTAGCCATTAAAAAAGTAATCTGGCGGCTTAAAGCAGGTGAAAATGTCGTTATATTTCCAGAAGGTCGCATCACCCTCACTGGCGCACTCATGAAAGTATATGATGGGCCGGGCTTTATTGCTGCGCGGACAGGCGCAAAGATTTTACCTGTCCATGTTAGTGGTGCAGCGCAATCTTATTTTGGCCGTTTATCCGATGCACACCCACGAAAAATATTTCCTAAAGTAACATTAACCGTATTGCCTTGTACCAACATTAAGGTTGAAAACACAACAAACTCGGCACCACTACAGGCTAAACAACGCCGAAAAATGGCTGGCGAAGGCTTACGAAATATTATGCAAAACATGCTATTTGAAGCACAAAAAGACCGTACGATTTTTGAAGCTTTTTTAGATGCGATTGATAAATTCGGCCGCAAAACAAAAATCATTGAAGACATGAATGAGATAGAAGAAACCTATCAAGATTTATTGAAAAAGAGTTTGGCGCTAGGGCGTATCGCTTGCAAAGTAAGTAAACCCAATGAAGTGGTTGGGGTGTTAATGCCGAATGTTACTAATACCATTGGGCTGATATTAGGCATGTTTGCATTTAATAGAATACCTGCCTTACTTAATTACACATCTGGCACTGCAGGTATGCAAAATGCCTGCGTTGCAGCCAATGTAAAAACGATTATTACTTCGCACAAATTTATAGAAACTGCCAAGCTAGAAGATGTCGTTGCAAATTTCGAAAACATTAACATTGTCTACTTAGAAGACATGCGTAAAGAATTTGGTGTGGGGGATAAAATTTGGCTTATGGCGTATGCGTTACCTATGCCACGTGTTGCAATGAAAGCAAACCAAATTAAAGAAACTGCTGTTGTTTTATTTACGTCTGGCTCTGAAGGAAAACCAAAGGGTGTTGTTCATTCACATAAAAGTATTCTGGCAAATATTTCACAAATTATGGCTATGTTTGATCTTAACCCTACCGATAAATTTATGATGATATTGCCAACATTTCATGCCTTTGGTTTTACTGGGTCACTATTACCTATACTTAATGGCATAAAAATTGTCGTTTTTCCCTCGCCCTTACAATATAAGGTGATACCAGAAGTCATTTATGATCGTGGCTGTACCGTGTTATTAGCGACCAGCACCTTCTTAGCCAGTTATGCCAAGTTTGCGCACCCCTATGACTTCAACACATTAAGAATCGTGCTGGCAGGTGCAGAAAAACTGAATGACGAAGTGCGTAAAACGTACTCTGAGAAATTTGGCATTCGAATTTTAGAAGCTTATGGCACAACAGAATGTGCACCTGGCCTCGCCGCCAATACACTTATGGCAAATCTAAATGGTAGTGTTGGTCAAATTTTCCCTGGCATGCAGCTTAAGGTAGAACCTGTGCCAGGTATTGATGAGGGTGGCCTGCTGTATGTTAAAGGTGACAATGTGATGATAGGGTATTATTTATTTGACGCCCCTGGCGTGCTCGTCCCACCAGAAAATGGTTGGTATGATACGGGCGATATTGTTGAGGTAGACAAACAAGGCTTTATTCACATTAAAGGTCGTGTAAAACGTTTTGCAAAAATTGCTGGTGAAATGGTATCACTAGAAGTTGTCGAAAAAATCGCCAACACTGCGGCACCCAATCATCAGCATGCGGCAAGCACGCAGGAGGACCAACAACGTGGTGAAAATATCGTATTATTTACAACCGACACCGCATTAAAACGCGAAGACTTAAAAGTGGTGGCAAAAAGCCTAGGTAGCCCTGAATTTGCAATTGCACGTAAAGTAGTTCAAATAGATGAAATTCCACTGCTAGGCACCGGTAAAACAGATTACGTTACATTGAAAAAAATGGCGGAAACTGCTTAATGAACCGCAGGCAGTTTTTATTAGGTACAAGCGCACTAGCGCTTAGTGGTGCCGCTTATGCTGGCTATAAATTTTGGCCTGATGCTGGCATTAAGAACCCCTGCCTAACTGGGATGCCACCACATTTACAAGAGCATCCACTTATGCAACAAATTTGGGGTGGGATTGATCCTAATCAAGTTTGGGATAGCCATGTTCATATGGTTGGCACTGGTGATAGCGATAGCGGCATATGGTTTAACCCAAACATGGATAGTTGGTCGCATCCAACTTTAAAAATACAAAAAAAATTCTATGAAAATGGCGCCTGCTCCAACCCAGAAAATATTGACGATAGTTCTGTTGATCGCATACTTAATCTATCCAAAGAAATGCCAACTGGCTATAAAAGCATACTGTTTGCATTTGACTGGTTTCACGATGAAGACGGCAAGCCCAATAAAGAAAACTCTATTTTCTACATTCCCAACGATTACGCAGCGAAGGTGGCTAGTGAGCACGCACAATACTTTGAATGGGCTGCTTCTATCCATCCATACCGTCATGATGCCATAGATGCACTAGAGCAAGCCAAGGCGCAAGGAGCACGTGCAATCAAATGGCTGCCGCCAGGAATGGGCATCGACCCGGCCTCACCAAAGTGTGATGTTTTTTATAAAAAGGCTGTTGATCTTAATATGCCAATTATTACGCATACTGGGCGAGAAAGTGCTGTGCAAGGTGGAGATCAAAATCACGGTAACCCACTCAGATTAAGGCGAGCTTTAGACCATGGCGTACGCGTTGTACTTGCGCATTGTGCAAGTGATGGCGATGATGAAGACTTAGATAATGGCAATAAGCGTATTAGCAGTTTAGATTTGTTTGGTCGACTGATGGACACACCAGATTATAAAACCTTAGCCTATGGCGAAATCTCTGCAATCACATTGGTTAACCATGCTTGGGCAATCAAAACGGTATTAGAACGGACTGATTGGCATGATCGCTTAGTCAATGGCTCCGATTACCCACTGCCAGCCATTATGCCGCTTATTAATACAAGACAGCTACACCAGATGGGCCTGCTTGATAGTGAACACTTACCTTTTCTGCAAACACTAAAAAAGTACAACCCACTGATGTTTGATTTTGCCGTAAAAAGGCTGATTCGTTTTAATAACGTCTCTTTCGATAAACATGTTTTTGAGACGCGCCGCACTTTTGATTACTAACAATCAATAAAAGAAGTAAAAGAGGTATTTAATGGAAATTCTATTAGGAGTAGCATTTGGCGCTGCCGTATTAATAGGCAGTTTAGTCGGTTTCTTTTCTTTATTCACCAAAGGGGATAAAGAAGCACGATTACAGAATTTAGAAAAAAAATTAAAGGACATCAATAATCGCCTTGAAGGTTTAGAAAGTAATTCAGCCAACTCAAAAGAAGAGTTTCCTACTGCTGCAATGCAAACTGCTAATCATGTAGCGATGTCCGTGCCCATAAAGGAAGCAGGATCCATTAAAGAGCCTTTAGAAGAAATAATGGCAGATACGGCTGAGGCTATTAATCAGAGAGCCGATACTCCGACAGCCACATCCAAACCAAAACACTCACCTATTGCTTCTGAGCCGAACATGCTAGAAAAAACATTTAGCTTCGCGAAAGATTGGTTATTTAGTGGCAATACCTTGGTGCGTTCCGGCATTATTCTATTATTTATTGGCGTTAGCTTTCTAATCAAATATGTCGCTGAAAATTCAAGCATACCCATTGAATTTCGCTTAACCGGCATAGCGCTATTTGGTGCGGCACTACTTGTGTTTGGCTGGCGCCAACGCAATAGTCGCAAAGAATATTCTTGGGCACTACAAGGTGGTGGTATCGGCGTACTTTATCTCACTATATTTGCAGCCATGAAGTTGTATCACCTCATCCCTGCCGGCGCAGCATTCGCGCTACTTATTTTAGTAGCATTTCTATCAGCTGGTATTGCCGTATTACAATCAGCGCTGCCGTTGGCCATATTAGGCTTCACTGGTGGATTCTTAGCCCCCATATTCACCTCTACTGGTAGTGGCAGTCATGTCGGTTTGTTTAGTTATTACCTGGTACTCAATCTTGCCATTGCTTTTATTGCTTACCATAAAAGCTGGCGCTCACTAAATGTATTAGGCTTTGCTTTCACTTTCATCATTGGCACCATTTGGGGCGCTAAAAATTACACGCCAGAGCATTTCGCCACTACTGAGCCATTCTTAATTATTCACTTTATTTTATTTACGCTTATTGCTGTTTTATATGCATGGCGACAGTCGGCCAAAGCAACAGATTATGTCGATGCAACGTTAGTATTTGGTACACCACTAGTGGGCTTTAGTTTGCAGTATGCTTTACTACGTGACTCACATTTTGGTTTGGCTTATAGCGCGTTAGTATTAGCCATCTTTTATCTAGCGCTCGCTTGGTGGGTACTCACCCGCAAGCGCAACACTATGCAGTTTCTAGGGGAATGCTTTTTAGCATTAGGCATCGGCTTTGCAACATTAACCTTACCGCTAGCGTTAGATGGCCGTTGGACTTCAGCCGCTTGGGCAGTAGAAGGCGTTGGCTTACTATGGGTAGGATTAAGACAAAATCGTACTTTTCCTATGTTATCTGGTTTGGCATTACAGTTATTGGGTGCTGGCGCATTCGCGTTTGGCTGGGGGTTGACGGGTCATTCAGAAGCAGCACATCAAAATATGTTTCTGGGCGTGGCATTTATCGCATTAGCAGGTTGGGCTTGTGGTGCATTATTAAATAAGTATCGCCCAAAACAGTTTGTTTGGCTAACCAACGCTCTCGCAATCTGGGGTTGGTTATGGTGGATAGGTGCCGGATTAACGGCTATTGATAGTCTATTGCCAAGCAAGTTTTTTGCGCATGCCTCGTTAGCCTTTGTTGCCATTAGCAGTGTATTGCTACCGCATCTGGCGAATCGTGTGCAGTGGCCTCAATTAGCTAAGCTTAGCGTGCTGCTGTTGCCTGTCATGGCATTTGCAGTATTCGATGAGGTCTTTGTAGCGCACCCGTTTATACGTTATGGGCTATTAAGTTGGGCAATCGCTTTCGCTGCTTACATTATCTTACTGCTGCGAGAGGAAATCGTATCAGGCGCTTTGTTCCGTGCACCTTTATTATGGATAGCCGCCATCATCTTAGGTATGGAATGGCAATATCAACTAACACACCTAGTAGGTAGCGCGGGCGTGTGGCACGATATTGGTTGGGTTGTAGTGCCAATGCTGCTTATAGCAGGTGTCAGTTATTGGCAGTTCTCCGGGAACAAAACATTAGAAACTGAGAATGACTTCTCTCAAGCACGTGTTTGGGGTTGGGTTGCTTGTGCACCACTCATGATATTCGTCATTACTTGGTTTATGTTTATGTCACTGAACTCGGATGGTAATGCTATGCCACTGCCTTATCTGCCATTATTAAACCCCTTAGACATTGCGCTAATAGGTGCATTGCTTTTATACCTTATTTGGCAACGCTACATCTCACAGCATGATGTTCAATTACAATTAAGCAAACTCACACCAATCGTGGCTGGCATCATGGGCTTTACTTTACTAAATGGGGTCTTGTTGCGCACCCTGCACCACTGGGTTGATACGCCATTTAGCTGGTCATCGATATTTGACTATTCGGTTGTACAAATGTCATTTACATTTTTGTGGGCTATTACCGCTTTTATCTTAATGTTACTCGCCCACAGAAAATCTAAGCGCGTATTATGGATTGCTGGTGCGGCACTGATGGGGCTTGTAGTAGCAAAAATATTCTTACTGGACTTAGCGCAGCACGGCACAATAGAACGTATCGCCTCATTTATAGGTGCTGGCATTATGCTATTAGTCATGGGTTATTTTGCGCCATTGCCGCCAGCTGAAAATAAAACTGATGATTTAGAAGCAAAGGGGATCGAATGAGATCATTACTAGCTTTAGTCGGGCTAATCGCTTTTTCTAGTGCAAGCCATGCGGCCATTTTTGCATTAGAAACAAAAATCTCAGAGCCGCTGTATCAAACGGTATTAACAAAAGACATCTATCAGCATAGTGCTAGCGAACGTTTAAAAGACCTCTCTATCACTAATGCAAATGGAGAGCCTGTCCCATATGCTTTAGTCAGTTATGGCAAAGTTTACTTAGAAGCCACGGTCACTGAAGAAAGTAAACCACTGACCATTTTCCCCATGCAAGAAGACACTTTCAATCAAAGTGCTGCCATGAATATTGAGCTAAATAATCATGATCATAAAACCAGTATTAATGTCACGACAAAAGACGAAAACAACACTTCAAAAACTTACTATTTGTTTGATCTTGGTAAAAAACATCCCGCTTTTAGAAAGCTAACATTAGACTGGCAAGGTCAACAGGGAAAGTTATTTACTATCGATGTGCTGACCAGTAACAACCTGAAGGACTGGACAACTGCGGGTCAGGCCGCTTTGCTGAAGGTAGCTAATGAAGACCAGGCCATCTTGCAAAATACGATTACAGTAGACCATCTTATCAAAGCACGCTATTTAAAAATACAACCTCAAGATGCCATTGATGAATTCGGGCTAACTGCTGTCAATGTCAATTTAAGTCATCACACAGATTTGGTACTACCTCTGCTTTGGCAAGACATGCCATTCTCTCAAAGAGCCCAAAAAGACTCAGCACAAACCCATATAGATTTTGAATCGACTAGTCGCTACCCAGCTGAATATTTAAAAATCAGTTTGCCGCAAAACAATACCATTACGCATGCCACTGTACTGACAAGGAATAGTCAAAATGACGCTTGGCGCCATATGACCAAGGCATCACTTTATCGTGTCAATAAAAAAGGTAAGGAGTACATCAGTAAGAATATCCGCATTCCAAAAACGACAGCGCGTTATTGGCGATTAACGTTTAATCAAACAAATGGCGGCATAGGCACAAACAACCCTCAGCTCAGTTTAGGTTGGTTACCCAATATACTCGTCTGGAATGCCCGTGGGGCGGGCCCATTCAATTTGCAAGTAGGGGAAACCCATCATTTGGCGAACATAGTGCCAATGGTTAATTTACTCAAACCTTATACGTCTAAGAAAGTAAAAAGACTGCCGACTGCAAATTTACGTTTAGTATCAAATCAACAAAAATTGAATGCATGGGATGCTCCCACAGATTACAAACGATTATGGTTGTGGGTTAGTTTGTTTATTGGTGTATTTGCACTAGCTGTAATGGCCTATTCACTCCTTAAAAATAATCTGACCAATAAGCCATCTGAATAACCAGGCAAATGAAATGAGTAATCAATTTCAATTATTAAAAGAACTGCGTTTTCGCCCATTCTTTTTCACGCAATTTCTTGGTGCATT
>CAYXOR010000048.1:5262-8751 GCA_964466895.1 uncultured Methylophilaceae bacterium | reverse complement strand
AGTATCGATTCTTGTGCGTCAATAAACATCCTTTGTCGCGTCACCACTGGTGCTTTTATATATTGTGCATATACCTTTTCAAAACGGTCAGCATTACCACGTGCTTCGCTTTCAACTTTCAATTTGTATCCATCTGCTTCGGCTAGCAAACGCGCTGCTTTACCGCGTGCCTTAGGCACAATAGCATTAGCATAAGCTTGGCCTTCATTAATCTGACGTTGATAATCTTGGTTTGCTCGATTAACGTCCTCAAAGGCCTCCTGCACTTGCTCAGGCGGCAAAGCTGTTTGTAAAGAAACGCTCGTGATATTGACACCTGTTTTATAAAAATCTAAAATTCTCTGCATCTGCTCAGAAGTATCTTGCAAGCCTTTTTGTAATAGCTCATCTAATTTGTTTTTACCCACGACTTCACGAATTGCCGTTTCTGCAACGGACATCACTGCTGCATCTGTATCTCGGTTATTAAACAAATAATCTTTCGCGCTTTTTAGGTTATATTGCACAGCAAATTGCAAATCAATAATATTCTCATCCTCCGTCAGCATCAGCGCCTCTCTCGCTACTTTTGTTTTGGCGCCTGTATTGCCATTACTTCTATAACCCACCTCTAAGCGGCGCACTTGTTGCATATTGATAACCGTCACTGATTCGAAAGGAAATGGCCAATGCCAACGTGGTCCTGGTTCTGTTGTATCAACATACGCACCAAAGCGTTGTTTAACGCCTACAGATCCTTGTTCTACAATATAGAACCCTGTCGCCAGCCAAATACCTATCACCACTAAGATAATAGGCACGATTGGCAAATTCAAAGGGGCTGCGTTTGCTGGTGGTCTGTTGTTACCACTGCCGCCTCCTTTTTTACCAAAAAGTTTATTAATTTTTTGACTTACGTCACGAAAAACCTCATCTAAATCAGGTGGACCTTCGTTGTTTCGTTGTGCCCATGCGGGAAGTTTCATTTACGGTATGCTCCAAAATTGCAAATTAACACATTTATGCTGATTAAGCATAAGTGCTTTGTTCTGTACTTAGTTGTTTTAAATGCTGCTGATGTTCTTGCAGTGCCAATCGGATAAACGCCATGCCTTCACCTGTTTTAGCTGAGACACGTATCCTAACGATTCTACCATATTCATCTCGATCATATCCGGCCTCACAATCCATGCGGTCAATTTGATTGAGTATCAAAACTTGTGGCACTTTTTCAGCACCAATTTCTTTTAGCACAGCATTCACTTGCGTAATTTGCGCCTCTCTGTTCGAACTCACCATATCGACTACATGCAATAATAAATCTGATTGCACAGCCTCTTCCAAAGTGGCACCGAAAGCCTCAATCAGAGTCGTCGGTAAATACTTAATAAATCCAACAGTATCTGACAACACCAATGGCTTAGGCTTGTAACCTTCGGGGTCAGGCAAATACATTTTACGAAGCGTAGTGTCTAATGTAGCGAACAACTTATCTGCAGCGTACACGCCCGACTGTGTTAATCGATTAAATAATGTAGATTTTCCCGCATTAGTATAGCCAACCAAAGAAACCGCCATCAAGTTTGAGCGCTTACGTGCACGCCTTTGCATGCTACGCTGTCCTTTTAGCTTAGACAACTTTTCGCGCAATTGCTTAACACGAACACGCAGCATCCGTCTATCAAGTTCCAGCTGCGTTTCACCTGGTCCGCCGCGAACACCAATACCGCCTTTTTGTCGTTCTAAGTGCGACCAGCCCTTAACCAACCTTGTTGACTGGTGCTCAAGTTGAGCCAACTCAACTTGTAATTTACCTTCATGGCTTTTAGCACGTTGTGCAAAAATATCTAAAATAAGCCCAGTACGGTCAACGACACGTGCATCAAGAAAGCGCTCTAAATTACGCTGCTGAGACGGGCTTAAATCATGATTAAAAGCAACAAGCTTGGTTTCACTTGCTTCTAACATCGCTTTTAAGTCTTCAGCTTTACCTGACCCAATAAATAATTTTGCATCAGGTGCTTGACGTTTGCCCTCTATGGTACCAACAATGGTAAAACCTGCTGTCGTGGCTAACTGCCGCAATTCATACAAACTCTCTTCGTAATCTGGCTCGTTAAAATCAATACTGACCAGTACAACCATATCGGTCGCTGTGGGTCTATCGAACATTAAAGCCCAACCTAATCTTCATTTTGATCTGGCATTGCCATGCTTACAGCACGGGCTGGAACAATAGTAGAAATCGCATGTTTATAAACCATTTGTGTCACCGTATTCTTCAACAAAATGACATATTGATCAAAGGAATCAACCTGCCCTTGCAACTTAATACCATTCACCAAATAAATTGAAACCTGTACATGTTCTTTCCTAAGTGCGTTAAGAAATGGATCCTGTAACATTTGGCCTTTATTATTCATATTTGTGCTCCTTTTTTAATTGTAATAACGTTTGGAGATCATTTTTAAATTTCCACACCAACTTACGACTAACATTGCGCCCATTTGTTCTATTTTCAAGAGCAAATAAATGTTTATTATTTTAAATAGACTTGCATTCTATTTAAGACTTCTTGTTTGCCAAGTATAGCCATCACCTTATCAATACTAGGTGATTGTGCTATACCCGTTAACATAACACGTAACGGCATCGCAATTTTTGGAAACTTAAGTGAATATTGTACAACTACATGCTGAATAGCATCATGAATTTTTTCAATATTCCATTCCACATCAACTAACAAATCATGCAAGCCAGCCATGGCTGGCATAATTTCTGATGTAATATGCTTTTCTACATCCACAAAATTAGCCTGTGGTAATTGATAAAAATAAGCAACGTCCGTTGCCAATTGATTCAAGTTGTTCGCCCGCTCGCGATACAAGGCAATAGCATCTTCCAACTTTGGCTCAGGCTGCACATTGACATGTTGCTTCGTTAACCTGGCACTGACATCCGCCATAAGCAAGTTTAAATCAGCTTCTTTAATATAGTGTGCATTAAGCCAGTTTAATTTTTCAGTGTTAAATTGTGCTGCAGATGGCGTGATATGGTCCAAGTCAAACCAATCGCAAAATTGTTTAATATCAAACACTTCGTCATCACCGTGACTCCAACCTAATCTTGCAAGGTAATTTAATACGGCTTCAGGCAGATAACCATCATCATGATATTGCATCACACTCACGGCGCCATGTCGCTTAGATAACTTTTGACCATCATCCCCTAAAATCATAGACAAATGTGCATATTGCGGTATAGGTGCGCCTAGCGCCTTAAGCAAGTTGATTTGACGTGGCGTATTGTTAACATGGTCATCACCGCGTATCACTTGTGTAATCCCCATTTCCCAATCATCAACAACAACACAAAAGTTATAAGTTGGCGTGCCATCACCACGTGCAATCACTAAATCATCTAGCTCTTCATTGGCTATTTCAATTCGACCTTTAACCAAATCATCCCATGCAACAACGCCTGTTTTCGGGTTTTTAAATCGCACAACAG
>CAYXOR010000048.1:0-5162 GCA_964466895.1 uncultured Methylophilaceae bacterium | reverse complement strand
CCTAGAAAAACTATCAAAACAATTTGCACATCTTGCAAACTTAAAACCAGCCCTTGAAAATAGCATAAGCGAAACATGCTATGCCTACAACCGCCAGTCATATATTTACCATCTTAAAATATTTGAAACGGTTATTAACCCAAATAAATTTCGAATAGACGACCAACTGCGCATATTAATGATTGCGCGCACATTAAATGCTGCTTTTAATATGTCTAAGTGGCGCATGCTCGTTCATCGAGAACCGCCTACTAAAGTTTGGCTTCAAATCTTCACAATTTATAAAATCGCACTCAAGCAAAAGCTATTAAGCTCACCTATAGAGCTTTTTCCGCTTAGCCCACCAACGACCTTGTCCGCTTTTGTTGTGCAAATAGCGATGTTAGGCCAGCTTTCACAAGCTAATATGCATAAGCCACACATCGAGATCGCTGCAAAATTATTAGTCACATGGTTGACCCATGCACATATCAGCGACAAATATACAATGGAGCAATATATATTTTATATAGATTTAGAGCGCGACTTTCCTGCAAAACGCATGCGAAATTTGGTACCAAACTCAGATTGTCGTTACTGGGAAATGGATGATTTAGAAAAACAAATTGACATTGCCATTACCGTTTCTGACCGCGGTGAAGTGCCAGAAAGCTTAATTGTTTCTAAAATAGAAAACTTGAAACATCTAAACGAAACACTCAGTATTTTACAAGCTGAATGGAGAAAAAAAGATTACATCAGGCAGCGTCGCAGAGAAACTAGAGAGGCGACATCCAAAACTGCTAAAGTGAATGCTGGCATCGATGACATTTGCAACCAAATACTACAAGCCAACCAAATTAATAAAGGCATCAGGCTATCTAAATCTGGAAAAACACTTGATGAGCTACTAAGAGGCCATACTGTTTTAAAACAAGCCAGTAATTTAACGCTGAATAGCAGCTCATTAGACACATGGATTATCACAGACCAAAGCAGCTTTGGCCTGGGTGCGCGCGTTAATAAATATGCAAGCATTACAGCCAGACCAGACAAGCTCATCGGCCTCGTCATTGATGGTGAGCCTGGTAACGTTCTCATTGGGATGATCAAAGGCGTTAAGCCTACTCAAGGCAACCAATTAAAAGTTGGCATTGAAATTGTCTCGCGTCAGGCAGTTTGGATTCAATTGCAACAAACGCAAGAAAAGAAAGTGACTTCTAAATTACCAACTAGTGCTGAAATTAGCAGCACTCATCTCAACAGCCAACATAACACAGGCCTGTTTTCAGGTATTTACTTACCGAAAGAGGAAGGATTCTCTGAAGAGGCATCTTTACTACTACCAAAAATGAACTTCCAGCCTAACGCTTTATATACCATTCATATTAGTGGAAAATCCAAACGCATAAAGCTAGATACCGCCACTGAATCACAAGATGACTGGATTAAGGTTGCAGTTTCTTTTTAATGAAACCTTCCCATTCAACTTAATAGGAAGCTAGAGGCAATATGAATATACAGTCTGGTGAAATCTACGGCAAACAAACTGCAAGCAAAATTGTGATGTATAACGTACTAAAGGTGCATAAGGAGATTGTCACACTGCAGAACATTGACAACCCACTGAGTCTTTTTGAGACGACGCCACAAAAACTTGCTAAGTCTGGCTACATCCGCATTAGTCAAACACCCTATATTGATTTAACCAGCAGCACGCCAAAACGCCGAAAAGCCGCCAAAAAACCGAGCCGCTGTCCGCTAACATTAGACTTTTTAGAATCACGTGCTGATAGTGAGCGTCCTACTTCTATACTGCCCGATCTATTTGACGCTTAGCTATCAATACTTAATCTTGACTTGGAGGCCCGCCCCATAAATCATGGTCATCAGCAGCTGTAATTTTCACATCGACAAAATCACCTACCTCAATACCTTCAGCATCATCTAAATAAACCACACCGTCAATTTCCGGTGCATCGGCTTTAGTCCTACCAATTGCAATAATATTGCCCTCTTCGTCTTCACCCGCCTCATCAATTAACACCGTTTGCATGCCACCCACTTTAGATTGTAACTTCGCAGCACTAATACGCTCTTGTACCGCCATAAAGCGACTTAAGCGCTCCTGTTTTACTCCCTCTGGCACTTGATTAGGCAAATCATTTGCTTTTGCGCCTTCTACGTCAGAATAAGCAAAACAACCGACCCTATCCAACTGCGCTTCTTCTAAAAATTCCAGCAAGTCTCTAAAGTCATCTTCCGTCTCGCCAGGGAACCCAGCAATGAAAGTACTACGCACAGTGATATCAGGACATATCTCGCGCCATGCTTTAATTCGTGCAAGATTATTCTCGCTACTTGCTGGGCGTTTCATGGCTTTTAAAATGCGTGGGTTCGCATGTTGAAACGGCACATCTAAATATGGCAAAATTAAACCATCGGCCATTAAAGGAATGACTTCATCGACATGTGGATACGGATAGACATAGTGTAGCCGCACCCAAACACCTAATTCACTCAGTGCTTTAGTCAACTCTGTCATGCGTGTTTTAATCGGCCGACCGTTCCAGAACCCTGGTCGATACTTCACATCAACACCATAGGCAGATGTGTCTTGTGAAATCACTAATATCTCGGAAACACCTGCGCTCACTAAATTTTCAGCCTCGTTCATTACCTCACCTATTGGACGGCTAACTAAATTGCCGCGCATACTAGGAATAATGCAAAAACTACAGCGGTGATTACAGCCTTCTGATATCTTAAGATAGGCATAGTGTTTCGGCGTTAACCGTACACCTTGAGCTGGCACCAAGTCTGTATAAGGGTCATGCGGCTTTGGCGAATGTTTGTGTACAGCCGTCATCACCTCTTCTAATGCGTGTGGCCCTGTCACAGCCAACACACTTGGATGTGCGTTTTCTACGACCCCCTGCTTCGCCCCCAAACAGCCAGTCACAATTACTTTGCCATTCTTTTTAACCGCCTCACCAATCGCATCTAGCGACTCTTGTACTGCACTGTCGATAAAACCACAAGTGTTAACAACAACTAAATCTGATTGCTCATAGCTAGCACTAATTTCGTAGCCTTCTGCTCGTAATTGCGTCAAAATCAATTCAGCATCTGAGCCTGCTTTAGGGCAGCCAAGTGAAACAAAACCAACTTTAGGTATATCTGTTCTCATATCGCCATCAATCTAAAAAGTAACCGATTATTACTATCGAGCTCACGCCAAGTACAATAAGCACCAATTGTGAAATGGTCGCGCGCAACTCAGTGCGCTTATGCAAGCTAGGAATTAAATCTGCAACCGCAACATACAGCATACTTGCCGCTGCAAGGCCTAATATAGTCGGCACAAGATTCTGCATGTTTTGTAAGGCAAAATAGGCTAGCAAACCACCAATCATGGTAGCAAGACTAGAAATAAAATTAAAAATAAACGCCTGCTTTTTACTATAGCCTGAGTGTAGCAAAATAAAGAAATCGCCAATCTCCTGAGGAATTTCATGTGCAATCATCGCAACCGCCGTTACAATCCCCACTTTGACATCCACCATAAATGCGGAAGCGATTAATATGCCATCTACAAAATTATGAAAGGTATCTCCAATCATAATCATCATGCCACTACGACCATGATCATGCAGTTGTGTGTCTTTGATAATCGTTGTTTGTTTTTTTGTTGTTACTTTAAATTTTGTTTCCGCTGAATGAGCAACATTAGTAGCACTGACATTGTCAGGACATTCTTCTTCAGTGTGCACGGCATGCACTTCGCAATGGTCACCATGGCAATGACGCCAAATAACCAACTTTTCTAAAGCAAAAAACAATAAAATACCAAATAATACTGTCGCTGTCATCGCCTTGGGACTACTAGCGACTTCTATCGCATGCGGCAAAATTTCTAAGAACACAGCACCAAGCATCGCGCCGATGGCATAACTGATAAACATAGGGGTGCGTACGCGGCTAATATTCAGTGTAACGACTGCCGCGCCGATGACACTTAACGCGCCACCTAGCAGGCTAAAGACTATAATCCAAGTGAGTATCGAAAAATCAGGTGTTGTCATGTATAAAGCTATCTTTTCAAGAAGGTGCACATTATAGACTAGTCAGCGCAGGCAAACTAACCAACTATATGGATTAAGCTATCAGCATTAATCCAACCAAATAAACGTCGCCATGCGGCCTGTTTCACCATCCCGACGAAACGAAAAAAAACGTGCCGAATCTGTATATGTACAAAGGTTACCACCATATACACGCGTTATACCAAGATGGTACAAACGTTGCCTAGCAATTTTGTATAAGTCACCTAAGTATTGATCACCGTGTTGAATAAAAGCTGATTCTGCTTGTGTATCTTTAGCAATAAATTGCGCGCGCACTTCCGCACCAACTTGAAATGCTTGCGGCCCTATGGCAGGACCTAACCAAGCCATTAAATTGACGGCATTAACTTGCAGGGCTTTCACACTCGCTTCAATAACGCCATCACACAAACCACGCCAACCTGCATGAATGGCTGTTACCACGGTGCCAGCATCATCGCATAATAAAACCGGCAAGCAATCTGCTGTCATGCTGACACAAACCACATGGGTTTTTTTGCTAAAACTTGCATCCGCATCTGGAATACAATTTGTTTCTTCTGCATCTACCACGTGCGTACCATGCACTTGATTCAACCAAACAGGCGCATTAGGCAAATACTGACTCAGCAATTGACGGTTGTGCGATACATGTAGCGCATTATCATTAACGTGGGCGGCAAGGTTGCCTGTATTAAACGGCGCTAAACTAACGCCGCCTTTTCGTGTTGTTTGCACAGCTTTAACATTAGCAGGCGCAGGCCACTCAGGGAAAATAAAATCTTGATCATTTGACATAAATCACTTCAACTTCATCATCCCAATCATCGTCATCTGCCTCACCCTCATCAGCATTTTTTTCATCGTAAGAAAATGCATAGGGTTCTTCAGGTACATCTTCATAGCGCATGGCTTCTAACAATAGTTTCATGTCATCTGCTAGGTCAATTTGCCACTCAATCGGTTCATTCGTCTCAGGGTGAATTAATCCTAGTTTAATGGCATGCAGCGCCTGCCGTTTAAAATGACTAATGGCCTCTTTTAATGGCTCTCTTATCATCTTGTGTGGAATGATAT
>CAYXOR010000047.1:0-8874 GCA_964466895.1 uncultured Methylophilaceae bacterium | reverse complement strand
GGTGTTATTTCGGTACATAAAATTTACAACTATTACAAAGAGCACGGTTATAAAACAGTGGTGATGGGTGCTTCTTTCCGTAATACAGGCGAGTTAATTGCGCTAGCTGGTTGTGACCGTTTGACTGTATCACCTGGTTTGTTGCAAGATTTAGCGGCGACAGAAGGCACGCTAACACGCGTATTAAATGATGGTGGTGCAAAATCAACACCACCTGCAAAAATGACTGAAGAAGAGTTCCGTTTTGCGTTAAATGAAGATGCAATGGCCACAGAAAAGCTAGCGGAAGGTATTCGTGGCTTTGTTGCGGATCAAAACAAATTAGAAGTGGCGCTAGGCGAAAAATTATAGTTTTGCCAATTTTTTGTTTCTTTAAAATCTGCATGCCTAATAATGTGGTGTTGCAGTAATTAAAGGGCCTTTAAATATTGACATAAACTGGCTGGACACTTATTATGAGTGTCCAGTTTTTTGTAGTAACAAAAATAGCAATAAAAACGGTATAAATTTTATTGTAAAAATTAAACTTTCAATCGGAGATTATCATGGCATTAACCCAAATGGCTTTAGATTCACTAGATTTTGACGCAACAGTTGCTTTAGCAACTTCAGTTGCACCACACGTAGACATTCTTGAAATTGGTACACCATGCATCAAGCATAACGGTATCAAAATGCTTGAAACATTACGTGCTAAATTCCCAAACAACCAAATCCTTGTTGATTTAAAAACAATGGACGCTGGCTTCTATGAAGCTGAGCCTTTTTATAAAGCGGGTGCAGATATCTGTACAGTGCTAGGTTGTGCTGATATTGGTACGATTAAAGGTATTATTGAAGTTGCCAATAAATACGGTAAAAAAGCACAAGTTGATTTGATTAACGTATCAGACAAAGCAGCTAAAGTAAAAGAAGTTGTTGCTGCTGGTGCACACATTATTGGTGTTCATACAGGTTTGGATCAACAAGCTGCTGGTCAAACACCATTCTCTGATTTAGCATTAGTTGCTGACTTGAAAACAGGCGCTGAAATTTCAGTTGCTGGTGGTGTTAAAGCTGATACAGCTGCTCAAGTACGTGATGCTGGCGCTACTATCATTGTTGCAGGTGCTGCAATTTACGGTGCTGCTGATCCTGCTGCTTCTGCTAAAGAAATCACAGCTATTGCTCACGGTTAATTGTAATTAATTCAATAAGTTATTATTGAAGTGAGTATTAAAATCCCGACCCAGTGATGCGTCGGGATTTTTATTTTAAGCATATGAATCATTGAGGAGTAATTATGAGTAATCAAGAAGTAATTTTAGATCGCTTGACCACTATTTTAAGTGAAACAGATAACAGCAACGCTGCCAAATTGTTAAAATTAGTCGATGGAGCAAACCGTACATTTATTGGTGGTGCTGGTCGTTCTTTATTAGTGTCACGTTTTTTCTGTATGCGTTTATTGCATGCTGGTTACAATGTGAATATGGTGGGTGAGGTTGCTACACCAGCGATTAAAGAAGGTGATTTGCTTGTTTTAGTTTCTGGTTCTGGTGGTACAGCAACATTGTTGCCATTTGTTAAAAAGGCAAAATCTGTTGGTGCTAAATTGGCAGTGGTTTCTATGAAGTCTTCATCAGCCATGGCGGATGAGGCTGACTTGCTTGTGCAAGTGGGCAATGACAATAGTTTTCCAGCAAATAAAGCGATGCCAATGGGCTCGCAATTTGAGCTTTCAACACTTATTTTCTTAGAAGCTGCAATTGCTGATTTGATTGATGCAAAAGGCCTGACTGAAGAAGGTATGCGAGCTGTTCATGCTAACTTAGAATAAGTTTAGTAGGTATTGTTAAGTATTATAAAAAAACCTGAGCTGGCTCAGGTTTTTTTATGTTAATTGGTTAAGCAGGTTTTGATTAAACATCTCTGTTGTTAACGTTTTGTTATGTAGGGCGGTAGAAATTAGCACGCCCCTGGCGCCTATATTTTTTAATAACTGTAAATCATTTACATTGCGAACACCGCCTGCAGCATAAATGTTATGTTGGTAAGCACGTTTTACGATAGACTGGATTGCATCAATAGCGGGCCCTTCATTAGCCCCTACTTTACTTAATGTCATGGCAATTACATTTTTTGGCCAATAGGCATGATCACGTAACAATGTTTGAGGGCCGTGATAACCATCTGGAAAAAAGTCCAATGACAGTGTGTATTGTGTATTCAAATACGCTTTAATGTCGTTGTATGTTTTTATGTCAGTAAAACTTTCACTTGCCAATATGGGTAACGTTTGATTTGTCCCCCACATTTTCGCTTCTTTTATAGCGTTAATACCAGCATCAACCCATAACTTTAGTTCAGGAAAGGCATTGGCAATTTCTTCAATTATTTTATGGTGTCTATCATATGCAGTGTTTAGTTTTTGTATGCGATTTAAATCCGCAATATAAAGCGTTTTAAATGGATAAATATCCATAAAAGCCTTTACAATATCCAAAGGGACGCTAGATGCTGTAAGTGACGATATAACAGGCTGATAGCCAGTGCGTTGTCCTCTTTTTGCATGTACAGCAGTGCCATTAAGTAAATCAATGACAGGAATAATATGCAACATGAAATCACCTGCTAAGTTGTTTGTGTGTGAGTTTATCACTGGCGGTGGTTTTAATCACGTTGCGTTGGACGGGCCGTTAATACATGAAGGCCAAATGATGCGGGATGCCTTGTTGCGTGATTTGTCAGTATTATCTTATGAAATATATAGCACTGTTGACGCACGCATAACGCCACCTAAAGATTGTTATAAAGTATCGGTTATTGATCAGGATGATGATGTTTGGCAGATTTGGGAGCAGATCATTGCTACGGTTGATGCAGTCTGGTTGATTGCGCCTGAAACAGATAGCATGCTTGAAAAAATGACTAAAATTGCAGCTAAGAAAAATAAGTTTATTCTTGGTTGTGATGTTGCATCGATTAAAATCACTGCAAGTAAGATGAAGACTTATGAAATATTTAGAGATACAGACGTTTCTGTTTTACCGACCTTTACAGTTAACGATTGGGAATGTCTAAAAGGTGGGGCTTGTGTCGTAAAGCCAGACGATGGCGCAGCTTGTGAAGACACTCTTTTTTTAAAGGATGTTGAGTCTATTAAAGATTGGCTTACACAGAACAAAGTATCACAGCGTCATATAATACAGCCCTATCAATCTGGGGTGCCGGCTAGTCTTTCATGTATTTTTCATGCTGGTAAAGTGCAGCTATTAAGCTGTAATGAGCAATTGATTATGTTACGGCATAACGCTTTTAGTTTTAAGGGTGTTATTGTCAATGGCATGGTGGATTATTGGGTGGAATTAGAGCAGTTAGCAACTAAAGTTGCACAGCATCTACCAAGTTTAAGAGGATATGTTGGGATAGATGTGATTATTGACCAAAATTCGGGTAAGAAAAATGAAATTGTATTGCTTGAAATTAATCCACGCATGACATGTAGTTTTGTTGTGATGGCTGAAGCAATAGGTACAAACCCCGCGGCGTTGCTTATCAATACGCTGATGGGTGGTGGTGTTAACGGGCCTGTTTTACAAAGGAATAGGGTGTGTTTTGATGTACAACCATCTTAAATATATAGAATAAAAAAAGCATAATGATGCAGTTAAAAAAAATAGGTTGGGATGTTGGTGGTGCGCATATTAAAGCCGTATTATTAGATAAGCAAGGCCATGTGATATCGGCGTTACAGGTATCTTCTCCCTTATGGCAAGGCTTGGGTAAGCTTGAGTTAGGTGTACATGATATCTTGAGGCAGATGGCGTTAAAGCCTAATGAGGCGCTACATGCAGTTACCATGACAGGTGAGTTGGCTGATATATTTTCTAACCGCCATACAGGTGTGATGGAAATCTCTAATAAGTTTGTACAGTTACTGGGGAAAAATACTTTTTTTTATTCATCACAACCCGCTCAAAAAAGTCACAATCTTCTTGTTCTTGATAAAGTCTCTGCTAATACCAAGTTGATTGCTTCGGCCAATTGGCATGCTAGCGCTAGCTATATCGCGCAGAAACTTGATGCGTGCTTAATGATTGATGTTGGCAGCACCACAACTGACATTATCCCGATTGCTGGGAATGCAATGATTGATATTGGTTTATCAGATGCAGGACGTATGCAACAAGATAGTCTTGTTTATACGGGGGTTATACGTACGCCGGTTATGGCGTTAACGCAAAAAATCATGTGGGATGATATTGAAACGAATGTAGCCGGTGAATGTTTTGCAACCATGGCAGATGTCTATCGCCTCACTGGCGAGTTGGATGAAGATAAAGATATGGCAGGAACGGCTGATGGAAAGTGTAAAACAAAGCAAAATTCTGCACGGCGTCTTGCCAGAATGGTAGGCCATGATGTCGAAGATAAGCCATTAGAAAGCTGGGTTCGGCTAGCACTAGCTTTCCGTGCTGCTCAAATAAAACAGTTAAAACTGGCTGTGAAGAAACACCTAAAGCCACGTATGCCAATTGTAGGTGTGGGGGCAGGTGCATTTTTAGTAAAAGTGTTAGCTGAAGAGCTTAATCGGGCATATATTGATGTTACAGAAATCGTTGGCAGTGATGTGTGCCAGCATGTGTCAATGTGTTTGCCTGCCTATGCGGTTGCCTATTTCACCTCTCAACAAACGCTTATATGACATGTTAACGCATACACTTACCTACCACCATAATAGTGCAATGTTGTTTGAGCGTATTGCACATCAACCATGGGCCATGCTGCTTGATAGTGGCAAAATGATTGATAAAAAAACAGGCAGGCCAGGTAGTGAGTATGGCCGATATGACATTATGGTTGCGAACCCTATTGCGACATTGGTTACTAGCGGTGAGCAAACAATATGCAATAGAAACGGCAAAACAAGCACATCCAAAGACGATCCATTTATTTTGCTTAAGCATTTACTGCAACAGTACAAAGCACCTAAAACAAAATTACCTTTTGCTGGTGGTGCGATGGGTTATTTTGCCTATGATTTAGCCTATCGGCTAGAAAAAATAGAACAGGCAGAGTCCTCTAGCGACCTGCCTGAAATGATGATGGGTATTTACGATTGGGCTGTTGTGGTTGACCATCGTGAGAAGCGTAGCATATTGATATCGAATGGGTTTTCTGATGAAACAGGAAAGAACTGGCAGGATTTATGTCACTTGTTTGAACAGCCATTGAAATCTAAAAAAAATCAATTTCTAGTGACGTCTAAAATCAAATCTAATTTCTCTAAGCACAGCTACAGAACAGCATTTAATAAAATTAAAGCTTATATTAAATCAGGTGATTTTTACCAAGTTAACTTAGCACAACGTTTTTCAGTGCAAGTGGAAGGTGATGCGTGGATAGCGTATAAGAGGTTGCGAGAGATTAGTCCTGCACCATTCATGGCTTATATGCAGCTACCAGCGAAAAGTAATGAAAGTATTCAAGTGCTATCAAACTCTCCTGAGCGATTTATACAAGTCATTGATGATCATGTTGAAACAAGGCCAATTAAAGGAACACGGCCACGGTCAAACGACACTGTTCAAGATAAAATCAACTCAAATGAGCTATTGACGTCTGACAAGGATAAGGCGGAGAATCTAATGATTGTCGATTTGCTTAGAAATGATATAGGCAAAAATTGCACCATAGGTAGTGTGGAAGTTAAGAAACTATTTCAATTACAAAGTTTTGCAAATGTACATCATTTAGTAAGCATTATCACAGGTAAGCTTAAACAGACTGCTACAGCCATTGATTTGCTAAAAGGTTGTTTTCCTGGCGGCTCTATCACGGGTGCGCCTAAAGTACGCGCCATGCAGGTTATTGATAATTTGGAACCTGACAACCGCGGTATCTATTGCGGCGCTATTGGTTACATAGGTTTTGATGGCCAATTAGACACTAATATTGCAATACGTACTGCAGTGGTGAGTAAAGGGCAGCTGAGTTTTTATGCTGGCGGTGGTATAGTTGAAGACTCTACCTGCGAAAAAGAGTATGTAGAGACGTTAGATAAAGCATCTAGCATGATGAAAGTCACTGAGTATTTTATGAAGTGATTGTGGATGTTTGTGTCTTTAGTTTTTGCTAAAAACTAGTTGTAGTGTATGCAATAATAAAAAAGGAAATTTATGTGGGTGATTAAAATTGGTGGAAGCTTATTAGGTTCACCAGAGCTTGAGCGGTGGCTAGAACTTTTTGCTAAATTTAGTGACGGTAATATTATCATTGTGCCAGGTGGCGGTGTTTTTGCTGACGCCGTGAGAAATGCACAAAAAGTGTCTAAAATTAGTAATAAATGCGCCCATAAGTTGGCGGTATTAGCGATGGATCAATTTGGGTTGTTGTTAGCCAATATGAATGAAGATCTTGCTATTGCTAGAACTGAAATGGAAATTGACGAGCGTACTTGGCAGCATCGTTGCATTGTTTGGCTGCCTAGCCAAATGGTGTTGGCTGATGACACTATTCCAGAAAGTTGGGATGTTACTTCTGACAGTATTGCGGCTTGGCTTGCTAAAAAAATAGACGCGCAACAATTAGTGTTGCTTAAGTCTGAAAAGCCTGAAGATCCAAATCTTGATTTGAGAGTAATGAGTGAAAATGGACTTGTCGATAAAGCTTTTAGTGACTTTACTTTGAATAAGACCTTTGGTAGCTGGATACTTAATAAAGAAGATTACGATCACTTTTCTGAGGGTGTGAGTGTCGACACGCTTAACAAGGTTGGTAGTTCAGTGCATTAATCATGGCCACTGTGCTTTATTCAGAAGACGAGGCTATAGAAAAGCTTAAAGGCGAGCTGCCACACTGGTATTTCGAAAATGGTTGGATACGCCGCAAGTATAAAACAAGTGGTTGGAAAGCAACGCTGATGGTTGTTAATACGGTGGGACACTTGGCAGAGGCTGCTTGGCATCATCCTGATTTAACCGTATCTTATGCCTTTGTTATTGTTAAGCTTTGTACGCATGATGCTAAAGGCATTACTGATAAAGATTTTGAGCTGGCGGCTAAAATAGAAGAAGTGATTGCTTGGCAGCCAGCACTAGAAGGTGGCGTATTAACTGGCACGCCTAATGCGGATGCACGCTTTAAATATCTTAAATATGATTAACTTGAATTTTCATTTCGCGTTGTTTGTTTTCAGAGGTTTTTTATGAAAAATTTATTTTGTTTTCTACTCACAGTCGCCGCTAGTTTTCTGGGCGGATGTGCGTCAACTAATAATAAACAGCCACTTAAAATTTACGATACTTCCTTGAAAGCGTCTTATGAATCAAAGCAATCTTCATCCTTAACGCTTACATTACATTGTGCCTCTGATGAGACTTGTATATTAGAGAGTGTATTTTCTGATGGTGGAAAGCTAAGGGTGAATAAAATGGAATACCCAAATGTTAAACCTTTGCATAATCTCGCTAAGGTTCAGTTTGCGTATCAATATGCTAAGGAACATCGAACAGACCCGTCTGCAACGGCTCATGATAAAGCGTTATTAAAACAACTGGCGCCAATGTTCAAAGAAGATCAGCAGCTAGAAAGTTGTTTTGATTTAGATGCCAAACAGCCAAATTATATGGTTGTGTGCAAGTTGACTCGCTCACCGTGGAATAAACCTACAGTTATCTTTTACGGTACGCTATTGACAGATAACTGCGGCGCATTTTGTCGTTACGAATTTTTCCCGATGTTCGGGCGGGAAGAATAAACAACCATGTATTTAAGCTGCGTGCGACGTAATGCTAATGTACGCAAACGATTCCATCGTAAAAAAAAGAAAACAATGATGACACTATTCCGCTCACTATTATTCAGTGTATTGATATTTAACCTAACGGCTTGTGCCACAGGCAGCTTGGCGGGGGATGAAATGATAAGACATGCTTTTGCATTTAATAAAGGTGAATTCGACGGCCAGGCGGGTATAGACCGTGTGCAAATACTGGATTATTTATATGGCAACCCAGATGGCTATGCAGCAAGAAACCCACGTGTTTATCGAGAACGTGGGGAATGTAGGCAAGGAACCAGCAGTGGTGGGTTGAATACGATGCGCTCTGACCTTAAGGTTTTTTATATGAAGTGGCTGGATAAGCAAACAGGCAAGATACATGAAGTCACCATTGATCTTGTTAAAAAGCTACCTAAAGACTTTAGTCGTAAACATCGTTTCTTTGCTTCTTTTAAACAAGGCCAGTTGTATGTTTATGTTGTGACACCAGAGAGACGTCCTAAGAATGAAGCAGCTCAAGGACCAGAAGCTTATCAGTGGCGTAAGAATTTGAGAATATATCCAGAGAAATAAAGACTCATACATGGCCAACTACGAGAAACCTAACCCACAAATTGCAGGTGTGCTTAATGCAGTGCAAACTGCACGCGCCTACGAACAAGCTGATGCCATTGCGGCTGCCGCAACGCCTAATGCCATAAAGCCTGATCAGTTTGTATTCTTTGCTGCCTTTGATGGTACGCGAAATGATAGAGATGACGTGACACGGGGCGGCAACCTGGAAGACACCAATGTTGCGCAGTTGTTTGAACAAGCAGATATAACGCAAAGAAATAATTTGACAGGTAACTTCCGTGCAGAATACTACGCTGGCCATGGTACGGAAGGGGCTTTAGTCGCCTCTGCTTGGTTACCGTTTATGGTCACGCAAGAAAGTATTAATACCGCAACAGAGGCTTACGGTGACTTTTCTTCAGAAGCATCCACGTGGCTTAAAAAACACCCAGATGGCGAAGTAACCACCGCGATGACGGCCTTTAGCCGAGGTGGTGCGACAGCAGCGGTATTTACCCATATGTTGTATCAACACGGCTTAATCGACCCTAAAA
>CAYXOR010000046.1:0-9049 GCA_964466895.1 uncultured Methylophilaceae bacterium | reverse complement strand
ACACGCTCACCTGATGAATAAACCCAATGTAAAGTGCCGAAGGTATAGGCCACAAATAAAACAAGTAGGATTAAAATTAACCCAAACCATTTAAAATACTTTACTACGCTTGCTGCCATATGCACTTCTCCAATCAACCTGCTTAACGCTAATATAAGGGCATTATCTTACAAAACCAGCTTACGCACTAAAATTTATAAAGAATACCGCGCTAGTCGTTTAAAATATTGTTATGTCGTCTAATGCGTCTCTATTTATCCTCTGCTCTACTGCTCGCTTAGCGCGCAGCCTGCAAATGGTGCAGCAACAAGCCCACATAAAAAGCGGGGCAACCCAATGGCAAGCGCCGCAGATTACAACGCTTAGTGATTGGCTCAATACTATTATTGAATCGGCCATATTACTTGGTGAGATTGATGCAGCCAGTGTACCCACTGCTGCCCTTAATGCCACGCAAGAGGGTTTATTGTGGGAGCAAAGCATACAGCACGCGCTTAAACAAAATGCGGCGATTGATTTGTTTGATACATCTGGCTTAGCCAGCGCAGCTATAGAAGCGAACCGCTTGCTAACTGAATGGCATTTACAGGTAGGTATAGATAATGCAACCGAAGAAACACAGCAATTGTTGCAGTGGCGTGAACATTTTCAAGATTTATGTAAACAAGCTAATGTATTAGAGGCTGTCCGTTATGAGACTTGGCAAATCACTTGTTTACAACGCGATGCTGGGCAGCTACCTGAAAAAATTCAACTCGCTGGTTTTGACCGTATTCACCCCAATACAAAACGCTTGATCCAGGTATTAGAAGCCCGTGGTGTCGCGGTGAGCATGTACCCTTTAACGTTACCCGCTCCACAAGTATTGGCACACGTAGTGATGGATGATCAAGATGCTGAATGTCGTGCGGCAGTGGCATGGGCACAAACACAGTTAGCACAAAACCCTAATGCCAAACTGGCGATTGTGGTGCCTGAGCTAGAAGCATTACGCGCAAAATTATCGCATTTGTTAGATGATGTTTTTCACCCTGAAGCGGCAGCACCTGCAATGGCGGAAATCACACGTTGTTATGATTTTAGTTTAGGTGTTGCGCTTTCTACTTTACCGATTATTACTACTGCGCTTAATTTATTACGCTTTGCTTGGAACAAGCAACCAGTATTACAAACTGATTTGGCAACATTGCTACACAGTGTGTATTGGTCTGCTAGCCAGCAGGAAAGTGACGCACGTGCCAAGCTAGATGCGCGGATGCGGCAACAATTGCCATTAAGTGTGAAGAACCATCGTTACCTGCGCTTTTTACACCATGCTTGTGAAGGTGAACATGCATTGCAACTGCCTGCGCTGATTGAAGATAGCCAACAATTAATGCGCTTTGCACAAGAACATTCGCGCACGCAATCAACAGCCATGTGGGCGGAAACGTTTAAATTATTACTGAAAGCGACGCATTGGCAAGGCGAACGCAGCCTCTCTAGCCATGAATATCAAGCGGTGCAATCATTTGAAAAAGCATTACAACAACTCGCTAGTTTAGACCCTTTGGTTGGCAAAATGCGTGCAAGCGAAGCCATCAAACGTCTGACACAATTATGCAAAGCACAGATATTTCAACCAGAACGTAAAAGCCAAGCAGCTATTCAAGTGATGGGGATGTTAGAGGCAACGGCTGAGCCATTAGATGCGATATGGGTAATGGGCATGAACGACCATGTTTGGCCGCCTATTGCTAGACACAATGCGCTACTACCTGCCGAATTACAACGCAAGGCAAATACACCCAATGCGAGCAGCGAAGTACAAATGGCCTTTGCCCTAGCGATACATCAACGCTTAATTAAAAGTGCTAAACAGGTTACATTTTCTAGTGCCGCTAAAGATGGTGAGCGTGAGTTGCGCGCTAGCCCACTGATGCAAGCGATTCCTACACTAGCCACACAACCCAAAATAGCCTCTACGCTGGCAGAAACACTGGCGCAAAGTGCCACACAAGACTGGCAGTGGCTAGATGACCATCAAGCGCCACCGGCAAAGGCTGGCGAACATGTGAGTGGTGGTACGGCATTGCTTAAAGCGCAAGCAATATGCCCTGCATGGGCGTTTTATCAGTACCGTTTGCATGCCAGAAAACTGAGCGAACCCGTGAATGGCCTAGATGTGATGGAGCGCGGTAGTTTGGTGCATGCCGTGCTGGCTAAATACTGGCAAGGACACAATGACGCCTATTTACAAGACAGCATTCCTGAAACGCTAAGGGCAAATTTATTCAGTATTTCACAGGCGGTTTTAGAAGCCTTTAATACCGAACGTGACCATGCTTTTTCAGCCGCGTTTTTAAACTTAGAAGCTGAGCGACTAAGTAAGTTAGTTTTTGCATGGCTAATTGAGGTTGAAATGCTACGCCCACAAGGGTTTGAAGTGCAAGCGTGTGAGCAAGAACATAATATTGAAATTGAAGGGATTAGCATTAAATTAATCATCGATCGTATCGATACGTTAGATGATGGGCGCTTGTTTGTGATGGATTATAAAACAGGCCGCCAATTAGACTATAAAAACTGGGCTCAGCCCAACATTACGGAACCGCAACTGCCTATTTATGCCGCATTTATATTGCAAGCGCAAGATGGAGACATAACTGAAATTGGCGCCGTATGTTATGCCAAAGTCCGTGCTGCAGACCATGCATTTATCGGCATTGCTGCTACGGATGAACTGGTGCAAGGCGCAGTAGTATTTAATAATAATCGTGGTAGAAAAATATTTGATGAAGCCAACTTTCCTGACTGGCAAAGCATTATCACGCACTGGAAATCAACCATTACTGCCACCGCTATCAGCTTAAAGTCTGGAGATGCCGCAGTACGTTTTGAAGATGAGAAACAGCTGACATTCTGCGACATTACGCCCCTACTACGTCTACCCGAACGTCAGCTACAATTTGAACGTAAAAACAAAGGTGCGGCGTAGTGCAGCAACAAGATTTATTACAAGAGGATGATGTCAGCCGTCGTGAAGCGTTGGCGATTGACTCTTTTATTGTTGAAGCCCCTGCTGGTGCTGGTAAAACCGAGCTATTAACACAGCGTTTTCTTAAATTATTAGAAACGGTCGATTCACCAGAAGAAATTATTGCCATTACTTTTACCAATAAAGCCGCTTCAGAAATGAAATCGCGCATTATGACTAGTTTGGAAATGGCAGCATTAGGCAATATGCCGCCAGAACCGCATAAACAAATCACCTTTAAGTTGGGGCAAACAGTATTAGCACGCGCTGAGGCACTTAACTGGCAGTTATTAGAAACACCATCGCGCTTACGTATTTACACCATCGATTCTTTAAGTGCTAACTTAGCAAGACAAATGCCTTTACTCAGCCGTTTTGGCACACAGCCAGCAGTTAGAGATGACCCTAGAATCCATTATGAAGAAGCCGCCACGCGTGCGATTGAGCATTTAGACTCTGAGCATTTAAACCGTGAACAGTTTGGCGGCGTTGTGCATGATGCATTACGTTACTTTGATAATGATACGTATAAGCTCACACAGTTATTAGCGGAGATGCTAGCAAAGCGCGACCAGTGGCTGCCTTACACACAGAGTAGCAACACCGCAGAGGCCGCTGAGGCGGCACTAACAACCATGATTAGTGCAGACATACAAACAGCAGCGGATAGTCTTCCTGCTCGTTTACAGCAGGCGCTGATGCCGGTTGCACGTTTTGCCGCTAGCAATCTCACCAATGACGCACCAATTGCTTCACTACTTGATTGGCAAACACCCATACAGCCAAGCCCCGAAGCCTTGCAACAATGGCGTACCATTGCTGACTTGTTACTCACCTCTGCTGGCACACTACGTAAAAGCCTCAATAAAAATATGGGCTTGCCCGCGACCACTGAAAGCAAACCATATAAAGAGGCGCTAAAGGAAGTGATCGAAACACTACGCCAAACAAGCGGTGCAGAAGAAGCTTTGGCACGTTTGCGCATGCTACCAAAACCCAAGCAAGATACGCAGACCTGGAAAATAATTGCAACACTGGCGCAGTTACTTAATATTGCAGTGGGTGAGCTGTGGTTAGTCTTTCAAACACATGGTGAAGTCGACTTTGTCGAAATCTCTAAACGTGCCCTGCTAGCATTAGAAGATGTAACTGGTAATGCCACTGATTTAGCCCTGAAACTAGACTATCGCATTCAACATTTACTGGTTGATGAGTTTCAAGATACCAGCCCCTCTCAAATAAAATTGATTGAAGCCCTGACGCATGGTTGGCAAACAGGCGATGGCCGCACGCTCTTTTGTGTGGGTGACCCGATGCAATCTATCTATCGTTTCCGCAAGGCAAATGTTGGTTTGTTTTTACGCGTGATCCAACATGGTGTTGGCAATATAAAACTAAAATCATTAAAACTCTGGCGTAACAACCGATCAACACCACCACTTGTGGCATGGGTAAATGAGGCTTTTGCAACCATATTCCCCGCAAAAGACAGTATTTCACGTGGCGCTATTCAATACCGCGCTTTTGTTGCGACAAAACCAGAAGAGAACGGTGCTGGCGTCGTGGTACACGCCATGCTAGATGCCAAAACAACAGCAGCTGATGAAGAGGATGAAGAAGAAGCTTTATTGCCAAGTGATATTCGACAGCTAGAAGCTGACCGTATTATTGAAATCATCCAACAAACACGAGCCTCTCATCCACAAGCTAAAATTGCTGTTTTGGTACGCGCACGCAACCATTTAAAAACGCTAGTGACTGAGATTCGTCGTAACCACCCCACTTTAAACTTTCAAGCAGTAGAGATTGAAGAACTGGCTAACCGCCAAATTGTACAAGACTTACTCTCGCTTAATCATGCATTGCACCAACGCGCAGACCGTGTGCATTGGTTAGCCGTTTTACGAGCACCTTGGTGCGGGCTCAGCTTGGCTGATTTACATGCGCTTATTGCCAATGACAAAACCAGCACTGTCATGCAATTGATGCGTGATGAAACACGCTTAAAAAGCTTAAGCGAAGATGGCCAACAGCGTTTATTACATGTGCGCGAGGTATTTAGCCAAGCACTACAACATCAAGGCCGACTATTAACAAGCCGTTGGCTGCATGGCGTATGGCTCATGTTAGGCGGTGCAGATTGCTTATGGGATGCGGGCGACGTACGCGATGTACAAGCTTTTTTTGAGCGGGTGCAACAACTTGAAATGACTGGGCAGTTTTCACAGCAACATTTAGTGGCTGAAGTAGGAAAGCTGTATGCAGCACCTGATGCAAAAGCAGATGACACCTTACAATTTATGACGATTCATAAATCCAAAGGATTAGAGTTCGACACGGTGATTCTACCCGGGCTTGATAGAAAAACGGGCGGTCATGAGCAGCCATTATTATTGTGGGAAGAAGTCCCATCAGAAAATGGCCATCAAAACAACCTACACAACAACGATCAAGACAATCATGACACGCATTTAATTGTCGCGCCCTATATTCCTAAAGTGCAACAAGATGATGAGGTAACACCCTACGATTATTTAAAATCACTAGAAAAAGAACGTGCTGCTTATGAAGATGCACGCGTACTTTATGTAGCGATAACACGGGCTGAACGTTGCTTACACTTATTAGGGGCTGCTAAAGCTGATAGCAAAGACATTAAAGCCCCTAAAAATACCTTCTTAGCAATGTTGTGGCCTATTATTCATACACAATTTACTGATGAACTTGCCATTAAACCCATAACTGAGCAAGCACCAACACAGTGTGACACCACTTTAGAAGACTTTGTGCCACAACTCATACGCCTCAACAAGCCAAGCATCCCAGTTGCGCTATCGCAAACAAATAATACAGCAATCACAAATGCAAATAACAACACAAAAAACGAAGATAAGAGCATGTTTGATGCAGATGTCGGCATATTAACGCATTTTTACTTACAGTTAATAGCAGATGATGATGTTGATCACTGGTCTGCCGATCGTATCAAACCCTTAATAATAGCGATGCAACGTTGGTTTAAACAGAAACATTACAACGCTAAGCAAGCAGAAAAAGGGGCAATACATGTCAATACGCTATTACAAACCACCCTTGCTAGCAAAGAAGGGCTTTGGATATTAAAAACCAGAGAAACAGCAGCTAGTGAGCTTGCGATTGAATCTGCAAATCAAAAAGAAATCAGTAAAAAAATTATTGATCGCACCTTTATTGAAGATAACGTACGCTGGATCATAGACTATAAATCAACTGACTTGAAAGAAGACATTACTAATTCAGGATTAAAGGCAGTGGCTGAACAATACAGGACACAACTAGAAGGCTATGAGCAGCTATTATCAGAAGATAGTTTACCTATACAAAAAGCTATCTTCTTCGTCAGCGTAGGCAAGTTAATTAACCTCTAGTTAATATCTATACTACCTATTTACCAGCGTATCATTTTCTCCAGCAGCAATGTGTAAGGTGCTGGTTGGGAAAGCCATTTCAGCACCATGTTGTGCAACGATCTCTGCCACCTTCAACAAAACATCTTGTCGGATTTCATGATATTCCTCCCACACATTGGTTTTTGTAAAACAATAGATAAGGAAATCGACCGAAGACGCACTAAATGCATTGAAATTAACAATTAAAGTTTTATCAGAAGCAATGTCTTCATGTTTTGCCAGCATCGCTTTCACGTCAGAAACAATAGCAGCCATGCTGGCGATATCATCGTAGCGGATGCCGATATTTTCTTTAATACGCCTATTACTCATGCGCGAAGGGTTTTCTACAGCAATAACAGTAAACACCGCATTAGGTACATAAATTGGGTTTTTGTTAAAACGACGGATACGCGTATGACGCCAGTTTATTACTTCCACTGTACCTTCTATATCACGGTCTGGAGAGCGTATCCAATCGCCGACACTAAATGGCCGATCAAGATAAATAGTTAAACCACCAAAAAAATTGGCCAAAATATCTTTTGCCGCAAAACCAATGGCAAAGCCACCGATACCGCCTGCCGCTAATAAGCCAGATACGCTGAAACCAAGCGTCTGCATAATCGTCAGCATCGCAGCAACGATAACAAGCAAATGCCCTAATTTCGAAAGTGCATCAACCGTTGTATAGTCAACGTCATCGCCCTTTCGTACCTGATTTGCTAAATAGTTTTGGCAAGACTCTTGTATCAATCGCCAAAAGAACCAAGCAAAACAAATTGTAATAGCAACATCTCTTAGTACAGGAACAAAGGTGAAAAACTCATTTTGGCCATTCTTGGTAAGGGTAGTCAGTGAATAAGCGATGCCAACAACCCATATAACCACAGGCAGAGGCTTAAGCGCTGCTTGCGTTAACGTATCATCCCAATGGCCATTTGTTTTATCCGCTACTTTTAACAAGCGTCTAAAAACATAAGCAGCAGCAAAATGTGCTGTTATCGTAACGGCAATAATTATAAATACTTTAAACAAACTTGACTCTGACAACCCTAAACTTTCAATCAGTGCTTCCAACGACACACCCCTTTTATTAACGCGCTAAATATTAGGACAAAATATACCACACCTAGCACTTAAGTCCTTGCACAAGCTATACACTTACGATCACATAAACCAATTAAATTTAAGAAAACATGTTTCTTTAATTTTTTTACAATCATGTAAAATAAACACTTCAAAATATAGCCGCATATCAACCTTCAACAAACTTTAGTTTTTAGTCATGAAAATATTTTCGAATTTATATCAACGTGTTATGTCATGGTCTAGGCTACCTAATGCACCTTGGTATTTAGCTGCTTTAAGTTTTTCTGAGTCCTCTTTTTTCCCTATTCCACCAGATGTCATGCTGGCGCCAATGAGCCTTGCCAACCCACCCAAAGCTTGGCGATATGCACTTATTACGACAATCGCTTCCGCACTAGGTGGTTTATTTGGCTACTTTATTGGGATGACTGCTTTTGAAAGCATTCAACCTCATTTGCAAGCCAGTCATTATTGGGATGCTTTTCAAACTGCTGAAACATGGTTTAAAGAATGGGGGGTATGGGCTATTTTTATTGCAGGCTTTTCACCAGTTCCTTACAAAATTTTTACCATTGCTGCCGGTGCGCTCGCCATGCCGCTCTTGCCATTTGCTATCGCATCATTAATTGGCAGAGGGTCACGGTTTTACATGGTGGCAGGTCTTATGAAATGGGGCGGAAAGCGAATGGAAGATAAATTAGAAACCTATGTTGACCGTATCGGCTGGGCAACCGTTGCGCTAATTATTTTAGCCGTTATTGTATTAAAGTAATAGATTGCCTATACTAGGGTTCCACTTTCACTATGAAAAATAGTTTGCAAAAGTAACTTAGCTATGAACAACCTACTCGACACAATTAAATCAGGAAATAAAAGTTTTAGCGTAACTAATAAGCAACATGAAGAGTTTCAGATGATTGTTGATCAAATAAAAAACCTAGAAGCAGAGGGTGAAATTAGAATTACTCATGAGCATAAGGAATCATCAACTGGGAATCGATACATCGATTCTATAAAAGTTGAATTAATAGAAAACCAATAGAGCCTGACTCCATATAAACTGGAGAGAAAGGCGAATGGAAGATAAATTAGAAACCTATGTTGGCCGCATAGGTTGGATCATAATTGCTTTAGTTGCTATTTGCTATCCTGCTTTACAATAAGCCGCCCTAACAAACTACACCTACATATCAACGCCCTCACCGCCCAAACATAACAATACGCTTCAACTAATATCATCCACCTACTTTTTTCTACTCAGACACTCAACCTCTTAGAAGTCCTCACCCTCACGCAAGCCAAAACTTTAACAGTTATTTAATTAAACTCTAAATTCCGTATCATTAAATGCAAAGCCTTAGCGCGCTACAACCAACAACACATTGACAAACCATTATTATCACCATAATATTATTTTATACAAAAATAAGAAAAAATTTTAATGAAACGTCTACTTAAACAATGGTTGATTGCATTACTACTCATTGCACCTAATGCACAGGCGCAAGCACCA
>CAYXOR010000045.1:0-9304 GCA_964466895.1 uncultured Methylophilaceae bacterium | reverse complement strand
ACTTTAGAAACGGACAATTAGGCGGCTATTTTCTGTCAATGCGTGCAACAAAGCGAGAGGGTGCTGGTCTAGATATTAAGGCCTAGATGGTTGATTTAGATGTATGGCCTGGTTCTATAGTTACCAAATTAAGGGAGAGCAAAAAATGATTAAATTCGAATGCAGTCTTTTTAAAAGCGTAAAAAGCTTCTTACAGCTAGGTTTAATCGGCTTCACAGCCATGTTGATGATTGCGTGTGCGCCCAAGGCGCCAGCAATTTCACCTAATTTAGCTGCTGAACTATTTGCCGAACAAAAAGCCATTATTATTGATGTGCGTGAAAATGAAGAATGGCTAGAGCAACATATTGATGGCACGATTCTTATTCCGTTAGGCGAACTAGAAAGTCGGCTACCAGAGCTTGCTCAATACAAAGACAGTACGGTGATTATGCAGTGCCGCAGTGGTAGGCGTTCAGCAAAAGCAGGCAGTATTTTGCTAGAAGCAGGCTTTACTAAGGTATATAACCTCGCTGGTGGCATTTTAGCTTGGGATGAAGCGAACTTAGCAACTGTAAATGGCGTGATGGTCATGCCTAACTAACGTTATTGTTTGCGCTTCTTTTACACTTCATTAAGGTGTGATGTTTAAGGTGTGGCGCAGCATATGCCCGTATGCCTTTGTATACCTGTGCTAGCGTGTTCTGCTTTTATCATCTAAACTCAATACCATGCTCGATTTCACTATTGCTAGCTTCAACGTTAAAAACCTTATTGGGGCAGATCAAGAATATTACCGCTTTGAATCGTACACACCAGAAGAATACGCATGGAAGCAAAACTGGCTAGCCGATCAATTGCTGACCATGAATGCCGATATTGTTGGTTTTCAAGAGATATTTGATGCGCAATCGCTGCAAGCGGTGATTGATGAAACCAATGAAGCAGGCAATGCCCTCAATCAGGCTGTCATTCCTGATAAATCTAAACGCTACCACCGGAAAGCCATCTTTAAAAAGTTGGGCTATGAAGCTTATAGCAAGGAGCAATTGTTTTTTGCGCCTAACGTTTACGATGGTGGGCCAGGCAACAGAAGGCCAGGTCTTGCCATGCTATCTCGCTTTGGCTTTGTCGAAACACCTGAGATTATCCAGCAGCTAGATAAACCTCTGACCATAGACTTTCCGAGTGCAGGTTACGCCAGTGAAGGGGAGGATGCAGATGAAAAGGCAGGCAGTTATACATTAACGCGCATTTCTCGCCCCATTATCAAAGCCAAAATTAAGGTAGGTAACCAAGTTGTCACCGTCTTTAATTGCCACCTAAAATCAAAACTAGGTGAATACATCAAACCAAAAGGTGCAGATTTCACGCCAGAAGCCGATTTAACGCATTATTTACCTGCGCAAAGGGCATTAGGTGAGTTACGTGCTATGTTGCGCCGTACGGCCGAAGCTTACGTGCTACGCACGCTAATAGTAGAAGAGCTTAAGCAGGGCAACCCTGTGATGGCGCTTGGTGACTTTAACGATAGCGAATATTCCGTCACATCAGCGGTGATTAAAGGTGAGAGACCGTTTAAAAACTATGCTTGGATACGTCGCCATGATCCTGAACACAAAGGAGATCGTTATAGCGAGCAAGACGATAAATCAATTAGAGAGCAAGTGCTTAAATATCAGTTACAAAGTGCTGAAATGCAGTTTATCAAAAATAGTCAACGCGATATGGTTTACACCTCAGCCTTTGGTGGTGTGTATGAAAGTATTGATCAAATTCTCATGTCTCAACACTTTTTAGAAGGCACGGCTAATAGTATTGGTGCCATGGATTATTTTAGTGTGTTGAATGACCATATCACCGATGGTGCACATCCTGATGCGCCTTATAATAAGTTAGCGTCGGATCATGGGCAGATTATGGCGCATATGCGGTTGGGGTGATGCCGAACATGTACTGTTACAATTTGCTCAACAAGAACACATGTTACAGGTTCATCTAGCATGAAAAACTTGAGGCTGACAGTGGGTTACATGATATGGGAGTTGCCGAGTTTAAAAATTAACCGCACGCCGCAATTTGATATTAATGTGGGTGCCGGAGAAATTGAACTAAGCTAGTGCAGCAAGGGAAATGAGTATCAAAAAGTAGCATTTTTGTATTGTGAAAGTGGGTGCCCGTGTGAGATGTCAATAACTGGTTAATTCATTTAAAAGCTAGTGGCCAACATGAGCAGGTAAATACACAAGCCTAATATTTACACATTACTACACATTCTTGCATGACAAAAATGTACTGGAACGGCATGCTAATTGCTCTTATAAATCGGCCTACTTACCAATTTGGAAAGCAGATTAAAGGGATCTATTTATTCGAGAAAATAACCCGACCTACTTGATTGCAGCTATTGAGAAGCTGTACAGGAGGTGCTAGAGTTATTGGGGGCTTTAAGTCATAATTTCAGGAACAAGGAGGGTGGCTTAATCTTGCCATAGTTGTTCGGATTGAAATCGTGACGATGGATTATGAAAGCGAAAACGAAATGCTTTTTTAAGATAGTTGGATGACCTGATCAATGGATAAACATTTTTCAATTATCAGGTTAGTTAAAAATTAAAACAATAAAGGGAATGTTATGCGAAAGATCAAAAATTTAAAGGTTTACTCTGGAGTTCTTCCATACTCAAGCGAAATGTTTGGTGTATATCAACCAGTTCTTGGATGGAATTCAAAACGCATTAAAGATCGTATTAAAAAGGGGTTTGACCTTGATAAATATCAGGACAAATATATAGATTACGAAAGACATGCAGGCAGGGTAGATGTTGAACGTGAACATGGCCGAATCGATGAAATCCGAACTCGACCTGGAGTCAACCCTAATAATACATATCCAGATGAAAATATATTTTTAAATGAGATTAGGATTAAGTTGCCTAATGAGGATGATTTCCAGGATGGTGATTTGGATGCGGTACTTAATGAGGATCATGTTGAAAAGGTATTAAACGAAACTGTTACACCAAAAGTAATGCGAAGTTATCAAATGATTACTACACCCAGCTTTCACTCAAGCCTAAATAATAGCAATTTTATAGAACAGCAGAATGCTGAAGTTGTTAAAAAACTCAAGAATGAATCTTCTGTAGCTGGTTACTTATTACACCTCAAAAAAGAGGGTGAAATTGATACTATAAAAGACATAATATATGGGAAAGGGAAAAAGTCGGTGCTAGAATTGCCAAATTTAGAGTCTTATACAGACCCTTTTGATCTATTCGACCCTAAGAAAGATATAGATCGCGTTAGCTTGTCGCCACTTGGCATTATTCATTTATTCCGTCAATATTTTTTCGAATTTGATACCTTTCTGGGCTCTCCCGTAGAGCATGTTTGGTTGAGTCCTGGCGCTACTGTTGAGTTAATGGAGGTCAGTACACGCAAAACGATTATCGAAAACACCTTTGAACGTTTTGATGAAACCATAACCACAAAAGATCAGTCGATCACAGAGGAAGATGAAATATCTAGTGCGATTAAATTGGATAACCAGTCCAATACTAAATTTGGAATGAATGCTTCAGGGAATCAAGGATGGATTGGAGGAAGCGCAAGCACGTCGGCAAGTATTGACATAGAAAAAACTCAGAGTAAAGCACGTGAGATCAGCCATAAACATATGCGCGAACAAAGTGACAAGCTTTCGGTTGAAATCAGGAAAAATTTCAAATCAACATTCAAATCATTTTCAGAAGAGACCGACCTTTCGAGCAAGCGTTACGTATTAAGCAATACGACGGATAGTTTAATTAACTACGAAATGCGACGCAAAATGCGCCAAGTTGGTGTGCAGGTGCAAGATGTTGGGACCTATATGTGCTGGCAAACTTTTGTAGATGACCCAGGTTTTCAACTTGGAGTCTCTGAGCTTGTACATATTGCGAAGAAACCTGAGGTGGGTAATGTTCCACCACCAGAATCAATTCCTATGCCTCAACCAATTTTTACCGAGCACATAATAGATATTCCTTTCATACAAAAATCTGGTGATAGGGGTGATTTGGATGAAGGTTTTAAGCATGGAACTGAAGTTGATGAAGATTTTAATGAAGGGGCTAAAGAAAAAATCCAAGCCGATTTTAAAGGAAACCCTGCCTTTTGCTCACAATCTGGGTTTCAATTTGAGAGTATTTTTTGGGAACTAAATGGTAATGATGTTCGCCTTTCAACTAAGAATATTAAAGGAAGCAAAGATAAAATTACGTTTGATATCCACCTTGACTATATCAATTTTCGTGGAAACTCTCCTATTCAGGTTACTGCAAAAATAAAATGGGTACCCCAAGAGTCGATAATTACAGAAATTAATGACAAAAACAAAGCAATGTTGGATAACTTTTCGGAAAAAGAGAAATTAGCTTTTGAGACGGCTTTTATTGAGTCGGCACGTGATCGCATAAATGTCACAAGTAATATTACACCCCGTAAATTTGCAGAACTGCGTGAAGAAGAACGAATTGTTGTCTATCGAAAATTAATTCAAGAGATGTTAACCAAAAAAATCCCAATGCCTGATGACCGAACAAGACATGTCGTTTCGGAGCTTTTGAATACAATATTTGACATCGATAAAATGCTCTATTTTGTGGCGCCTGAATGGTGGCGGCCACGACTTCATCAGAGCGAACAGGCATTAGGGGCTGACGTAGATGGTGAAGATTCAGAAGTTTTAGATGGTGTCGCGTCCAGCCATACTGTGTCTTGGGGTGGGGCTGGAGAAGGTAGGGCTGATAATTACTATATTACTGAAGAGTCACGGCAAGCAAAGTTCGGGAGTTCGTTAGGTTGGCTGCTACAACTTGATGGCGATGATATGCGAAATGCATTCTTGAACGCGCCTTGGGTTAAGGCCGTTATACCTGTTCGTCCTGGAAAAGAGCGAGCGGCAATGAACTGGTTGCAACAAGTTGAAGTTGAGGGAATCGATGGATTAAAGAATGATTATGTTGCACCCGCTGAAGAGCTTGCCAAAATACCACATACCGGGCCTAAACCAACAGTATTAGACGCAATCTATCACCTCTGCGACTCTGTTAAGAGTAAGCACGACGAATCTTTTGATGTGAGCCGGTACCCTAAAGAGGAAATCAATGATGACAATAGGGTTAGCAGTACACCCATTGATAAAGTTTATGAACATGGTTTTTATCCTTTGCAGGGTGGCTTTCGAGCTCAACCTGGTGATGATAGTTTTGACGTTTTTGATCAATGGATAGAAATTTTACCAACAGAGCAAATTGTGCCGGTAGAAGTTAGCTATGATCCAAAGACGGGTCGGCAAATTTAAATGTCCTCTAGCAGTTTAAAACCCACCATAAAACGAACCGACCCTGAGTTTTGGTTTTTAAAGGATAACGAAACAGTAGAAAAGGGGGAGCGAGCCTGGACACCTGGCAATAAAGTAAGTGCTCTTATTGATGGAGATGAATATTACTCAGAACTTGCAAAACAGCTTGAAAAATTAAAAAAAGGCGATCGGTTTTATTTAGCTGGATGGCGAGTTTCAAGTCGTGTCTATTTACAACCTACTGGCCACACAGACCCTAACTTAAAGCTAACGAAGCTGCTCGGCGATATAATAAGTAAAAAGATTATTGTTAGATCTATGGTGTGGGATGGAACAGTTAACCTTCAATTTGGCGGTCATGGAAAAGAAAGTGCTGATTTCGTCTGGAAAATAAATAGGTTCATCAATAAAATTAAGGGACTCGAAGGCCGAGCTATTACTGATGGTCATCTTACTGGCTTTGTATCTTCACACCATCAAAAATTCACTATATTAGAAAGGGCAAAAAATTCTGTGGCATATGTCGGTGGAATTGACTTAAGTCTTGAGCGTTGGGATACGCCTGAGCACAATAGTGATAATAGAAGGCAAAAAGAAAAACTAGATGGCTGGCATGATGTTCATTGTGAGGTTTATGGTCCCGCAGTTAGACAGATATGGTTCAACTTTAAACAACGCTGGAATGACTACAAACGTAGACCACCTATTATAAGAGGAAAAATAAAAGGAGCTTTTATTGAAGGGGATGCTTCCCACGGTAACCATAATGTACAGCTGCTAAGAACCCTTGCTTGCAGACGTACTTATAGTTTTGCAAGCAAAGGAGAGCAAACAATAAAGAATGCATACATAAAAGCAATCAAAAATGCCGAGCACTATATTTATATTGAAGATCAATATTTGTGGCCGTGCGAAATTGTTGATGCGCTCGGCTTAGCAGTTAATAATAAGAAAAATCTTAAAGTAATAATCATGTTGGCTAGAGACTTTGATCTCGGCGCAACACTTGCAGCTGTCCATGAAGAAATGAGAGCATGTGCAATAAATTCAATTAAAGGCAAGTCAAAAGATAAAGTGTTCTTGTATTATCTGGAACAAAGCGGACAGAAAGGTAATAATGCTGTTTTTGTTCATTCAAAAATTATGATAGTTGATGATTGCTACGCTGCAATAGGAAGCGCGAATATAAATAATCGAAGCTCTACCGCAGATAGCGAGCTGCAATTAGGAGTCGTTGATGGAACTACTGCTGAAAGTAAAATGGACGGCGCAGTTGTTGAAGTTTGTGAATTTGCAAAAAAATTAAGAACTAAACTGTGGGGTGAGCATCTCGGTATGTCTGAAACAGATTTGGAAGACCCTATTGCAGCGTTGGATTTGACCACGGGTGTTTGGCCAACAAACGGAGCTAAAAAACATCATACCGTTCACTACGCGCCCCCTAAGAAAAAGCCGAATTTCGGCAATATAAGTGACTGGTTTAAAATACTAGTCATTATTTTGAAAGCCTCCAAAAAACAAAACCTTGACCCTGAAAGTGAAAAACTCAAAGAAGTGATCAAGATATTGTTTGAATTATTAACTAATGTTAAAGCAAAGGATTTTCTCACCCCCACCCCCCCTATAATACTTCCTCTACTTCCCTTACTTCCTGGCATTCGGAAGGAATTTAAGGAGGTATTTAAGAAGGTTTTAAAGTTAGTACTCAACCCTGAAATCAAGTGCCCAACAGGTAACAAAACACAAACAAATACACAAATAGACAAGCTGTTGAAGCAGGTCAACGAAATGAAGTCCAAAATTACCAACAACTCTGTGTAAAGAAGAAAAAAGGACTAGTTGGTAACTTTTTCCTTCGTAAAAACGCCTGGTAATGTGTTCGCCAGCATACCTAGCAATCTATGCCTTCAGGTGCTCCTGCCGCGGAAACATGTGCACGTCCGGGTGTCTTCACATGCAAAGTATTGGGTTTTGTGCGAGACTATAAAATATCGAAAAGTGTGAAAAACTGAATGAACCTAATTAACTTAATAATTCAAGAGCCTATTTTTTTGCCAAAATAACTCTTGTAACAGAGACAAGAACGAATAGTGAAAATCATTTTGAGTAATGACAAGTTTAAGCGCCAAGGCGCGGTTTATGTGGCTTTTTAGGCAAGTTTCGCAGCGGCTTACTTTGTTGCCATAGGCCGTGATATCAGGGTGTCGTTTTCTTGGGTTACTTTCTTTTCTGGCAGTTAAAAGAAAGTGACTAGCTATCGGGCCACCCCCGACGAACTACTTTCTCATCCCCAAATTCAACTCTATCTCTTTATTGGTATCCCCATAACCTTTCGGCGTTAACAAGGCTTGCTTGGTGTAGTTAGCGACTTTACTTTTCAATGCTGGTATGGTTGCTTGTTCAGTAAATATAGTCGGAAATTGATAGCTTAACCAAGCATAAAGACTAATATGTTGATCAGGATTTCAGCTTGTTGTAAGTGTTTTTCACTGGCTCTATTGAGCCAACTTGGCGCAAATGGAATTTGGGTGTGCCTTATCTTGATAGATGCTTTTTATGCATTGAATGACCAACCTTCAATTAAAGGTAGGTCCTTGGTTCTCAGGTCTGAATTTTATTGGCTTTCTCCGGATGGCTACAAGATGTTTCCATTCCAGCTGTCTGATACCATGATAGATAAATACTCTTCTAGACTGCGCCTGCACCTACTCTATTTACTTAACTAGTGTCTCATGACCTTAATTTGCGTGAGTAGGGCTTTTGATGGGTGTAAGTGGCGGGTTCCTTAGTGGGGTAGCTGAGCCATGCGTATAGGCTGACCTGTTATCTACTTATCCAGCGTAAAAAGCTTGGAATATTGCTTAAATGCCCTATCTGCCAATAATATGATTTCCTATTATAAAAGTCCCCTCACGTCGTTTATCAACGCCGCCGTCAAAACCATCTTTTGTCACAATAAAACCGTTTAATCCGCTTTCTTGCGTGTTTTGTTTTAGTTCGTGTCCCATTGCGGTTAGTGCTTCAATTGTTGTTTCATTAAAGCGGTTTTTTTCTAAATCTGCCATGCCTTTTAGTAGCGTGATATTGGGCGCGTCGATGGCGGCTTGCATGGTCATATCCCAATCTAAAACGCCTAATACTGTTTTGAGTACGTAAGAAAAGATTCTGCCGCCGCCTGGGGAGCCGATGACCATGAATACTTCATCGTTTTTATCGAACACGATAGTCGGGGTCATGGAGCTGCGTGGTCTTTTGCCAGGCGCGACAGCATTGGCTATCGTTTTGCCATCTTTTTCTGTTAGGTATGAAAAATCAGTGAGTTGGTTATTTAAAATAAAGCCGCCAGCGGGTAAAAAGCTGCCGAATGGGCCTTGTACAGTGGTGGTCATAGAGACGACATTGCCGCTGGCATCCATAATGCTAAAGTGGCTAGTAGACGGTAGCTCTACACCAACATGGGGTGAACGTAATAAGGCTTGTTGTTGTAGGTCAGGCTTGCCTGCTTGAATATTATCTGCCGCTTTATTAGGGTTAATTAACTTAGCACGCTTAGCTAAGTAATCTTTATTTAGCAGGCTTTTTGTAGGGACGGCAATAAAGTCCGGGTCAGCGATAAATTGCTGCCTGTCAGCATAGGCTAAACGACTTGCTTCAATAATCAGATGTATCGCTTGTGTTGAAAACGCTTTTTCATTTTTAAGGTTAAGCGGTTCTAGCATACCCAACACTTGTAGCATAAATAGTCCGCCGGAGGTTGGTGGCCCCATGCTACACACTTTGTATGCATGATAGGGCGCACAAACCGCTTCACGTTCGATGGCTTTGTAGTTTGCTAAGTCTGCTAGCGTTAGGTTTTGAGGGGTGATAGGGGATGTTGATACCGCTTTTACTATTTGTTTGGCAATGGCGCCTGTGTAATACGCTTTTGCACCTTCTTTGGCGGTGATGCGCATGGTTTCAGCATATTTAGGGTTCTTT
>CAYXOR010000044.1:0-9560 GCA_964466895.1 uncultured Methylophilaceae bacterium | reverse complement strand
TAACAGGGTTTATGGGACAGGGTGTCTGATAATACTTTATAGAAGACTAAAGTGGACATGGAATAATTTCTTTCTTATTCATAGTGTTAAAGTTACTTTACTGTAGATAGGTTTATTTATCAACAGTGTCTTTTTTGCTTTTTTTTATCACATTTCTATAGTGTCTAATAAAAAAGTAATAAATATCCAATATTTTTCCATATTGTTAATTATAATCAGCTATTTAGATGGTGATAAAAGAATAGTGAAAGTAGACACACGTAAGCTGATTGTTACAGATATGGTTTTAAATGGTTGGCTGTGATAGAACTACCGAGTTAAGCATTAGTATGGATATCAACATTGAAGCAGCTTAATTGCTTGCTATTCATAAGGCTTACCCTTTTGATTGCATGATAAAATGACGCATCAATTATTAGTATATTTTTCATGAGCCAAGCAATTTCACCTATAGAAAAACAACTGCGTGAAACCCTTAAGAGTCGTATCCTTATTTTAGATGGGGCGATGGGGACAATGATTCAGCAATATAAATTGACTGAAGCAGACTATCGTGGCGAGCGTTTTATAGACTTTGCAGCACCGGCTGGTGAGCGTGAGTTGTTTGTTAAAGGTAACAATGAGTTGCTGAGCTTAACGCAGCCGCAAGTGGTTCAAGAAATTCATGAGCAATATTTAGAAGCAGGCGCTGATATTTTAGAAACCAATACTTTTGGTGCAAGTAGTGTGGCGCAAGATGATTACCACATGGCGCACTTGGTGTATGAAATGAACGTAGAATCAACTAAGCTTGCAAAGGCCGCTTGCAAAAAATATAGCACACCAGAAAAGCCACGTTTTGTGGCGGGCACATTGGGGCCGACCCCTAAAACGGCCAGTATCTCACCTGATGTAAACGACCCTGCCGCACGCAACATTACCTTTGACCAGTTAGTGGTTGCTTATTTAGAGCAAACGCGTGCCTTGGTTGAAGGTGGAGCAGATATCTTAATGGTAGAAACCATTTTCGATACGCTTAATTGTAAGGCGGCATTGTTTGCGATTGATACGTTTTTTGAAGAAGCTGGCTATACCTTACCGTTGATGATTTCAGGTACGGTAACTGATGCTTCAGGGCGTATTTTATCGGGGCAAACGGTAACGGCCTTTTGGAATTCTGTCCGCCATGCGAAGCCACTAACCATCGGTTTAAACTGTGCCTTAGGCGCAGCACTCATGCGCCCTTACGCAGAAGAGCTTTCTAACATTGCTGATACCTTTATTTGTATTTATCCGAATGCAGGTTTACCTAATCCAATGAGTGATACAGGGTTTGATGAAACACCCGATGTAACCTCTAGTTTGGTTAAAGAATTTGCAGAGAGTGGTTTTGTGAATATTGCTGGTGGCTGTTGTGGGACAACGCCGCCACATATTAATGCTATTTATAATGCCATTAAAGACTTGCCACCACGTGTTGTTCCAACACTAGCACCTGTTACTAAGTTGGCTGGATTAGAACCTTTTGTGATTGATGAGAATTCGTTGTTTATTAACGTGGGTGAACGTACTAATGTCACTGGCTCAAAGGCGTTTGCACGACTTATTATTAATGAGCAATATGAAGAAGCGTTGAGCGTTGCACGTCAGCAAGTGGAAAACGGCGCGCAAATTATCGACATCAACATGGATGAAGGTATGTTAGATGCTATTTATGCCATGACACACTTCTTAAACCTAATTGCCTCAGAACCAGATATTGCGCGCGTGCCGATTATGATTGACTCCAGTAAATGGAGCGTGATTGAAGCTGGGCTGAAATGCGTGCAGGGCAAGTCCGTGGTCAATTCCATCTCTATGAAAGAGGGTGAAGAGGAGTTTTTGCGGCAAGCAAAGCTTTGCCGTCGCTATGGTGCAGCCGTGATTGTGATGGCCTTTGATGAAAAAGGCCAAGCGGATACTTTTGCGCGTAAAACAGAAATCTGTAAACGTGCTTATAATTTGTTAGTTGGCACAGGATTCCCACCAGAAGATATTATTTTTGATCCCAATATTTTTGCGATTGCAACAGGGATTGATGAGCATAACAATTATGCGGTAGATTTTATTGAAGCGACACGTTGGATTAAACAAAACCTACCCCATGCAAAAGTTTCTGGTGGTGTATCAAATGTGAGTTTTAGCTTCCGTGGTAATAACCCTGCTCGCGAGGCGATTCACACGGTGTTTCTTTACCACGCAATTAAAGCGGGCATGACCATGGGTATCGTCAATGCCGGCATGATGGGTATTTATGATGACTTGTCTGATGATTTGCGAGAACACGTAGAAGATGTAGTATTGAATCGTCGCCAAGATGCGACCGAACGTATGATTGATATTGCTGGCACATTGGTTGCAAGTGATAAAAAAGAAGCAATTACTCTAGATTGGCGCGGGACAGTAGAAGTGCCTGTGAGCGTAAACAAGCGTTTAGAACATGCCATGGTCCATGGCATTACTGAGTTTATTGTCGACGATACTGAAGAAGCGCGTGCAGCAGTAGAGGCTGAAGGCGGCAGACCCATTCATGTCATTGAAGGCCCGTTGATGGATGGTATGAACGTGGTGGGAGATTTGTTTGGCCAGGGTAAAATGTTTTTGCCGCAAGTGGTTAAGTCTGCTCGTGTGATGAAGCAAGCCGTTGCGCATTTGTTCCCTTTTATCGAGGCAGAAAAAGCGGCTGAAGAAGCCCGCACAGGCATAGTGGCCAAACCCAAAGGTAAGGTTGTCATTGCAACGGTAAAAGGTGATGTACACGATATTGGTAAAAATATTGTTAGCGTGGTGTTGCAATGTAATAACTTTGAAGTGGTTAACATGGGTGTGATGGTGCCAGCAGCAGAAATTTTAGCGATGGCGAAAGCAGAAGGTGCCGATATAATCGGTCTTAGCGGTTTGATTACGCCATCTTTAGAAGAAATGAGCTACATTGCCAAAGAGATGCAACGTGATGCGCATTTTAATGAGCTTAAAGTGCCATTATTGATTGGCGGTGCAACGACATCACGTGCACATACTGCCGTGAAAATCGCGCCACATTATGATGGCCCTGTGATCTATGTGCCAGATGCCTCACGCTCTGTTACCGTGATGCAGAACTTACTCACGCCCGAAACACGTGGTGCATATTTAGCTGAAATTCAAGCAGATTATGAAAAAGCGAGGACGCAGCATGCTAATAAAAAAGGCGTGCCTATGCTCACACTTGCACAAGCGCGTGCTAATAAGGCTAAATTGGTGTTTACAGGTGAAGCTGCACCAGTAAAACCTAAGTTTATCGGCCGCCGCGTGTTTAAAAATATTGATTTAAGCTTAATTGCAAAATACATCGATTGGGGACCATTCTTTCAAACGTGGGATTTAGCAGGTGCATATCCAGCTATTTTAAAAGACGCTGTCGTGGGTGATGCCGCTACAAAAGTTTTTGCTGAAGCACAGGCCATGCTGCAAAAAGCGATTGATGGTCGTTGGTTAACTGCCAGTGGTGTGATTGCACTGATGCCTGCAAATACAGTCAATGAAGATGATATTGAAATTTATACAGATGAAAGTCGTAACCAAGTAGCCTTTACCTATTACGGTATGCGCCAGCAGACACAAAAGCCAGTGATTAAGGGTGTGCCACGACCTAATCAATGTTTAGCCGATTTTATTGCGCCTAAAGGTGAAGTTGAAGATTACATTGGCTTGTTTGCCGTTACTGGAGGCTTAGGCATAGAGAAAATAGCTAAGCGTTTTGCAGATGCGCATGATGATTACAGCGGCATTATGTTTCAGTCTTTAGCAGACCGCTTGGCAGAAGCTTTTGCAGAATATATGCACGAACGTATCCGTACAGATTTATGGGGATATGCAGCAGCTGAAAAGCTAGATACAGATGCATTAATTAAAGAAGGCTACCAAGGTATTCGTCCTGCACCAGGCTACCCTGCGTGCCCAGACCATACCGTAAAAACAGACATGTTTGATTTATTGCAATGTAATGAAATTGACATGCAACTGACGGAGAGCTTCGCCATGATGCCTGCTGCAGCGGTGAGCGGATTTTATTTTGCACATGCAGAGAGTAAATACTTTAGTGTGGATAAAATTGGTGTAGACCAGTTAGAAGATATGGCTAAACGTAGAGGCTTACCAAAAGAATATCTAGAACGTTGGCTAGCGCCTAATTTAGGTTAAAGTTAGTTGAAAGCTCTATACATATAACTTTTTATTTGTATAGAAAAGTCCATTTTTTATACATTAAAAATAAAATATGTATACAATATGGTAATGAGCGAACGAATAAATCAAACAACATGTTTTGTGCGTAAGGTTGCCGAACTAGACCTATCAATTTTCGAGACGTTACCAATTATGAAGAAATTAGCCAGCGCAAATAGAGCGCTTGCTGAATTAAAAGGTATTGTTGCTAGTATTCCCAATCAAGGTGTTTTAATTGATACTTTATCTATTCAAGAAGCTAAAGAAAGTTCAGAAATAGAAAGCATTGTCACTACGCATGATGAGTTGTTTCAACAAGAAATATTTCCAGACAAACAAAACCCCGCGGCAAAAGAAGTTAAAAGATATGTTGAAGCTCTTCATAGGGGTTATAACCTCATGCGAGATACTGGATTGCTTACTTCTAATCACATTAAAGAAATTCAGGGAGTACTAGAAGGCAATGAGGCTGGCTTTCGTACACAATCAGGCACAACGTTAAAAACGGATGCGGGTAGTGTTGTGTATACACCTCCGCAAGATCCACAGGAAATAGAAGTATTGATGCAAGATTTAGAGGAATTCATTAACGGTTCACAATTAATTAACTTAGATCCGTTAATAAAAATGGCGATTATCCATCATCAGTTTGAAACAATCCATCCTTTTTATGATGGGAACGGGCGTACTGGAAGAATAATTAATGTGCTTTATTTGGTGCAGCAGAGTTTACTTAATATTCCAGTTTTGTATTTGAGTTCTTATATTAACCAAAATAAGCAAGAATATTACCGCCTATTACAGGTAGTAAGAGATGATGGTAACTGGGAGCAATGGATACTATTTATGCTTGATGCAGTTGAAAATACTGCGAATATAACGGTTAAGAAAGTTTCAGCTATTCGAGAGGCAATGATGCAGTATAAACATCACATACGTGATAATTATAATTTTTATAGCCAAGATTTAATTAATCATCTTTTTAAATACCCATATACAAAAATATCCTTTTTAGAACAAGATATCAACGTTTCAAGAATTACTGCGACGAAATATTTAAAAAAACTATCCTCTGATGGAAGAAAAATTCTGCTGATGACAAAAAAAGGACGTGATATTTATTTTATAAATACAGCACTATATGAAATATTGGTAAATAATTAATGTACATTCATATTTTAGGTATTTGTGGCACGTTTATGGGGGGCGTTGCAGTACTAGCACAGCAGACAGGGCATAAAGTCACAGGCTGTGATGCTAACGTTTATCCACCAATGAGCACGCAACTTGAAGCACAAGGCATTACCTTGATTGAAGGTTATTCGGCTGAACAAACGCGATTGAACCCAGATGTTTATGTAGTAGGTAATGTGATTAGTCGTGGTAATCCTTTGATGGAAGAAATTCTAAACCAAGGTTTGCCGTACATTTCTGGGCCGCAGTGGTTAGCCGAACATGTGTTGCAAGATAAGTGGGTATTAGCTGTTGCGGGCACACACGGCAAAACCACAACATCGTCTATGTTGGCGTGGATACTAGAATATGCTGGTTTAGCACCAGGCTACTTGATAGGAGGCGTCCCGCAAAATTTTTCTGTTTCGGCACGTTTACCGAGCAAACCAGAACAAGATACAAAAAGCATCTCGCCTTTTTTTGTCATTGAAGCGGATGAATACGATACGGCCTTTTTTGATAAACGCTCAAAGTTTGTTCATTATCACCCGCGTACTTGTATTTTAAATAATCTTGAATTTGATCATGCTGATATTTTTGAAGATTTGTCAGCAATTGAAAAACAATTCCATCATCTTGTACGCACAATTCCGGAAAATGGTTTGGTGATTTCAAATGCTAATACACCTGCTTTACAACGGGTAATTGATAAAGGGTGTTGGACACCAGTAGAAACGTTTGGAGATAAGCGCAATTGGCATACGGCAAATGAACATGGGGATGGCAGTTTTGATGTGTTGCTGGCAGGTGAATATCAAGGCAGCGTGAATTGGAATTTGTTTGGTGAGCATAATCGTATGAATGCGTTGGCTAGTATTGCAGCAGCACGTCATGTGGGCGTGCCTGTTGCGCAAAGTATTGAGGCATTAACAAAATTTAAAAATGTTAAACGCCGTATGGAGTTAAAGGGTGTAGTCAATAATGTGACGGTCTATGATGATTTTGCACATCACCCCACGGCGATTGAAACGACAGTATCTGGTTTGCGCGATAAAGTGGGTAAGGCACGTATTATTGCTGTGCTAGAGCCGCGTTCAAATACGATGAAATTAGGCGTGATGAAAGATGCGTTGCCAGAAAGTTTGAAAGAGGCCGATATTGTTTATTGCTATGGTAAAAACTTAGGCTGGGATATTGCAAAAGCGCTTAAACCCATTGCAAGAAAATCACAGACATTTAATGATTTGACGAAGCTGGTGTCATCTATTGCGGAAGTTGCCAAATCAGGGGACCATGTTCTTGTGATGAGTAACGGAGGATTTGGTGGTGTACATCAAAAAATTCTTGATGAATTAGCATGAGCCTAACACTTAATATAATAAATAAACTTAAAACCTTAAGCGTAATGACGGTTGCGATAGGGTTTTCTATTTTTATACACGTAACATTGTTAGCCGTTAAGTTTGAACCTGAACTAAAAAAACTTGCAGAGCGCTTACCCTCGCTTGATGTAGTTTTAGTGAATGCTAAGACTAAAAATGTCCCTAAAAAAGCTGATTTATTAGCGCAAGTAAATTTAGACCGTGGCGGCAATACTGATGCGGATCGAAAAATGAAAACTGCATTGCCTGCACCAAAGCAAAGAACCACAGAAGTTAAATTGAGGCCTAGTGCAGAAGCAAGCAACAAAGCGCAAGAAAAAGAGATGGAAGAAAAAAAACGTGTTGAGGAGTTAGAGAAGAAAACACAACGTTTACTAACTCAGCTGAATGCCAGTAAAAAATTAGATACAAAAACTAAGCAGGATGTAACTTCAAAAGACCTCAAAAAAAGCGAGAAAAAAACATTAAACCGCGCTGACTTAATTGCAACCAGTATCGAGATAGATCGGTTGGAAGCACAAATTGCCAAGCAGCAAGAAGAATATCAAAAACGACCAAAACGGCGTTTTATTGGCGCACGTACAAAAGCAGTCAGTGATGCACTTTATCTAGAGGCGTGGCGGCAAAAAGTAGAACGTATTGGCAACCTTAATTACCCTACAGCCGCACGCGATCAAAAAATATATGGTCAATTACGGATGACAGTTTCTGTACGTGCTAATGGTACGGTAGAAAAAATTGAAATCGATAAAAGTTCAGGTTCTAAAATACTGGATGCTGCGGCCGTTAGTATCGTGAGGCTGGCAGCACCCTATGCACCCTTTTCAGCTGAAATGAGAAAAACCACAGATATTCTGGACATTATTAGGACATGGTCTTTCACACAAGAGGACATGTTGGCGACTCAATAAACGGGTCACAATAGCGAATTCATCATGGGTAATCATTACGAATACCACGTTTTTTTCTGTTTAAACCAGCGCCCTGATGGCGAGGCTTGCTGTCAAGACAAGGGTGCTGAAGCTGCTTTTGATTACATGAAAGCACAAGTGAAAAAACTGGGTCTAAGAGGAAAAGGAAAGATTCGTATTAATCGTGCGGGTTGTTTTGACCGTTGCGCTGAAGGGCCAATATTAGTGGTGTATCCGCAAGCGGTTTGGTATACCTTTATTGATCATGAAGATATTGATGAAATTATAGAAAGCCATTTAACTCATGGCAAAGTCGTTGAGCGTTTAATGCTTGAATAGCTTGTCATTTATTCAGTTAAGGCACAAGTGGCGTAAGCATGAATTTTTTCTTTTAGATTGGCCAATGCGGTTTCAGAAATCTTGCTTGGTTCCCTGGTTCGCACCGCTTCTGCCCAATGACTATTTGGAAAGTGTTTGTCATTTTTAAAGCGTGGAATGATGTGCCAGTGTACATGAGGCGTTTTATTGCCTAAGCTAGCTAAATTAATCTTATCCGGATGCATCACTTCCCGTATTGCCGTCTCTACCGCGAATACGACCTTCATTGTACGCGCACGATTGCTGGGGCTTAAGTCAGTCATTTCTTTGATGTGTTCAATGAGTTCAATACGGCAATAGGCAGGATAATCGTCATCATTCAGTAGCACAACGCGGCAAAAGTTATCTTGCCAAAGTATGGGCTGTTGGGAAGGCACACAAAGTGGACATGTCATTGTCACGAAGCAGCGAGCATACGCTCTAATGTGAGTTTGGCTAATTTTGCTTCATCGGCAGGCACGATAATTTGATTCACGATATTACCTTCTACTAGGTTCTCTAAGCACCAAGCTAAATGTTGCGGGTCAATACGCGCCATGGTGGAGCATTCGCACACGACATGACTCATAAACTGTACATGTTTTCCTTGCGGCTTCATTTGTTCTGCAAGCCGAGTAACCAAGTTAAGCTCGGTGCCGACTAGCCATTTAGTATTGGCTTTGGCATCGGTGATTGTACGTAAAATATATTCAGTAGACCCAACAAAATCAGAATTTAAGCATACCTCAAATGGTGCTTCAGGATGGGAGATAACTTGGCCATCAGGATGCTCTTTTCTGAACTGTTCTATGTTTTGCGGGCGGAACATTTGATGGACTGCACAGTGGCCTTTCCATAATAGAATTTTTGAATTTTTAATTTGTTCTTCTGTTAAGCCGCCTAATGGTTGGTCTGGGTCCCAAACAGGCATTTGTTCAAGTGGAATCCCCATTTTATGGCCGCTCCAACGACCAAGGTTTTGATCTGGGAAGAACAGCACTTTTTCACGTTGTGCAAACCCCCAGTCTAATATTTTTGGTGCATTGGTGCTGGTGCATACAATGCCGCCATGCTCACCACAAAAAGCTTTGAGGTCGGCAGCAGAGTTGATGTAAGTAATTGGTGTAATTTTCTCATCAAAGTTAAGCACTTTATTCAGTTCACGATAGCTGCGTTCAACTTTGGCTAAGTTAGCCATATCTGCCATCGAGCAGCCTGCGGCTAAGTCAGGCAGAATCACCGCCTGTTCTGGTCTGCTTAAAATGTCGGCAACTTCAGCCATAAAGTGCACGCCTAAGAACACAATAAATTCGGCATCTAAATCGCTGCAGTAATTTGCAAGTTTAAGCGAATCACCACTGTAATCAGCATGTCGGTAGACGCTCTCATGTTGATAATGGTGGCCTAATATAATAAGTCTTTTGCCTAGTTTTTTGCGTGCGGCAAGAATGCGTGCTTGGCAGTCATCATCTTTACTAGACTGAAATTGTTCAAACTTAATAGGAATTGATTT
>CAYXOR010000043.1:0-9666 GCA_964466895.1 uncultured Methylophilaceae bacterium | reverse complement strand
CACAGTAATATAGGTGGTGGTTATCAGCAAGATGGATTAGGTGATTTGTATCTTGATGCTGCCACGCAATACTTACAAAAGTCTGGTCTTAATATCGCGAATGTCGATATTGATAGACGCCTCGCAGCCAACTTACCTTTGGTGGTGTATAACGAAAGCGGTTTAACAAAAGAGCAAGAAGACCGTCAATTTATGAGCAATCAACAACAAGGGCAGTGGGATGTGTATGGTTACTTCTCATCTAACGCAGAAACGCAGCAGCCGAGATTCTTGAACAAAGCAGCCCAACCAGCACAAACGACCACCTCGGCTGAAGGTACAACAACAAAATTTTTACTATTTAACAACGCACACGCGATTGAAGTAACGCCAGAGAATGCAGAAAAAGCCAGAGTCTACATAGAAGAGCCACCACAAGCCGCCATTGAAAAACATCCTGATTTATATAACCTATTAAGTTTAAAAGCAGATTTACTTAACGACATTGCCGATAGACCATTAGTTAGCCAGCAAGTCATTATTAATGAATTTGATAAAGTCATGGTGGCGAATATTGAACAAGGAAAACTGCCGAAAATGAGCAACACTACACAAGTGCGGACTGATGATGTTGAGTTGAGTGCTTAGTTTAACTAATCAACTCAATAGTTGCATTCGATTTAATTGCCTGATAGCCTAATATCTGCTGCAATTGATTCAGCAGTAGAATCATTCATTTTTTCGGGAGGTTATGATGGATTTAGCTCTTATTATTCAATTAGTTAGTGGTGCTGTTGGCGGCAATGTTGCTGGCGGCTTAATGAAGAACTCTAGTCTGGGTACTGTACTAAACTCGGTCGTCGGCGTACTTGGCGGCGGTATTGGTGGCACATTACTGGGCATGCTAGGCATGGGCGGCGCAGCTGCAGCTGGCGGCATGGATATTGGCAGCATTATTAGCCAAGTTGCAGGCGGTGGCATCGGTGGTGGCGTGCTACTTGCTGTTGTTGGTCTTATTAAAAAAGCAATAGCAAAATAATCATTATCACAATAATTAACCTACCCTTAGCTCTATTCGGGTAGGTTTTATTCTACTTTACTTTATGAATTACTTTACGCTCGCATTCTGTCTTTTAGTTAGCATTAGCGGACAAAGCGTTGCTAATGAAACCATTAGAAATGTACGCGGCGTTTTCATCACTGTTCTAGACGAACAAGAAACAATCTCAAACAACTGGCAAAACAGATCACAAAAAATCGTATCCAACGCAATGAGCCTACAAGGCATTAAATATAAATACGGTGGCAGCAACCCAGAAACAGGGTTTGATTGTAGCGGCTTGGTACATTACGTTTTTAGAGAATCAGCCAATTTAAATTTACCCAGAACATCCCGCGCCATCAGCAAAGTGGGCAAAAATATCCCCCGAGATGCCTTAGCACCTGGGGACTTGGTATTTTTCAACACATTACGATCACCTTTTTCACACGTAGGCATCTATATAGGTAATAACAATTTTATCCATGCGCCACGCTCAGGAAAAACCGTTAGCGTTGCAAATATGAATTTAAAATATTGGAAAATGCGGTTTAATGGTGCACAACGTCTAGACCAAGAAGTGATTAGCGCCAACTAAAACAACGCTCAAATCAAAAAAGGCTGCAATTGCAGCCTTTTATTTTATCTATTCATGTTAATTTATCAATCTCACCTATGTGAGTGTAACATTTTATACATTTCATCAATATGCAACGCATCTTAATAAACCTTAACTGCCAATAAATAGCTTCATAGACTATGCAATTAACTTGAAATAGCGCAAAATGAACCAATTGTAAAATTATAGGCTCATATGCCTGTAACTATCATTCAATATCCATCATCATTAAGGCAAGACATGCGTGCTATTTTAAAAAAGTTTGGTTTGATCGGTACTGGCGTTTTAATTGGTCTATTAATAAGTATTAATTTTTCTGCTATTGCAGAGATGGCTGGTTCATCAAAATTGCCTATTGATGATCTACGTGTTTTTGCAGAAGTGTTCGGCAAAGTAAAAAGTGACTATGTAGAAGCCGTTGAAGATAAAAAATTAATCAACGAAGCGTTGACTGGCATGCTTCAAGGCTTAGACCCACATTCATCCTTTATGGATGCTGACGCCTATAGAGACTTACAGGCAGGTACACAAGGTGAATTTGGCGGTTTAGGCATTGAAGTGACCATGGAGGATGGCTTAGTTAAAGTTGTCAGCCCAATTGAAGACAGCCCAGCTTACAAAGTAGGTTTAAAGCCTGGTGACTTGGTGATGAAACTTGATGACAAACAAGTCCGTGGCATGACTTTAAATGATGCTGTAAAAATTATGCGTGGCGTACCAGGCACGGATATCACGCTATCAGTGTTGCGTAAAAACGTAGCGCAACCACTTACATTTACGATCACACGTGCCATTATCAAATCACAAAGCGTGAAAAACAAATATATCGAGAAAGACTATGCCTATGTGCGTATCACACAATTTCAAGACCATACAGGTGAAGATTTAGCCAAGGCTTTAAAATCATTGCACACGCAAAATAAAGGCCCATTTAAAGGCTTAATACTAGATTTACGTAACAACCCTGGCGGCTTGCTCGATGCAGCTGTTGGCGTATCGGCCGCTTTTTTATCTAAGGATAAACTCGTTGTTTACACCGAAGGACGTGTCGCTGATTCTAAAATGCGCCTCAAAGCCACGCCAAGAGATTATGCGCGCCGCGGCAGACAAGACTACCTGAAAGGGATACCATCTGACTACAAAAAAACACCGATGGTCGTATTGCTAAATGCTGGTTCAGCTTCTGCCTCAGAAATTGTGGCGGGGGCATTACAAGATCATCAACGTGCAACCATCTTGGGTGTTCCTAGCTTTGGTAAGGGGTCAGTGCAGACCATTTTGCCAATGAATAACGGCAGCGCGATTAAATTAACCACAGCACGCTACTACACGCCGAATGGCCGATCTATTCAGGCTAAAGGCATTATTCCAGATATTAATGTCAGCGACGGTTTCGATCACTCAAACGCACTACATGAAGCCGATTTGGCAGGTCATCTATCTAACCCAAATAATTCAAACCCAAAAAATGGGGAAATGCCAGAAAAGACCGAAGTGAATGACGTTGCAAAAGAAGCTGCCGAAAAAGCCGCCAAGGAAAAATTGAATGAGAAAAAATTTGCTGAACCTAAAGGCCCAATCGAGCCAGCAACCAAAGAGGATTTTCAATTTGTCCAAGCCATGAACTTACTCAAAGGCCTACCTGTTGAAACAACGCCTTTAGAAAAAATAACTGCGGATACATCCCAGTAGTTTTGATGGTATAAAAAAAGCCTGCTTAGCGAAGTTAAGCAGGCTTTTTAAATGAATTATTAATATAAAATCAATAGGCTTTACAATTAATTTGGATTACACTCAGCGCATGTTTATCGATCAGCTCATTCAAACGTTTGACACTGGGTTACGTACTGTATTTTCTCAAGCACAGGCGAGGCGCGCGCGACCAGATGAAAATATAGAAGAAGCCGAATTAGACGCACATCAAAAAAAAGAAGTTGCTGCGCTCATGCGCATAAATCATGTAGGTGAGGTTTGTGCTCAAGCCTTATATAGTGGACAAGCATTTACTTCGCGTAATCCACATACAGTAGAAGCACTAAAACATGCAGCTGCAGAAGAAACTGATCATCTTGCTTGGTGTGAAACGCGTATTACTGAACTAGGTGGTAGAAAAAGTTTACTCAACCCCATCTGGTATACCACCAGCTTTACTTTAGGCGCAATCGCTGGCGTCATTGGCGATCAATGGAATCTAGGCTTTTTAGCTGAGACAGAGCAACAAGTCAGCGCGCATTTATCTAGCCATTTAGGCAAATTACCCAGTAAAGATGTTAAAACACGTCGTATTATCGAACAAATGCATCAAGATGAAATGTCACATGCACAAGAAGCAAAAAACCTTGGTGCTGCAGAACTGCCAGCAGTAGTAAAAACCAGCATGAAGGTCGCTTCAAAAATAATGACAACAACCGCTTATTACGTGTAAAGACTCAATATGGAAAAATTTAGTAATGTACTGTTAGGTTTAGATAATGTTGATGACGTGCTGCGTATCGATTTATTTTATAAAGAGGGCAAACCTGCGGGGGCAATTCACAACAAGCCGGGCAGTCAGGGCTCTGTTAAAGTTTATTATCATCTCTATAAAAGGCATGACGGCATTACGTTAGATGCTGCCAGAGAAGGTTTATCACTATTTGCCGAACATACTGAAAATGCGACTGACAACCCTGGAAAACACCCGAATATTGATCGACTTTTACACGTTATAGATAAAGAAGAGCCGCTTGAGATGAAAATAGTCATGGTTTAATTGCTACTTATTGACTTCGCCAGCAATTGAGCAATAGGCGGATGATAAATGAGCTCAATTAAATGCCCCACTGAATCTAAACAATAAAACCCTCTTGCACCATCACGGTGTGTTTTTGGTGCTTCAGTAATGCGCACGCCTTCTTGCACAAAATAAGCATGCCAATCATCTACTGCCTGCGCACACTCTAAAACAAAACCAATATGATCTAAACGCTGCTGCGCTTGTGGCGTCTCATCAACACGATGAAACGCAAATACGTCACCATGATTTGTCAAATAAACGTTATCAGGGTCGGGCTGCCACTCAATTTCCATGCCCATGATACGTGTATAAAAATCAACAGCAGATTCAAGGTCTTGAATAAATAAAGCCACATGACGTATGCCTACCATGCCTTGTGGTCTATTCATCATTATTCAGTCGCCGTTTTAGTTTCATTAGGGTTGATTTCACTAGGATTAATTTCTAGGGGTTTAACTTCATAGCCATGTGTAATCTCTACACTTTTTCCTAGCATTATAGAGGCAGAACAATACTTCTCTGCCGACAACTTAACTGCACGCGCCACTTGCGCTTCATTTAAGTTATTACCTGTGATAACAAAATGCACATGTATTTTAGTAAACACTTTTGGCACTGCATCTGAACGCTCTGCTTCAATTTCTGCAATGCAATCCACAATAGGCTGACGTGATTTTTTAAGGATCGTCACCACATCAAAAGAAGTGCACCCACCCATACCAATCAGCAACATTTCCATCGGTCGCATACCAATATTACGCCCGCCATTTTCAGGCGCACCGTCTAAAACAACGGCGTGTCCCGTTTCAGACTCACCCATAAAAGCGACGTCTTCAATCCATTTGATGCGTACTTTCAATTAACTCTCCAAAAACTAAAAAATATAAACGTTTAAATCAGACAAGGCGAAAATAAAAAATAAAATCACAGCATATGCGTTATATGTAAGGGATTATTTTTTATGAACAACGCAGTATGATGACGAAAATTATATTTTTATTTAACATCTAATAGTTCGACGTCGAATATTAGTGTGGCATTTGGCGGAATCGCACCCCCTGCACCACGCGCACCATAAGCCATTTCTGAAGGAATAATGAGTGTTCGCTTACCACCAATTTTCATACCAGCGAAACCTTGATCCCAACCTTGAATCACTTGACCGGCACCCAAATCAAATTTAAACGGGTCATTCCTATCTAATGAACTGTCGAATTTTTCACCTTTTTTATCATCAGCATTCTCATCATATAGCCAACCTGTGTAATGCACAGTCACATTAAAGCCAGCTTCTGCCTCACGGCCTGAGCCCACAACAGTATCGTTTTTAATCAATTCAGTTACACTTTCAGTCATTACAGTTGCTTCCTTCGTATTATTAGTAGGTTTGTTTGATTCAACCTGACATGCATTTAATGTTAAAAAACACATCGCGGCAATAATTGTATTTAATTTTTTCATATTTATTTTCAAAAAAAGTTAAGTCGTTATGATACTGCATAACGACTTTAGTTCTAAAGTCCTTATGCAATTAAGGCTGCTGGTATACCCAATTAATTAAAGCATCTTGTGCTTTTTTACTCGATGATGCTTTGACGTCATTGACCATCATCACAACAACATGCCGACGACTTTTAGCATCTAACACATAGCCGGCGATTGCTTTCACGCTATTAATAGACCCTGTTTTCATATGTGCTCGACCACTAACCGGCATGCCACGTAATCGCCTTATCAGCGTACCGTCTAGCGATAATATCGGCATAGATGACATAAGCTCTGACATATAAGGCCCTTGAAATGCAGTGAGCAGCATTTTACCTAAATTTTCTGCTTTGATGCGCTCTATACGAGATAAACCAGAGCCATTTTCTATCACAAGACCCTCGTGACTTTGCCCTCTATCCGCGAACCAACTTTTGACGGCCAACATCCCTCTTACCTCGCTCGCTGGTGCTTCATTTTGATTGGCCGCAATCGTCAGCAAAAGCTGTCTTGCCATGACATTATTACTCCACTTATTAATATCACGCACAATACTACCCAAAGCCTGTGAATATTGTGTTACCTGCTTCTCAGCCAATGGTGGCATTTCACGTTGCCGTCTTAACCTGCCCTTAAACGTACCGCCTAACTGTCGCCATAGTTTTTTAAATGCAAAAAAAGCATACTTTTCGTCATCAAACACACTCAACTCTAAATACTTATTACCACATCGAGGTGAAAACACACCTGAAAACGTGACGACTGCACGCGTATTCGACACATCAACGTCATAAGCTAAGTTGCTACGCCAACTACCACAAGAGCGGTTACGAAACTTCATATTATTAACAATCTTCACTTCAGGCAACTCGACTTCTTGGTGAATGTTCACCTCTTCATCTTCCGTCGTAAATACAAACGTCGTTTTACGTCCATCGACCATAATGGCACTGGGTTTTGCATTATAAGAACGCCATATATCACTATCAAATCGCTTATTACTGCCAATTTTTTCTGCAAAATAAGTTTTATCTAACACCAAGTTACCGGCAATCTTTTTAATACCGCGCTGTTGCAAGCTCACCAACATACGTCTAAGTTCAGGCTCTCTAAAACTGGGGTCACCATAACCTTTAATAATCACATCGCCATCTAATAAACCATCCTCCAAAACACCATCACTATATATTTCCGTTTTCCAACGGTAAGTGGGTTTTAATATATCCAAACCTGCATAAGTCGTTACCAATTTCATGACAGATGCTGGGTGCATGCTGACATCTGCATTAAAACTCACCGATGGTTTGCTTTCATCCATTCGCTGTACAAATATCCCTACATTCGATTCTGGGATACCTGCCTTAGTGAGCGCTTCGGACACTTCCATAGGCAATGCCGCATAAACCAGACACGATGTGAATATTAGACTAAAAAAGACGAGGGGTTTTCTCATAATGCGTGCTGAATAGAATGTTGGGTTGCTTGAATCATAAAATCGATGTCAGCCTCATTAATCACGTAAGGCGGCATAAAGTAGACAGTATTATTGATAGGCCTTAAAAGCAAGCCTTGTCTTAACGCCTGTGCATAACAATCCTGAGAAAAAGAAAGTTTGTTGGTTTTAACATCAAAAGCCCATATCATGCCCTGCTCGCGTATATACTCAATTGGCAGGTCAGTAAGCACTTGCATTTTTTGCTTTGCGTAGGCCGCTATTTGTTTGTTCTTGTTTAAAACATCCTCTGTTTCAAAAATGGCTAATGTCGCCAAAGCCGCACTACAAGCTAGAGGGTTACCTGTATAGCTATGACTGTGCAAAAAACCGCGCGCCGTACTGTCATCATAAAAAGCAGCATACACTTCATCCGTGGTTAACACTGTCGATAATGGCAAGTACCCACCCGTAATACCTTTTGATAAGCAAATAAAATCGGCCGTAATTTCCGCCTGCTCACAGGCAAACAGTGTGCCTGTCCGTCCAAAACCAACGGCTATCTCATCCGCTATCAAGTGTACGTTATATTGCGTACATATCTCACGCGCCCGTTTTAAATAGGTAGGATGGTACATACCCATCCCTGCTGCACATTGCACCAAAGGCTCGACAATAAAAGCAGCAAGCGTTGCATGGTATTTTGCCACGTGATCTTCTAATGCCCCAGCACAACGCAAGGCATAAGCTTCTGCGCTTTCGCCCGCTTCCGCCAATCTAAAATCTGGGCTAGGCATTTGGGCTGATTGTGTGAGCAAGCTGGCATAGGTATCTTTAAAAATCGCCACATCCGTCACACCCAATGCGCCTAATGTTTCCCCGTGGTAACTATTTTGCAAACTAATAAACTGCGTTTTTCCTGTTTTGCCACCATTTTTACCACCGTTTTTATCAACGTTACGCCAATAATGAAAACTCATCTTCAACGCAATCTCGGTCGCGCTCGCACCATCACTGGCGTAAAAAGCATGGCCCAAACCTGTTAATTGAGATAACTTTTCTGATAAGACAACTACTGGCTCATGCGTAAAGCCAGCCAACATCACATGTTCTAAGTTATCTAATTGTTGTTTAATCGCATCTTTAATCTGCGGGTGATTATGACCAAACAAATTGACCCACCAAGAACTCACCGCATCTAAATAACGTTTACCTTCAACATCAGTTAACCAAACACCATCTCCGCGACTGATAGGAATAAGCGGAAGCTGCTCATGCTGCTTCATTTGTGTGCAAGGGTGCCAAACCGCTTGCAAACTCCTATCGAGTAAGTTCTGATTTTTCATTGGCTATGTACTAAAATTAATCAGTCTAACCTCTTACAACTCAACATCATCAATCACTTGATTGTTTGCCTCATTAAAGTTTAATATTTGGTTAGCGACTAGCTGTAAAGGCCTGCCTGCTTTAATTTCATTTAAGAGGTTGTTGCCTATTTGTTTAACAACAGGCTCTGGCAGTTGTGTTGCTGCTGCATTGTAAAAGGTAAGGCTGTCATTTAATGCTGTATGTTGTTGATTGCTTAAATCAGCATTTCTTTGTGATGTTGGTTGTTTAATCGCATCAGTAAAAGTTTGTGCGAGCTGTTGGTAATCTTGGTCTTGTTTGTTATTGGCTTGCGTGCCTTTTTCTGCTGTAATAATTATTTCACCTGCTTGGTTAGTGCTAATGCGGTTAGTGCCATTGATTACTTTGCTGGTTTCACCATCCTCGATGGAGAAACGGCCTTGAGTAATGATGTTAATGTTAGCTGGTAACGTGCTATTAGATAGATCTAGTGTATTGTCATTGCCTTGTATGGTTAAGTCATGCTTAAGTTGATTAAGCTCAATGCTAACGTTATCAACCTTCAGGGTGTTGTTATCAGCACTGTAACTGCCAAGGTCAGGGATGGTGTTTTGAGCTTCTTTGTCCTCTGGTTTGTGATGGACAGAATATTGAGTGAACTTGCCACCTGTGACCACCACTGCGCCAGCCAAGTAATGTTGTTGCCACTGTAATATCTCATCATCCTGTTCGTTCTTTCTTGCTGGTTGATAAGCCACCGTATGCAAGGTGGGTGAGACATGCGATGTAGGTGGGATGGTGCCAGCTGCCAGCCAAGTACCGCCGTGGTTTTTTCTGATGCCTTCACCTGATTCCTTTGCTACTTTGTGTTCTACTTCTTTGGCTGCATGCTCTTCTGCTTTATTGTCATATTGCTTGCTATATTGTACTAAGCGTTTAAGAAAGGCAGCGTCTAAGGCATGTCCCCCTTCATGTGTGAGTATTAAGGC
>CAYXOR010000042.1:0-11594 GCA_964466895.1 uncultured Methylophilaceae bacterium | reverse complement strand
AGTAATGCGTGTATTGTAAGTGTTGATAAATTGATAGGTATTAAGTCATTTCAATTGATTGAATTCGTTGGTATAATGACTGCATTGGGATGGGCTTTGCGCCCATTTTTTGTTTCTGAAGTATGTGTAATTTAATATTGGTTTTGACATAAGGGTGCGTAATGCAAGATCTGCATGCTTTGATAAATAAGACGGTGACTCATTTAGGTTATGAGTTGGCAGATCTCGAGATTTCAGGTCGAGGCAAATTATTACGTGTGTTTATTGATAAATTAAACCCTAACTCTAATAAAGATAGTGTCAATATTGATGATTGTGTATTGGTGAGCCATCAACTCGGCAATGTGTTAACAGTTGAGCATGAGATTGATTACGATAGGCTTGAAGTTTCCTCGCCGGGCATGGATAGAGCGCTAAAAAAAGAAGCAGATTATGTACGTTTTATTGGAGAGCGGGCACATATTAAATTACGTGTGCCGACGATATTAGAGAATAAGGAAACAAGAAAGAATTATTTAGGTATTTTAAAGGGCTTAGAAGCTGGGAATGTGCAAATAGAATGTGATGGCGTTGTTGAAAAGATTGCGCTGACAAATATTGATAAGGCACGCCTAAGTCCACAATTTTAGGTTGTTAGTAGGTAGCATAATTATTTTAGTCGGAGAGTAGCATGAGTCGTGAAATTTTGTTGTTGGTGGATGCGTTAGCGCACGAAAAAAACGTAGATAAAGATATTGTTTATGCTGCGTTGGAGTTAGCTTTAGCTTCAGCAACTAAGAAAAAATATAGTGAAAACGTAGATATACGTGTTGCGATTGATCGTGAATCTGGTGAGCATGAGACTTTTAGACGTTGGGAATATGTAGAGTATGATTTGCTAGAAAGCTCTGAATTTCAGTTTGATGAAGAAGATGACCGTGCAAAAGGTCGAGAAATTGGCGATTTTTATGAGGAGCCATTAGAATCTATTGCTTTTGGGCGTATCGGTGCGCAGGCTGCAAAGCAAGTTATTTTACAAAAAGTACGAGAAGCAGAGCGCGAACAAATATTAGAAGACTTTTTGGCGCGTGATGAAAATTTAGTGACTGGCGTTATTAAACGCATGGAAAAAGGCAATGCCCATATTGAAGTAGGTCGTTTGGAATGTATGTTGCCTCGTGAGTCTATGATTCCTAAAGAAAATTTAAGAGTAGGAGATCGTATACGTGCGAGTTTATCTGGTATCGAGCGTAGCGGCCGCGGACCACAATTAATTTTGTCACGTATTACACCAGAGTTTTTAATACGTTTATTTGAGCTTGAAGTGCCAGAGATCGAAGAAGGTTTACTAGAAATTCGTTCAGCAGCACGAGATCCTGGTTTGCGCTCTAAAATAGCTGTTAAAGCGAATGATCAACGATTAGACCCCGTAGGTACTTGTGTTGGAATGCGAGGATCACGTGTGCAAGCCGTTACAGGTGAATTGGCGGGTGAGCGCGTTGACATTGTTCTGTGGAGTATGGAGCCAGCACAGTTTGTGATTAACGCCATGGCACCAGCTGAGGTTTCCAGTATTGTTGTGGATGAGAACGCCCATAGCATGGATATTGTCGTTGATGAAGAGCAATTGGCATTAGCGATTGGCCGTAGTGGCCAAAATGTACGTTTAGCATCTGAGCTGACTGGTTGGACGCTAAATATATTAACGGAAGAAGAAGCCACTAAGAAAAATGAAGAAGAGCACACAAGTATCAGCCAATTATTTATAGAAAAATTAGATGTTGATGAAGAGGTGGCTGACATCTTGGTGGAAGAAGGTTTTAGCACTTTAGAAGAAGTCGCTTATGTTCCTTTAGCTGAAATGGCTGAAATTGATGCATTTGACGAAGATACAATTAATGAGCTTCGCAATCGCGCGCGTGCTTCATTATTAACTGAAGCGATTGCTAAAGAAGAGAGTGTAGAAGAAGCTGCAGAAGATTTGCTGAAAATGGAAGGCATGGATGATAAAACGGCCAACTTGCTAGCATCTAAAGGCATTTCAACAATGGAACGTTTGGCTGAATTGGCTGCAGATGAGCTGGTTGAGTTAATTGATATTGATGAAGAGCGTGCAAAAGAATTAATTTTGACTGCACGTGCGCCTTGGTTTGAGTAAGTCATCAATTTTTATAAGATTTGAAACAACATTAGCTTAGATACACAATTTAAAAGTAAGAGAAAAGTAGAGAGACTGGAGCAGTAAATGGCACAATCAACCGTAGCACAATTCGCCACAGAGTTAGGTTTGCCCATCGCTTTGTTATTAGAGCAATTGAAAAGTGCGGGCGTAAGCAAAACTGAAGTAGAAGATAAATTAGACGAAGCTGATAAAGCTGCGTTACTGGATTATTTGCGAAAAGAGCATGGTGCTGCACAGGCCCCAAAAAATAAAATTACGCTAACACGCAAACAAAATACAGAAATTAAAAAAACTGATAATACAGGCCGTTCACGTACTATCCAAGTTGAAGTACGCAAAAAACGTGTGATAATGCGTCGCGATGAACCTGAAGACCTGCCAGTAGAAGCAGTTGAAGAGCCGCCAGTGCCTATAGTTGAGGAAACATTGCCCATCGAAATCGAACCAGCACCTATAGAAGAGGCACCCGTAGAAGCGTTGGCTGCAGATAAAAAATCAACTACTAAAAAACAAACATTAAGTGCTGAGCAATTAGCTATACGAGAAGATGAGGCAAAAAGGCACGCGAAGCTTCAATCACTTCAGGCAGAAGACCTACGCAATAAGCAAGAGCTAATTAAGCGTCGTGCTGAGGGAGAAGAAAGAAAGATAGCAGAAGCTGCGGCGGCAAAAGAGAAAGCCGCTAAGCTTAGCGAGGGCACCTTACATAAACCAGCGGCAAAAGAAGGTGCTAAACCAGAGAAAAAAAGTAGCAAAAAAGGTAAGAGCAGTAATAAAGAGTGGACAGATCGAGAGAATAAAAAGCGTGGCTTTAAAACCCGCGGTGGTAACGTAAATAATGGATGGCGCGCATCAAAAGGTAGGAATAAATCGAATAAATTGAATAACTCGGATGAAGACGAGGAGCATGCATTTACTGCGCCTACTGAGGCAGTCGTATACGATATTTTGGTTCCAGAGACTATTTCTATTGCTGACTTGGCACACAAGATATCAGTCAAAGCGAGTGAGGTGCTTAAAGTTTTGATGGGCATGGGCATGATGGTGACCATTAACCAGGTATTAGATCAAGAAACAGCGATGATTCTTGTAGAAGAAATGGGTCATAAAGCAGAAGCTGCTGTTGATAATGATCCTGAAACCTTCTTAGATGAAACTGAGCATGTTGATGCTGTGTTAGAAACGCGTCCACCAGTCGTCACGGTGATGGGTCATGTTGACCATGGTAAAACATCTTTGTTAGATTATATTCGCAACTCTGTTGTTGCAACGGGGGAAGCGGGCGGTATTACACAGCATATTGGTGCTTATCACGTAGAAACTGCGCGCGGCATGGTGACTTTTTTAGATACACCAGGCCACGAGGCGTTTACTGCCATGCGAGCGCGTGGCGCAAAGGCAACTGATATTGTTATCTTGGTTGTTTCAGCGGATGACGGCGTCATGCCACAAACGATTGAAGCGATTCATCATGCTAAAGCAGGCAATGTGCCGATTGTGGTAGCAATTAATAAAATAGATAAAGAAGCAGCAGAGCCCGAGCGTGTTAAGTTGGAATTAGTTGCTGAAGAAGTCGTGCCAGAAGATTTTGGTGGCGATGTTATGTTCCGTGAAGTTTCTGCTAAAACGGGTAAGGGTATTGATGAGTTATTAGAAGCCATACTTTTACAGGCCGAGATATTAGAGTTAAAAGCAGCTAAAAATACGCCAGCCAAAGGCTTGGTCGTTGAAGGCCGTCTAGATAAGGGCCGCGGCCCAGTTTCAACTATCTTAGTGCAATCAGGCACTTTGCAGCGTGGCGACATGTTGTTGGCGGGTAGCACCTATGGACGTGTGCGTGCCATGTTTGATGAATCTGGTAAAGAAGTTAAAGAGGCTGGCCCTTCTATTCCAGTAGAGGTTTTAGGTTTGTCTGATGTGCCCAATGCAGGTGATGAAGTCATTGTGCTTAATGATGAGCGCAAGGCGCGTGAGATTGCCATGTTCCGGCAAGGCAAGTTCCGTGATGTGAAGTTTGCAAAACAGCAAGCGGCAAAAATGGAAACGATGTTTGATAAAATGTCTGAGGGTGAAGTGGAAATATTACCTTTGATCATTAAGTCAGATGTACAGGGTTCATACGAGGCTTTATCGACAAGTTTACAAAAGCTTTCTACGAGTGAAGTAAAAGTCAATATTATTCATACGGGTGTAGGCGCAATTAGCGAGTCAGATGTTAACTTGGCGCTAGCTTCAAGTGCTGTCTTAATTGGTTTTAATGTGAGAGCTGATACAGGCGCACGCAAGATTATCGAGACGACTGGTGTGGATGTGCGTTACTACAATATTATTTATGAAGCTGTTGATGAAGTGAAAGCTGCACTGGGTGGCATGTTGAAACCAGAGCAGAAAGAAAGCATGATTGGTTCAGTTGAAATCCGTGAAGTATTTCGCATTTCTAAAATCGGTGTGGTTGCCGGTTGTTACGTGCGTGACGGCATGATTAAACGTGAATCAAAAGTGCGTGTATTGCGCGATAATGTGATTATTTATACAGGTGAACTTGATTCACTAAAACGCTTTAAAGATGATGTAAAAGAAGTGAAAAATAGCTTCGAATGTGGTTTGTCACTTAAAAACTATAATGATCTAGAGGTTGGTGATTTGTTGGAAGTGTATGAAGTTGTTGAAATCGCTAGAACGTTATAAATGCAATTTTCGTCACAATACTTCGTTATAAAACAAAAAATAATCACTTGCATATATCAAATATGCAGCGTGCTATTTTTTGTTTTAGGCCTAGTCTTGTCTGAAAACTTGTATTTATTGGCTTAGGTTTAGCATGGCTAAAGAATATTCAAGAAGTAGCCGTGTTGCAGAGCAAATGCGGCGCGAACTGGCCGACTTGCTACAATTTGAAGTGAAAGACCCGCGTATTGGTATGGTCACAGTAACCGAGGTAGAGGTTACGGGTGATATGGCACATGCCAAGGTATTTTATTGTGCGAGTGAAGGTACACCAGAGTTGCAAGCGGGATTAGAAAAGTCATCAGGTTTTTTACGGTCTCAATTAGCCAAGCGCATGTTATTGCGTACAGTACCTCAACTACACTTTGTTTATGATCAATCGGCTGACTACGGCATGAAAATGACCAAACTCATTGATGAGGCGCTGGAATCGGATGAAGCGTTAGCGTCGAAAGATAAACTAGGTAAGTCTTAAAACAATTTGGATAAGTCCTAAACACCTTGCAATTTAAACGTATTAAAAGAGATGTCAGTGGCGTTCTTCTGCTGGATAAGCCCTTAGGTTATTCATCTAATCAAGCTTTACAAAAAGTAAAATGGCTTTTTCAAGCTGCAAAAGCAGGCCACACAGGTACGCTTGATCCTTTAGCAACGGGTTTGTTACCAATATGTATGGGTGAAGCAACTAAGTTTGCGCAATATGTGACTGATGCAGATAAAACTTACGTGGCCAATATAAGACTAGGTATTAAAACGACAACGGGCGACGCTGAAGGCGATGTTATATCCAATAAGCCAGTTAATGTTACACAAGCCCAATTAGAAACAGCATACCAACAATTTCTAGGTGAAATCAGTCAAATTCCCCCTATGTATTCTGCATTAAAACACGAAGGAAAAGCATTGTATGAGTATGCTAGAGCAGGGGTGAATATCGAGCGTCAAGCACGAAAAGTGACCATTAAAGCAATCACACTCAATACATTTTCAGGTACAGGTACAGGTGCTGAGCTTACAATTACCTGTAGTAAAGGTACTTATATTCGTACCTTAGCAGAAGATATTGGCGTGGTTTTAGGTTGTGATGCACATTTGGCAGGTTTGCGGCGTACTGAGACAGCGGGTTATGCTATGGCACAAACGGTAGATATTGAGCAGTTAGAAGCCATGACAATGGAAGAGCGTGATGCTTTATTGTTACCGGTTGATTCTGCGATTGAACATTTCCCAAAAATTATACTAGATGAGGCAGCCGCTCAATTTTTCAAACAAGGCCAAGCTATTTGGCAGGCTGGAGAAATCTCAGCAGCAGAACTGCGGATATATGAAAAAAATGGTTTGTTTATTGGCCTAGGTAAATTATTAGATGATGGGAAAATAGCCCCTAAGCGGTTGGTGAACTTGCGAACGACATAACTTTATTGTTAGTTTTTTATATGAAGTTATCCAGTGTCTTATAATATTCTGCGCTATTTGATAGGCTGTTATGATTGGCATTCTTTATTATTTTTAATGTCACTTGGCCACTTTTGAACTCGTCAATTAGTTTTTGTGTGTGAGTCATTGGAATCATTTGGTCATACTCTGCTGCTATAACTAGAACTTTTGATTTTATGTTTTTCACTCTAGAGAGTGAATCATAGTGGTCTTTCAATAATAGTCGAATGGGAAAGATAGGGAACTTGTTTGCTGCGATACTCAATACACTATCATACGGTGTTATTAAGGTGACATTTTGAACAGACCTATTAGCCCCTACGTATGTAGCCACACCTGAGCCCAGGCTCCGGCCTGCTACGGAGATATTAGTATGATGGTTTTGGATTTCATCATATACCTTTAATGCATCAGCATAAATTCCTGACTCAGTGGGTGTGCCACTGCTGCCGCCATAACCTCGATAATTAACTAAATAGATAGTCATAGTAGAAAATCTAGCTGAGAATTCTTCTGCATTGGCTACAACGGCCTCACCATTGCCACCAAAGTACATTAAGGCCCTGTTGTTTCCCTTATTTAATACAATAACCTCAATAGATTCATTTTGACTGATTACATTTATACGTGCAAAAGGGTGCTCGTAATTTTCAGTGGGGAAGTAAATAAAATCACGCTGAAATATATAGAGTAAGGCCATGGCTATTAGATAGCAGAGCAGTGCAATAAATACTATAGATGATATGTTCTTCATCATGTTAACGAATATTATACACTTTACTTAGATGCATAAAGTAATTACACAGGCGTGTGATAACAAACTATTTCTATATAAATCAATGGCTTGATAATTTTTTTATGCAGGGCAACCATCAGTTATTGAAAGTTATAGCATGTTGTTGAATCTATATTTTAAATACCAAAGCTAGTTGGAATAAAGTATACAAATAAGTAAGAAAAAATTAAAAACAAAAAACTTACCTTAAAAATTAGTCATTTAGACGGTTTGTGATTATAATGCTCGGCTTATGTAAATTGAATGTAAGCGATGGTTCAGTAAATGGGTTACTTAGCTATGTTTGCATTGACGCTAACTTAAGGATAAAAGATGGCAGTTACAGGTATAGACTCAGCAAAAATAATTAAAGAATATCAACGTACACCAAATGATACGGCTAGCCCAGAAGTGCAAGTTGCATTATTAACAGCTCGTATTTTACATCTAACAGAGCATTTTAAAACAAACAAAAAAGACAATCATTCACGTCGTGGTTTGTTGGCTATGGTAAGCCAGCGTCGTAAATTGTTAGATTATTTAAAAGGTAAAGACGTAACTCGCTATCAAGATTTAATTGGTCGTTTAGGTTTACGTAAATAATTACTGTAAATGCGTTATTCGCTTTTATAGTAGTAGCAGAAAGTCGATAGCATTATTAAATGCATCGGCTTTTTTTTATTGTTAAATTGCTATTGGGTAGTGAATAGTAATTTGTAAAGAAAAAGGAAAACAAATGTTTAATAAAGTGTCAAAAAGTATTCAATATGGGGATCATACACTCACACTAGAAACAGGTGAGATCGCACGTCAAGCAGATGCGACCGTGATGGTGAGTTATGGTGATACAGTGGTGATGGTTGCTGTTACTAGCAGAAGCGAAGTTAAAGCAGGACAAGATTTTTTCCCGTTAACGGTTGATTATATGGAAAAAACGTATGCTGCAGGTAAAATTCCGGGTAGTTTTTTCAAGCGTGAAGGTCGTCCCTCAGAAAAAGAAACATTAACATCACGTTTAATTGATCGCCCGTTGCGCCCGTTGTTTCCAGAAGCGTTTTACAATGAAGTGCAAGTGGTTGCGACAGTGGTGTCATCAGACCCTGAAATTGATTCAGATATTCCTGCTATTATTGGCGCTTCAGCGGCAATGTCATTGTCTGGTATTCCATTCTTTGGCCCGTTAGGTGCTGCACGTGTGGGTTATATCGATGGCGAATACGTCCTTAACCCTAGCAAAACACAAATGGAAACAACAGCGTTGGATCTAGTGGTTGCTGCAACTGAAACAGCAGTGATGATGGTTGAATCAGAAGCAAAAGAGCTTTCAGAAGAAGTGATGTTGGGTGCTGTGACATTTGGTCATGAAGCAATGCAACCAGTGATTAAAATGATTAATGAGCTGGCAGCAGAAACGGCTAAAGACGCTTGGGATTGGACAGCACCAGAGCCAGATACTGCCTTAATTGAGAAAGTGAAAAAACTCATCGGCAAAGATGTTGATGCTGCGTTCCAAATTAAAGAAAAAGGTGAGCGTTCAACTAAATTAAACGAAATTAAAAAACGTTTAACGGATGCGTTGATTACAGAAGAAACCTCGACTGAGGAAGCGAATCAAATTAAAGGTGAGTTTTTTAATTTGGAAGCACAAACAGTACGTAGCCAGATTTTAAATGGTGATCCTCGTATTGATGGCCGTGATACACGCACAGTGCGCCCTATTACGATCCGTACAGGTGTGTTGCCACGTACGCATGGTTCTGCATTGTTTACACGGGGTGAGACACAGGCGTTAGTTGTAGCGACTTTAGGTACTGGCCGTGATGAGCAGAGGATTGATGCGTTACAAGGCGAGTATACCGATAGCTTTATGTTGCATTACAACTTTCCACCCTATGCGACAGGTGAGACAGGCCGTGTAGGCACACCAAAACGCCGTGAAATTGGTCATGGTCGTTTAGCAAAACGTGCCTTAATTGCGGCGCTTCCAGAAAAAGAAGATTTTGATTACACCATGCGTGTCGTTTCAGAGATTACTGAATCTAATGGTTCAAGTTCTATGGCTTCTGTTTGTGGTGGTTGCTTAGCATTAATGGATGCAGGCGTACCCATGAAAAACCACGTTGCAGGTATTGCGATGGGCTTGATTAAAGAAGGTAACCGCATCGCCGTACTGACAGACATTTTAGGTGATGAAGACCATTTAGGTGATATGGACTTTAAAGTAGCCGGTACGGTTGATGGTATTACTGCATTACAAATGGATATTAAAATTACGGGTATTACCGCGCAAATTATGCAAGCGGCTTTAGAGCAGGCTAAAGAAGGGCGTACGCATATTTTAGGTATTATGAAAGAAGCTGTTAGCGGTGATAACCTTGAAATGTCAGAGTTTGCACCACGTATAATTTCGATAAAAATCAATCCAAGTAAGATTCGTGATGTGATTGGTAAAGGCGGTGCAGTTATCCGCGCGTTAACTGAAGAGACTGGTGCTGTGATTGATATCGATGAAGATGGTACTGTAAAAATCGCATGCACAAGTAATGAGCAAGGCGAAGAAGCAAAACGTCGTATTGAAGAAATAACGGCTGACGTAGAAGTGGGACAGATTTACGAAGGCTCAGTGGTTAAAGTACTCGATTTTGGTGCGGTGGTTTCATTAATACCAGGTAAAGATGGTTTAGTGCATATTTCACAAATCGCACATGAGCGTGTTAGTGCAGTGAAAGATTACTTAAAAGAAGGTGATGTTGTGAAAGTGAAAGTTGTAGAGCTAGATGATAAAGGTAAGGTACGTTTAAGTATTAAAGCTTTATTGGATGCACCTGTAAAAGCAGATACGGAAGCGGATGAATAGTCTGTAGAGTAGTATTAATAAAAAAGCCCGCATAGCGGGCTTTTTTATATTCAAGATGAGCTTAAGCTACTTTTCTTAAAATTAATTTGCGACTTGTTTTTCACGTATTTCATCTAAGGTTTTGCAATCAATACACAAGGTGGCCGTTGGCCGTGCCTCCATGCGTTTTAAACCAATCTCTATGCCACAGCCATCACAATAGCCATATTCATTTGCTTCAATATGAAGCAATGTCCCATCAATTTTCTTAATCAATTTACGTTCGCGGTCACGGTTACGTAACTCAAGCGCCATGTCGGATTCTTGGCTAGCTCGGTCATTTGGGTCAGCATACATGGTTACCTCATCCTGCATGTTGTGTACCGTGCGGTCAATATCTTGGCCAAGTTCTGATTTCCAGTCAGTTAAAATTTCACGAAAGTGTTTTAACTGCTTTTTATTCATGTATTCCTCATCAGGTTTTGCTTGGTAAGGAGTAAAACTTTTGTTTAATGTTTCTACCATTTTGTATCCAAAAAACTGCTTCAAAAAATATACATTGTGTAAATTAACCGCGCGAGTGTACACCGATTATTCGTGATTTGCAAAAGTAAATTTGTAAATTAGCCTTTGCATCTATTAAATATTAGCTTCGTTGAGCTCTAAAGCAAGCAAAGTATTTTCCATTAGTGTTGCCACTGTCATCGGCCCAACGCCACCAGGTACTGGTGTTATATAGCCTGCACGTTCTTTTGCGATATTAAAATCGACATCGCCAGCAAGCGAGCCATCGTCTAGGCGGTTAATACCAATATCAATCACAATAGCGCCAGATTTAATCCATTCGCCTTTAATTAAGCCAGGCCTGCCAGCAGCGGCTACCACTAAATCTGCCCCTTTAATTTTATCGGCTAAGTTTTTAGTCTTGCTATGACAGCTGGTAATGGTCGCCCTTGCCATCATGAGCTCTAAAGCCATTGGTCTGCCGACGTTGTTAGAAACGCCCACAATCACAGTATCTAAACCAACTAGATTAATGTTGCTCGCTTCTAGCATTTTAATGACACCATAAGGTGTACAAGAGCGTAACGTGGGTTTGCGAACAGCCAAGCGTCCAATGTTGTAAGGGTGAAAACCATCAACGTCTTTATTGACATCAATTGTTTCTATCATTTGTTCTTCATCAATTTGCGATGGCAGTGGTGATTGAACCAATATACCATCCACACCATTGTCATCATTAAGCGTGTTTATTAGGTCAAGCAGCTCGGTATGCGTGGTTGATGCAGGTAAATCATGCGATATGGAGCGAATGCCCACTTTCTCACAAGCACGTTTTTTATTGCGGACATAGACGGCTGATGCAGGGTCTTCACCTAATAAAATGACGGCTAGGCATGGTGCGCGTTTGCCAGTGTTTATTCGAGCGGTAACTTTTAATTTAATTTTTTCGAGTAAATTTTCTGAAATGGCTTTGCCATCAATAATCTGTGCTGACATGTTGCAACTTAAAAACGTTAAATAATTAGCCATTTTAGCATATAAGAATTGACCAAAAGCCCGTATTGCGCTATATTTCTGCCTCTTCGGCGTGTAGCGTAGCCTGGTAGCGCGCCTGCTTTGGGAGCAGGATGTCGGGAGTTCGAATCTCTCCACCC
>CAYXOR010000041.1:0-14188 GCA_964466895.1 uncultured Methylophilaceae bacterium | reverse complement strand
TGCCGGCAACGTCAATACTAAAGATATTGCCTGCTAATACCACGCCAGCAGTGGCAACGCCATTGATGGTGAGGGTGATCGGGTCGCCTACTTGTGCGTCGCCGCCTACCGTACCCGTAATGGTGACGGTGCCGCCCGCTTCCGCAGCGTTAATAATGTCATCAGCTGTGATGTTGGCATCTAAGGTAATGGTTGGCACTGGGTCAACCGTATCAACCGTATAACCTTCTGTGTCCGTTGCTGTGCCCGTGTTGCCAGCCACATCTGTGCTGGTAATGCTGGCGTCAATGGTGGTGTCACCATCTGCGACTAAGTCAGCGCCTGGTACGTTAATGCTGAAGTTGCCTGCCGCATCAACCACGCCAGTAAAGGTGTTGGTGTTGACGGTTAAGGTGACGGTGTCGCCTGTATTAAAGTCGCCAGCAACCACGCCTGTCACCGCAACCGGTGCGCCCGCTTCCGCAGCGTTAATAATGTCATCAGCCGTGATGTTAGCGTCTAAAGTGATGGTGGGGATTGGGTCAACCGTATCAATCACAACCGCTAAACCAGCTGATTGTGGTGATTCGTTGCCGGCGACCGTTACGGTGTAAGTGATCGTATGGAGACCATCTGCAATGGCAACTGTTGGTGTTAATACACCACCCACTAAGGCCGCTGGTGTTACAACGCCATCGATATAAAGTGTAGCTGCTCCACCCACAGGCACAACCACTGTGAAATCAGGCGTACTGTCACTGGTGTTGTCATCCATATTACTCACACCAGTGTCTGTCGCAGCCGTCATGTCAGGAGCTGCTGGCGCATTAGGCGTCGAGCCAGAACCGGTGCCTGGCGGCTCTGGTAGAAAATCCCTATCCGGCTCATCAAAAATAGGTTCTATTATTAACGCTTCATTACGCTCAAATTCATAATCAAAAGTAAGTGGATTAAGGCCTTGTATAAGCCTAGAAAGATTAACAAAGTCGAAACCATAGCTAGTAGTTGATCCATCCTCTACAGCAATCGCTTCTAAAGCTTCACCAATATCATGCCCTTCTTCTATCGCATTAATAACGGCTTTAATGGTCGCTTGATCAACCGCACTATCGCCGGAACTAGGGGGAATGGCATCAATAAATTCCGGTGTAAATTTAACTGTTTGCTCTGCAAAAACTTGTAGCACTTTACCATTAGCTAGTTGAAGCTCAACAATAACGCCTTTTGGCGTAATAATGGTATCTCCAGGCTGTATAGAATCATTCAAATTCAGCGGTCTCTTGACACCAGCCTCAGTTACCACTACTACTTGGTTAACTGCATCCGTTTTACCACTAATTGATACTACTGTGCCCAGAATTGCCATACCATTTCCTTCAAAAAATACCTAAATAATTACATCTATATTGCTACGATATCTATTAAATAGGATAGTAGGCAATAAAACTATTGTACTGAAGGACAATAAGCACTAAATGCTTGAAAAGTTATGCGGCTAAATCAAGTTTTTTTTTAATTTTTGCGCGAGTAGGTTGTGATTTTCGTTTGGTTTTAGCTAGCTTAACTTTACTTGCCGCTTTGCTAGTTTTTTTTGTTGATACATTAGATTTATCATTAAGTACTAATGCAAGTTGCAATCTATCTTTTACGCCTAGCCTTTCTAAAGAAGAAGACATATGCGCCTTCACCGTACGTTCAGTAATCGATAATTTTCTTGCAATTTCTTTATTACTCAAACCAGTGGATGCCAGAAGTGCAACTTCTTTTTCACGCGTAGTCAGCAAAGCTAAAGCTTCATCCACTTTACTTGATTGGTTATGCACGAGCTCTCTGCTGGCGCCTATAAGCGTTTGTAACAAATCTCTACCCAACCAGACACCACCATGCATGACAACAGTCTTTAATTCTTTCAACACATTGACTGGACTATAGGCATGACAATACCCTGCTGCGCCTTTACTAATAACAGCTAATGCTTCTGTTTGGTTTGGTGTGTTTGCCAACACCACAATTCTTGCTGATGGAAATTTGCTTTCAATATCTACCATTATTTTTTCTAACCAAGCGTGATTGTTAGCATTCGCTTGTAACCAAAAAATAACTGGCTCTCTAACAGATAAACGCTCAGCCGATATGGCGACCGATGCCTTTGGACAGGCTTTGACCCAATTTTCAAGCAAATATCCATGAGAGTTAATAAATATATCGTGCATCATCTCTCCGTAAATGCGTAAGACTTCGCTTTTAATACTGGTTTTAACAAATAAGAAAGCACAGACTTCTTGCCTGTAATAATATCAACCTGTGCCACCATGCCAGGAATAATAGGTAACTCTTCACCTAAACTAGGTTTAAGTGTTCTCACTTTAACAATATAAAAAGCATTGCCCTTATCATCTACGATTGAATCGGCAGCAATACTTTGAACTTTGGCATCCATTGTGCCGTAAATAGTGTAGTCATAAGCTGTCAGTTTTACGGTGGCTGGCTGATTCAATCCCACAAAAGCAATATCTTTAGGCTGTATTTTGGTTTCTAAAACCAGTGCATCATCCGTGGGTACTAACTCGAGCACCTCTTTACCTGGCTGAATCACACCACCGACAGTATTAAAAAATAAACGACTAACAGTACCATTTACAGGAGAAACCAAAGTGGCCTGTTTTACTATATCAGTAAGCGCAACACTTGCCTCAGTCAAACTATTTAATTTGGCCGTTGTATCTGATAACTCCGTACGCACCTTACTTATAAAAGTTTGCTGCGTTTCATTTACTTTTCTTTTCGCCTCTGTAATGGCGGCTTTTACTCTACCGATTTGGGCACGTGCTTGATTACGTTCACCACGAAACCGCGAGATGTCTCTTTCGAGTTTTAATAGGTCAATTTCTGAAACAGCGCCGCTAGCCTCCAATGGCTTTGTTAATGCCAGCTCACGACTTGACAACTCAAGACCCTGCTCTGCTTGTTTCAAGCGTGCTTGCGTTTCTGACAACTCCCTTTGGCGTTGTATTACCTGCTCTTTGGCAATTGCAACTGCCGACGCCAACTCATCATTACTAGAAACAAACAATGAATACTCTAACGCATAAATATCAGGCGCCTCTTCTTTAACTTCTTTAGAAGGTTCAAAACTCCCACCTATAGACATCGCTTGCAAACGTGATTGTCTTGCCAGCAAGGATAAGTATTGTGAACGATTTTCTCTCAATGAGGAAACAGCACGTGTTTGATCTATACGCACCAGTGGCTGACCAGTAGTAACCGTTTGCCCTTCGGCCACCAACAATTCAGTAACAATGCCGCCATCAAACGATTGTACAATCTGCACTTGTTTTGAAGGAATAACCCTTCCCTCGCCACGTGTAATTTCTTCAATCTTAGTAAAACCGGCCCAAGCCAGCAATGCAATTAATACAAACAGCATCCCATAAAGAATTTTCTTTGCGCGTAATGGCGCTTGATTGAGTATCGCCAGTTCGGCTTCTGTTTCCCAGCCATAATCTTCTGGCGCGTCTGTTGTATCTGTTGGCGCCCATTTTTCAAAAAAACGATGCACTGGCTTAGTCAACCATGTGCGTGCTTGAAAAAAATCATGCACTTTACCTAAACCTTTAAATAAGCGCTCGCTCATATCGCCTTTCCTACCTTGCCAGCTCTCAACGATTCAATCACTTTTGCCTTTTCTCCATCTGCAACCACCTTGCCGTTATCAATCACGATAATACGATCAACCAATTCAAACAACGATGAACGGTGCGTAACCACCAGCATTGTTTTTCCGACAGAAGCAGCTTTCATACGTGCTTTTACAAAGTCCTCGCTGGAATGATCCATCGCACTCGTCGGCTCATCTAACAAGATAATATTAGGATTGTTTATCATCGCACGGGCAATACCAACACCCTGACGTTGTCCACCTGACAATGTTTCACCTCGTTCACCAATAGCCATATCAAAACCATTAGGATGCATATTAATAAAATCAGCAATACCACCTACCGTGGCAGCACTTAACACTTGCGCATCATTTGCATGCGGTGCGGAGATAACAATATTTTCACGCATCGAGCCAAAAAATAAATTCGTTTCCTGCTGTACATAACCGATACAACGTCTCAGTTCCGCAGGGTCTATTTGACGAGAATCAATCCCGTCAATTAAAATGGCACCAGATGTTGGTTGATATAAACCAAGAATTAATTTATGCAAAGTGGTTTTACCTGAGCCGGTACGCCCTAATATACCAATATGCTCGCCTGCACGGATTTTAAATGACACATTTTTTAATGCGCTTACTTCAGAACCAGGATAATCAAAACTAACATCGCGAAACTCAATATCACCTGCAAATGTATTGCGTGACAAAAAGTTAGAGTCTGCTGGTCGTTCAACTGGTTTTGCCATGACCTCATCCAGCGACGTAAGTGCAGTAGTCGCATTATGATATTGCGTCATCAAACCTGCTGATTGAGAAATCGGCGCTAAAGCACGACCCGCCAGCATCGTACAAGCGATTAACCCACCCATCGTTAAATCACCATCAATGACCAAATAAACGCCTAGTAGCACAGAAGAAACGTGTACCAACTGCGTAATACCCGTTGCTCCATTCATGATTGAGGAAGAAAGCAATTTTAGTTTTGCATTAACACGTGTTAGAAAATAAGCACTTTGCTCCCACTTGCGCTGCATATGCCCTTCAATACCCAACGCCTTAATTGTCTCTAAGCCCACCAAGCTTTCTATTAACGTAGCGTTTCTAATTGCGCCTGCACGAAACATCATCTCAGAATGCTCTTGCATTTTAGTTTGCACACTAAACGAATAAAGTAGTAGCAGCACGGCGCCGACAATCACTGGAACAACCATATATGGCGCTATCCATGCAATTACAATGACAAAAATCATCGCAAACGGGATATCAATAAGCGTAGTTATCGTTGCTGAGGTGATAAAATCGCGCACTGTTTCAAAAGCACGTAGGTTAGATGCGAAAGAACCCACTGAATTAGGACGCAGCTCTAGACGCGTACCCAGAATTTTCTCCATAATGCGCGCGGTCAACTTGATATCAATACGATGACTCGCCCAATCTAAAAAATAACCCCGCATTGTTCGTAATGCAACATCTGCAAACACAATGAGCGCAATGCCGCCAGCCAAGACCCATAAAGTTTCTACAGATCGATTAGGCACAATACGATCGTAAACATTCATGGTGAACAATGGTATGGCTAATGCAAACATATTAATTAGAAAAGCTGCGAGCATAATGTCGCGATAAATACGCTTGTTTTCAGCAATAACACCCCAAAACCAATGTTTTAGATTACTTTTACGAACGGCAGGCGCACGCTTATCAAAATTGAACTTAGGCTTGGCGACGATGACATAACCAGCATATCGGTTTAACAAGTCATCAGCGGCTACTGAAACTTCAGCATCCCCTAGCTCAGGAAAAATGATTCGTGCATTTTTTTCATCAGCATCCCAGCCTAAAAAAACACAGGCTTCTTCACTTTTCAACAGCAACATTGCTGGTATAAATTCAGTTTGAATTTTATTTAATGGTTTTTCTATTACATTACAAACAAGATTCGCTCTCGCTGCAGCACGCTCAACCATACCAGGTGACAAACGCCCATTGTGTAAAGGCAAGCCTGCAATAAGCGCATCTTTAGACACAGCAATACCATGGATGCGACAGACAACAAGCAAACTGCCAAGTAAGCTATCTGTCTCAGCAGGCTGAGCCACTGTTGACTTAAGTTTCACATCACTCGCTTCTTTAATGTCTTCAAGCTTCATTATTGACAATTCATTACCAATTGATATTAAAGTAACACTATTTAATAAAATTTCTCTATATATTACAGTCTTTTACAAGATATATTAAATCTAAATTCCATTATTAGAGGCCACAATGGTTTTTTCTTAGTAATTAGCATCAACAGTTGCAAATATCGCACAACATTCAAGACATATTATCACTCGTGACAGACCCTAAACATAAGAAAACATAGTGCTTATATACAAGCAAAAAACATGCCTAAAAGTGGGAGTGTTTCTACGGAAAAAAGAGAATGTAAGAAAGAATGGAGGCGCGAGCCTTATGAAAGTTCTATTTAAAATCAGAAACTTATAATGACGATACCTATTTTCATACCGTAGCTCACCAATCGCCAGATAATAAAATAACTCATTGATAATTAAGAGAATATAGAGGCCGTTGTCGAAGCCGCATTAAAAGCCAAACCCTCAGCTATTTACTTGAAGGTGATTTGATACGCCCAATAATAAAAGCTGAAACTAGTCCCACAACGGTAGTACCCCCAATGACCATCGCAACATTCTCTTGGCCGTTCAAAGCACATATAAGAGCGACTATTAAAGCACTAATACCTATGGTGAAACCTAGTATCTGCCCTAGTCTAGCCTCGTTTCTAGTAGAAGTAATTGCGAACATCTCTATTTCTCTTTGATGTTCAGCATCAGATTCTGCCATAGCCAATATTCGCTCCGCTGCATTCGGAACAATCTTGTTATAGCCAATCATGATTTCTGGATGAGGAAGGGGTCCAGAAAATGAGTGTTGTTCTGCTACTGCGACAACTTTTTTTTCAGTCTCAGCAACCCCAGCTTTCGTTTTTGTAGAGCTATGCTGCCTTGGCTTTGCTTGTGTTCTGTTGCTCATTCATAAACCTTTTAGCTGTTAAATTAATTCTATTCCCTACGCGCACCCAATGCCCGCGAGTTCTTAACTCAAGGTTCCTTTCAGGAACAAAACGAGCATAGTCTGTAGTAGGATAGATTTCAGCTAAAGAAGCAACTCCTGAAATTATGTTTCTATATTTTTTGTCCATAGTTAAAACTTTTACCTGTAGTTAGTCAGAATATTATAAACCATAAATAATTCTAATACGAGTTAGTAAAACTCACATATCACAAGAACACCGATCTTCTTAATACTACACGACCTAGACCTGTTCCAATATTAAGATTAGATGAGGACATACGTATTAGTTCATATAACTTAGCTCTCATAATACTGTATACCGTAACTAGCCAATAAAATACCGTACCCGATACCGTAAAGAGCTATGAAACAATATGAATCATAATGAAACATTAAGCTGGTTAGAATCAGCTAATGCTAAAGGTAAATGAAACAAAATGCAACAATATGAACTGTTATGAAACAGTTTGGTGGAGGCGCGAGCCGGAGTCGAACCGGCCTAAATGGCTTTGCAGGCCACGGCATAACCGCTTTGCTATCGCGCCTTTAATGTGAGTAACACATACATAACATTTAAAACAAAAACGGGGATATCAGCACACGCTAAAATCCCCATTTTACAATGCTGGAGCGGGAAACGAGACTCGAACTCGCGACCTATACCTTGGCAAGGTATCGCTCTACCAGCTGAGCTATTCCCGCATCTATTTGAAGCCAGCATTCTAACGATTTTTAAAATGCTGTCAAGGTAAAACACGTCTTTCCCACGTTTATTTTACTTAATATTCTGGGCCACTGATTAATTGATAGATTGCTTAAACTTAGGCCAAGCAGCCTTCAAATAATAAAACATTGAAAGTAACGTTAAAAATGCAGCAATAATGATAAGCACTTGGCCAACAAACTTAGTATTGAGCGGCCCAATTTCGCCATAGTAAAGCAATAAAACAATTGCCAACATCTGCGCAGCAGTTTTAATCTTACCTATTTGCGCTACTGCAACACTACCACGATCACCTACCCCGGCCATCCACTCACGTAGCGCGCTTACGGCAATTTCACGGCCAATAATAATCAAGGCGATAACAGCACCTATACGATCGAGCTCAACCAGAACGATTAAGGCAGCGGCAACCATCAACTTATCCGCCACTGGGTCTAAAAATGCACCGAAATTCGAAGATTGATTAAACTTACGCGCCCAGAATCCATCTAGCCAGTCAGTGAACCCTGCTAGTGCAAATATTAGTGCTGCCAGCGTGTTTCTAGATTGCGTAATATTGACATCCCCTAATATATAACCATCAGGCAAATAAAATACGCCAACAAATACTGGGATCAATGCAATACGCATCATGGTCAAAATATTAGGGAAATTCCACAACATATCAATTTGTTCTTTAGTTAGTTTTAGCGTATAGCATCATAAATTTTTTGAGCTAAACTTAAGCTTACCCCATCCACTTGCGCCATCTCATCTATGCTAGCACTTTTAACGCCATCTAATCCACCAAATCGTGTTAAAAGTGCCTTTCTACGTTTAGCACCAACGCCTGCAATATCCTCTAAACTTGAATGCATTCTTGCTTTACCTCGTTTTGCACGATGCCCTGTAATCGCAAAACGATGAGATTCATCACGTATTTGCTGTAGTAAATGTAGGCCTTGATTATCTTTTTCTAAATTAAGCATTTCACCAGTATCTGAAAAAATCATGGTTTCCAAACCCGGTCTACGTTCTTCACCTTTAGCAATACCAACAAGTAAAATATCGTCTAAACCCACTTCTTGCATCACTTCAATGGCAACGCCTAACTGCCCTTTCCCACCATCAATAAACACTAAATCAGGGCGTTTACCTTCGCCTGCCGCTACTTTTTTATAGCGCCTTGTTAGTACATCACGCATCGCGGCATAATCATCACCCGGCGTAATACCTGTAATGTTATAACGCCTATATTCGCCATTCTGCAAATCACCTTTATCAAACACGACACAGCTAGCTACCGTCGCTTCGCCCATCGTATGGCTAATATCAAAACACTCTATGCGCTCAACAGATTCATTTAAATTTAATGCTTCGCGTAGCGCAACAAGCCTGGTAGCTTGGTTACTTGCTTCTAGTGTTTTTTGTGCCAATGCCATTTCTGCATTGGTTTGCGCCATTTTTAGCCATACACGCTTATCACCAATCACATTAGTAATAATTTTAATTTTTCGACCTGCATTTTCAGTAAAGGCTTCTTCGAAGCTAGCTTTACTGACTTTGGCACCACACACAAGCATAGGTGGCACTTTTTGCGTCATATAATATTGTGTTAAAAATGCCTCAACCGTTTCAACCAAATCCGCATCGCGGCTATTTTTAGGAAAAAAACTTTTATCGCCCAAGTGGCGGCCACCACGTATCATCACCAAATTAATGCAATGCTGCTTTTGTAATTCTGCACAGGCAATGACATCGGCATCCGACACACTAAAATCACTAACAAACTGTTTAGCTTGTACTTGGCGTAATGCCTGCATACGGTCTCTAAACACTACAGCTTTTTCATATTCTTGGCTTTCTGCTGCAGCATTCATTTGCTCACCTAAAGCATTCATTACCTCATTAGCCTTACCCTCTAAAAACATAGCAGCTTGATGTGTATCATTAGCATAATCATCAACAGGAATATAATCTACACAAGGTGCTGTACAACGTTCAATTTGATACTGCAAACAAGGACGAGACCGATTGGAAAATACTGAATTCTCACAAGTGCGCAGCTTAAAAACTTTTTGTAATAACTGAATACTTTCACGCACAGCTGTAGCGCTGGGAAATGGTCCGTAATAACGATTCCCCTTACGTTGCGTACCGCGGTGAAAGGCTAATCGTGAAAACTTATCTTTTGTTAGGGTAATGTAAGGATAAGATTTGTCATCGCGAAACACCACGTTATAACGCGGCATCAGCTCTTTAATAAGGTTATTCTCAAGCAACAAAGCCTCTGCTTCGCTACGCGTAATCGTCGTCTCGATTTTAGCAATCTGTGACACCATCATACGCGTACGTGGGCTAGGTAAGTTTTTATTAAAATAGCTAGAAACTCGCTTTTTTAAGTCCTTAGCCTTGCCCACGTAAATTACCGCATCTTCCGCATTTTTCATACGGTAGACACCAGGCATATTAGGCAAACTTTTTAGAATAGGCTTAGGATCAAACATGCTACTATTTTAGCATTCAAGGCATTTTTTCCATGAACCTAAATACGCTAGAAAACAGTCAGTAGAGCTGGTTACCACTATCACCCCAGCAACTTACCGCCTATTGCCCAATCTTCATACTCAACCTCTTCAAACGTGATGTAGGTATAACTCGCAGGCTTGTTAGCAACGCGCATTAATGTTTCGGTCACTTCTTTGGCTATTTCTGCTTTTTGTTCTTTGGTAACAGAACCCGCTAATTTGATATTGACGTATGGCATTTAACCTCTCCTTTAACAATGTAAGTTTAACGATAATTTAGCGTATCGCAAGTTCTTGCTTGATGCTTGCAAACACATCATGAAACATCGCCTCAGTTAAGCGTTTTGTTTGTGTATTGTAGCGACTACAGTGATAGCTATCATACAACAGCTGCCCATTAGGCAATTCGTGTCGTGCTGCATGCCCAAATTTGTAATGACTCAGCTTTAAATTATAGGCTTTTAATACAGCATTGTGTGCCACCGTTCCAAGCGCTAACAATACACTGTTTTCTTTCAATGCTTTTAGCTCGGCAGCTAAAAACTGATTACAAGTGTTTATCTCTACCGATAATGGCTTATTTTCTGGCGGCAAACATTTCACAGCATTGGTAATACGACAATTGGATAACACTAAACCATCAGCAGCAGAAATTGATTCTGCTTTGCTAGAAAAACCAAATTGATGTAATGTTTTATACAACAACACCCCTGCATAGTCACCTGTAAAAGGTCGTCCAGTTTGATTCGCTCCATGCAAACCTGGTGCCAAGCCAATAATTAAAAATCGCGCCTCTTGGTCACCAAATGCAGGTACAGGTTTGCAAAAATAATTGGAATATTTTATCTTCACCTCTTCTAAAAAGGAAGCAAGCCGTGGGCACTGACGACAATTAACATCAAAGCTGTCGGGTGTGTTGGTCTTCATCGTATTTTTTTGTAGGTATGACATATATCCTTAATCAGGTTTAAAGTTACTAAAAACAGTAATGCTGAGATAAAGATAGACAACAATGGATCTACTGCTAACCAACCCGTAAAGTAAATTACAGCGCCTGAAGCTAAAGCAGCCACTGACCCTAAGATGTCACCAAACACATGTAGCAAAGCAGCTCGATGATTAAGATTATCTTTTCCGCCATGATAATGAGCTTGATGATGCAAACGTTGCGCAACAATTAAATTAACCACCAAGCCTGCAAATGCAATCAGCATGACATAAACCCCAGCGACAGGCTCCGGATTTTTAAAACGCTGCAATGCCTCATAGACGATCCACACAACCACCATCAACATTAGCGTCGCGTTAATTGCAGAAACAACTAGCTCTACACGACTATTCTTATCAGATTCCGCCTTGTTTATATGATGGGCCGCCAACATTGCTAAACCCAGTGCAAAAACATCAGAAAACATATGCCAAGCATCGCCTAACAAGGCTAAAGACCTGGTCCAAATGCCACCAAATAATTCAAAAAAGGCAAACACTAAAATAAGTATGAATGGGATTACGTACGGGTTGCCATGGTCGTGGTCGTTCGAATGTGAAGAGGAGTTAGTCATAACAGCATGCTAACGCATCACCTAAAAAAGACCAATAAAAAAGCAGCGCCGTGTAAGCACTGCTTTCCAAACAAAAACTAAGGAGTAAGGTTAGTTTTATTCGCTTTTTTTCCTTTTACAGTCTTTATGACTTCTATGTTTTTCACGCGCTGCTTTTCTCTCAGCTGCATCTATAAATCCATCGCCATTCGTATCTCTGCGCTTAAAATGCTCTTCCATATGTTTTACACGTGCTGCTTTAAATTCCTCATAGCTAACTTTACCATCATTATTAGCATCAGCTTTCATTTCATGCTTTTCAGTTTCTCCGCCATGATTATAAGCGTAAACACTGGCAGTGCTAAACACCAATACTGATGACAACAAAATAAACCCTATTGATTTTTTCATAAAAACTCCTTTAATAAAACAAAAAATAGCACAGATATTACCTATGCGCGCATCTAATGCTACTGCCTGCGATGTTAGTCTTTTATAATGATGGTTAGTTCATAAAATATCGCACCCCATCATGCTCAGTTATCGTCATGCTTTCCACGCAGGCAATCACGCCGACATACTAAAACACTATACATTTAGTCTTGTACTAGATTATTTCAACCAAAAAGATAAGCCTTATTGTGTCATTGACACGCATGCAGGTACTGGCATGTATAGCCTTAATAATGATTTTTCTCAAAAAAACCTAGAATTTGAATCGGGTGTTTCTCACTTATATTCAGCACAAAATTTACCTAACACTATAACCAAGTTTGTTGACATAGTGCGGTCATTCAACCAAAACAAAGGACTAAGCTTATACCCGGGGTCACCAAAAATTGCGGAATACTTTTTACGAGCTAAAGATCAATTACGTCTATTCGAATTACACCCTAGTGACTATCAAGTTTTATTGGACAACTTCAATCAAGGCAAAAACAAACAAACTAAAATCGAGAAAAAAGATGGATTTGTCGGTTTAAGGGCTTGTTTGCCGCCTGCAACTAAAAGAGGTGTTGTCATCATGGATCCTCCTTATGAAGATAAACAAGACTATCAGCATGTCGTCAATGCCATTCAAGACAGCTTAAAACGCTTTCATACAGGCACTTACATTGTCTGGTATCCATTATTACAAAAACCAGAACCGCAGCAGATGATTAATGCATTACGAGCATTACAAGAGAATAACTGGCTTAATGTAACGCTTAAGGTTGCAACGCCTTCCGAAGATGGCTTTGGTATGTTTGGCAGTGGTCTATATATAATCAACCCCCCTTGGAACTTGCCTAAGGCCATGAATGAGTCATTACCTTTTTTAACTCATCTGCTAGGGCAAGATGAAAGTGCTTCTCATCAATTAACATTTGAAATTACTTAAAATACAGTCACTTCAATGCTGTATAGATAAAGCTTTCACTGCTAAAATAGCACTTTTTACTAGGCATCACAAATGGATAACAATATGAAAAAAGCTGGCATAATGTCAAAAATTCTTTTTGGCAGCAGATGGCTACAACTACCCCTGTATTTAGGGTTAATCGTCGCTCAAGTAGTCTATGTATTCCACTTTGGTGTAGAACTGGTTCATTTGTTAGAAGAGGTACCTCACCTCAAAGAAGCTGACATCATGCTCATTGTGCTAGGCCTCATTGATGTCGTAATGATTTCAAACTTATTAATCATGGTGATTATTGGTGGTTACGAAACATTCGTATCACGTCTTAATTTATCTGGCCACCCAGATGAGCCTGATTGGCTTTCACACATTAATGCCAACCTGCTAAAAGTTAAATTAGCCACTGCTATTATTGGCATTTCATCAATACATCTGCTTAAAACTTTTATTAATGCGGAAAATTTAAGTAACGATGTCATGATGTGGCAAACGATTATCCATATGACGTTTGTTTTCTCAGCGGTAGCGATTGCTTATATTGATAAATTAGCAAGAAACCCAGACAGCCAACAGCACTAAATAACGGCAACCCTAGTCAGTAACTTTTGACTAGGATTAACACCCTATCTTTCCGAGCAAAATTCTAAACGATCACTTTCACGTCCAAAACTAAGTGACTGGTCAACAGCACCCCTAGATAACACAGCACCCTCACGGCCAAAGCTTAATTTTGCATTGTCTGCACCATGTGCCAAACGATCACCTTCTCGTCCAAAGACAAGAGCGTCATCTCGCTTACCCTGTACAAGTTGAGCGCTTTCGCGACCCACTTCTAATTTAGCATTATCCTTACCTTTTAAAAGTAATGTATTTTCCCTACCAAAACTTAAATTTGTATTATTCTTACCTTTTAAAAGCAATGCATCTTCTTTACCAAAAACAATAAAATTGCCATCTTTACCCTTTTCCAGCAAAGGATCTTGCTTACCCTGCGTTAATGGTTGATTGCAATAATCTTTGCTACAATCTTGCGCGGCTCCGCTATTATCTTGAGCCGATACAACACCGCTTACTAGTAACATAAAAAAGTATGTAAATAATTGTTTCATTTAACTTATTCTCATTCAACTTACATTTACTATAGCGTTATAGTTGAGTAAATACTATTTTTTTATCGTTGTCACCTAACTTCTAATAATAATTAGTTGTATAAATCACAAACAATACAGAATCCTAAAAACACAAAAGCCCTCACGGGGAGGGCTTGCGGTCACATTTATCTTGCCAGTTTACTGGCTT
>CAYXOR010000040.1:1262-14246 GCA_964466895.1 uncultured Methylophilaceae bacterium | reverse complement strand
AAATGACTAATGGCCTCTTTTAATGGCTCTCTTATCATCTTGTGTGGAATGATATTACCAATACCATAAACAGGATCACCTAATATTGGCGACTTTAAAAACTGCATATGCACACGAATTTGATGTGTCCGTCCTGTCTCTAAATTACAGCGGATATACGTATTAATACCAAAACGTTCTAAAACCTCATAATGCGTAACAGCTGGTTTACCACCACGAACAACTGCCATTTTTTTACGATTATGTGAATGGCGGCCGATGGGTTGGTCAACTTTGCCATTGCGCCACATTTGTCCCCATACAATAGCCCGATACTCTCGCTTCACCGTACGCGCTTGTAGCTGCCGCACCAAACTCGTTTGCGCCTCTAAAGTCTTCGCGACAGCCAAAAGGCCACTCGTGTCTTTATCTAACCGATGTACAATACCGCAACGTGGCACATCTGCCAGTGCTGGCAAATAATGGAGCAAGCCGTTTAACATCGTTCCAGACCAGTTACCCGCCGCAGGATGTACAACCAAACCCGCAGATTTGTTAACAATCAGTAGCGCATCATCTTCGTAAACAATATCTAAGGGTATGTTTTCTGGCTTAAAGGCATTTTCCTCACTATTTTCTGGCATCTGAATGATCACCTCTTCACCACCCCAAACTTTGGTCTTAGCCGTTACTTTAGATGCATTTAATTTAACCAAATCAGCTTTAATCCAGTTTTGCAAGCGGCTGCGAGAATGTTCTGGCAGCATTTTTTGCAAGGCAACATCTAAACGCTGCCCCCCAAGCTCGGCCGGGATAATTAATGTTTGAACGATACTTTGTGTCATGATTAGAGATACTTAAATTGTCAGCCGCTTAAGTTATAATAATGCAATACTATTTGGCAGGTTTATCCGTGAAACATATTTTACCGCTTATTCAATCTTTATTTTTAGCTTTATTTTTTAGCCTCTCTTTAAATGGCTGTGCAATTTTTGGCGACCCCTCTGAATTAGATGACACAAAAGGTTGGCAAGCAAAGCGCATTTATGAAGAAGGTGAACTCAGCATGGCTGATGAAGATTACGAGGAAGCTTTACGCCTTTTTAAAATATTAGAATCTCGCTTTCCGCACGGTCGATATGCAACGCAAGCGCAACTAGAAATTATTTATGCACATTACAAGCAAAGTGATCCAGTATCCACTGTCGCTGCAGCTGAGCGCTTTATTAAATTGCACCCAAATCATAGCAATGTAGATTATGCCTATTACCTAAAAGGCCTCGCAACATTTAACGAGCGCGGCATTATTGAGAGAGCGACAAAACAAAAAATTAGTGATAGAGACCCTAAAGCACTCAAGCTGTCATTTGCTGCCTTAAAAGAACTGGTCGATCGCTATCCTAAAAGTCGTTATGCTAAAGATGCTACACAGCGATTAATTTATATCGTTAACACCTTAGCGCAGCATGAGATACACGTCGCACGCTACTACATGAAACGCCAAGCATATTTAGCAGCAGTCAATCGAGCAAAATATGTTTTACAATATTACCCACGTTCAACATCTGTTGAAGAAGCACTTGTCATCGCTATTAGTGCCTATGACTATATGGATTTAGAAGACCTTAAACAAGATAATTTGCGTGTATTGGCAGCGAACTACCCACAAAACCCATTACTCTCAGGCCAAAACACTAAAGACGAACGTGTTTGGTGGAAGTTTTGGGAAAGTCTGTACTAAAACATCAACCTACATCTAGGATGCCACTGAGTTATGTTTAAAGAACGCAGAAAAATTACTTTTTCTTTTCTACGTCTTTTTTAGCTTTCAGTTCAGCGCGCTTTGCTGTTTTACGACGGCGCATACTAACAATTCCCTCGCCTCGTTTACGTTTTTCAGGTTCTGCAAAAGGATTTTTACCCTGATTGAATTGTACGCGTAATGGCGTACCCACCAACTGGAATGTTTTACGAAACACCCCTTCCAAAAAGCGTTTGTAACTATTTTTAATGCCTCTAATATGACTGCCATGTACAACGACAATGGGGGGGTTTAAGCCACCTTGATGCGCATAACGTAACTTAGGTCTAATGCCCTTGCTAATAGGTGGCTGTTGTTGTGCAATCGCATCAATCAATACCCTTGTCAATTGTGGTGTAGACAGCTTAGCAAAAGCGGCTTTAAAAGCACCATCAACTGACGTAAACAACTCAGGCAATCCTTTTTTTCTTAACGCTGAAATATAGTGAAACTTAGCAAAATTTAAGAAAATTAGTTTACGGTCAATCTCTTTCTTTATCCATTCGCGTTCATCCTCTTGCAAACCATCCCACTTATTAACAGCGACAACAAGGGCACGCCCCGCTTCTAATATATAAGCAGCTACATGCGCGTCTTGCTCGCTAATACCTTCTTGAGCATCGACCACTAAAATAGCCACATTAGCATCTTCAATTGCCTGCATGGTTTTCACAACAGAAAACTTCTCCACAGATTCAAATATGCGTCCGCGTTTACGTACGCCCGCTGTGTCTATGATCGTATAGTTTTTTCCATTGCGCTCCAACTCAACGTAAATAGAATCACGCGTTGTTCCTGGCTCATCAAAAGCAATCATACGTTCTTCACCCAACAATGCATTGACCAAAGTAGATTTACCAACGTTAGGTCTACCAACGATGGCAATTTTGGGGTGACGGTTACTACGCGCCGATTCGTCAGCTTCAGGATCAGGAAAGTTTTCCAAAGCCAATTCAACTAAGTCCTTAACACCCTCTCCATGAGCGGAAGAAATTGACAAAGGATCCCCAAGGCCTAATGCATAAAAATCTGCACTGACAACCGCTTTTTGCATCCCTTCTGTTTTATTGACAACCAATAAAACAGGGCGTTGCGATCTTCGTAGTTTATCTGCAATAATGTATTCTTGTGGTGTAAGTCCAGCACGACCATCAACCAAGAAAATAACCAGATCCGCCTCATCAACTGCTAGCAAAGTTTGACGTGCCATTTCTTTTAAAATACCACTACGCGCTTTTGGCTCAAATCCGCCAGTATCGATAACCAAATAAGGCTTACTAGCGCCAACACCACGCCCGTAATGCCGATCTCGTGTTAATCCAGGCAAATCGGCTACCAAGGCATCACGGCTTTTTGTCAGCCGGTTAAATAAGGTAGATTTGCCGACATTAGGCCGGCCCACAAGAACAATAGTAGGTAGCATGAAAATTGGCTGCTATTTAACCGAAATTGAATACAAACCACCACCGCGCGTGGTAGCGAGAAGTTCTGATGTCGTATTGCCTGCGGTGAGTCCCATCACAGCATCTCCATCGATCTTTATTCGAGCAACAATCTTTCCATTGTCACGATTCAAGAAATGAATATAACCTTCTAAATCACCCACGGCAATGAGGTTGCCCATTGGCAGCGGCGTGGTCAAACGACGATTGAGCAAATCAGCTTGCCGCCAAAAAGTTTTACCTGTGGTATTGTCAAGTGAATAAACTGATCCAAATGCATGCGATACAAACAATTTATTATCATCAATATTCATACCTGTATAACTAGATATTTCACGGTTCCAAACAACTCTTCCACTCTTACGATCAATAGCAGCAACACGACCTTGATAGGCAGCAGCATAAACAATGGGTCCGTCAACAATGGGTAAGCTTGTAATATCGGCAATACGCTCTATCTCAGTCACGCCTTTTGGTCGCGCTACTGTAGCCTCCCAAATTAATTTTCCATTATCTGCACGCACCGCCGCCATTTTTCCGCCAGAGAAGCCAGCATAAACGGCGCCACCCCCGATAACGACACCTGCGCTGCTCCTTAGACTCAATGCTGGCAACGACCGCTTGTAAACCCATTTACGGCTACCGTCAGCAGCGTCAATGCCATAAATGTGGCCGTCGCCTGTTCGCGCAACCACAATGCCATCATGGTAACGTGGTGCGCACAATATCTCGCTAGAAAGTTTAGATTTCCATAGTAACTTACCTCCGACATCATAAGCTAAGAGGTTGCCTCTATTGGTGCCCGCCAAGACCAAGCCACCGCCGACGCCAACGCTACCGCTAATTGCTTCATCTGCGTCAACACGCCATAACTCACGCCCATTGGCAGCATCCAGCTTTACGATCTGACCTTCCGCGTCGGCTGAATAAACTGACCCTGCATCTAGGACTGCTACGTAGTCATATCGCGCAGTATCACCAATCGATTTAGACCAGTTTATTGTGGCTACATGCATCGCCTTAATTTCTTTTAATTCTGAAGGCTGATTAGGTGGCTCGCGTCCAAAAATCTTATCGGCTAAATCTAGTCTCAATTCTGTAAACACACTGCATCCAACAAGCAAGAGCGCAGCTATAAGGATAAAAGCTCTGAGTAAAGTTTTATTTTTCATCATAAATACTATTGAAACTTAACCACCTAGTGACTCAAGCTTTTGTTGTGTAAACAAAAATAAACGACCACTGACATCTAAATGAGCCAATGCGCTTTCATAAGATTTTTTCGCCTCAGCTTGTTTACCTTGCGCGAGATAAATGTCGCCCTGCAAATCATTTTTTAATCCTGTATAACCAACATCATATTCCACCTCTAGCGCTTTTAGTGCTTCATCATATTTTTTTTCTTCCAATAAAATTGAAGCCAGCTGCAAGGCTGCAATTGCCTTTATTGCAGTTTCTTTTGCATTAGTTGCCGCCCACTCAAGTTGTGCTTTTGCATTTTTTGTGTCTTTTTCCGCAAAACTATTTTTTGCTAAAAATACAGCAGCTCTGCCGGCATATGGTGTGCTAGAAAAAGCATCTATGAGATTAGCTGACTGCGTTTTTATTTCAGCAACATTGCTGGATTCTAATTGCACCAATGTTTGATACAACTCAGATGCCTCAACCGCCTTCTTGTTTTGAAAATAATGATAGCCTTGCCATGCGACATAGGCTAAAACCACACCCAAAATTACGTTAGTAACTAACTTGCCATTTTCTTTCCACCAAGTTTTAAATTCATCCAACTGCTCTTGCTCTTCTAAATCTAGTGCCATTATTTATCCTAAAATACTTTTCTAAAATTAAACCTATTATTGATGACTATTTCACGCAGCTTTACGGCCGGGAATAGCATCAAGTAACTGCTGTGTATATAACTGTTGTGGCGCGGCATAAACGTCTTCGACTTTACCTTGCTCAACAACCTTACCTTTATGCATCACGATGATGTCATCTGCGACATGTCTCACCACGCGCAAATCATGCGTAATAAAAATATAACTCAGCTGCATTTCCTGCTGCAACTCTTTAAGCAAAAGCAAAATTTGCGCTTGCACTGAAACATCTAAAGCTGAAACAGGCTCATCACACACGACCACTTCTGGTTTAAGCACCAGCGCACGTGCAATACCAATACGCTGTCGTTGGCCGCCTGAAAACTGATGCGGATATTTTAGGGCATCTTCTTTACTCAAGCCGACACGTTCGAGCATTTTATAGACCTTTGCCCATTGCTCAGTAGTGCTACCTAAATTATGTATCAACAACCCTTCTCGCACAATCTCACCAACACGCATACGCGGATTAAGCGATGCAAATGGATCCTGAAAGACCATTTGAATATACTGCCGCACCTTACGTAGCGCTTTATTGTCAAGTTTAGTCAAATCCTGACCCTTAAACAGCACCTCTCCATTTTCAAAAGCATGCAATTGTAACAGACAACGCGCTAAGGTGGACTTGCCACTACCAGATTCACCTACAACGGCAAGTGTCGAGCCTTTTTTTAATGTAATGCTCACATCATTCAGAGCAATCAATTGTGTTTTACTAAATCCAAACTTCCCTGTACGGCGTGAATAACTTTTTACCAAGTTGCGTGCTTCTAGAATGGTTTTGCTTGCATCCACAGTGGTCATACAGACACCTCTCCACCTTCTAGCCACGCATAATCAATCGGCTTTAGTTTTTTCTTACCTTCTATATCAGGCACACATGCCAGCAAAGCCTTAGTATAAGGATGCTTAGGCTTGCCTAACACCTGTTTCTTTGTTCCAGCCTCAACAATCTCGCCTCTAAACATAACCAGAACATTATCTGCAATATCAGCAACCACGCCAAAATCATGCGTAATAAATAACATTGCCATATTCATTCGTGTTTTTAACGCATCTAATAACGTTAAGATTTGCGCTTGCACTGTTACATCTAAAGCTGTTGTCGGCTCATCAGCAATTAATAAAGCTGGCTCACACGCAATACTCATCGCGATCATGACCCTTTGCCTTTGCCCGCCTGAAAGCTCATCTGGGTAGCTATTTTCTCTATCTTCGGGAATCCCAACTTGGATTAACAAACCTTTTACGCTGTCTTTTAATACTGCACCTGTTAAACCCAAATGTGCCGTTAATGATTCACCTATTTGATAGCCAACAGTGAGTACAGGATTAAGTGAAGTCATCGGTTCTTGAAAAATCATACCGATTTTAGCGCCACGTATCGTTTGTAATGCTTGGTTATCTAAAGTGGTAATATCCGCACCTTGAAAAAGCACATTGCCCGAAGCTTGCAACTGATTAGAAAGCAAACCCATTACGCTGAGCGCGGTTAAGCTCTTGCCACTACCCGATTCACCAACAATACAGGTGGTTTTGCCTGGCGCCAATTTAAATGAAACATCTTTAACCAAAAAACGTGAAACATCATTTTTTGGCACTACGCTTAAATTCTGTATATTTAAAATATCAGCCATGAGTACTTATCAATAAAACATTATTCCAAATTAACCAAATGTATGACATCACTCGCTTTACAACGCTTTTGTTCCCCAGCGTTCAATAACGGCTTCAATGACACTTCTGCTGCCACAGCCTCATCATCACCTAGAATCACAGCAAACCTCGCCCCACTCCTATTTGCTTTTTTCATTTGTGATTTAAAACTACCACCTCCTGCATTAAGTACCACAGTCAAACCATCATTACGCAATATTTCGGCAAGACTAAAAGCCTGTTTCTCGGCTAGTTCACCTACATTCACCAAATAAATATCAGGCATATTTTTAGCTGTAACGCCATACTCTTGCATAAGCAAAAATACGCGTTCCAAACCAATAGCAAAACCACAAGCAGGGGTTGCGCTTCCTCCCAGCCGTTCTACCAAACTATCGTAACGCCCACCCCCAGCAATCGTGCCTTGTGCACCTAACTTGGTTGTCACCCATTCAAACACTGTGCGATTATAGTAATCCAAACCGCGGACTAAACGGCTGTTCAGCGTGTATGCAATGCCAGCTGATGTCAACAGTTCACATAGGCCAGAAAAATGTGCTCTAGTTTCCTCGCCAAGCACATCCATCAATTTCGGCGCCGCTTCGCATATTGTTTGCATACGCGGCGTTTTGCTATCCAAAATACGTAGCGGGTTCGTATGTAAACGTCGTTTTGCATCATCATCTAGCACATCAATATGTTGTTCAAAATAAGCAATCAACAGCTTGCGGTACTCAGCACGCTCTACGGCATCGCCAATGCTATTGATCTGCAACTCAACATCTTTAATCCCGAGTGCCTGCCACAATCTTGCAAGCATAATAATTTGTTCCGCATCGACGTCTGGGCCTTTAAAACCAAATGCTTCTACGCCTATTTGATGAAACTGGCGCTGACGGCCTTTTTGCACGTTCTCATGCCTAAACATAGGGCCCATATACCATAGGCGTTGTGGGCCATTGTAGGTTAAGCTATGCTCTATGACTGCACGCACACAGCCAGCCGTACCTTCTGGCCGCAGTGTGAGTTTGTCACCATTAAGCTGATCCTCCCAAGCATACATTTCTTTCTCAACAATATCAGTATGCTCACCAACACTACGCACAAAGAGATCCGTCGCCTCAACCACTGGCATACGAATATTATTGTAGCCATACTGTGCTATCACTTGACGTGCAGTATCTTCTAACTTAAACCAAAGCGGTGTTGCATCCGTTAATATGTCGTAGAAACCTTTAATTGATTGAATTTTTTGAGCCATGTTGATCTTAATTAACAACTTGAATAGGAATAGTTTTAGATAATGCAGCGGAGTGTTTACGTAATTTTCCGCCTACAGCATAGTTTTTCTCTACATAGGTTTCGACTATTGCCTGAAATTCTTGCGCAATATGGTCACCTTTGAGCGTTACTGTTTTTTCACCATCAACAAATACGGGTGCCACTGGCGTTTCACCCGTCCCAGGCAAACTAATACCAATATTAGCTAACTTAGACTCTCCTGGCCCATTGACGACACAGCCCATCACAGCAACAGCCATATCTTCCACCCCTGGATAGGTCGCGCGCCAAATCGGCATTTGTGTACGTAAGTACGCTTGAATTTTCATTGCTAGCTCTTGAAAATAAGTGGATGTGGTGCGACCACAGCCTGGGCATGCTATAACGAGTGGTGTAAAAGATCGAATACCCATGGTCTGTAAAATTTCCTGCGCAACAACCACTTCTTTTGTGCGAGACTCATTGGGTTCTGGCGTTAAACTCACACGTATCGTATCACCAACACCTTCTTGCAATAAAATCGACAAAGCAGCGGTAGAGGCAACGATACCTTTAGAGCCCATACCGGCCTCCGTCAAGCCCAAATGCAAGGGGTAGTCACAACGTGCGCCTAAATCGCGATAAACAGTCACAAGATCTTGTACGTTGCTCACTTTGCAAGAAATGATGATTTGATTGGGATCTAAACCAATTTTCACCGCTTGCTGAGCGCTTTCTAATGCAGACTGAATGAGTGCTTCACGCATTAAAGCATCGGATGAAAGCGGCTCTTCTAACTTAGCATTCTCATCCATCATGCTCGCCATCTTGGCTTGGTCCAAACTGCCCCAGTTAACGCCAATGCGAACAGCTTTTTTATACTGAATAGCCGCTTCTATCATGGCAGAAAACTGCTCGTCTCGTCTGCTACCCTTACCAACATTACCAGGATTAATACGATACTTGGCTAGCGCTAGCGCGCAATCAGGATAACGGCTGAGTAACTTATGCCCGTTATAGTGAAAATCGCCAACCAAAGGAACATTACAACCCATAGCATCCAAACCCACACGTATAGGAGCCACCTGAGCGGCAGCCTCGGGTGTGTTCACGGTAATTCTGACGACTTCAGATCCTGCTTGCCACAAATCAAATACTTGTTGAATAGTTGCTGCAGCATCTGCTGTATCGGTATTCGTCATGCTTTGCACAACCACTGGTGCGGCTACAGTATTATGCAGTCCGCCTCCAACTGGCACATGAGCAATCATGACTTGTCGCGAATTTCTACGCATATTTAAATATTAGGACTTTTCTAACGTAAATTACGCTTAAGTTAAATTTAATTAATCGATTGGGATACGTGCAACATTAATACGCGTATAGGGAGCAAGATCCACCACATCACCATTAACGCTAAGTGTTGCACCATGGGCATTACCAACCACCAACTGTACAGGTGGCCAAACATCAATTACTTCATGATTACCAGCAAACAATATTTTGTTATAAACTTCGCTGTCAGATGCATTAATAATGCTAACCCATGTTTCTTGCGTCACATTAAACTCTAGCCTTGATTTGCCACTTGCCAGCGGCTTTTGCATATCTAGTGCATCATCTAAAGCCAGTGTCGCTACGATATTATCTCCATCCGCTACTTCAAGCACCTCTTCGGCTAGCTTTTTGACAGGCTTTTCGGTGACAACTGTAGACGCCAAATCATCCTGCCCTGCAACACTGGGTATAACGGCTACCTCTGACAACTGGGCATTTATATTACTTTCCGTAACGTTTAATTCAAGTTGCGTCGTAACTTCGCTTACACTTCTTTCCATCGCTGGCAAGGCCACTTGCGGCAATATATCAGCAAGGCGCTCAGACAACACTTCGCCAGTAACAACAGGGTTTGGCTTTTGAATAAAATTTTGATAAAAAAGCCAGATTCCAATAGCTAAGACCCCAGCGAAAACAAGCCAAATATAATGCTTCAAAGATATTCTTTTAGGCTCAGTTATTTTCATATCGATTGATGACTGTAATGTAAGTGAGCGCCGTTTTACTTCAGGCACAATAACCCCATACGCATCTAATAGAGGTTCAGCGGGAATTTTTAATAGTTTTGCATAATTGCGGATAAAGCCTTTTACAATCATTGCCTCTGGCAAGCCAGCAAAGTCATCAGTCTCTAAAGACTCAACTTGTTTTCCGCTCAATCTTAATTGGCTAGCAACATCATTGATTGACAAGCTTTGCGCTTCACGCATCTTACGTAACGTACCGCCGCATCGTGATAAATTATTATCAACTGATGCTGATGATACTGACGCCTTAGTCGAAGCACCCTCTACCACTACGTCTTTTACCACTACGTCTTTAACGTCGGTTTCTGCCGCTAACACAGCGTCACTAGCTACTTTCGTTTTTTTTGCTGATGCTTGTCTTGGCTTTCTTGCCATATCAAAACCCTATCAATAAAATTTATTTTCCACTCAATAACAATTGCGTCTGCTTAGAGTTCGGATATTTTCGCCGTAATTGTAAAGCATAACTTGCCTCGCTATCTTGATCACCAACGACACGTTCAATTCTAACACCCAACCATAAGGTTTCGGCTGTTGGTAATGACACTATAGCGTTTTGTAATGTTCTCTTGGCAGTGTCTGCATCTCCCTTACGAAATTGTATATCTGCTAACTGATAGGCAGCGGAATGTGTAAGCGGTTGAATTTGCAAAGATTTATTAAGATAAACTATAGCGTTGTCAGTATCCTTATTACGTTCAGAACAAATACCAGCATTTGCATAAGCAAGATTTGGCGTAGGGTAGAGTGGGTTTTTAACCGCTTCTAAGAACTGTACAATTGATTCATCATAACGTTCATGTGTACATAAAAAAGACCCGTAGTTATTTCTTGCTTCAGAGCTGCTAGGCGCAAGATCAATCGCCCTCTTGAAATTCTGCTCAGCCTCTTTATTCTGACCCAAAGCCGCCTTCACTAAACCAAGCCCATTAAAAGCAGGTGCAAATGTAGGTAAAATTTCTGCCGCTTGACTAAATTCATCTAACGCAATTTCTAATCTATTTTTCTGAAAATAGGCTGCCCCCAGATTTGTATGCGCACGCGCTCTATCAAGCGCAGCACTGCTAACATGCGACCCCACACCTACTGGCCCCTTACTTGCACATGAAGTTAAAACCCCAAATACTATAAAAATAAACAAGTACTTAATATATACAATCACACCGCCACCTCAATAGGAATATGCTTCAAACTTCGTTTAGTTTTATCCAATACTTTTCCTGCTAGCTGACCACAAGCTGCATCAATATCATCACCGCGCGTTTTGCGCACGGTTACCACATAGCCAGCACTCATCAAAATATCACGAAATACACGTATATGACTAGGTTTAGACGTTTCATAACCACTATTTTTAAAAGGATTAAAAGGAATTAAATTAAATTTACATGAAACATTTTGCACAATATCTAACAACTGCCGTGCATGCTCGGCGGTGTCATTCACACCGTCTAACATCACATACTCAAATGTGACAAAATCACGTGGCGCTTTTACTAAATATCGCTCACAAGCAGCCATTAACTCTTTAATAGGATATTTCTTATTAATTGGGACAATTTCATCGCGTAACTCATCATTTGGCGCATGCAAAGATACGGCCAAAGCGACAGGACAATCTTCTTTTAACCTATCCATCGCCGGCACTAAACCACTGGTGGAGAGCGTCACACGGCGGCGACTTAAGCCATATGCGTTATCATCTAGCATAATTTGCATAGCAGTCACGACGTTATCATAGTTGGCGAGTGGCTCACCCATGCCCATCATCACCACATTAGAAATAATGCGCTCCCCTGCCAGCAACATATCGTAACCATCAGGCTGCCTCAGCGAATGATTCGCTATCCAAAGCTGGCCTATGATTTCTGACACACTTAAATTGCGATTAAACCCTTGCCGTCCTGTACTACAAAACGTGCATTCCAAAGCACAACCTACTTGGCTAGAGATACACAAGGTACCCCTGTCATCTTCTGGAATAAAAACGGTTTCAATACTGCTACTTGTGCCATCTTTTTCGTTATCAGCACCAATCAACCATTTACGTGTACCATCATCAGAGACCTGTTCTAATTGCACTTTTGGCAAACCAATTTCAGTTTCTAATTTCAACTTCTCACGAAGCACTTTAGCCATATCAGTCATCTGCGTAAAATCACTTACGCCAAAACGATACACCCAACGCATTAATTGCTTGGCACGGAAAGGCTTCTCACCAATACCAACAAAGTAATCGACGAGTTGTGCTTGATTAAAATTTAAAAGATTAGTCAATGCTGACTCATTCCTTTTCAAATCATACTGCTTATAATTGTACATTGGCTAAGTTAGACAAGGCGCAGATTGAAAAATAAAACCGAAGCATATGGGTCATATGTGAGGTTATGTTTTTTAATCTGCAACACAGTGTCACGACACCAATGCGCGATTTAACCGAAGAAGTATTTAATTTCTATGGCAGCATTTTCTGCAGAGTCTGAACCATGCACAGCATTTGCATCAATGCTTTCAGCAAAATCAGCCCGTATCGTACCTGCATCCGCTTCTTTAGGGTTAGTAGCCCCCATTAAATCACGATTTTTCAACACAGCACCTTCACCTTCAAGTGCCTGAATCATCACGGGACCAGAAGTCATAAATTTAACTAAGTCATTAAAAAAAGGACGCTCCTTATGCACAGCATAGAAACCTTCAGCCTCAGTTTGGCTTAAATGCGTCATTTTTGCTGCAATAATTTTCAAACCTGCGCTTTCAAAACGGGTATAAATCTGCCCAATTACGTTTTTTGCTACTGCATCTGGTTTGATAATACTTAAGGTGCGTTCTACTGCCATGACAACTCCAAAAAAAATTAATAGAAAACAACAACTAAATAAACAACT
>CAYXOR010000040.1:0-1162 GCA_964466895.1 uncultured Methylophilaceae bacterium | reverse complement strand
AACAACTAAATAAACAACTTACAAAGATGCCGATTCTAACATTTTTAATGGTTTTGATAAATCATCATTTTGGTATTTACAATTAAATAAATTACTGTATTCACTTAACGATAATGTTAAAAAAATGAATGGAAATAAAATCAACTTGAGTGATCAGCGCAAACAAACCTTTGTCAACTATTGTTGCACTAAATCTAAACAAAGGAATATTAATGGCTTTGATGCTAATAATGCGGTGGCGCTATATGTATTTACGTCTCTTATGGTGCAACATCGTCATATCTATTCTGGCCTTTTTGACCAATCGCTACCCTTAACGAATCAACGTAACTTTGGCGCCTTGCAGGTATAATTGTTTTATAGTTACTTGTATCTCTCCAGCTCCATTTGTAGCTGCCCATTTTCATATAACCACCCCTGTCATCATTAAAGGCGGTTCCTACGTTTTGCTTATTAACCAATAGGTTATGTTTGCTATCTTTATAGACCTTAATAAAACCATCATTGTTATAGCTATGCTTATAATGAATAACAAATTTTACCCAACGCCCTATATCATCTGCAATTGGTCCTATTTGCGTGACTGAACTAGAAGTGTATGACTTTTTAGACCCACTCGCCCCCGAAAATTTCTTGCTATCTCCTTTCGTTGATATCTGCCAAGTTGGAACGCCACTATTTTTATTTAAACCAGATACGGAAAAACCAAGTGGAGGATTCCTGTACCCCTCTCCTACATGTAAATCCGGCCGAGCATGTACTTGCCACATAATATCGCTCAATTCAGGTGCTACATAGTTTTCATCAAGATAAATAGCAAAGCCAAACCAATATTCCTTGCCAGGCACCAATTCGGTAAACTTTTTAGGCGTCGCACCACCAAGCACAAACTCTGTGCGATACTCTGTCTCACTTTTTTCTTTATCAATAAAAATACTGAGTGATTGGCTTCCTTCAAAAACGGGTCCTTCACTACGCGTAATAATTTTAGGAGCATTGCCAGATTTGTAAATATTATTAGCTGCTAAGCTAGTTTCTTCAAATCCAAACTCAACCATATCAGTTAAATTTCTCTCTGGAGCAGGAGTCGGCGCAGGAGCAGGAGCAGGAGTCGGAGTCGGAGTCGGAGTCGGAGTCGGAGTCGGAGTCGGAGTCGGAGTCG
>CAYXOR010000039.1:0-15514 GCA_964466895.1 uncultured Methylophilaceae bacterium | reverse complement strand
TGTGCTCATTGGGCAGGCTTGCAAAATTGGGTTTTTGTAAAATAGATTTTGATCTGTTCAACATCATCCAGCATTTCAACATTGACTCACCTGACCCCATTGATTCTACGGGTTAGCGTAATAACAATTAACACCAAACAAGCCAAGCCCATGGCTGCTGGAAATAAAACGGTTGTTAATGAATAAACACTAACTGCAGATACTACAACAAAGTTACGCACCATAAAGATAGTAAAAAAAGTTAAGTTTTCATCAAATGGATGGGTATACGCTTTTCTAATTGTTGGCATAAAGCCAATAGTATCCACGACCGTTAAAATAACAATTGCCCATAGCGGGTTATTGGTGAAATACCAAAATGGAAGAGATAGCATGCCAGAAAGGAAAAACAACCAGTCTAATGTAGAGATGGTGATTTCTGATTTTTTCACCCAAGCCAAAAAGGCAATATAGATTGAGATAATGCCAGACACGCCAATGGCTAAAACACCAATACCGCCACCACCTTTAATTTGTGCTAAAAAGGCAATAAAAGTTGTTGAACCCCAAATAATCCAAGAAAATACATGAGGCTTAGTTTTTCCCTTATTGATTGAAACAATATAAGGAATAAAGGCAAATAGCGTTAAGCCAATGGCTAAGGTACTCAGTAATTCTTGATACATTAAAAGCGCGCTTTGTTGGAGGCTGAAATTGTGATGTAATTTTTTAAATTCATGAATCTAAAATGCCTATTACTTATCGATAGTGTCTTTACCTTCACCACCAAAACGAGTGGCTAAATACCCCATAATTAATCCGATGATGGCGCCTTCTGCGACAAACCAGAAGGGTGAGTTTAAAATACCGTCATAGCCAAACATGGCTATTAATAAGCTTTGCATTGCATCGTAGGCAAAAAAAGTTAAAACAAAATTCATCCAGCCACCAATGAGTGGTGCACGAAACCACCAAGGCATCGGTAACCTTAAAACGGGATGATAAGTGATCACGCCAAATACGCCAATAATGGCGCCTAGTGTGGTGTACCAGAATAAGATGCCGACTCTTAATAATAAACTGGCATCAGGCCAAAAATACGGCAAGAAAATAAAGCCGATTAGCCCAAAAGTTAAACCAACGGCTTTACCAATTGCGATACGGGTTACTAATGAAGGGTTTACAAACATAAGATTCTCCTTTGCAATCTATATAGATTATTGGACATTCTAAAATAGAACTGATTCCTCGTGTTAACCAATAGAGTCTGAACTCGTTGATTTGTATCTCCATTGATCTATATTAAGTTCTGGACTCTAAAGGCTTTAAAGCTTAGCCGTAAGATACCAGCGAAGCTATATTCGTGTAAGATTTAAGCATACTAAATGCGTGTGCTTAAAAGTTAAAATAGCCTAAGGATTAAGAAAAATGCAAAAACCAGCTAATTTTATTTTGTTAGTGTTGATGAGCTTTGCTGGGTTTTCAGCTTGTTCTAATGAGCTCCCTGTCACTGGTTCTAAGTCGTCGTTATGTCAAGCATTAAGTACTGAGCTTCAATCTATGATGGAGCAGATTAACTACAGAGCAGGTACGTTTTCCATCTCAAAAAGTGGGAAGCACTTTTGTAGCAATGGTATTGGCTTTCAGCTAAGGGGAAAGTCAGACCCTATTGACCCGAACAGAAAAATGCGGATTGCCAGTATCGACAAGCCCATCACCTCAATTCTTATTAAGCATTTGTTACAAAAGGGTATTATTTCACATGAGACACGCGTTTTCGAATACCTAGAGTTTAACATTCTCAAAGAGAATGGCGTCCCCCGAGATGCTCGAGTAGCGCAGATTACCATACAGAACCTGCTTGATCACAAGTTGGGGTGGGATGCTGCACATGATGGGCTTTCTGGGGCATCGATTCAGCGCGCGCGGACACAGAGTGGAGAAGAAACACCCTCTATTTCTGCGGTCAGTCGATACATGGTGACGCAGCCTTTACAACATAAGCCAGGTGAGGTATTTGTGTATTCTAATTACGGATATTCTTTGCTGAAAGCCGCTGTAGAAAAAGCTTCTGGCAAACCTTTTGTTACGTTTGCGCATGACTATATGGCAAAGTATGGTGTCGATATCATTGAATCTGCTCCGTTAGAAAGACGTCACTCTACAGAAACCTGGTATGAGCCTGAAGCGCCAGTTCAGCAATTTACAATGTCAATCTCGGCAAGAGATCTCGTCAGCATTTTTTCAAACTACTGGGTTAGTGGAGAAAAACGTGTAGGTGACGGATATGATTTTACCTTTTACGGTGCTTGGGACGGTACAACATCAATCATTCGGCAGCGTCCAGATGGCTATACCTATGCAGTACTTTTGAATACGCGTGGGAGGATAGAGAATGATGAGATTATGCGGCGTATAGATTTACGACTTGATTCACTATTGAAAAAATAGCGAAGATTGGTTCTAGGCTCAGATGTTTTTCATTAACTCCTTTGGTTTAAGGAAAGTGGTTAGTGTAAAAGGCGTTTCAGATACCTCCTGCCAAATACATTCCCTACTTGCGACTAGCTGAATATAGCCGCATGTCGGTATATTTTGTATACCGCTATTGCTGAGTTGATTGCAAAAATTAGTTAATGCTGGATTGTGGCCGATGATTAAACACTCAGATATTGACTCGCTAAGTGATTGAAACCATTCATGCAGGCGACGGCTTTCAAAAGTATATAAAGCTTCATCAGTTTGCCATTGAAAATTGACGCCTGGTAACTGCTTGCTAATCAGCTTTATAGTTGACTGAGCCCTAGTTGCTGGACTGCAAAATACATGAACAAAAGGGCAACCTGCTTGATGTAATTGTGAAGCCATATACAACGCTGTGCTAGTGCCTCGGGTATTGAGTGGCCTATCGATATCAGCAAAAAAATCATCTCCCCAGTCTGATTTTGCATGCCTAAGTAGATGTATTCTTTTCATTGGGCTCATGCTTTGTGAGAAATTGTTCAACAACTCGTATAAATGCTTGAGGTTGCTCTACGTGTACCCAGTGGTCTGTGGGCAGGCTTGCAAACTGGGCTTTTGTAAAATGGATTTTGATCTGTTCAACATCATCATCCTGCACGTAATCACTGCGCTCACCACGGATAAATAAGCATGGTTTGTCATATTGTGCTGATTCGCACACCGCTTGCTGTATGGCAGGGTAGTTGGCTTTTAATGCGGCTAAGTTAATGCGCCATTGTAAATTATTACTATCGCTGTCATCCGACTTCACTAAATTCATCAATAAAAATTGGCGCACCAGTATGTTAGAGACTGCATCTCTTAGCGCTCGGTCAATCTCAGTGCGGCTTTGCATTATAGAAAGGTCGACTGCCATCATGGCTTCAATCAAATGGGTGTGTTCATCTGCATAAGCGCGCATGGCCATATCGACAATCATCAACTTATCCATTCGTTGTGCAAACTGCATTGCCACTTTTCCGCCAAGTGAATGGCCGAGTAAATGAATAGCATCCAGATTGAGTGCCTCACACAGCTCAGCAAGGTCTTCTGCCATATTCGTATAGCTTTGCGACTCGCTGTGTGGTGACCTGCCATGATTGCGTAAATCAACACTTATGATTTGGTGAGTTTGTGAAAAGTGTTTGGCAACCGTGCCCCAGTTGTCGCTTGAGCCAAATAGCCCGTGAAGCAGGATAAGCGGCTGGCCTTGACCAAGGGTTTGATAATGTAGTTGCATTGGGCGATTATAAAGGTATTTAAATACGTTGTCGGAGGCGGCGCGCTAGTTACTTTCTTTTACTTGTACCAAAGAAATGCACATCCTGATATCACGGGCTTATACCCGCCCGCCCGTACAGGGTGCCGCCAACTTCACCAAACGCTAAGACCGCAAGGGTCTTCTCCATTGAACTTACCACTAAAGTGGTAAGTTCAATGCGAAAGCGGTAAGTCAGTTGAGACACAGCTCATCCTAACAAGTCACACAGTCCGTGATATGTCGCAGTGCTCAAACAAGTCCTCGCCTTTATCTTAATTTGACTGCACTACTCAGTGATTTATAAGAGAGAAAATAAAAATGATCTGAATCAATGAAGTGTACCCCCCCCCATTGACTTTACCTTCTAAATGCAAAGCAATACTTCACAATTTAAGGGCAGCGCCATTTTTGATTCAGGCCTTTTCTAATTAATCTTTTTTAGCTATGGCTTGAGAGCAGGTATTTTTTCCTTTTCCAGTACAGGTTCCAAAACAGGTACACTTTTTGATGGCTGAGGTTGCTTTAAACGCGAATCAGGAATCGTAGGCTTTATTGCAGGTATACTATTTGGTAATTTGTGCTTTTTTATACCTAAATTTGGATTGTTTAGCTTTATTGCTGGCGCGTTTCCATTTTGTTGTAGCCGCGTATCTGGTGCACCGGGTCTAACAATGGGGGCGTTTCCTGGCAACTGGTTTCTTGGGATTTGTAATTTTGGATTAACCCCTAGTTTTTTAATGTCTATATCAGTTCCAGGTGCATTGCAGTTTTTTTCATAAGTTAATAACTCTGACTCAAAGGCTTCTGATGTCCCAATAATTCTCAACCGACCTATTTTGTTGTGCTGATATCCTGCTCCTCTACGGTTAGGAACTGGAAAGCCCCACGTACCGGGCTACACCATTTTCATCGGCTGATATTACGCTTGGGTAAGTAGTACGGTTGTTATAATTAACATAGTCATAATCTTGCCGATTGTGCTCATGAACGATTTTGAAACGAATAAGTTTGTGAGGTGTATTAGTCCTAAATTCATACTTCCCACTGACTCTACACTGTCCTGGTTTGTTTATTACTGGAGGAGAAAAATCGAATTTAATCTGGTGAACAACAAACTGATTAGAGGGCGGACGAGGTGCTCGAGCTGTATTGTTATGACAGACAATATTCCTTTCCGTATGAACTAGCCGAGTATAGGTTCCACTATTCTCTTGAGTAAGGCGGGTGTTGGGATCTCTGTTGAACCACCAACTGTTTAATTTAAGACGATATTCAAAACTTAATGGCAATATATGATCTTGAGAAAAATGACCATCTATTGAATTGCCTGCATTAACCCAGCTATCTGCATTTTGCCGACACGCTTCAATAGAAAGTCTGGCAAGCACTCTATGATTAAGGTCTGCTCTTTTATGAAGCCAACCCATGCGGCCTACTGCTGGAAAATCGGTAACTCCACTCGGTTGATTGTTTCTATCTGCACGCGGACTAACACTAAAAACAGGTTGAAAGGAAGTCTCGGTATGGTGCGACTTCACTTTGATAGATACATCAATAGAACGCAGCCGTGCACGATTTCCAAGCGTTGCGTACACATTTGTAGTAAATGGAAAATCACGGTAAAGTCCGAGTTCGGTATATCTATGGTTTTGGCTATAGACATGTAAATCATTTCTGCTCATAGTTGCTATTTCCACATCAAAGGTATTCGGTGTGAATGGCACGCCATCACTGCCACCAGGAAATGCGACTGATGGGATAATAGCGGCGCAAATAAGTAGCAGGCGAATAAAGATTGTGAATGATTTTTTTAAATAGTGTAGAGCTAACATGACTTTTTCTCCCGGGTCGATATTAAATTTTCTATCGTTGTGAATTAATAGTTGTTAACTATATGTCGAAATACAAGCCGAAATGGTTCAATCTGCCCTATAACACTACCAATTATTTAATATTACTCAACGACTAATACCAACGCTGCTGTGCGTTACGCTTTAAATTGTAAATGACAAATTATTTTGTCAGGTCAATTTTTGTAAGATCTATAAAGTCTAGTTCACCAGCCTTCATATCGGGTACCATTAAATAGCGTTCATCTTTAGTCAGCGCGATATCAGCCGCCGCTTGGTATTGTGGGCCTATGGTTGTAATTTCACCGTCTAGGCCTATAGCAAACACCTTGCCACTCTTCCAATCGCTCACATACATCACACCGCTGGAGTGATGAACAAGGCCATCGGCGCCGCCAAAGCCTTCATCAAGGTCTGACACTTCACCGGTTTCTGTATTTAAGACATTTAACATGCCTGAAGTGAAATCTACGAACATTAAAACTTTGCCAGTGTCATCAGCCAGCAAGCCATTAGGGGCCATCACTAATGCATTATCTGCGCCATCCACCAACATAGTCACTTCACCGCTAGCATTAATTTTATAAATCACGCCGCCTTTGCCTGTGCCTAAAATATCACCACTATCAGACACATATAAATTGCCTTGCGGATCAGCCTCCAAATCATTTAAAAATTGCGGTGTTTTTGGAAAAGCGCTCGCGGGTACGAACACTTCTACTTGTGAAGCGTCCGCTAAGTTAATTTTACAAATTTTAGTTTTATCCGCCACATATAAAGCGTCACCAATAATGACTAAACCTTTAGGGTCATCAAATCCATCAGCAAACAAGCTGACTTGGCCGTTTTCAATCACGCTAATTTGACCATCGCCATCTTTGCCAAATTCATTAATTTCAGACACGTAAATCTTGCCATCCTTGGCTTGCACCACCGATTCAGGCGTTTTTAATCCAGTAATTTTTGTTAATTCAACCGCTGCTGGCGCGACGGATTCCACCTCGGCTGCTTCCTTATCAGCACAGCCAACCAGACTGGCAGACATAACAGCACATAATAGTGTGACTTTAAATGAACGGGCTAAAAATGAACGAGTGATAGACTGATTAAATAACATAGCATCCTCAATGTATTTAGTAATTTGGTTATGTTGGGCTGCTATTATGCACCCACAACATTGCATAGCAATATTACCCTAGCCAAGTAGTAAGGGCAAAGCATGGCTTTATTTCATGATTGATTTAATGCGGTTTGACATTATTTTTAAACCGCAAAAAAAGCATTTAGCAAAGTTTCCACTGCTGTGTTTAAATTGCTTTTTAAGTGGTTTTTTTACTTCCCAAGTGCCTTTATAGCCATTGGGGAACACCACTAAATCACCTGCTTTAAATGTCGTTGAAGCACCACCATCTTCAGGTGTGATTTCACATTCACCTTCTAAGATTAATGCGTTTTCAGTTGTGACGAATGTCCAAGGGAAAGTGGATACTTCTTTCTCCCACGTTGGCCAGTATTCTGTGCCCATTGCTTTTAACTCAGCTTCAGTTGGTTGCGTTACTGTAATTGCTTTCATGTTGATTCCTAATGGTCGGTGTTTGATTTTTTTGAAGGGGGGATTATACGCGAATTGTTCGTTTAATTAGAGGAGGTTGTTTTTTGTAATAGAATGTACATGAGTTTATACGAAAGCTAAAAATCATGGATGAAGAAGTAGCCGTAGAAAGTGGTCAGGTTGATTGGTTATCAAGTCAGTTCTTACTAGGAGATGTAGGCGCGCCATTTATTATTGGCCTCGCAGTAGGTTATTTTGCTAAAAAAGCGCTTAAGATAGCTTTGTTTGTTGGTGGTGCAGCCATTGTTGCCATGTTTGCTTTTGAATATTACGGTATTGCTGACATCAGTGATGAAAGTTTAAAAAATGCAGCCGATGTTGCTGGCGGTGCTGTGAAAAGCACGGGCGGTTTTTTAATGGATCGTTTGTCAAGAATCACCAGCCGCGGTGTGAGTGCTACGGTAGGATTTGCGGCAGGCCTGAAGTTAGGCTAAAAGATAAATCAATGGAGTCTGACCCTATTGATTTTGCTTATTGATTTTGCTTACAGCTAGTTTTAATGGCTCTTTAGTTTTACACCTCCGATTGTTTATTGTGGCAACGCTCATCAACAGCTCGGCTAATTGAGATTTTCACATGACCTATACCTTATTGCCTCAATGGCCAAAAACGTATCCTGAGACGCATGCACGTGGAACACTCAAATTCCATAACGCAGATTTTCGGGTCACAGAGCTGCCCTCGGCTTTGCCGTCAGGTGAGGGCGAACATATTTGGTTGCATGTTAAAAAAGACGGCGCAAACACAGCCTATGTTGCAAAATGCCTTGCCGACTATGCTGGTGTGAAAGAAAATGATGTCGGCTACGCAGGCTTAAAAGACCGATATGCGATTACTGAGCAGTGGTTTAGTATTTATTTTCCAAAAGGTGAAACACCTGATTTTTTAAAGTTAACCCATGATGAGTTCACTGTATTAACACAAAACCGCCATGTTAAAAAATTGCGTCGCGGTGATTTGTTAGGCAATCAGTTCGATATTATATTGCGGGATATAAAGGGCGATAAAGTACTCATTGAAGCAAACTTATTGCAGGTGCAAACACTTGGCGTCCCTAACTATTTTGGCCCGCAGCGATTTGGGCACGATGGAGGCAATGTGGAGCAAGGCCGTTTGATGCTGTCACGAGAAATGCGTGTTCGCCACCAAAAAAAGAAAGGCATTTATTTGTCCGCAGTCCGTTCTTTTGTCTTTAATGAAATACTGGCAGAGCGCATCAACAATGGTCTATGGGGTAAGGCGCTAGAGGGCGATGTTTTAGATGATGCTGATTTAAACAACCCGGACGCACCCACAGGCGCGCTATGGGGGCGTGGCCGTGTGGCTACCAACGCCGCCGCTGCTGACTTAGAAAACGCCATTGCCAAGCAACATGCTGCTTTATGCGAAGGCATGGAGCATGCAGGCCTAACGCAAGAGCGTCGTGCTTTAGTCGCTATTCCTGCAGGCATGACATGGGAATGGAAAAGCGAGTCAGAACTACGCCTCACATTTTCGCTATCAGCTGGTTATTATGCAACTTCTGTTTTGCGAGAAATATTAGATGCGCAAGAGCCAGAAAGGTTTAAAGCTAACGTAAAATGAAGTGCTAAGCCTAAAAGTGAAATTTATTTGGTTTTACCGTTCATTACTTACTCACATTTAAAACATGTCTTGTTGTTGAACTATGGGAGGGTAAAATACACCAGTTATTACGAATGGGTTTTTAGCCCACCCATGAAATTGTCTTGTTGTTCCGAGGAAGAGATGCAAGTCCTTTTTTAAAAATGTATCCCAGTATTGCTTCTGAACTAATTTGATAGCTGATTGTTCACTATCGCTCCTTTTTAGACAATTCCAATAAAGTGCTCCTATTTCCCAATCTTCAATCATTAATGTACTTTCTTTACCTGAGTCGTCACAAAACTTGTATGAGAACTTGTAGGGTAGTTTTCTTACTATAGAAAACTCTTTTTTAACTTCATCAACTGTTTGGAACAAAGATAGTTGATTGGCCTTTTGTTTCAGGATTTCTAAGTGCTCTGCATTCCAGTCACGCTCAGTTTCTTCTACTATGAAGTCAACTAATTTAGTTGGTTTGAATGTGGCAAGTGAAAGCTGGTTATTATTGGCTAAATTAATGAGACTATCTAGGTTTGTATAAATCTCATTCTTTGCAAAAATTATCTCTTTCCGCTTAAGCCACCCTTGATCTGTTCCTATTGGCCCGTCGATTAACTTTACTTTAGATAAATCCGTAACTTTGAAACTCTCGGGTCTTGGGTCAGAAAGGTTGCGTTCAATGGGCAGTTCCATCCACTGGTATTTTTGATAGCGATTTTCGTAATCTAATTTTCTAAACGGTAATGGGTAAACTCTAACCCAAGTGCCGTCATCCAAAATGCCAGCAGTACATACCAATTCATCATAACTTTTTGATAGAGTTGGGTAGGTTTTTACCGTAATAAAAACCTTCCGAACTTCACTCATAGATGAACAACTTTAATCAAGTTGTCACTATTCATAAGGTGGTCGCTTACACAGTGGCGATGACATTCATCATGTTCTTTTTCAAAACAAGTAAGTGCAATGCGTTTATGTTTTGTTAATAAAGCTTTAACTTTATCAATACTGGTTTCTCTATTTGCTAACGTTAAGCGATATGTTTTAAATAACTTTACATAGTCCTTCTTTTCTTCGAGGTGAGAGCGTTTGTCAGATTCAATGCCAAGTTCTGGGACGTGCACATAATTTATACCTATTTTGGGAAGAATAGTACTTAATGAGCCTTTAGAAAAACCAAATTTTCTACTTAGTGGATTAATCCTTACGTCGCAAAGTAGCTTTACATTGTTTTTTATCAGTTGATTAATATACTTCTCTAAAGTTACACCCTCATAACCTATTGTAAACAAAGTACTTTCTTCGTTAATTATGTTTTGGCCAGTTTGCGTTACAGCTTTATATGCTTTTGGGCTTAGTATTTTTCGTGCAATTTTGCTATTGATAGCAAAGTAAGGATATTGCTCGTATATATAACGTACTAATTTATTGCCGCGATATTTATCGTACTTGCTGAGTACGTACTTTAATTGTTGTATAACAGGCTGAGTTAAGTGACTTACTATACTGTTACTTAGGTGTACTTGATTTTCATTAACCTTTAACCAGCCACGTGATTCCATTAACTCAATATCAGATTGTGCTTGAAATGAGTAACAACCGTAATGGTAGGGAATAAAATGATAATGTTCATTCTCTACAGCTTGCTCTGATAGGAATAATAGTTTTTGTAAATCCATTTTAGTTAACATGCCACCTGAAAGCTCTACAAGTGCTAACAAGTACTTCTGTCGATGGTATTTAGGGAGTGAATTTGAGGCCACTAACTTACTCTCATTTTCTGCAAAATTACTCGATTATACATTTTTCATTTCACCAAATCACTTTCTTGTAACAATAATGATGTATTTAAATAAAACAAAACCCGCCAAAGCGGGTTTATTTTTTGAATGCTAGCTAGCACATTCCAACTTCAGTTCGAAGGTGAGGTTAGGCGGTAAACTGTTTGCGACGAAGGCAGTACGTTAAGTACGACTAGAAGCAAACGGTGAAACCAACGACGCATCACCGATGAAGTGAAGAATGGATTACATCATGCCGCCCATTCCACCCATACCGCCCATCCCACCCATATCAGGCATCGCAGGTGCAGCTGCTGCATCTTGAGGTGCATCAGCAATCATGCAGTCAGTTGTTAGCATTAAGCCAGCAACAGAGGCTGCATTTTGCAAGGCAGAACGGGTTACTTTTGTTGGGTCTAAAATACCCATTTCAATCATGTCGCCATAGGTTTCATTGGCTGCGTTGTAACCGTAGTTACCTTTGCCAGCTGTTACATTATTCACAACAACTGAAGGCTCAACACCAGCATTTTGTGTGATTTGACGTAGCGGCTCTTCAACCGCACGTAGTACGATTTTAACGCCTGCGTCTTGGTCAAGGTTGTCACCTTTTACTTTAGCAATAGCATCACGTGCACGAATAAATGCAACGCCGCCGCCAGCAACAATACCTTCTTCAACCGCTGCGCGTGTTGCGTGTAGTGCGTCTTCTACACGGGCTTTTTTCTCTTTCATTTCGATCTCAGTCGTAGCACCCACTTTAACTACTGCAACACCGCCTGCTAATTTAGCGACGCGTTCTTGCAGTTTTTCGCTATCATAATCGCTAGTAGAAGTTTCAATTTCTGCTTTGATTTGTGCAATACGTGATTTAATGTTGGCTTTCTCGCCAGCGCCGTCGATGATAATGGTGTTTTCTTTACTGATTTCGATGCGTTTAGCTGAACCTAGATTTTCTAGTTTCACATCCTCAAGTTTCAAGCCAACTTCTTCAGCAATGACAGTACCACCCGTTAGGATAGCAATATCTTCTAACATGGCTTTACGACGGTCACCAAAACCAGGTGCTTTAACAGCCACTGTTTTTAAGATGCCACGAATGTTGTTTACAACTAAGGTTGCGAGTGCTTCACCGTCAATATCTTCAGCAATAATGAGTAGTGGACGGCTTTCTTTTGCCACTTGCTCTAGCGCTGGTAGTAAATCGCGGATGTTTGAGATTTTTTTGTCATGTAATAAGACGTATGGGTTTTCTAGTAAAGCGATTTGGCGCTCTGCATTATTGATGAAGTATGGTGATAGGTAACCACGGTCAAACTGCATACCTTCAACAGTTTCTAGCTCGTTGGTTAGGCCAGAACCGTCTTCAACAGTAATTACGCCTTCTTTGCCTACTTTTTCCATTGCGTCAGCAATAATTTTGCCGATTGATTCATCAGAATTAGCTGAGATAGAGCCAACTTGTGCAATTTCTTTGCTTGTTGTGCATGGTTTTGATTGTGCTTTTAGGCTTTCAACAGCTGCTTCAACTGCTTTGTCGATACCGCGTTTTAAATCCATTGGGTTCATGCCAGCAGCAACCGATTTCATGCCTTCGCGAATAATCGCTTGTGCTAATACGGTTGCGGTTGTTGTGCCGTCACCAGCGATGTCATTGGTTTTAGAAGCAACTTCTTTAACCATTTGCGCGCCCATGTTTTCAAATTTGTCGCTAAGCTCAATTTCTTTAGCTACAGAAACACCATCTTTAGTGATGGTGGGTGCGCCAAATGAGCGCTCCAATACAACGTTGCGGCCTTTAGGGCCTAAAGTAACGCGTACTGCATTTGCTAATACATTCACGCCGTTTACCATTTTTTGGCGGACTTCGTCGCCGAATTTTACGTCTTTTGCTGCCATTTTAAATTCTCCTAATGCTTAACTTTAAATTGATTGTGTTCGTTTGTTTGTATCTGATTATTCAATAATTGCAAGAATGTCATCTTCTGTCATGACTAGTAGTTCTTCGCCATCTACTTTAACGGGTGTGCCGCCGTAGCTTTTAAATAGCACTTTGTCCCCAACTTTAACGTCTAATGCAATCGCTTTACCATTGTCATCTTTTTTGCCTGTGCCAATTGCTGTGATGATGCCTTCAGCTGGTTTTTCTGTGGCAGAATCTGGAATGACAATACCTGATGCTGTTGTACGTTCCTCTTCTGAGCGTCTTACAACGACACGATCATGTAATGGACGAATTTTCATTAGATTTCTCCTTGGGTTATGCTTAAACTAGCATATGTTAATAAAACAATTTGAACGCGAGATTTTAGCACTCGCACTGTTAGATTGCTAATTTTGGGTGTAATTTGCCTATTTCAAGGCCTATGCCTGAAAAAATGTTTGAAAAAATTAATTGTGGAGCTGTATATTTGACTGAAGAGAATAAACCTGTAGAGAAGAAATCTACAGAAGAAAAAAAAGAAGCGAGCATTCAGCAGCTCAATCTGAGTTATGACAAGGTGCAAGATAGATTACTATTTAGAGTAGGGCTTAGTGATGACTCCGAACTTGTTTTGTGGTTTACCTATCGGTTTAGTCGGCAATTGTGGGCAGCGCTAAATGATGAAACACATTTGCCAGCAGCAAAACCTTTTGCGTCAAAAAAATCGCCCGCTGAATCAGTCACGCAATTTAAACAGGAAGTGCAAGCGACCAAGGCACTAAAAAAAATGGATTTCGCTACTGAGTACACACCGCGAAAAGCAGTGCGTAATGATAAAGTGATGTTGGCCACAGAAATGAAACTATCAGAAGCGGGGGCTAAACATATTGATATTACTTGCCAAGAAGGGGTTGTCGTACATATCAACCTAAATCAAGCGCTTGTTTTGGCGCTGTGCAATATGTTGCAGCTAACCACAAAAGAGGCAGGATGGGATATGGACGTGTCAATCGTACCTGCCATCAAAGTAGAAGAGAGTGAGACAGGGGTGTTGCACTAATGGAGTATACAAAGTTAGGCCATACTGATCTTAATGTTTCAAAAGTATGTTTAGGGACTATGACGTATGGTGATCAAAATACGCAAGAAGAAGCACATGAGCAATTAGATTACGCGCTTAGCCAAGGCATTAACTTTATTGATACGGCAGAGATGTACCCTGTACCGCCGAAAGCAGAAACGTATACGCGCACTGAAACCATGATAGGTCACTGGCTGAAACATCAAGCGCGAGACAAGATCGTGTTGGGCAGTAAAGTGTCTGGGCGTAACCGTGGTTTGCAATGGATTCGCGAAGGCAGCGAATCGTTGACGCGAATCAATATCCGTTCTGCATTAGAAGATTCATTACGCCGTTTACAAACAAACTACCTAGATCTTTATCAATTACATTGGCCTGAGCGCAATGTGCCTATTTTTGGTCAAAACCAATTTAACCCTGCCAATGAATACGAGTCAACAGTGGCGGGACAAGGCGAGCGCAAACAGTGGGAATCTATTCGTAGCCAATTAGAAACATTAAGTGAGTTGGTGAAGGAGGGCAAAATTCGCTATATCGGATTATCTAACGAGCAACCGTGGGGCATGATGGAGTTTTTGCGTATCGCAAAAGAATATGACTTGCCGCGTATTGCAACGTTACAGAATTCATATCATTTAATGAATCGCAGTATAGAGTTTGGCATTAGTGAGATTTTGTATCGTGAGCATATTGGCTTGCTTGCCTATTCACCATTAGCTTTTGGACATTTAACCGGTAAGTATATCGATAATCCTAAAACAGTCGGCCGTGTGACCCAGTTTTTAGGGTATGCGCAGCGCTATGATAAACCTAATGTAAAGCCTGCGGTTGTTGCTTATGCCGCGTTGGCGCGAGCAAATAATTTAACGCCAACACAATTGGCATTGAGCTTTGTGTATAACCGTTGGTTTGTTGCTAGCACGATTGTTGGTGCCACTAGCATGGCGCAACTCAAGGAAAATATAGGGGCTTGGCAAATTAAGTTATCCGCTGAAGTCATGACAGAAATTGAACGCTTGCATGTGGCAATGACGAACCCAGCACCTTAGCAATTTATTATTGTGCTTGATATTTTTTTCTAGGCTTTTTTCTGGACTTTATAAAGCCATAAGCAACAAAGCAAAACCCAACAGCTAGCCCTGCTAATACAATGCTAGCCATGTGTTCTTGTATAAAGCTAATGCTACTGAAGTAATAACCAGCGAGCACTAAACCAATGACCCATAAAAGCGCACCAATAGTAGAAGCCAATAAGTATTTGCTATATTTCATTTCACTAACGCCAGCTAGTAGGGGAGCAAAGGTTCTAATCATTGCGATATAAGGCGATACCATCAGTGCGTATTGGCCGTATTTGTCGTAGAACTTTCGTGTTTTATCCAATGCATTTTTGTTTGCCCAGCGCGAATGGCTATTACTGATTCTTTGCCCAAATACTTTGCCTATTTGGTAGCTGACTAAGTTGCCTAGCATAATGGCGCTGCCTAATGTAAGCAGGGTTAAGTTTAGATTGAGTGAGCCTAGGCTACAAAATGAACCTGCAATAAAAATGAGCGGGTTACCGGGTAAGAAAAACAAAGGGAAAATACCGATTTCTAAAAACACAATGGCGAATAGTAATAGATAGATTAAATTGCCATGTGTTGCAATAAAACTGGCAATTTGCATATCTAGATTAGATAAGAGGCTTAATATTTCCATTATGTTTCCTGTTGTGTCATATATGTTACTGCTTGAATTTAGAACTAAAACATTGTTAATGTCCTTGCTAAAACGCAGCGGCATCACATTGACAAGTTATTGTAATCACCATACTATAAATTTATACAAAAATAAGAAAAATTCTGATTATGAAATTTCTACTAACACAATGGTTGATTGCATTACTACTCATTGCACCTAATGCACAGGCGCAAGCACCA
>CAYXOR010000038.1:0-15559 GCA_964466895.1 uncultured Methylophilaceae bacterium | reverse complement strand
CAATCGTCCCTACGTTTACGTGCGGCTTGGTCCGCTCAAACTTGCCTTTTGCCATGATTGTTTTCCTTTAAATATTCTATAAAAAGATCAATTATTTGTTGCTCATAATGGCTTCCGCCACGTTTCTTGGAGCCTCTGTGTAATGCTTAAATTCCATACTATAAGTTGCACGACCTTGCGATAACGAACGTACCGTTGTTGAGTATCCGAACATCTCAGCCAATGGCACTTCTGCACGAATTATTTTACCTGTTGCATTGTCTTCCATGCCCTGGATAATGCCGCGGCGTGATGATAAATCACCCATCACATCACCCATGTAATCTTCAGGCGTTTCGATTTCAACAGACATCATCGGCTCTAAAATAATTGGCTGCGCTTTACGCATACCATCCTTAAACGCCATCGAAGCGGCCATCTTAAATGCATTCTCATTCGAGTCAACATCATGGTAAGAACCATCAAATAAAGTTACTTTTGCATCTACCACAGGGAAACCAGCCAAGACACCTGAAGGGATCGTTTCACGCAAGCCTTTTTCTACTGCCGGAATAAACTCCCTTGGCACCGTGCCGCCTTTAATTTTATCGATAAACTCAAAACCAGCACCTGCTTCATTCGGCTCCATTTTAAGCCAAACATGGCCGTACTGACCTTTACCACCAGATTGCTTAACAAACTTACCTTCGACTTCTACTGTCTTCTTAAACGCTTCACGATAAGCCACTTGTGGTGCACCAATATTGGCCTCTACACCAAACTCGCGACGCATACGATCGACTAAAATCTCTAAATGCAACTCGCCCATACCCGAAATAATCGTCTGATTTGTTTCTATGTCTGTTTTAACGCGGAAAGAAGGATCTTCTTGCGCCAATCGACCCAACGCTAGACCCATTTTCTCTTGGTCAACTTTTGTTTTAGGCTCAACAGCAACGTGAATCACCGGCTCAGGGAACACCATACGCTCAAGAATGATTTCTTCACCAATCGCACAAAGCGTATCGCCTGTCGTTGCTTCTTTCAAACCAACAGCCGCTGCGATATCGCCAGCTCGCACTTCTTTAAGCGCTTCACGTGTATTTGCGTGCATTTCCACAATACGCCCGATACGCTCTTTTTTACCTTTAATCGGATTGTAAACACTATCACCAGCTTTTAGCGTACCTGAATAAACACGAATAAAAATCAACTGCCCCACAAATGGGTCTGTCATGATTTTAAATGCTAGCGCAGCAAACTTCTCATCATCAGAAGCTTTCAAGAACAACTCTTCGCCTTCATCATTTTCAGCACGCGTGTCTGGAATATCTGTCGGCGCTGGCATAAGCTCAACCACTTTATCCAACATGGCTTGCACGCCTTTATTTTTAAAAGCTGAGCCACACATCATCGGTACGATCTCAGAAGCGATGGTACGAATACGTAACCCTTCCAAGATATCTTCTTCAGACAAATCACCTTCTTCGAGGTATTTATCCATCAACGTCTCATTCGCCTCGGCCGCTGTTTCAAGCATATTTTCACGCCACTTATCACAATCAGCTTGCAATTCTGCAGGAATATCGCCGTATTCAAACTCCATACCTTGAGACGCTTCATCCCAGATAATAGACTTCATTTTTAATAAATCAATCACACCCGTAAATGTTTCAGCGGCGCCGACTGGCACCTGCACAGGCACTGGGTTTGCTTTTAGACGTGACCGCATCTGCTCGTAAACATTAAAGAAATCAGCACCAGCGCGATCCATTTTATTAACAAACGCGATACGCGGTACTTTATATTTATTTGCTTGACGCCATACTGTTTCAGATTGTGGCTGTACGCCACCAACCGCACAGTACACCATACACGCACCATCTAACACACGCATTGAACGCTCAACTTCAATTGTGAAGTCAACGTGACCTGGTGTATCAATAATATTAATACGATGCTCTTCGAATTGATTGGCCATACCCGTCCAAAAACAGGTAGTAGCCGCTGAAGTAATGGTAATCCCACGCTCTTGCTCTTGCTCCATCCAGTCCATCGTAGCTGCGCCATCATGCACCTCTCCAATTTTATGGTTAACACCAGTGTAATAAAGGATACGTTCTGTTGTCGTTGTCTTACCAGCGTCAATATGTGCAGAAATACCAATGTTACGGTAGCGTTCAATAGGGGTTTTACGAGCCACAATAATTACCTTTACTTAAATTCTTTTAAAGAGCGAGTTAACAATAACAATTAAAATCTGAAATGCGAGAATGCTTTGTTTGCTTCTGCCATACGGTGAACTTCTTCACGTTTTTTCATTGCAGATCCACGGCCTTCAGAAGCTTCCATTAATTCGGCTGCCAGACGCAAGCCCATTGATTTCTCACCACGCTTACGGGCAGCGTCACGCAACCAGCGCATGGCCAAGGCACTACGACGGTTAGGACGCACTTCGATAGGCACTTGATAGTTAGCGCCGCCGACACGGCGAGACTTAACCTCTACCAAAGGACGTAGATTGACTAGCGCCTCAGTGAACACTTCCAATGCATCCTTACCACTTTTAGCAGTAACTTGATCGAAAGCACCGTACACGATGCGCTCAGCAACTGATTTTTTACCACCAGTCATCAATACATTTACAAATTTAGAAACTTCCTGACTAGCAAATTTTGGATCAGGAAGAATGTTGCGTTTTGGAACTTCTCTACGTCTAGGCATAATATTCTCTATTCTCTATTCTATTTCTTAGCTGCTTTAGGGCGTTTAGCACCATATTTAGAACGTCCTTGCTTACGATCTTTAACACCTGCAGTATCCAGGCTACCACGCACCATGTGATAACGCACACCAGGCAAATCTTTCACACGACCACCACGTAATAACACCACGCTATGCTCTTGTAAGTTATGGCCTTCACCACCAATATAGCTAATGACTTCATAACCATTGGTTAAGCGTACCTTAGCTACTTTACGTAAAGCCGAGTTAGGCTTTTTAGGTGTTGTTGTGTAAACACGCGTACAAACACCCCGTTTTTGAGGACAAGCCTCCAGTGCAGGCACATTACTTTTTACAACCACCTTTTTGCGTGGCTTACGAATTAACTGATTAATGGTTGGCATTACTTGTAACCCTTTTAAAATCTTTCAATAAACTTAACGATTTACGCTGATTCAGTATAAAAAACAGGTTAATTGCTGGCAATTAGCCTATTCTGAAAAACTCAGCATTGTATGGAGCAGGCGCCTTCGTGTCAAGGTAAAGTTGGTTAGAATTTTAATCTAAACCAACAATCACCTTCACACAAAAACAACATGCACTATTCTGCAGGTGCCTCAATATTTGGCGCCTCTGCTTTAACTTCAGCATCCGCGGCAACTTCAGTGGCTTCTGCGCCCTCTTCTGAAGAAGGTTCATCTTTAGCAAAAAGCTCTTCCGCAGCTGCAGCTGCTGGCGACACATCTTCACCTGATGCTTTTCTCTTACGCGCTTCATGATAAGCCAAACCTGTACCTGCAGGAATCAAACGACCCACGATGACATTTTCTTTCAAGCCGCGCAACTCATCACGCTTACCTAAAATGGCCGCCTCTGTTAACACACGTGTTGTTTCTTGGAAAGAGGCAGCAGAAATAAACGAATCAGTCGCCAATGAAGCCTTGGTTATCCCTAGCAGCACATACTCGTACACTGCTGGACGCTTGTCTTCTGCAACAAGCACTTCATTAGCTGCCAAAACATCAGCACGCTCAACTTGCTCACCTTGAATGAAGCTAGTATCACCTGAATCTGCAATACGTACACGACGTAACATTTGGCGCACAATCACTTCGATGTGTTTGTCATTAATTTTCACGCCTTGCAAACGATATACATCCTGCACTTCGTCAATCACATAACGCGCCAATGCCTCGCGGCCTTGTAAACGTAGAATGTCTTGAGGGTCTGCTGGACCATCTACAATAGATTCGCCTTTCGTTACCACTTGACCATCATGCGCTGTCACGTGCTTATCTTTGGCAATCAAGAATTCACTTGAGACACCATCGACATCAGTAATCACTAAACGCTGCTTACCTTTAGTATCCTTACCAAACGAAACAGTACCCGTCTCTTCAGCTAACATACCTGCATCTTTTGGTGAACGCGCCTCGAACAGTTCAGCAACACGTGGCAAACCGCCGGTAATATCACGTGTTTTAGATGATTCTTGAGGGATACGGGCAATCGCTTCACCCACACCAACATCTTGTCCATCTACCACTGTAATAATACTACCTAGCTGGAAAGTCACATTAACAGACAAGTCGCTGCCTGCAACTTTCACCTCTTCGCCTGATGCATCCAACAATTTAATTTGTGGACGCAAACCTTTCGTTTGACCAGCACGCTGTTTAGGATCAATCACCACTAACGAAGACAAACCGGTCACTTCATCAACTTGCTTCGCGACAGTAATACCTTCATCAACGTTTTCAAACTTAACTTGGCCCGCATACTCCGTAATGATTGGACGGGTATGTGGATCCCACGTTGCCAGTGATTGGCCCGCTTTAACAGCATCTCCATCTGACACCGTAATCGTCGCACCATATGGCACTTTATGACGCTCACGTTCACGACTAGTTTTATCATCCGTAATAATCACTTCGCCATTACGCGAAATCACCACTTTTTCATTACGTGAATTTGTCACGTAGCGCATGGTTGATGTAAAACCTAGCACACCATTTGATTTACTTTCAATTTGGCTAATTGAAGCCGCACGCGATACAGCGCCACCAATATGGAAAGTCCGCATGGTCAGCTGTGTACCAGGCTCACCAATTGATTGTGCAGCAATCACACCAACAGCTTCACCCATACTAATTAACTTACCACGACCTAAATCACGACCATAACAAGTTGCGCAGATGCCATAACGTGTACTACAGGTAAGTGCCGTACGCACTTTCACTTCATCAATACCCAGTGCAGAAATATTCTCGACCTCGTCCTCACCGAGCAATTCTCCAGCCGGATACACGACTTCTTGCGTTTCTGGATGTATGACATCTAATGCTGTTGTACGACCAAGAATACGGTCATGTAGCGGCTCTACAATCTCACCACCTTTAACTAACGCTTTGGTTACTAAGCCATCTGCTGTACCGCAATCATGCTCGGTTACTACCAAGTCCTGCGTTACATCGACCAAACGACGCGTCAAGTAACCAGAGTTCGCGGTTTTAAGCGCCGTATCAGCCAAGCCTTTACGCGCACCATGGGTTGAAATAAAGTATTGCAACACGTTCAAACCTTCTCGGAAGTTCGCTTTAATTGGTGTTTCAATAATAGAGCCATCTGGCTTAGCCATCAGACCACGCATACCAGCAAGCTGACGAATCTGCGCTGCTGAACCACGCGCACCAGAATCGGCCATCATGTAAATAGCATTGAATGATTCTTGCCTAATGACTTTACCTTTTTCATCTTTTACTTTTACGCCATCTGCATCAACAGCATCTTCTTCGCGCAGCTGTTTCATCATGGCATCAGCGATTTTATCGCCTGCACGACCCCAAATGTCGACCACCTTATTGTAGCGCTCACCCTGCGTTACCAAACCTGAAATATATTGATCTTCAATTTCTTTAATCTCAGATTCAGCGGCATTGAGTAATTCGCCTTTTTCTGGCGGCACTAACATATCATTGACGGAAATCGAAATGCCCGCTTTTGTCGCATAGGTGAAGCCCATGTACATCAGCTTATCAGCAAAGATCACTGTCGCGCGGATGCCCACTTTACGGAACGAAGCATTCATCAACTTAGAAATTTCTTTCTTCGTTAATGATTTACTTATATAACTAAAGGACAAGCCTGCTGGCAAGATTTCAGATAGTAAAGCACGCCCAACCGTTGTTTCATAACGGTTGATTTTTTCTGTCTTGTTGCCAACAACATCTAGCTCATATTCTTTAATACGCACCGTTACTTTTGCATGTAAATCAATCATGCCTTGGTCATACACACGTTGCACTTCTTTAATATCGCTAAAGCGCATACCTTCACCACGGGCCGCGATTCTTTCACGCGTCATGTAATAAAGACCCAGCACGATATCTTGCGAAGGCACAATAATAGGCTCACCATTGGCTGGTGATAGCACGTTATTAGAAGCCAGCATTAATGTACGCGCTTCCATTTGCGCTTCCAAACTTAGTGGCACATGTACAGCCATTTGGTCACCGTCAAAGTCTGCATTAAATGCTGCGCAAACTAAAGGGTGCAGTTGAATCGCCTTGCCTTCAATCAGCACAGGTTCAAATGCTTGTATCCCTAAACGGTGCAACGTTGGCGCACGGTTTAGCATCACAGGATGCTCGCGGATCACGTCATCCAAGATATCCCAAACTTCTGGGCCTTCTTCTTCTACCTTTTTCTTCGCCGCTTTAATCGTAGCCGCCAAACCTAATACTTCTAATTTGTGGAAGATAAATGGTTTAAATAACTCCAAAGCCATTTTTTTAGGTAAGCCACATTGATGCAATTTTAACTGCGGGCCAACCACAATTACCGAACGACCAGAATAGTCAACACGCTTACCCAGTAAGTTTTGACGGAAACGACCGCCCTTCCCTTTGATCATATCAGCCAGCGATTTCAACGGACGCTTGTTAGCACCTGTCATTACTTTACCGCGGCGGCCATTATCTAATAATGAATCTACTGCTTCTTGCAACATACGTTTTTCGTTACGCACAATAATTTCTGGCGCTCTTAGCTCTAATAACCTTCTTAAACGGTTGTTACGGTTAATAACGCGACGGTACAAGTCATTCAAATCTGATGTAGCAAAACGACCACCATCCAATGGCACTAATGGACGTAGCTCTGGTGGCAACACCGGCAAGATTTGAAGAATCATCCACTCGGGTTTAATACCAGACTTTTGAAACGCCTCTAATACTTTTAAGCGTTTTGCAATTTTTTTGATTTTTGCTTCTGATCCAGTAGCCGCCAAGTCTTCGTGTAGCTTCTCAATTTCTTTGCGAATATTCAGCGTTTGCAACAACGCACGCACCGCTTCCGCGCCCATCACGGCGCTAAACTCGTCGCCGTACTCTTCTACTTTAGAAATATAGTCATCTTCTGTTAGCAGTTGACCACGAAGAAGCGGCGTCATGCCAGGGTCGACAACAATAAATGCCTCGAAATACAGCACACGCTCAATATCACGCAAGGGAATATCTAACACCATGCCCAAACGACTTGGTAATGATTTTAAGAACCAAATATGCGCTACGGGTGAGGCAAGATCGATATGGCCCATGCGCTCACGACGCACTTTAGATAAAGTAACTTCTACACCACATTTTTCACAAATAACACCACGATGCTTCAAGCGTTTATATTTACCACATAAGCACTCGTAATCTTTAGTCGGACCAAAGATTTTTGCACAGAACAAACCATCACGCTCAGGTTTGAATGTACGATAGTTGATGGTTTCTGGTTTCTTAACTTCACCAAATGACCATGAACGAATTTTTTCAGGCGACGCTAACGCAACCTTAATCGCATCGAATTCCTCTTCTTGCGTTACCTGTTTAAATAAGTCTAATAGCGCTTTCATTTGACTTCTCCTCTAATGCGCCCACTAGGCGCATGAATAATAATTAGTTGCGATCTAAATCAATATCGATGGCAAGTGAACGAATTTCTTTTACTAACACGTTAAATGATTCAGGCATACCTGCCTCAATTTTGTGCTCGCCTTTTACAATGTTTTCATACACTTTAGTACGTCCGTTCACATCATCTGACTTAACGGTAAGCATCTCTTGCAAGGTGTATGCTGCGCCATAAGCCTCAAGCGCCCAAACCTCCATTTCACCGAAACGTTGGCCACCAAACTGCGCTTTACCACCTAGCGGTTGCTGCGTGACTAAACTATAAGGGCCGGTTGAGCGTGCATGCATTTTGTCATCCACCAAATGATGTAATTTCAATACGTGCATATAGCCAACGGTTACTGGACGCTCAAACTTGTCACCAGTACGACCATCGAACAAACTCAGCTGTGTTTTGCCTGCGTGGAACTGCAAGTGCTCAGTATGTTCATCATCATCTGGGAAAGCCAGGTCAAGCATCTGTTTAATGTCTGACTCTGCTGCACCATCGAACACTGGTGTCGCAAACGGTACGCCGTTGCGTAGATTTTTAGCAAGCTCAAGCACTTCAACATCAGACATAGATTTAATATCTTCTTTTTTTCCAGTACTATCATTGTAGATCTTATCTAAGAACTTACGCATTTCTGCCACTTTCACCTCAGCTTCTAGCATTTTGCCGATACGCATACCCAATCCTTTTGCGGCCCAACCTAAATGCACCTCTAAGATTTGACCAATGTTCATCCGTGATGGAACGCCTAGCGGGTTCAATACAATATCCAGTGGTGTACCATCCGCCATGTGCGGCATATCTTCTACTGGTGCAATTTTAGAAATCACACCCTTATTACCGTGACGTCCCGCCATTTTATCGCCTGGCTGGATACGACGCTTAACCGCAATATAAACTTTAACCATTTTCTGAACACCTGGTGGCAACTCATCACCTTGCGTCAATTTACGTTTTTTCTCATCAAAATCATTATCAAACTGCTCACGCGCGGCTGATAAACTGTCTTTTAATTGTTCTAACTGGCGCGCTGCATCTTCATCAGATAAACGAATATCAAACCAATCATAACGACCGACTAAATCTAAATATTCCGCCGATAAAGTTGTCCCTTTTTTCAGCTTTTCTGGACCGCCTGTAGCTATTTTACCTTCAAGCATGCGACGAATACGTCCAAACGTATCATCTTCCACAATACGCATTTGATCAGCCAAATCTTGTTTATAGTGTGCTAGTTGATCATCAACAATTTGTTGCGCACGTGTATCACGATCAATACCCTCTCGCGTAAATACCTGCACATCAATCACAACACCGCTCATCCCAGATGGAATACGCAATGAGGTATCTTTTACATCTGAAGCTTTTTCACCAAAAATAGCACGTAATAATTTTTCTTCTGGTGTGAGTTGTGTTTCGCCTTTTGGCGTTACTTTACCTACCAACACATCACCTGCTTCAACCTCAGCACCAATATAAATAATGCCTGACTCATCTAGACGACCCAGCATACGCTCTGATAAATTAGAGATGTCTTGTGTAATTTCTTCTGGGCCAAGCTTGGTATCACGTGCCACTACCGACAGTTCTTCAATATGGATTGAAGTATAGCGGTCATCTGACACGACACGCTCCGAGATTAAGATTGAATCTTCAAAGTTAAAACCATTCCAAGGCATAAAGCCTACCAACATATTTTGACCTAATGCCAATTCACCCATGTCTGTAGAAGCGCCATCGGCAATCACATCACCACGCGTCAAGTCGTCGCCTACTTTTACCAATGGACGCTGGTTGATATTTGTATTTTGATTGGAGCGTGTATATTTTGTTAAGTTATAAATATCCACACCCACTTCGCCCGCTTGTGCTTCATCATCATGCACCCGCACCACAATACGACTAGAGTCGACATAATCAACCATACCGCCACGAAGTGCTTGGACGGTCGTGCCAGAATCAATAGCAACAGTACGCTCAATACCCGTACCCACTACGGCTTTTTCTGCACGCAGACAAGGCACTGCTTGGCGTTGCATATTGGCACCCATTAATGCACGGTTTGCATCATCATGCTCCAAGAACGGAATCAGTGATGCCGCAACAGATACAATCTGACTTGGTGCAACGTCCATATACTCCACAGTATCTGGCTGGGCCATCGTGAACTCATTATGCTGACGAGAAGAAACTAATGCCTCTTTAAAACCACCTTTAGCATCCAATTCCGTATTCGCCTGCGCAATCATAAATGCACCCTCTTCTATTGCAGACAAATAATCAATCGTACCCGTTACTTTATTTTTAGCCACACGACGATAAGGTGTTTCCAAGAAACCGTATTTATTGGTGCGCGCAAATAAAGCAAGTGAGTTAATCAAACCAATATTTGGACCCTCTGGCGTTTCAATTGGACACACACGCCCATAGTGCGTGGTATGCACATCTCGCACTTCAAAACCGGCACGCTCACGTGTTAAGCCACCTGGGCCTAATGCAGAAATACGACGTTTGTGCGTAATCTCTGATAACGGGTTTGTTTGATCCATAAATTGTGAAAGTTGACTTGAGCCAAAAAATTCACGGATCGCACTAGAAACTGGTTTCGCATTGATCAAATCATGCGGCATCAAGTTATCAGACTCCGCCTGGCTTAAGCGCTCTTTAACAGCACGCTCGACACGCACCAAACCTGCTCGGAACTGGTTTTCGGCCAATTCACCCACTGAACGAATGCGACGATTACCCAAGTGATCAATATCATCAATCTCACCATGGCCATTACGCAACTCTAGCAACACTCCGACAACGCCAACAATGTCATCAACAGATAATATTTTTTCGCCTTCATCGTCATGCGCACCTACACGCTCATGAAATTTTTGCATCCAGTTAGCGCTACGGTCTTCGGGATTCGTAGGATACACACGACGATTAAATTTCATGCGTCCAACAACCGACAAATCATAGCGGTCAGGATTAAAGAACAAGCCTTTGAATAAAGCCTCTACTGCATCTTCAGTCGGCGGCTCACCTGGGCGCATCATACGGTAAATTGCCACACGTGCAGCGTATTGATCAGGCACCTCATCAATACGCAATGTTTGCGAAATAAAGCTGCCATGATCTAAATCATTGGCATATAGCGTATCGAGCTTCTTCACTTTTGCTTCAATAAGCTTTTCTAGCAACTCTTCAGTAATTTCATCATTTGCATTCGCGATGATTTCGCCTGTATCGGTATCGACAATATTTTTTACAATGGCACGACCCAAAATAAAATCAGTGGGTACGGCAATTTTTGTCACTTTTGCTTTTTCGATTTCACGAATATGCTTCACTGTGATGCGTTTATCTTTAGCAACCAACAAGTTGCCTTTTTTATCCAGCACATCAAATTTCGCCACTTCGCCGCGAAGACGATCTGGCACCAATGTATACTCTACGCCTTTAGCACTAATATGGAATGTATCCTGATCACCAAACATCTCTAAAATCTGCTCAGGATTAAAACCAAGTGATTTTAACAATACTGTCACTGGCATTTTGCGACGGCGGTCAACGCGGAAATATAAATAATCCTTAGGATCAAACTCAAAATCCAACCAAGAACCGCGGTAAGGAATCACTCGTGCTGAAAATAACAACTTACCTGAACTATGTGTTTTGCCTTTGTCATGCTCAAAAAATACACCTGGGCTACGATGTAATTGAGAAACAATCACCCGCTCTGTACCATTAATAACAAATGAACCATTGCCAGTCATCAGAGGCAATTCACCCATGTAGACTTCCTGCTCTTTTACTTCTTTTACCGTAGGCTTTGAAGCCTCTTTATCCATGATAGTCAAACGCACTTTTACACGAATAGGCGCTGCGTAAGTTAAACCACGCTGCTGACATTCTTTAACATTAAAAGGTGCTGCGCCTAATTGATAGCTCACATAATCCAAACGTGCATAACCTGAATGACTTTCGATAGGGAAAACTGTGCTGAAAGCCGACTCCAAACCTGCTTTTTTACGCTTATCTTGTGGAGTATCAGCCTGTAAAAAGGCTTTGTAAGATTCAAGCTGCATTGCTAGCAAATAGGGTATTTCTTGCACGCTCTCACGTTTAGCAAAGCTCTTACGAATACGTTTTTTTTCGGTAAAGGAATAGCTCATAGCGTCTCCTGATGTTTAGAGGGTAAAAAACAAAACACTTCTCAAATGCTCTGATTTATAACTTCATTCCATCGTTATCGTTTCGTTACAATTTGTTACATGTGCTGCCATTTAGAAACGGCGAAGGCTGGCAGTTACCTGCCAGCCTAGCCATACTAATACTGATGTATTATTTCAATTCGCCAGTAGCGCCAGCTTCAATCAATTTTTTCAATGCTTCGTCAGCATCGGCTTTGGCTAAGCCTTCTTTAATTGTTTTTGGTGCGCCATCAACCATGTCTTTAGCTTCTTTCAAACCAAGACCTGTTAACTCACGAACCGCTTTAATAACGCTCACTTTTTGCTCACCAATAGCGGTTAACACAACATCGAACTCTGATTTTTCAGCAGCAGCTTCGCCACCTGCAGCACCACCTGCTGCTGGTGCTGCTGCTACTGCAGCAGCAGCTGAAACACCAAATTTTTCTTCCATTTCTGTAATCAGCTCAGATAAATCCAATACCGACATCGAACTAATTGCTTCTAAAATATCTGCTTTTGAAATTGCCATTTGTAAAACTCCTAAAATTTAAAAATACTAAAGTTAATCGATTAATTAAGCTGCTTGCTGATCACGTACCGCAGCAAGACCGCGCACAAATTTGGTAGGCACTTCATTCAGTGTCTGCACAAATTTAGCAACAGGAGCTTGCATCGTGCCAAGCAATTTAGCCAACAACTCATCACGGCTAGGCATACTAGCAAGCGCTTTAATACCCGCTATACTCAATACCTCATTGGGCATTGCGCCCGTTTTAATCACGAACTTATCATTAGCCTTTGCAAAATCATTCATTACTTTTGCTGCAGCCACCGGGTCAGCAGAAATGCCGAACATCAATGGACCAACCATATCGTTTGATAAACCAGAAAATGGCGAACCTTCTACTGCGCGGCGTACTAATGTATTTTTCAATACGCGCAAATAAACACCAGACTTTCTAGCTTCGGCACGTAGTGATGTTAAATCTGTCACGACAATGCCACGATACTCAGCAAGAATGATTGCTTGCGCGGCTTCGATTTGCGCGCTAACTTCAGCAACTACTGCTTTTTTCTCTGTTAGATTGAGACTCAAGGTCTTTTCTCCTTCCGTTAATAAAGTACAAGTAATTATTAAACCTGTACCGCTTACGGCGTCCTTATTCAGGCAATACAAATATCCTGTATCGGGTTCGCCATCTGCGCTGGCCTCAGAGGATAAACCATAGAGGAATATAGAAAATATCTTCTCTATTCACCCACAACTTACCCGCTTCAATTAAATCCTCACGGATACCAACGGTCTTTGATGCTCTTGTTGCCTCAACTTCAAAACAACAAGCCCAAAGTTCTTACAATCAAACAACAATATTGTTTGATTTTAATAAATTATGCGATTGATGCTTGATCAATCCGTATCCCTGCACCCATTGTGCTAGAAACTGATAGCTTCTTAAGGAATACACCTTTTGTTACCGCAGGCTTCGCTTTACCCAAGGCGTCAACTAATGCAGCTAAATTTGTCTGCAATTGATCCACCGTGAAAGAAGCGCGCCCAATGGTGCAGTGCACATTGCCGCCTTTATCAGTACGATATTGCACCTGACCTGCTTTAGCGTTTTTAACTGCTGTGGCCGCATCTGGCGTAACGGTACCGACCTTGGGGTTAGGCATTAAACCGCGAGGGCCCAATATTTGTCCTAATGTACCAACAACCCGCATCGCATCCGGCGTCGCAATCACAACGTCAAAATCAAGCATGCCGCCTTTAATTTCCGTAGCCAAATCATCAAAACCTACAATATCAGCACCCGCCTCTTTTGCAGCATCCGCTTGCGCACCTTGTGCAAACACAGCAACCCTTGTCGTTTTGCCTGTGCCATTTGGCAACACTAGTGCCCCGCGGATTAATTGGTCTGATTTACTAGCATCAATGCCTAAAGTAACTGCCACATCAACCGATTCGTCAAATTTAACTTTTGCACCTTCTTTAACTAAAGCCAACGCTTCTTGCGCTGGATATAATTTGTCACGGTTTACGCTTGTACGCAGCGCATCTATTCTCTTAGCCATATTATTCGCCCTCCACTTCAATACCCATACTGCGCGCACTGCCAGCAATCGTGCGTACTGCAGCATCCATATCAGCTGCCGTTAAATCTGGCATTTTTGCTGTAGCGATTTCTTCCGCTTGCTTACGCGTAATCTTAGCCACCTTATCTGTGTGCGGCGTCGGAGAACCTTTATCAACTTTTGCTGCTTTTTTAAGCAACGTTGATGCTGGTGTTGTCTTCATGATAAAAGTAAAGCTCTTATCAGCAAATGCAGTAATCACAACAGGAATTGGCAAGCCAGGCTCGACGCTTTGTGTCGCAGCGTTAAATGCCTTACAAAATTCCATAATATTTAGACCACGCTGACCTAATGCTGGACCCACTGGCGGGCTCGGGTTGGCCTTGCCTGCAGGGATCTGCAGCTTGATGTAGCCAATGACTTTCTTTGCCATTTTGATACTCCTTATGTAGGTACAAACGCTTTAATTTAATTAAAGCTCCCCATTAATAAAAACTTCTATACTTCTTTTTCTATTTGACCGAAATCTAGCTCCACGGGTGTTGCTCGCCCGAAAATAGAGACTGATACGCGTAATTTACTTTTCTCGTAATTAACTTCTTCAACACTACCTGAAAAGTCTTTAAACGGACCATCAATGACGCGAATAGACTCACCTTTTTCAAAGGTAAGTTTTTGCGTCGGATTTGATTTACTATCATCCATACGCTGTAAAATAATATCTACTTCTTTATCTTTAATTGGTGTAGGTTTTTGTGCAGTACCACCAATAAAAGCCATGACTCTTGGCGTGCTCTTAATTAAATGCCAACTAGCATCTGACATATCCATTTGCACCAACACATAACCAGGATACAACCTACGCTCAGAAATCTTTTTCTGCCCAGATTTCATCTCAACAACTTCTTCAACAGGCACTAAAATTTCACCGAACTGATCTTTAACTTCAGATCGTGAAATACGTTCCTCTATAGCAGCTTTTACTGATTTTTCCATCCCTGAGAAAGCCTGAACGGCATACCAATGCATACTCATCAATCACCTCGCCCTAGTAGCAACTTAATCATATGAGAAAAACCGATATCTATAACCGCTAAAAATGCAGCGACGATCAATACAAGCACAAAAACGATAATGGTCGTTTGTATTGTTTCTTTTCGTGTAGGCCAAACAACAAGCTTAGCTTCATTTATAGAGTCCCCCATGTAGGCAATCGCCGTCTGGCCGACAGCACTTGTTCTAAACACAAGCACAGCAGCTATTAGGCCTGCCAACACAGCAAGAATACGTAACACCAAAGCCTTATCAGCTAAAAGATAAAAGCCAGCAATGCCTGCTGCAACAAGCAGCACGGACAAAACTAGCTTGACTTTATCTATCATAGTTTTTCACTTAACTTTCTACGGCAACTCAACCATTGAGTTGCACCATTTTTACTACACCATATTTGGCAGGCCAAGAGGGCTTCGAACCCCCAACCCTCGGTTTTGGAGACCGATACTCTACCAGTTGAGCTATTGGCCTGTAACTGCTACAAAACTTTCAAAATTAAGAGCCACACCGAAATCACGCAGCCCTTAACTCAAACAACTATTCTACAATCTTAGCGACGACACCAGCACCAACCGTACGACCACCTTCACGAA
>CAYXOR010000037.1:13388-15992 GCA_964466895.1 uncultured Methylophilaceae bacterium | reverse complement strand
GAAAGGTTAGGAAAGGTTAGGAAAGGTTAGGAAAGGTTAGGAAAGGTTAGGAAAGGTTACGTCAATTAACTTGGCGCCATTTGGCTATAGTGTGAAATACAGCGGCTCAAAAGGTAATGCTGGTTTTGAGATTGATGTCATCGGAACAAAAGAGCAGGGTGTGCTATTTGTTGAGTTGAAAAAACTCTTGGTGTTTGGGAGGTTGTTGGTTCAAGGCTAAACTGGAGTGAAATTGAGCTCATTATGAAAGACAGCAAAGAATAAAGGCACCAGTCAGCTTGATATTTCAGCGTTAGCTTAACTAACATTAACGCCTTTGTTATTTTAAAATAAACCTCCCCCAAGCCCAGCTATTGCTGGGTTATGACAAGCCTATGTCAAGGACAGCATTAAGCTCAAAAGAAATTTTAGCTCCCCGCCAAAAACCGCGCGTCAGCGCGCTACAGATGGTGGGGTGATGGGTGTGTATAGTCTTTCCAATAAAAACCACATAAGCAAACCAACTTTAAAGAGATTAATGCCGCATTTAACAAAATGCCAGCATTATCCAGACAGGCTGAGTGCTAGGATTTTGTACCGTAAAACCAATCTCCTGACTCCTGTTATTGTCTAATAGATCATTCTCAATCGAAGTAATTTTAATTGGCTTCTAATTTTCCATGTCGGGCGGAATGGAAATACTTGGCGCTATTTCCCTTAATAATTGTAATTTTATTTTTATGGCTATTTTTAGCATCTGCTGCTTGCACCATGCCTGATAAAAGCAAACTAGCGGCAACCACACTTGTGGTGGTTAGTTTGATGAATTTCATGATAGACCTCACTTTTCAATTGTGTATATGGTCTAGGTCGTAAACTATTTAGTAATGGTTCAATTATTTACTCAATTACATGAAATTTAATAAAAAATGGTGCACCTATCTCTAGGCACACCGTTTAAAATAAAGCCTTAATTCATGGCTATTAACCTTAAATATATTTTATCGGTCACCAAAAATAGCAAAAAAGGTAAGTTGTGCTGTAGGCGTTTGTTGATAGAAACATTGCCTAATCGTAAATTGATTTGGACTGAAAAGAATTTAGCTCAAACCTAAACGGACAGAGATCGTCTATGTACAACTAGGTCTGAGCTACTACAGCTTAGTACAAGCAGTTCTCAGTGGCTGCTGGAATAGTCTTTAGTTTGTAACAATTATTGGAACTCACCCAACATATCTAGAAGCTCCACCTTTGCCCTGACTCTGTCTTGATGTTGAGTTGTAGTGCAATAATTAACCCACTTATAGTATCTCCCATTCTACAATGCGCTTCTCGTTGCATTAGAAACTGATATACCACCTCGCCTCGCCCCTTTTGCTGATGACCAAGAGTTCCAATTCAATAACAAGATTGCCTCCGTTTTGTATAGGTAAGACCAAGTCTAACGAATTCAGATTCAGTACTAGACAGACGCCTAATTAAGTCTTGTACTCTGGGATCAATGCTCTTAAAACTATCTGCCTATTACGCGTATTACAATTGCGAATATGTTCCTCAGTGATAAAGCGGTGTTTGCAACACAGTATCTGACCGGCCAGGAATCGCAGCTGCTAACGTAGGTACTACACTAGCGAATATTCTTGCAGGGTTTAAGTCAGGGGTTGTAAAAATAGTTTTTTTAAAAAAATAGAACCACTCGCAATGTTTTTTCTTTAGCATGTAATACGCAACTCGAGACTAGACTGGCGAGGATGGTAGTGATACTGAATTTTTATGTTTTTGTGGCTCAGCGGTATACGTTGTGCTTGATAAAACTATACATGCAACAATGGCACTTGAAGTAACTAGTTTATTGAATTTCATGACTGATCTTCATATATGGGTTCGTATATATTTCTTGGTCGTTTGGTTGTTATATTTGGTTTAAAATATATTTACATTTCTATTTTATTAGAAATATTCTCTTCACTTTTTAATTATCTTTATATAGATTGTTAAATAATGCCGTCAGATCCAGTCTGCTATGATCGTAACGGCACCGGTTGAAAACTGGTGCCGTATAGATTGCACCTAATCTTTACTGACCCACTTTAAGCTTTCCACCTTTACCTAACCACCTTCAATATTTTGAGCACTATAATTCCGCAATGTTTGTACCATATTATTAAAAGAGTCTGCAAATGCAGAAGCAATGACTTTGCCTTTTGGTGTTCGCGTATAGCCACTAACATTGGCACCTACATTTCTTGCAAAAATCCCTATACCGGCACAAAAATTGAACTTAGATGCGCTTCCTGTAGAGAGTATCAATGCTGACAGCTACGGCGCAAAGGGTTGGATTTAGTGAGATTGCACGATAATTAGCGCTTAAGCTCGGAACTATTTTTGGCATTATTCGTCCTAATGGCGGCTACTCACCGCCCCAAAGAAAGCATAATAAGCAACATTTATCGTTATTAGTAAGGTGAAGAAATATCAAGAGACATCGCACAAGGATATTCAATTAGATATATTGCATCAAAATTAAATCGATTACCTTCTACCGTTTCAAGAGAGTTAAATCGCCATGGTGGCATCAATGCTATTTTGACCTTGTCAACCAAATGCTTATAGTACGCATTAAAT
>CAYXOR010000037.1:0-13288 GCA_964466895.1 uncultured Methylophilaceae bacterium | reverse complement strand
ACTAATTAATACTAATTAATACTAATTAATACTAATTAATACTAATTAATACTAATTAATACTAACTGACCTGGAAATATGATGAAGATAAGATTATTTGGTATTTTGTTTGCCATGATTGCATTTGCTGGATGTGCAATGTTGGGTGACCGTACTGTGAACGTTAGCGAAGCACAAATTCAAGAGAAGCTTAATGAAAAGCTAGCCATTCCCATTTCATTGTTAAAGATTTTTGATGTAAATCTAAGTAATTCGGTGGTTTCTTTTGATCAAGCCACGGGGCGTATGCATACCACAATGGATACCCGTTTATCGAGCGCCATTTTAGATGAAACACTAGTAGGGAAATTAGGAATATCGGGTAAATTACGTTTTGATGCCGCAACAAATTCAATCGTGCTTGACGAACCAAAGGTTGAAAATTTTAATTTTGATGGTTTGGGTGGGAAGTACGGCGACTTATTAAATGCGTTAGCAAAAACCGTGGGTGGTGAAATGTTGAGTGGTTTGACGTTATATACGGTGAAACCTGAAGATTTGAAAATTGGTACAACGCAGTACAATCCAAAGGACATAAAAATTACAGATCAAGGTTTGCAATTAACCCTAAGTCCGAATTAAGCTCTCAAACTATAAGTTCTTACACCATCAGTGCCGCAGCCACTTTTCTGCCTTCCGACATTAAAATATTATAAGTCCTACACGCTGCTGCAGTTGTCATACATTCTAGTGGGATATTTTTTTTTGTGAGCGATTGGACTATTTTTGGATGTAAAAACTGATGCGTTTTACCTGTGCCAAGTAGCACTACCTCTGGTTCTAGTTTAATTAGCTCAGAAAAATGGTTTTCAGATAAGCCAGTAAAATCCTCTGTCGTCCAATCGGGTGTCAATTGATCTGCCATCACAATGATATTGCGCGTATAGCGTTGTTTGTTGATTTCTACATAGTTTTCACCGTATCCGGTGATTAAATAGTTATTTTCTGCAGTGGTTAAATGTAGCTTCATAAGCTAAATGCTAGCACGGCTTTCTTTGTATGTCTCTTTCTTTGAAGCGCTTTGCCTTTCTAAGGTAAAATAAACGTTTTAATCATGCGCTTAAGGTATTTTACTCAAGGGTAAAATCTTAAGCGCAAAATTTTGACTCTTATGCAACAACCAATCAACAAATCAAATAAACTGAACGATGTATGTTACGACATTCGTGGCCCAGTACTTGAGCGTGCACGTAAAATGGAAGAAGATGGCCATCGAATTATTAAACTAAATATTGGTAATCCTACAGCTTTTGGTTTTGAAGTGCCTGAAGAAATTCAGCAAGATACCATCCATAATATGAGTCAGGCAGGTGGCTATTCAGATAGCAAAGGTTTATTTTCAGCGCGTAAAGCCGTTATGCAATACGCACAAAGTAAGCATATTGCGGATGTTACGGTAGAAGATATTATTATTGGTAATGGCGTTTCTGAACTGATTGTAATGGTGATGCAAGGCTTACTTAACAATGGCGACCAAGTGCTAGTACCAATGCCAGATTATCCTTTGTGGACAGCGGCTGCGACGCTTTCAGGTGGCACTGCGAGGCATTATCTTTGTGATGAAGCAACAGGTTGGTTGCCAGATCTTAATGATATTGAATCAAAAGTTAATGCGAATACACGGGCAATTGTCCTGATTAACCCCAACAACCCTACGGGCGCGCTTTACCCAAAAGAGACCTTGCTTGGCATTATTGATATTGCACGTCATCATCACTTAATTGTTTTTTCTGATGAGATTTATGACAAAGTGCTGTATGACGGTGTTGAGCATACGTCAACAGCTTCACTGGCAGAAGATGTGTTGTTTGTAACCTTTAACGGCCTATCAAAAAATTATCGTACGTGTGGTTATCGAGCAGGGTGGATGGTGATTTCTGGTGATAAAGCGTATGCAGAGGACTATATTGAAGGTCTAAATATGTTGGCAAGCATGCGTTTGTGTGCGAACGTGCCTGGGCAATTAGCGATTCAAACCGCTTTGGGTGGCTATCAGAGCATTAATGATTTGGTCGCGCCTAGTGGCAGACTATGTAAGCAACGTGATTTAGCTCACAAGATGATTACAGCCATCCCGGGTGTTACTTGTACTAAACCCAGTACGTCGTTGTATTTATTTTTTAGATTAGACCCTGCTGTTTACCCGATTGAGAATGATGAGCAATTTGTACTTGATTTACTATTAGAAGAAAAAGTCTTAATCGTACAAGGTTCTGGTTTTAATTGGAAAACAGTAAATCATTTTCGTTTGGTATTTTTACCGAATGTCGATGAGTTAGCCGAGGCAATCACACGTATTGCCCGGTTCTTAAAAAATTATAGAATGAAATTTGGAGCAAAGAATTGAAACAACTTAATGTAGGTATTTTGGGCTTGGGGACTGTTGGCGGAGGTACTTACACTGTTCTAACACGCAATGCCGATGAGATTTCACGCCGTACAGGTGTGGATATTAAGGTAGTACAGGTCGCTGATAAGAACCTTGAAAGAGCAAAAGAGCTTACGGGTGGCAGTGTGGATATAACGGATGATGCTTTTGCTTTGGTTAGTAACCCATTGGTTGATGTGGTGGTGGAACTTATTGGTGGTTATGGCATTGCAAAAGAGCTTGTATTAAAAGCAATTGCGAATAAAAAGCATGTGGTAACAGCCAACAAGGCATTAATCGCTTTGCACGGTAACGAGATATTTGCAGCAGCGAAAAAAATGGGTGTGATGGTTGCGTTTGAAGCAGCTGTTGCAGGTGGCATCCCTATTATTAAAGCGTTGCGTGAAGGCTTGGGAGCTAATCGTATTGAATGGTTAGCCGGCATTATTAATGGCACAACTAATTTTATTTTGACAGAAATGCGTGCGAAAGGTCTTGGTTATCAAGATGTAATTGGCGAAGCACAACGCTTAGGGTATGCAGAAGCGGACCCCACTTTTGATGTTGAAGGCATTGATGCAGCACACAAGTTAGCCATTATGTCTGCAATGGCTTTTGGTACGCCCATGAAGTTTGAGGAAGCGTATACAGAAGGCATTACACAACTAGAGCAGGTAGATATCAAATACGCCGAAGAGTTAGGTTACAACGTGAAGTTACTAGGTATTACTAAGCGAACAGACAAAGGTATCGAACTCCGTGTGCATCCAACACTGATTCCTGAGAAGCGTTTAGTTGCTAATGTAGATGGTGCGATGAATGCCGTTATCGTGCAAAGTGATGCTGTCGGTCCAACGTTATATTACGGGGCAGGCGCAGGTGCGGAACCTACGGCTAGTGCAGTCGTGGCTGATTTAATGGATGTTGCACGGTTAATGGATGCGACAGAAGCGCAGCGTATCCCCGCGTTAGCTTTTCAGGCTGACCAAGTACAAGATTTGCCTATTTTATCGATTGAGGAAGTGGAAAGTGCTTATTATTTACGTTTGCGCGCGACAGATGAAGCTGGGGTGATGGCTGCCGTGACTAAAATTTTGGGTGATAGAAGTATTTCGATTGATGCCATGATACAAAAAGAACCAGAAGCGGGAGAATCTGAAGCTGATATTGTTATTTTGACGCACGAGACAATTGAAAAGAACATGAATGCCGCGATTTTAGAGATAGAGGCGATACCGGCTATTGCAGGAAAACTTATTAAAATACGTATGGAAACATTAGGTTAGTCATGAAATATATCAGCACACGCGGCCAATCGCCTGCTTTAAGTTTTAGCGAAATACTGTTGGGTGGTTTAGCGCCTGACGGCGGCCTCTATCTGCCAGAAAGTTACCCTCAGTTTACAGATGCTGATTTAGCTAACATGCGTGAAATGAGTTACCGTGATTTAGCGTTTACTATTCTTTCACGCTTGATTGAAGCCGATGATATCCCAGCGGAAGATTTACGTACGATTATTGATAAAACTTATCGGGCAGATGTTTATAGCTTTACTCGACCAGGACAAAATGCAGAAGATATTACGCCGACATTAAAGCTTGATGATAATCTCTATTTACTCTCGCTTTCTAATGGGCCTACACTCGCATTTAAAGACATGGCGATGCAATTACTCGGTAATCTATTCGAATATGTGCTGACAAAAACAGGTCAAACTACAAATATTCTAGGTGCGACTTCGGGTGATACCGGCTCAGCTGCTGAATATGCGATGCGAGGTAAAAAAGGCGTGCGTGTGTTTATGTTGTCACCACATAAAAAAATGAGCCGTTTTCAAACAGCGCAAATGTTTAGTTTGCAAGATGACAACATCTTCAACATTGCCGTGGAAGGGGTGTTTGACGATTGCCAAGATATGGTGAAGGCTGTATCAAATGATGCTGATTTTAAAGAAAAATACAAAATAGGCGCAGTCAATTCTATTAATTGGGGGCGCATTGTTGCGCAAGTCATTTACTACTTTAAGGGTTATTTTGCGGTGACAGAAAATAATGCTCAACAGGTAAACTTCGCAGTGCCATCAGGTAATTTTGGTAATGTGTGCGCTGGTCACATTGCCCGTATGATGGGATTACCAATCGATAAATTGGTGGTGGCGACAAATGAGAATGATGTGTTGGATGAATTCTTCAAAACAGGTAGTTATCGCCCACGTGGTTCAGCCAATACTTTTCATACATCTAGTCCCTCGATGGATATTAGCAAGGCATCAAATTTTGAGCGCTTTGTTTTCGATTTAGTGGGCCGAGATGCAGCACAAGTGCGCGAACTATGGTATGTGGTTGATAAAGGTGGTGCTTTTGATATGAAGCATTTAATGGATAAAATGAAAACTTTTGGTTTTGAATCAGGTAGCAGTAGTCATAGTGACCGTATGCAAACCATCCGTAGTGCAAAAGATAAATATGGCGTAGTAATCGATACCCATACAGCTGACGGCTTAAAAGTTGCCTTAGCATATAACGATAAAACGAAACCAATGGTCGTATTAGAAACAGCGCTGCCAGCTAAGTTCGAAGATGCTTTGTTAGAGGCGTTAGGTGAAGTGCCACCACGTCCTAAGCGTTTACAGGGTATTGAGGATTTACCGCAAAAATTTACTGTTATGAATGCTAGTGTTGATAGTATTAAAGCGTTTATTGATCAATCCATAAATTAACCCCATTAATGAAATCTATAGATTACTAACTATGAAACAATATCACGACTTATTACAGCATGTGCTTAAGAACGGCACACTTAAGGAAGACCGTACAGGCACAGGAACAACTTCCGTATTTGGTTACCAAATGCGCTTTAATTTGGCAGAAGGTTTTCCATTGCTGACGACAAAAAAAGTCCATTTAAAATCTATTATTCATGAGTTACTTTGGTTCTTACAGGGTAGTACCAATATCAAGTATCTTAAAGATAATGGCGTGCGTATATGGGATGAATGGGCTGATGAGAATGGCAATTTAGGCCCAGTATATGGTTACCAATGGCGTAATTGGCCTAAGCCAGATGGCACCCATATTGATCAAATTACACAAGTTGTAAATAGTATTAAAAATAATCCTGATTCGCGGCGTTTAATTGTTTCAGCTTGGAATGTCGCGGATGTTGATCAAATGAAACTGCCACCTTGCCATGCATTTTTTCAATTTTATGTAGCAGATGGAAAATTAAGTTGCCAGTTATATCAGCGTAGTGCTGACATCTTTTTAGGCGTGCCTTTTAATATTGCTTCGTATGCTGTTTTAACAATGATGGTGGCACAAGTGTGTGGTTTAAAATTGGGTGATTTTGTTCATACGCTTGGCGATGCACATGTTTATTCTAATCATATGGAACAAGTTAACGAGCAGCTTTCAAGAACGCCCAAACCTTTGCCTAAGATGAGCATTAACTCAAAGGTGAATGATATTTTTAGCTTTAAATATGAAGATTTTGAACTTGAGCATTATGACCCTTATCCAGCTATTAAAGGGTTGGTTGCTGTTTAAATAAAAAAAGGCTGCCTCATTTTTAATAAGGCAGCCCACAACTTGTGACCTTCAGGGGGTAATCACAAGTAATCTAACTGGTATTAAAAATTAATTTACAGCAGTCTCAGCATTAATTTGAGCGTATTTTGCATATTCATCTGTCGTGATCATGCCGTCTTTATTAGCATCAGAGGCATCGAAGTTCTTAAATAATGTCTTATCTTTAGTCGATTCTTTTAAAGAAATTTTTCCATCTCCATTCGCATCTAGTCTTTTAAAGCTAGAATCGCTCGGTGCTTTTTCCATCGCTTCAGCTGGTTTTATTTCAGTTACTTTTGAAGCGGCATCTTTTGCTTCGGCAAAAGCAGATGTGTTGATTCCTGTCATCAGGACTATTGCTGCGGCACTTGCAAATATTGAATAAGTTAATTTCATTGTTATGGCTCCTTAGCTAGTAGATTAATTAATTTGTATTGCACTAGGATATTAGCGAGCATCGTGCCAACTTTTTTTATTATTTAAAATCAATTACTTATCTATTTTTTAGTCTTTTTATTATAGGTATTTTGTCGCTAAATAACGACAAGGAAGTCGGAGAAAGTTGTAACGCTATGATTTAAAATGATTTTTTAAATCGTTGATTAGCGACAAGGAGAAGACGCTAAGTTTAATCGGTATTTTTAAAGTCGTTTGCCTGTATATGGTGGCGTTCTAACAAGCGGTAAAATTCTGTACGGTTACGTTTTGCAAGTTTTGCAGCTTGAGCTACATTACCTTGTGTTGTTTTTAAAAGGTTAACCAAATAGTCTTGTTCGAATTGTTGCTTGGCAACATCATATGGGACAATGTTGTTCGCTGAATCTTGTAATGCTTTTTGTAATAGATTGACAGGTACAATTTGTGTTGTAGCTAGCACGATGGTTTGCTCTACTACATTTTGTAATTGTCTAATATTACCTGGCCAGTCGGCAGTGATGAGAATTTCTAAGGACTCTGGAGAAAAATTGAGGACATTTTTTTTATATTTTTTATTAAAAACATTGATAAAATGATTGGCCAATAAACTAATATCTTCTCTACGATCAGCTAAAGAAGGAATATCTAGTCCAACGACATTAATCCTATAAAAAAGATCTTCACGAAAACGGCCATTGCGCATTTCTTCTGTTAAATCTTGGTGAGTAGCCGATATGATTCTGACATCAATGTCGACATTTTTTGTTGTGCCGACAGGGCGAACAACACGCTCTTGTAGCGCGCGTAAGAGTTTAACCTGTAGAGCAGGTGGCATATCACCGATTTCGTCTAAAAACAAAGTGCCACCGTTGGCACTTTCAAATAGGCCAATGTGATTGTTGACTGCGCCAGTAAAAGCGCCTTTGCTATGACCGAATAGTTCTGACTCTAATAAGTTCTCAGGAATCGCGCCGCAGTTAATTGCCACAAATGGCTTGCTATTTCTAGTACTGGCCTGATGTATTGCACGTGCTAAAAGTTCTTTACCAGAGCCACTTTCACCTTGAATAAAAACACTGGCATCTGTTTTGGCGACGAGCTTGGCTTGTTCAAGTAAGTTTTCCATCTGTGGGCTACGTGTCAGAATATGAGCGCGCCAGTTATTGTCTTCTGCTTCGTTAAGTATGCCTAGTGAGCCACTGATACGCAAAGCTGATGCAATTTGTTGCAATAGCTCTTGGCTATCAAATGGCTTAGTTAAAAAGCCGAATGCGCCGCGTTGCGTTGCGCGTACAGCATCGGGTATAGAGCCATGTGCAGTTAAGATGATTATTGGTAATGTTGGGTGGGTATTATGGATGGCATCAAGTAAGGCCATCCCATCCATTGCTGGCATGCGTAAATCACTAATGATCAGGTCAGGCCGTTTTTGAGAGACCGCAGACATTGCTTGCTCACCACTACTAGCGGTGACCGTGCTATATCCTGCCGCGGTAAGACGCATGCTGATGAGTTTAAGTATATCTAGATCATCATCGACAATCAGAATATTAGCTGTTTGCATACTATGGGGTGTTGTCCGTTTTAGTATTACGCTTAATCATTGTCTTTTCTATGTTTTTTAAGTCATTTATTTTTTGTTTTAAGACTTCATTCTTTTGTAGTAAGGCCTTATTCTTTTTCTGCATCTTTTTAGTTTGATTAATAGTGTGCTGTAAAAGGTAGTGATTCATTCTGGCATATTCGTGCAATAAATTGACTAAAGCTGAATCTTCGGCATTGAGCGTGTTTTCTCGCAACAACTTACCCAACATTTTTTTTGCTCGTAAGGGGTCTCGTAAGTTGCTACTTGTCAGCGCTAACATACTCGCTAATTTGATACGGTGCATCAAATGATTTTTATTTTTTACTAAGGCCTGCTTAGACCTAACAATCTTTTGTTTTTGTTTTTTTGGTGTAAGACCCGTAAATTCTTCTGTGAAACTTAGTATCTCAGTGACATGATTAAATTTGATTGAAGGTAAATTAATATGGTTTCTATTTACGCTAACGTTATTCGCTGATGTTTTAACCGCACATGCGGAGAGTATTGTCATAGTGCATAGTAGTAAGAAAATAGTTTTATTGCTCATGCGGTTTCCATCGTATTGGTATTAGTAGTTGGTAGGTGAACAACAAAGTGCGCACCCATTGTAGAAGGTTTGAGTTTAATACTACCACCCAATTTTTCAATTAATTCTTTGATAATAGTTAAGCCTAAGCCACTACCGTTAATAAGGCCATTATGTATTGTATTGCCACGATAAAAGGGGTCAAAGATATTATCGACATCGGCTTTTGCTAATCCAGGCCCATTATCAATGACTTCAATTTTAAGCCATTTTTTTTCATCATTTGCATTTATTTCGATTTGACCAGAATCCGGTGAGTACTTTATTGCGTTAGATATTAAGTTATCAAAAATGATTGTTAATTTGTCTTCATTCGCCTCGATTAGTTCGTTTGTATTAATGATAGTGTTAACGGTAATATTTTTATTGTTAATGCTAAGTGCATGTGCTTTTAATACTTTGTTAAGTATATCTGCTAGGTTTAATTTTGTTATGTTGGATGAAGGTTGGATAGCCTCTAGTCTTGTGTAGTTCAAAAGATTTTCTATCATTTTTTGTAGCCGAACGCTGTTGTCTCTAAGAATCATAAGGATTTCAGCTTGCTGCTTAGAAAGAATGCCACCTACCCCATCATGCAGTAGTTCGGATGCTTCCCGAATAGCGGTTAGCGGCGTTTTAAGTTCATGCGAAACATGTTGCAAGAACTGCTGTTTTTGTTCGCTAATATCTTTTAATTCAATACGCAACCAATCTAGACGTCGACCAAGTGCATGTAAATCACCAGGGCCATCAATGGCAATGGGTGCAGTGTACTGGCCTTCACCTAAGCTGCGAATTGCACTATCCATACGGCGTATTGGTCGTGCAAGTAAAAAGGCAATAATACCGGCTATCAGTAGTGCTAATGGGATGAGTACTAGGCTTTGTAATAATAAACTTTTTTGCATCTTTTTCGCTTTAAGCGTTAATTGAGTAGATGCTAGATCAATCACTTCATTGTTATCCTTGATGATAGGTTCTATTTGGATGGTGAGCTGGCTAAATGCATCAAGAAAAGTGAGGTCATCAACTTGCTTATTTTTTGTTTTAAGGATTGCACGATGTAGCCTTTCTCTATTTTGGTTAAGCGTACCCAATTTCTTACTAAGAGAAGCATCTTTTGTGAGTTGTAATAAGCGTTTAATGGCGGCGGCGAACTCAGTATTAGCTTGCTCATAATTGCTAAATAATACATTGTCATTAAGTATATGATACTGGCGTGCGCTACGTTCCATTAAACTTAATTGCTCTTGTAATGCTTTGCTGGCGCGTGTTGTTTCAACTGCATTAGAAATGGTAATCTCACTTTGTTTGGCTAGTTTGCCAAAAGCAATATTGGCATTAGCAAATGCCCATAATAGTGGCAATATTGCAAAAGCAAAGCCAATGAGTAGTAGTTTTAAAAATGAGCTTGGGTAACGAATGCGCATGGATTAGTCTAAAATGATTTGGTACAAACATCCAGTATAATAGTCGAATGAGTCAACTTTCTATTATTGCTGCGGTAGCGACAAACCGAGTTATTGGACTTAATAATACATTGCCTTGGCACCTACCTGAAGATCTAAAACATTTTAAAGCGTTGACCATGGGGCATCATATTATCATGGGGCGAAAAACGTATGAATCACTTGGTCGTCTGCTGCCAGGAAGAACAACGGTTATTGTTACGCGTAATCCATCTTATGTTGTTGAGGGTGCTATCGTCGCTCATAGCTTAGCCGATGCTATGAAAGCTTGCGGTGATGATACAGAGGTTTTTTTGATAGGTGGGGCAGCGTTATATCAAGTTGGTTTAGAGATGGGCAGCAAATTGTATATTACTGAGATTCATGAGGCGTTTGACGGTGATGCCTATTTGCCTGAGTTTGACTTAAGTTGTTGGCAAGAAGTTGCTCGTGAAGTGCATCAGCGCAAAAAGGGTTTGTCTTTTAGTTATGTCACTTATGAACGCATTAAAAATGAATGTGAGCGCAAGATAGTTAATTAAAGGTTGCTTGAAACCTTGATTATTGCTGACTTTTTACTTGGGTTTAAGTTTTTATTGTACGGGTGATATGACTTTTGATAGAGCCTATAAATTTTATTCACATATTTCTTAGTTTCAGGGTAGGGAGGCACACCTTTGTATTTATCTACCGCACCTTCACCTGCGTTATAGGCAGCAGCAACCAACCTTACATCACCTTCAAAATAAGTCATTAGCCATCGTAAATAAGCTAAGCCACCTTTGATATTTTGTTCAGGGTTGTAAAGGTTTTTAACATGAAACCGTCTCGCTGTTGCTGGAATTAACTGCATTAAGCCCTGCGCATTTTTCGGCGAGGTGGCTTTCGGATTAAAGTTAGATTCCACCTTAATAAACGCCATCGCTAAGTCTGTTTCGATATGGTATAGCGGTGCTAGTCTCTCTACTATTTCAAATATAGGGCCTCGTTTATAAAATGCATTACCACTGCTGCCAGCTGGTGCCAGTTTAGTCTCAGCTAGAATAGGTTCAGGTGGCGCATCTGGCAACATGCACTCAGGTATTTTTGCTAAGCTTGCATCACCTTTAAAATCAATGAGTGATTTCTTCGCTCTAAAATTGTCTTGTACAGCCGCTTTGTGATAGAAAAAAGCGCCAATATTCTCATCTTTGCTAAAGCCCTTGCCATGGGTATGCATCCAGCCAAGTGCAAACTGCGCTTCAGCGTTGTTATCATCACGCGCTTGTTTACAAAACAACGTGGCTGCATCATGGTAACTATTAATCCCATTTCCACCCTTGCCTTTAAATGCTAGTTTAATTAGCTGCTCATAGGGGCTAAGTTGTTTTACCACTTCATCTTTTTTCTTAACGCTAAGCATAACTTTTAGGTGCGCCATCGCTTTTGCTTGCATGGCTAGTTTTTCTTCTTCTGTCTGAACACTAGTAGCAATCTTTTGCTGAGTGTTTACGGCTGCAATTGCAGTATTAGCTAAATCTTGCGCAATACTTGGCGCGCTTAGGCAAAGGGCTAAGAACGCAGGCAAGCAATAGTATGTCAAATAACGGGTAGAAAATATGCGATGCAAAGTTAATCTCGTAGCTAGTGAGTATGAACAGCGGATAGTACAATTTAAGCGCTAAGGTTGATATAGCCCGTTTGGATGGTGTTGTTATTCATCTAACTGGTTCTTTCGTACACAAGCAGACATTCGTGGAATGGTTAGCCTTAAATCGACAAATGCTCAGCAAGAAAGTCTATCAACACCCTAACTCTACGCGGAAGATTACGATTGAGAGGGTAGAGAGCCGATATTGCCGTTGGTTGTTGATAATCTTTTAACAGTAGACGAAGGTTCCCTGCATCTATATGTTTTTTGAATAAGAAGCTGGGGCCAAAACCAATACCTAAGCCTTCGAGCGCAGCATTTACAATTAAATGGCCATCATTACAGGTTAAGTTACCCTGTGCCTTCACCATGATTGATTCACCATTAGGCATGTGAAATGGCCAGCTATATTTCACTCTTGACTCACTATAAATCAAGCAGTTGTGTTGTGTGAGTTCCTCAGGAAAATTCGGTTTATCATGCCTATCGATATATTGCGGTGAAGCCACAACCTGATATGAACAATCCGCAAGTCTTCGACTGATCAGCATAGAATCTTCGAGCTGGCCAATCCTGAGTGCTAAATCTACACCTTTCTCAACTAAATCGACAAACTCCCCACTCACGATCACATCTAAATCAATATCTGGATATTCCTGTTGGAATCTTAGCAACACTTGGCCTACATCAGTGATGATTAAACTCTGCGGCGTTGCAATACGAATTTTTCCTCGTGGATTGTTTTGACTTTCAATTATTTCGGCTCTGGCATTGTCTGCTTCAGCCATAATGAGTTTGCAATGATTGTAAAAACGTGTCCCTTCATCTGAAAGGCTCAATTTTCGTGTTGTACGGTGTAGCAATCGAGTCCCTAATTCGGTCTCCAGCTGTGATACCTGTTTACTCACAAAGGATTTTGAAAGCCCCAGTCGTTCAGCTGCTTCAGTAAAGCTACCAGCTTTCACCACACCAGCAAAAGTTTCCATCAGTGTCAGGATATTCATATTAAAACCTCTCAGGAAACAGTAAGTTTCCATTTAGCCTATATATGATTCTAATAAATAACAATAAGATTAGCCATCTTTGTAGAAATAAAAACATTATAGAAGGAAAGTAATGATGAAATTTAGACTAATCATATTGGCGCTGGCATGCTTGTTTAGTGTCGCCACCACGTTCGCTGCTGCACCTGTACCCGAATCAGCTCATGGCGTAGCTATACCCAAAGACAAAGGTTACGTTGTTGAAGAAATTAAAGATGGCCTCTATTGGGTGACGGAAGGCGCATATACCGCAATGTTCCTTACAACAGGAAAAGGGGTGATCGTTGTTGATGCACCACCTTCATTCGGCGACAAGATGTTGAAAGCAATTGCTGAAGTGACCAAAGAATCGATTACTCACGTTATTTACAGTCATGCACATGCTGACCATATTGGCGGTGCAAGCATGTACCCCAAAACAGCAAGATATATTGCTCACATTGAAACCAAAAAACGTTTGCAGCGGATGAACGATGCCAATAGGCCTTTTCCGTACGGCATGTTTGTTGGCGGGAAACCCGTGCCGTTACCTACCGGCACATTTGAAAATAGTTATACCTTGAAGGTTGGCAATCAAGAATTAAGACTAGAATACAAAGGTGATGATCACGAGCCTGGCAATATTTA
>CAYXOR010000036.1:0-17744 GCA_964466895.1 uncultured Methylophilaceae bacterium | reverse complement strand
TTAATTTACGCATCTTAGTTTTATCTTCTAATTTAAAACGCTCAGGCGATAAATATGGCGGAATATAATGAAAACGTTCGTCTTGTGTGCCATACCAATCTTGAAAATTAGGTTTTTCTGTCATAGAAACCGCTAAAATTTGCGTTGTAGATTCGGCAGAAAATATTGCCTTTTCGCATGCTGAAAACCATTTGTATCGTGGATTAAAACGATACAAAAAACCACCTTTTGTTTCCGCACGCTCGACAAAGCAAGGGTCTGCTGCAAAATGCGCATCCAAGCCAACCATGCGGTTATACCCAAATACATAGTCAAAATCATGCGCGCGAATATGCTCAAGCACAATATTGATAAACCGCTGGTACCGCATGTAATTAAGTAGGCCTTTTTGCGGCAATACATGTATAGCGATTCCCTTAGGTGCATCACCTTGCCAGCTCAACGTAAAAACTTCTACTTGATGCCCACGCTTCACCAGCTCATTAACCGTACGCAGCATATCGCGCTGCATACCGCCAAAAGGAAAATACTTAAATATGATGAATGCAAATTTCAATGACTACTCAACCATCTCATAAAATGTTAATTGTATGCGAAAATACGCCCATGAACCGAATCTTGATTGTTAAAACCTCGTCATTAGGTGATGTTATACATCATTTACCAGTGATTGCAGACATTCATGCATATTATCCTAACGTCATGTTTGACTGGGTGGTAGAAGAAAGTTTTATGGACATTCCAACATTACACCCAGCTATCAATCAAATTATTCCTGTTGCGGTACGCCGCTGGCGTCAACATGTATTCAACCAAAAAACTTGGTCTGAAATAGCAAATTTCAAACGTTTAATTAGCGCACAATCTTACGACGTAGTGATTGATGCGCAAGGCTTACTTAAAAGTGCGATTATGACTAAGTTTGCGCAAGGGAAAAAGTGTGGTTTAGATAAAAACTCAGCCCGCGAACCACTGGCCAGTTATTTTTATGACAAAAAATTTAACGTGGCGCGTAACCAACATGCTGTGGCACGTAATCGAGAATTAGCCGCGCGCGCATGTGGTTATCAAATACCAAGCACCGCACCGAACTACGGTATTACTGCCAACGCAGCAACTGTTTCCGATTTAAACTTAGCCAAGCCTTATATTATTGGGCTACATGGCACGAGCAAAGATAGCAAACTCTGGCCGAATTCACACTGGATAGCATTAGGTAAAGCATTAGAAAAAAAACATTTAAACTTAGTGCTGCCCTGGGCTTCAAATGCCGAACAACAACGTGCGAATAACATTGCAGCATCACTCAATAATACAACTGTTCTACCAAAACTAAGCATTGCACAGCTGGCCACAATCATTGGCCAATCACATGCCGCTATTGGGGTTGATACTGGCCTGTCACACTTGGCCGCAGCACTTAACATCCCAACCATTGCCATCTACACTGACACCAACCCCGCACTAACAGGTGTATATCCTGGCGACCAAGCACCCGCTATCAATCTCGGTGGCATTGCAAGCGTTCCTGCAGTTGATGAAATACTTCAAGCTTTAAAGCAAATTAAGCCTTGAAATCAACATCAACACCCCCACATTCTCTTTAACAAAAAACACTATGTAAAAGTTTAATGGGAGTGGACATGCCACAAGAAGATGAGAAGCTAGATAACGAAAACGTAGAAAATGAACAAGAACAAACGAATACTGAAGAAGTAGAAAAAACCGCAGAAACAGCTGATGACCTAACAGTACAATTAGCCGAAGCGCAAGCTGCTGTTCTCTATGCAAAAGCTGAAGGTGAGAATATACGTAGACGCGCTGCAGAAGATATTGATAAAGCACGTAAATTTGCTTTAGAAAAATTTAGCGGCGAATTACTCGCGGTTAAAGACAGTATTGATGCTGCTTTGGCTGTGGAGAATGCAACTGTTGAAAACTACAAAGATGGCGTAGAGCTTACCTCGAGACAACTAATGAGCGTATTTGAAAAATTCAATATCGCTGAAGTTAATCCTGTCGGCGAAAAATTCGACCCTAACAAACATCAAGCAATCAGCACGATCGATGCTGAGGGTGAGCCAAACACAGTACAAAGTGTTTTACAAAAAGGCTACACCTTAAATGAACGCGTTTTACGTCCTGCTTTAGTGGTGGTCTCAAAGGCCAAATAACCCTTTGCTTATTAAGGACTTGAAAATAAAAAGAATACCCCAATTATATAAGTTATCGAAGCAATCAATCAGCTTCACTGAAGACTGAATTTAAGAACTAAAGGAAAGAATATATGAGTAAAATTATCGGTATTGATCTAGGAACAACAAACTCTTGCGTTGCCGTGATGGAAGGCGGGAAACCTCGTGTCATTGAAAACGCTGAAGGCGCACGTACTACGCCATCTATCGTCGCCTATCAAGAAGATGGAGAAATTTTAGTAGGCGCTTCTGCTAAACGTCAGGCAGTTACGAATCCAGAAAATACGATTTATGCGGTTAAACGCTTAATCGGCCGTCGTTTTAACGAAAAAGAAGTGCAAAAAGACATCAAGCTGATGCCTTATACAATTGCCAAAGCGGACAATGGCGATGCGTGGGTAGAAGTACGTGGCGAAAAAATGGCGCCACCACAAATTTCTGCTGAAATACTAGGCAAGATGAAAAAAACTGCTGAAGACTACTTAGGCGAAGAAGTCACCGAAGCGGTCGTTACCGTACCTGCTTACTTTAATGATAGCCAACGTCAAGCAACGAAAGATGCTGGCCGTATTGCTGGCTTAGATGTAAAACGGATTATTAACGAACCAACAGCAGCCGCTTTAGCATTTGGTTTAGACAAACAAGAAGGTGACCGCAAAATTGCAGTATACGACTTAGGTGGTGGTACTTTTGACGTGTCAATCATTGAGATTTCCAATATTGATGGCGAACACCAGTTCGAAGTACTTGCAACCAATGGTGATACATTTCTAGGTGGTGAAGATTTTGATAATCGCATCATTGATTTCCTAGCTGACGAGTTCAAAAAAGACAATGACGGCTTAGACTTGCGTAATGATGTGCTTGCTAAACAACGCTTAAAAGAAGCTGCTGAAAAAGCAAAAATTGAATTGTCAGCTAGCACACAAACAGAGGTAAACCTACCTTATGTTACGGCAGATGCCACAGGACCTAAGCACTTGGTTGTAAAAATAACCCGTGCAAAATTTGAAAGCATGGTTGAAGACCTAATTGAACGCACAATAAAACCTTGTAGCACCGCATTAAAAGATGCTGGTGTGAGTGCTTCTGATGTTTCAGATGTTATCTTGGTTGGTGGCCAAAGCCGTATGCCTAAAGTGCAGGAAAAAGTAAAAGAAATTTTCGGCAAAGAGGCACGTAAAGATGTGAACCCTGATGAAGCGGTAGCGGTTGGTGCTGCGATTCAAGGTGGCGTACTTCAAGGCGATGTTAAAGATGTCTTGCTATTAGATGTAACACCATTGTCATTAGGTATTGAAACAATGGGCGGAGTAATGACTAAGCTTATTAAAAAGAATACAACAATTCCTACTAAAGCTTCGCAAACATTCTCAACGGCTGAAGACAACCAAAATGCAGTAACGATTCAAGTCATGCAAGGTGAACGTGAAATGGCGGCTGGTAACAATAGTTTAGGTCAATTTAACCTAACTGAAATACCGCCAGCACCACGCGGCACACCGCAGATTGAAGTGACGTTTGATATTGATGCGAATGGTATTTTGCATGTTTCTGCTAAAGACAAAGCAACAAGCAAAGAAAACAAAATCACCATTAAAGCAAACTCTGGTTTGGATGAGGAAGAAATCAAACGCATGGAAGAAGATGCAGCGGCCCATGCTGAAGAAGACAAGGCCATGCGCGAGCTAGTAGATGCACGCAACAGTGCTGATGGCATGATACACAGCGTGAAGAAGTCATTGGAAGAGCATGGCGACAAGCTCAACAATGAGGAAAAAGCGCAAATCGAAACGGCTATTAAAGAAGTGGAAGATGTCTTGCAAGATGGCGACAAAGAAACCATCGAAGCGAAGACAAACACTTTGACAGAAGTATCACAAAAATTAGGTGAGAAAGTATATGCTGAGCAGCAAGCGCAAGAAAATGCGCAAAATGCCGAACCTAGTCCTGAAGGTGAAAAAACGGTTGATGCCGAAGTCGTCGATGCAGAGTTTGAGGAAGTTAAGAAAGAAGACTAAAACATAATAATTTTATGTCTTAGCATCAGTCGTTAGTGTCTATTAAGACGCTAACGACTTTTCTATAATCATTTACTAGATTCTATATTTATGGCTGACAAAAGAGATTTTTACGAAATACTAGGTGTTAGTAAAAGCGCATCGGATGAAGAAATTAAAAAAGCTTATCGCAAATTAGCGATGAAGCACCATCCTGACCGCAACCCAGACGACACTAAAGCAGAAGAAAAATTTAAAGAAGTGAAAGAAGCTTACGAAATTTTATCTGATAGCCAAAAGCGCGCCATGTATGACCAGCATGGCCATGCAGGGGTTGACCCTAGCATGGGTGCTGGTGGTTATGGTGGTGCCGACTTTAGTGATGCCTTTGGTGATATTTTTGGTGATATTTTCGGTGGTGCGCGTGGCGGACAACAGCGCTCAAATGTTTATCGTGGTGCAGATTTACGCTACAACATGGAAATTAGCCTAGAAGACGCTGCGCGCGGCACTGAAACTAAAATTCGTATTCCAGTACAAACCAGTTGTGAAACATGCAACGGTTCTGGCGCCCGTCCTGGCTCAAGCCCAGTCACTTGCACCACTTGTGGCGGCCAAGGCCAAGTACGCATGCAACAAGGCTTCTTTTCAGTACAACAAACCTGCCCTAAGTGCCAAGGACAAGGTAAGATAATCAAAGACCCATGTCCAACGTGTCATGCAGAAGGTCGCACTAAACAAAATAAAACACTATCTGTAAAAATTCCTGCTGGTGTTGATGAAGGCGATCGTATTCGTTTATCTGGTGAAGGTGAAGCCGGTGTTAACGGTGGACCAACTGGTGATTTATACATAGTCGTACACTTAAAACAGCATAATATATTCGAACGTGAAGGCGCCCACTTACATTGTGAAATGCCTATCAGCTTTGCCACAGCTGCATTAGGTGGGGAAATTGAAGTGCCGACACTAGACGGCGCTGCTAAGATGAAAATCCCAGCAGAAACACAAACAGCTGCCGTGTTTAGATTACGTGAAAAAGGCATTAAACCACTGCGCGCCAAACAGCAAGGTGACCTGATGGTACACGTTACAGTTGAAACGCCAGTCAAACTAACTGAAAAACAAAAACAATTACTCAATGAATTTGAAGAAAGCACCTCAAAAAACGCGAGTAAACATAGTCCGAAAAACAAAAGCTGGTTAGATAAAGCTAAAACGTTTTTTGATTAAAAAACTTACGGCCCTACACTTCTGCCACATCAATATTTTCTACTCCTACTTATTTAAGTAGGAGTCAGCCTCTTTACAAATGAGAAGACTAATAAATTAGCCTGATTTTTCTTTCGTGAAGAATAATGTTAAATACAAAGCAAGTGAACATTCATCTCAAATTAACAAAAAAACCGTTTAAATAGCCCCTGCCAACTCCCCCTTATATTTACACCTTCCAAACTGAAATGTTAGACTCCCTTAACAAACAAAAAATAAGGTTTAACACATGATGTGTAAAAAGTGGTTTTTAGCTGCTACAGCTGTAACCCAATTTTTTTTAACAAGTTGTATTAACAATCCGTCAACACTAACATCCCATTCATTTAATGGTGTGTGGGGTAGCTCTATCCCAACTAATGACGGCACAATGTATACGACATACACAATACACCAAAACAAAAATAAAGCTTGTGGCTGGCGCTATAAATATGAATTAGTAACGCCACCTAACGATACAGAGGAAACGCCATACTCTGCAGGTTGGGCAACTCCAGTTTATGAGGAAATCAATCGCTGGGAAGGAATAGTAAGCCACAATAAATTAATGATTAATAAACTTTGCAGAGATACAACATCTATCTGCCCACTATCAACGCATACCAATGCCATCAAAAAACACGGTAAAACAGAAAATAGTGCTGCGATCAAAACTGGGTGGCTAAAAGTATCAGAACAAATCACCATATGTAGTGATCAATTATTTCACTCTCAAACAGCGCAGCCTAAAAATTGCAACGAAATGAATAAAAAAGAAATAACTATTTTAACAAAAGGGGATCCATCAGGGCGCGTATCAGAAACCTTATCTTCTTTTTCTAATTCCAACCCAAAAGAAGATGATGCCTATTTTAAAGCGGAGTGGGTCTGGCTTAAGGCCTGCTTGCAAAACTAGACTCTAAGCATTAATATTAAAATTACATTAAATTAGGATAATACTCTAATGGCTAACCAACCAGATCAAACACCGCCCCTTAGTGATGAGGAATTACAAAGTATCGCCTTACTAAATGTTGGCTATGCTTCTGAGGTTAGAAATTTTTCTAGTTACAAATTAGGCTTAGCATGGCAAAAAGTTACTGAAAGCAATATCGGGAAAGATACCACTCATGAAGTAGGCGACTGGCGACCAATAGGTAATAGTGGCTACTCTTTAGGGTCCTTACAATCAGACTTTGGGCAACGCGCTTATTTAGTAGATGATTTAGTCAGTAAATATGAAACCTGGGCGGGCACAAACCCTGATAGACTGGTTAGTGAGGATGCTGACCTAGCAGCTACACTTAAAATGAATGGGCGCACACTAGACAGTAACAGGACAGATTATACTGAACGACCTATTTCTACAGCAGACACAACCAAATTTAATACATTCCTTAAATCTGATGAAGGACGGCAAACTGTATGGGAAATGGATCAAAAACAAATCAATGAAAAGCTATTACCCTTTGCCGATAAGATAATGGCAACATCTATGTTTGATGCTTTAACTGATGAAACAGAAAAAATAGAAGTGCTTTCTGTTTCTATGAAGTTATTTAATCAGGCAGAAGGCAAAGCAAACTCTTTACTTAAAAAAATTGAAGATGGAAAACTTACCTCATTTTCTGATATAGAAACAGAGCTAACCTCAACCAATAATGCAAGTTATATTCGGTCGGGCTTTAACCATACAAAAGAAGGCGCCGATTTATTCAACAAAGTTACAAAATCAGACACCCTCTTAGAGGATTGGCTAGTTGCGCAAACATCAACTGACTTATCTCTTTTGACAGAATTAGAATATAAAGATGATCTTCGTTACCAAGTACTTAATAGACTCTTTAGGAATCCAGACAAAGGCTCAGAATTTGTAGATAATCTTGAGCAAGGCGAACCTATGTTAATCGCTGTACCGCGCACGTTGCAAGATGGCTCTGCAAAAATTATCGGCATCGACAAAAATGGAGATTTATTTTCTGCCGACCAAGATGGTACTAATCTATCACAATACATTGATGGATCATGGCAACAAAAAGATGGTGGCGACCCTGTCATTAAACAAAATGGAAGCGGTCGCTGGATATTAGCGCTCGGAAAGAATGAAATTGATTTTGGTGCCACTACCACCCGTCTTGCGATGAACCAACAAGAGGATGGAGATGCAACCGCCATAAAGGCAAGTGCCGAAGACACGGATCCTGTTTATGCGGCACGTCTATTAAGCGCAGAACGTGAGTTATTAGAACAAGACCCTAAAGCATTTAGAACAGCTGTGTTCTTTGAAACTGTCGAAACTGTATTAAGAAATAAAGGTGAGCTTAGCGCTATTTCTTCTCAAGAAATAGATAAAATAACGGCTGAACATGTCCAACGTCTTAACGAAAGCGAAATATCACCCTTCTCATCTCAATTGGAAGAATATATGGTTGCTGAAGATCCACAACAAAGTAAAACAGAAGATATAAACTTCAATCCAACAGACCTAGGGAAGCTAATGGAAGTGGCACAATTACTACCTGAACAATCTCGTCAAGAAATGAACAAAAAAATTGCTGACTTTTTAACTGAAAAAGGTTTCAGTATTGCAGATATATCTAACTCACAATCGGAATTTGAACCAACAAATGACATTTAAGAATAGTACTCTCTGCTTAAGTTTGCCACCGTTTACCTAGTCTAGCACCAAGATAGATTTAAGATTCTGTCTTATAATTTCTAACCTATGCTTCATAGCAGTCTTCCGCTACTTTAACAAAAGTGGCAAGGGGAATGTTTATCTTATCTATCATAGGATAGTACTAAAACCATTTAATCATCACGCTCTACTTCAAACCAACAATTTCATCTAGAACATAATCTAGCTACCGCAAATTTCAATCATCAAAGATAAATTAGCAATCACATACACGACAATTTACGCATAAAAAAAAGCCAATATGTAAACCCCTCACATATTACTTGGCCATGAGCCCATCGTTACACACCAAGAAACAAAAACTGGCCAGATAAAGCTAAAGCATTTTTTGATCAATCATTAAGTTATGATTACCCATTTAAAATCAATTGATTAACCTGTTTTTGTAAAGCTTACACTTCAGTTACATCCACGTCATTAATCTGTAACAAACCTTTGTTAAAGTACCCCCTCTTTCAACATAAGAGGAAATTAAAAATGAATCAAAAGTTCATTCAAAGTACGTTACTTAGTGGTTTACTAGTTGGCATGCTTGCCTTTGGCAATTTTAGTGTTAACGCTGCTGGGTTTAATAAAAACAATGTCAATAATGGCAAAGTCTATTCAAAGACTGATTTTTACAAAACACTTAAAAGCACCCAAGCTAATGAGTTTGCTAGTACATTTGGTATGCCAGACAACATCATTACGCTAAGAGATCTCGAAGGTGATACTACCGGTGTCGTTTGGGTGTATCGTGATTCTGTAGTTGCTAATAATGAAAAACTAGATGCAAATTTCGTTTTAGTTAAAGGTCAACTAAAATACGTAACACTAACAACAGCTAGCTAAAACTAACTGTTGCATAACCAATAAAAAAGCCTGCTACCGCAGGCTTTTTTATTTTAAAATGCTAGCATGGCCTTACACATACTCATTGTCGAAGATGAACCCTCAATTGCAGACACACTAATTTACGCATGTAAAGAAGCCAATATGCAGACTACTCACAAGCTACTCGGCCATGAAGCTATAGCCACGCATCAAAACAACCCTTTCGATTTCATTATTTTAGATATTGGCTTACCTGATATGACAGGCTTTGATGTATGCAAAAAAATCCGTGAGACATCTAATGTACCTGTCTTATTTTTAACCGCTCGTAGCCAAGAAATCGATCGTATTGTCGGCTTAGAAATTGGAGCAGATGATTATGTTACTAAGCCATTTAGCCCACGTGAAGTCATCGCACGTATTAAAGCTATTTTACGTCGTAGCGAACACAGCGCATCTACAACACCTCAATCTCAACAATTCAAACTAGATGAGAGCGCTTGCCGTATTGAGTATCACGGGCAACATTTAAATCTAACGCGTTATGAATACCTGTTACTCAAAACACTGATCGGCCAGCCTAAACGTATTTTTTCTAGAGCACAGTTAATGGACATTGTTTGGCAAGATGCGGAAGATACACTAGAACGCACAGTGGATGCTCACATAAAAACGTTACGTGCAAAGTTAAAAGCAACGGATGCACCGACAAACACCATCATCACACATCGTGGCATGGGCTACAGCCTTGAACAATAGGAACCTAGAAACATGAAAATTAGCTTAAAAATATTTTTAGGTTATTTTTTATTAGTGGGTTTATCGGCTTGGTTTGTCCTTTATGTCTTTGTGGATGAAGTTAAACCAGGCGTGCGTCAAGCCATGGAAGACGCGTTAGTTGATACCGCCAACGTGCTAGCCGAACTTGCAACTAATGACATTAAAAATGATGCTATTCAATCTGGCCAATTTGCACAGGGGTTACGGCAATACCAAGCTCGTGCCAGCAAAGCCAGTATTTGGGGGGTGAAAAAACAAAGTGCTGATTACCGTGTTTACATTACCGACATAAAAGGCATTGTTATTTTTGATTCTGCCAATATCGCGCTTGGGCAAGATTATTCTCAATGGAATGATGTTTACCTAACATTACGTGGTAAATACGGCGTACGCTCTAGCCCTGTTGTCCCAGGAGACAAAAATCACGACACGATTATGTATATCGCCGCACCCATAAAAGATCAAAATAAAATTATTGGATCACTCACTGTCGCAAAGCCCAATCGCACGTTACTCCCTTTTATTGAACGCGCACAAGCCAAAATACTACGCTGGGGCATATTGCTTTTTGTACTGTCATTAGCCATCGGCATATTATTCACTTGGCGCTTCACTCGCTCCATTCACAGATTAAGAGACTACGCACTTGCCGTATCACAAGGTAAAAAAGCTGATAACCCTAGCTCTAGTAATGATGAGCTTGCGCAACTAGCAAATGCCATGCAAACCATGCGCCATGAGTTAGATGGCAAACAACACGTACAAGATGCCATGCACCAGCTTACACACGAACTCAAAAGCCCGATTACAGCGATTCAAGCAGCTAGTGAACTCATTACACCGAACATGCCAAAAAAAGACCACCAACGCTTCTTAAATAACATTCAAACACAAGCGCAACGGTTGCAAAGCATGATTCAAAATATTTTGGGTGTCGCTGCGCTTGAGCATCAGCAGCAATTGATGCATAGCACGACAATCGATATGAATAAACTGATTGATACACAACTACTTACTATACAAGACAAAGCGAATAAGCATAAGATAAAAATCACATTGGCTGCAGATGCAAACTGTAAAGTAACAGGTGACACCTTTTTACTCGGTCAAGCCATCAATAATTTGCTAGAAAATGCTTTAGATTTTAGCCCAAGTAAAAGCACGATTGATGTAACCCTGACACGCAATCAAGATAAAACTATTTTACGCATACGAAACCAAGGCGGGCCTATTCCTGATTTTGCTATTGATAAAATTTTCGATAAATTCTATTCACTTCCTCGACCAGATACCAGCCCAAATGCAGGACAAAAAAGTACAGGCTTAGGGCTTAACTTTGTCCGTGAGGTCATGTCATTACATAACGGCACTATCTCTATAGAAAATGCTAGCACTATCGAAAATAGTGCCAATAGCAGCGTCGTTGCGACAATAAGCTTTTAAGCACTTCACACCCACTTCACAAACAGTACATCAACACTTCACATAGCGCATCTATTCTGTAATCTCTTCACTTTTAAGGGGTTGCAACATGAACAAATCACTGATATTAAAAATAATTGGCATGCTAGCGCTCATCACACTCATGTCGATTGCTGTCAGCTACGTTAACAACACTATTTTAGAACGCCAGCGATATCAAAATCAGGTCAAGTCTGACATTGCAAGAAGTTCTGCTCATTCTCAAACGATGCTAGGCCCTGTTTTGGCAGTGCCATACACCGAAGAATACACAGCCTATATTGATGAGATTACAGCGAAAGGTGCCAAAGTTAAAAAACGTGTTTTAAAACGTAGTAAATCCACTGCTTACTTTTTGCCAGAGAACCTCCACTTAACTGGCGCATTCTCAAATGAATACAAAAAACTAGGTATTTATAAAGCCTTAATGTATAAACTTGGCGGCAATGTAAAAGGGGACTTTCGCATACCGGCTAACTTTAATGTAACACCACAACATAAAGGTGGTGTCATCACTTTTCAAACTGCATATATTGGTATCGGTATTAGTGATACACGCGGCATTATCGGCAAACCAACTTTCAGTTTTGGCGGAAAACCTTATCAGTTTGAACAAGGTAGCCACATCGACATTTTAGGTAAAGGCATCCATGCAACACTTGGCAATCTCGAATCAAAATCTGAGCAAGTTTTTAATTTTAAATTTAATCTTAACTTGCTAGGTATGGAACATTTCAGCTTCACACCGATTGCAGATAACAATACAATTAAACTTGATTCCAAATGGCAGCATCCGCATTTTGACGGCAGTTTTCTGCCTATAAAAAAACAAATTAGCGACAGTGGTTTTAAAGGTGAGTGGGCAATTTCTTCTCTTTCTAGCAGCAATCAAGGCACGCTAAAAACCCAACTACTTAACGGTGAAACAGCTAATCATTTGGAGTCGTTGTCTGTTGGGTTCGTAGAGCCGATTAACGTCTATAGCCAAGCAGACCGTGCAACAAAATACGGCCTACTATTTATCGGCTTAACCTTTGCTGGGTTCTTCTTATTCGAAATCCTAAAACAATTACGCATTCACCCTGCGCAATACACGTTAGTTGGTTTAGCCATGGCTATGTTCTACTTATTATTAATCTCATTCGCTGAGATGATTGGTTTTGCTTCAGCTTACTTAATAGCCAGTGCCTCTTGCGTGTTACTACTCGGTTATTACCTTAGCTACGTACTCAAAAGTAAAGCAAACGGTTTTGCATTTGCTAGCTTCCTAACCGCTTTATACGGCGCACTGTACGGTATTCTAGCTTCAGAAGATAACGCCATGCTGATGGGTTCACTGCTTGTATTTGGTCTGCTTGCTGCTGCCATGATTATTACAAGAAAAGTCGATTGGTATGCATTGAATACACAGAAGTAAATAAACAAAGCACTCTGCCATAAGTGGAGTGCTTTTTCTAGCGACAATTACATAGGGGCCCCGCATGACAGCACGACTCATCATTTTCACTATTATTTTACTGGCTATTTGGTCAATATTCATTGAGCCACGTTGGGTAGCACACAGGGTGTCAGATGCCAGCTTGCCAAATAAAAAAGTATTAGGTTTGAAAGTTGTTCATACCTCAGATTGGCATTTCACTAAAAGGCCAATTTGGCGCGTCATGACACATGCCCGCGCTAGCGCCATTATTGAAGATATCAATAAAGTTAACCCTGACATTGTCTTAATTACTGGAGACTTAATTGCAGAGCCAGATCAAAAACCGACCTTCGCAAATACGATTGAAGATGAAATTGCACAAACGCTAGGTAAACTAAAAGCGAGTAAAGGCGTTTATGCAGTACTGGGAAATCATGACAATTGGTACAGCCATACAAAAATGAAGCTTGCATTAGAAAAGCGAGATATTAGGGTGTTAGAAAATGAATCCCAGTTTTTAAAGCAAGCAAACTTATGGGTTGTCGGTATTGGCGATGAGTCCACAGGGCACGCAGATGTAAACAAAGCACTCAATCACCTATCAAATGATGAGCCAGCATTAGTCATGATGCACGACCCTGCCAGTTTTATGCATTTATCTCAAACAAATGCTTTGTTTTTTGCAGGGCACACCCATGGTGGCCAAGTCAGTATTCCTTGGGTAGGCCCTCTTATTGTTCCTACTGTAGCCCCTAAATCATGGGCTTATGGCTGGGTACAACACAACAAAAACTGGATGTATGTCACTAGTGGACTAGGCGTCAGTATTTTGCCCATACGTTTCAACATACGCCCCGAGTGGGTGGTGTTTAATATTTAAGAATGTAGTATACAAAATCAGGAAAACAATGAAAAAACTATCAATAACCATCATCATCATCATGTTGCTGTTAGGCTTTATTATCCCGCAAAATGCTGTTATCCCCGTGCAAAATGCAACAAATAACGATTGGAACCCATACAGCTATTGGTATTTCCCATGGGGAGAATCGGGCGTACATAAAGGCATTGATATCTTTGGCAAGCTAAACACGCCTGTTATCTCTAGCGTTAGTGGCTTGGTGGTTTTTACTGGCAATCTTAAAAAAGGCGGAAACGTAGTAGCAATTTTAGGTCCGAAGTGGCGCATTCACTATTTTGCACATTTAAATACAATTGATGCACATAAATTTAGCTGGGTTAGCAAAGGCGAGAAAATTGGTAAGCTAGGCAACACTGGCAACGCGGCTAGCAGACCTGCACATTTGCACTACAGTGTTATTTCCCCTATTCCTAACCCCATTGAATTCACAACTGAAACCCAAGGTTGGAAACGTATGTTTTACATTAGCCCAAACAATATCCTACGCTAAAAAGCTCTACGTTAAAGTAGGCTTAATATTTCTTCAAGCTCTACTTGTGCATCTGCAAAGTCTTCATAACGCTTACCATTTGTGCGCGCATACCAATATTGACTATTAGAAACATCACCCTCTATTTTATGCAATACGGCATGAATCCAATTAGCTATCGCATCACTGTAATCCTGCACTATTTTATGTGAAGCATCCCAATCACCATCTAATGCAGCTTGCACCGCAATTTTTAAGTGTGAATTATTATCTAGCATAAGCAGTTTTAAATGTTTCTAGGGTATTCAATACTACCCTTTTGTATAAATTCAATCTTATAACCATCCGGGTCTTCAGCGAAAGCAATCACAATGGTGCCATGTTTCATTGGTCCAGCTTCACGCACAACCTTGCCGCCTTTTTGCTTAACGCGCTCACATGCTTCATAAGCATCATCCACTTCTATCGCCATGTGCCCATAAGCATGGCCCATATCATATTCGGTTTTGCCATAATTGTAAGTAAGCTCTAGCACTGTATTTTCATACTCATTACCGTAGCCAACAAAAGCCAAAGTAAACTCACCATCAGGATAATCTGAAGTGCGAATCAACGTCATCCCTAACACTTCTGTATAGAAATTAACCGAACGTTGTAAATCACCCACGCGAATCATGGTATGTAGCACTCTCATAGCAAGCTCCTATTCTTAGGTAATACGGTGATACTTCTCTAACAATTGCACCTTATCTTCTACCACTTCTGGGTTCAGTGGAATGCAATCAATCGGGCATATTTCTACACATTGCGGCTCATCAAAGTGTCCTACACATTCTGTGCATAAATCTGGGTTAATCTCGTAAATCTCTTGCCCCTGATAAATGGCTTCGTTCGGGCATACAGGTTCACAAACATCACAGTTAATACATTCATCCGTAATCATCAACGCCATAACATTTTATGAACGAATCGCTTTGTCGCGTGCTCGCTCACTCCTAGTCTATACAAATCATATGCCTTCGTCATTCGTTCCGCGGCTTCTTGTGATTCATCTCATTAAATATAATAACTAAATTTTCTATGCTAATTTCTTAGCAATAGCTGCTTCTACTTCTGGCGAAACAAACTGATGCACGTCGCCATCCAACCTTGCCACCTCACGTACCAAGCTAGATGACACAAACATATATTGCTCAGCAGGCGTTAAAAATAAAGTTTCCAGTTTTGGGTAAAGTTTACGGTTCATGCCTGCTAGTTGAAATTCATACTCAAAATCACTGGCGGCACGCAAACCTCGTATCACCATTTGTGCGCCTTGCTCTTGAACAAACTGCATTAACAAACCACTAAAACCAAGCACTTTAATATTTTCTTCTTGCGCAAACACAGCTTGCGCTAATGCTACGCGCTCATCCAAGCTAAACAATGTGCTTTTATTAGTACTGCCTGCCACAGCCACAATCACCTCATCAAACAAATCTGCTGCGCGGCGCACAATATTCTCGTGCCCTAAAGTAATTGGGTCAAAAGTGCCAGGATAAACGGCTATTCTATATTTGCTCATGTAAACATCCTATATCGTCATTCCCGCGTAGGCGGGGATCCAGTCAAATGATATTTTGATACAAATCTTGCCAATTTGGATTGTTTTTTTCAATTAATTTCAGCTTCCATGCTCTGTTCCACTTTTTAATCGCCTTTTCACGCGCAATTGCGGCACGCATATCATCATGTAACTCATAGTGCACGAGCAAATGAATATCATACTTTTCAGTAAAACCCTCTACTTTATTTTGCTTATGCTGCCAAACCCTTGTAACCAAATCAGAAGTTACGCCCACATACAACGTACCATTACGCTGACTTGCCAAGATGTAAACACAAGGTTGTTTTATACTGGATTCCCGCCTACGCGGGAATGACGCGTCTTTAACAAATGATAGAACACACTGCCCGCCTTACCTTGTTTCATCACCTGCCATACATCATCAGATTTAACTTCATATTCCGCCTCTACATAAAACAAGCCATCAGCATTAAGATGCGCACGCAACACTGGTAACAGTTTATTTAACCATTGCTTGTTATAGGGTGGATCACAAAAAATAAGATCGAATTTTTGTTGATTGTTAGCCAAAAACTGCAACGCATCCATATTTAAAATTTCACAATGCTCGGCTTTAAGTAACGCTTTATTTTGTGTAAGTGATTGTGATGCTGGTTTTGAATATTCAACCATCACCACATGCTTGGCATTGCGTGACAACGCTTCAAAACCAAAAGCACCTGTGCCTGCAAACAAATCCAAACAGGTTTTACCTGTTAAATCCTGTCCTAGCCAATTAAACACCGTTTCTCTTACCCTATCAGGAGAAGGCCTTAAACCTTCCACATCTGGGAACTTAAGCATCCGGCTACGCCACACACCTGCATTAATTCTTACTGTATTCTGTTTTTTTGCCACGATAATAAAATCAAATATTAACTACAAACCATCCAATGGGCTGCTCACGCCGCGGCCACCCCTATTAAGCACATGTGTGTAAATCATGGTTGTCTCAACACTCTCATGACCCAACAACTCTTGCACAGTACGAATATCATGCCCATTCTCCAATAGATGCGTCGCAAATGAATGCCTAAAAGTATGTGCCGTCACATGTTTCAACACCCCTGCTTTTTTAACGGCAGCACTAATCGCTCGCGACAAAGTTTTCGCATGCAAATGATGTCTGCCTTTCCTCCCTGAACGTGGGTCAGCAGAAATGTTGCCAGATGCAAATACATATTGCCACTTAAACTCTTTACCCGCATTAGGGTATTTACGTGCTAAGCCATCTGGCAAAAAAACATAATCCACTCCCGCCTCCACCGCCTCATCAAACAAAGATTTAGTATGTGCAATCACTTTTTCTAAACTAGGGATAATGGTCTCTGGCAGCATCGTCCTTCTATCTTTACCTCCTTTGCCTCGGCGTACCGTTAGCTCTCGTCGAGCAATATCAACATCCAACACCCTCAACGACAAACACTCATTTAACCGCAATCCAGAACCGTACAGCAAACTAATAGCCGTTTTATAAGGTTCAGATAAGTAACTCAACACGGAAAGCGTCTCTGCCTGCGTCAACACAACGGGCAATCGTTTCGGTTTTTTAGCATAACTAAAACCACCTAAATCACCCAGCTCTTTTTCAAGCACTTCTTTATACAAAAAAACCAAAGCCGACAACGCTTGATTTTGCGTAGAGGCTGCTACATTCCTATCATTAGCTAAATAATTTAAAAAACGAACAATATCTTGCTCCCCCAAGTTCTTAGGATGTTGTTTACCATGAAACAAAATATACTGACGCACCCATTGGGAATAAACCCGCTCAGTACTCAAAGAATAATGCTTAAAACGTATTTTTTGGCGCAGCCTATCCATCAGCTTCAGTGGCTTGCGTGTATTCGTATCTACCATATGAAGACAAAATGTCCTTTTTCATTATTTTTTATCATGTAATAACTACATGAATAAAAAGGAAATACTGTTATTTAACTGTAAAATCAAGTCCGTATTATCAGACACCTTAGCAAATTGATAAAAGAAAAGCAAAAAGGACACTATTGATAAATAAACCTATCTACAGTAAAGTGACTTTAACACTATGAATAAGAAGGGAAATACTCCATGCCCACTATTGTCTTCTATAAAGTATTATCAGACACCCTGTCCCATAAACCCTGTTA
>CAYXOR010000035.1:0-21062 GCA_964466895.1 uncultured Methylophilaceae bacterium | reverse complement strand
CAGGCCTAATATCTAATAGATGTAATGTTGCTGCAATCATAAATGGCAATACAAATATGCCTGCCAATATAAGCAGCATATTCCTACCTTTTTTTTGTGTGCCTACAAGCTTGTTTTCTTCATCCATTGCTTCAAGATTCCTTTTTTAATTTCTTAAAATTTAATACAATATAAATCACGAATAGCGTCAATGCGAAGCCAAACCACTGGTACGCGTAGCCTAAATGCACAGTAATTCGATTTGCTGGTAATGGCCAGTTTCTACTAAAACCACCACCCGTACTTTGTGCATCTAAACGAACAACATAAGGCACCACCCCAAACGGCACAGCATCTGTATAACGTTGCATATCAATATGCTGCCAAACACCTTGCCATTTCTCGCTAGCCTGAGGTGACTCTAATGTAAAAAAATTTGTTAAGGGGAAAAAAATATCCCCTTGTATTGTTTGCTTACCTTCTGGTGTCGTCACTTTAGGAATGTTGCGATTTAAGTTTCCTGCCACCCAACCTCTATTGACCAACACATACTCTTGTTTAGCACCTTCTATTTTCATGGGTGTTAACACATGATAACCAACCACACCCTCATTAACTTTATTATCCAACAGAATTTGGTACTGAGACGCGTAGACACCAGAAAACTTAACACGCTTATAGCGCCAAACCTCTTTGCTTTGAATACTATCTGGAAGACCAACAGGCGCTACTTCTAGGCCAAGTTCCATCTGTTCCTGCAAAACCAGCTTAGTTTGTGCCTTGTTGTATTGCCAAAAGCCAAGCTTAATACAAATAGTCATGACAATAATGGTAGCCAGTGTCATGCTAAGCTTTGGTTTAAAGTTAAATCCTGCCATATCAATATCTAATACAATCCCATCTCAATATTACACGGCAATAATTGCAATCCGACAATACAAACTGCATAATTGGCAGAAATCAAAACTGGAATCCTATCATGTATAAATTCATCATCATCAGCATGCTATTAATTATTGGCTACAGTCTATTTTCTGCACTTTACCACATGATCAAAGGCACTAAACATAACCCAAAAATGGTAAAAGCATTAACGTGGCGTATTTCACTCTCTATAGGGTTATTTTTATTACTAATGCTAGGCTTCTATACTGGTGTGATTGTCCGCGCACCCTGAGTCAAAACAAACACAACCCTTTATATTGCCCCGTTAGTACTAACGTCATCTTTTTTATCTGTACCATTATAAAAAGCATAAGACAATGTCACCGTAGTGATGTCTTTAGGCAAATCTGGGCTCACAAAAAAACGGATTGGCATGTCTTTAACTTCACCAGGCTCAAGTGTTTGTTGATTAAAGCAGAAACATTCAATTTTCTTAAAATATAAAGCAGCTAACTCAGGTGTAACACTTGGCACAGCAACACCAACAACACTCTCTAACCCATTATTTTTTGCGGAATATGATGTTAGCGTAATTTCACCTGGGTGCACGCGAACACTATTTTCATTTGCCTTGAACGCCCAATTTAGCCCAGGCATAGTATTACCCGTAAACAGAACGGTTACATAACGTGATTTATCTATTTTCAAGCCCTCTCCAACAATTGTAGCCGTTGTATCTGCCCGACCATTCAGACCTATTGCCTTACAAACCACATCATACAAAGGTGCAATTGCAAAACCAAATAGTAAACCCGCTACCACTATCAGCGATAATTTAAATGCAAGTCGCTTATTCTGGACACCTTTTTCTTCATCCATACCCATTAACCTTGACCTGCTCCAAAATACAAAGCGATAAGATACATAATAATGGCAACAATCCCAACTATCCAGCCAATTAATTTGCTTTTCTTACGACGTTCTATTTCTTTCGGTTCCATCACCAGTCCTTTTAACTTAGTTTTGCATACGTACTGAATAATCATTCAGTACTATTTGATAATTATTCAGAATCAGAGTTCTAATATAATTTTTATATTTTCAATAATAAGGTAGTGGCCTAAACATCGCTTAACAACACCAAGCCCACAAAAACTAACGCCACAGGATTATAAATCCTGTGGCGCTTGTGACACTAGCTTACGTTATAGCCAGTATACAAATACAAATAATAGTAACCATACAACGTCAACAAAGTGCCAATACCAAGCAACTGCTTCAAAACCAAAATGGTCGTGTGAACTAAAGTGACCCTTCATCACACGGAACAAAATAATGGTCAGCATAATCGCACCCATGGTAACGTGTAGACCGTGAAAGCCTGTCAATAGGTAAAAAGTTGAGCCATAAATACCCGATTTAATGGTAAAAGCTGCTTCTGCATACTCATGCATTTGTAAGTATAAGAAAATCACACCCAGCGCAATCGTTAAAATCAAACCAATTGTTAACTGCTTACGATTATCCTTCATCATGCCCCAATGTGCCCATGTCAGCGTAGCACCTGAAGCAAGCAGAATTAATGTATTAATAGCAGGCAAACCCCAAGCCGCCATTTTTTCAACAGCTTCACCAACTGCAGGTCCCGCTGGTGGCCAAGCGGCAATAAAATCAGGCCAAACTTTACCAGCTTCTATCCAATCCAAAGAAACATTACGTATATAAAATAAAGCGCCAAAGAAACCAAAGAAGAACATTACCTCAGAGAAAATAAACCAGCCCATACTCCAGCGAAACGAAGCATCAACCTGTTTGTTATATAAGCCAGCGACACTTTCTTTAATTACTTCAGCAAACCAACCATAAAATAAGTAAGCTAATACTAAGCCACCTGCGATCAATATATATTTACCCGTACTGGCCATATCAGGAAAATTTTCATACTGTAAAGACATCGCAAAACCTGCTGCCATTAGGAACAAAGCAATAGAGGCGATTAGCGGCCATAGCGACAAACCTGGCAGGTAATAGTTTTTTGTATTCTGACTCATTTTTTCTCCCGTTTCTTACTTATCTATTGTTTAAATCTAATATTTAGATATAAGTTTTTAATTACTTCACTGTTGGCGGCGTTTCGAATGTATGGTGCGGCGCTGGTGAAGGTACTGTCCATTCCAAACCATGACCACCCTCCCAAGGGCTTGCACTCGCTTTTGTGCCGCCACGGATACATTTAACAACTACGTAGAGGAACAATAGTTGACTAGCACCTAGTGCAAATGCACCGAACGATGAAATCATATTAAATTCTGCAAATTGCAATGCATAGTCAGGAATACGACGTGGCATACCTGCTAAACCTGTAAAGTGCATTGGGAAGAACGTCACATTAAAGGCAATCGTTGTTATCCAAAAATGCCATTTGCCTAACGTCTCGTCATACATATGACCCGTCCATTTTGGCAGCCAGTAATACACTCCACCCATAATGGCCATTGCAGAACCAGAGAAGAGTACATAATGGAAGTGAGCAACAACATAGTAAGTATCTTGCAATTGAATATCCACTGGCAAGACAGAGAGCACTAGACCACTAAAGCCGCCGATTGTGAACAAAAACACCACCGCAATTGAAAACAACATTGGCGTTTCAAATGTCATCGAGCCTCTCCACATGGTAGCCACCCAGTTAAACACTTTTACCCCAGTTGGTATCGAGATTAGCATTGTGCTGTACATAAAGAACAATTGGCCAGCAACAGGCATACCTGTTGTAAACATATGGTGCGCCCAAACGATAAATGATAGTAACGCAATCGCTGAAGTTGCATACACCATTGACGCATAACCAAACAACGGCTTACGTGCAAATGTTGGGATAATAGTAGAAATAATGCCGAATGCTGGCAAAATCATAATATACACTTCTGGATGACCGAAGAACCAAAATACGTGCTGGAACAACACAGGGTCACCGCCGCCAGCAGCATCAAAAAACATGGTGCCAAAATGACGATCAGTAATGAGCATTGTTAATGCTCCTGCTAACACAGGCATTGCTGCAATGAGTAAGAATGCTGTAATTAACCATGTCCAAACAAACAATGGCATCTTCATCAAACCCATACCTGGCGCGCGTAAGTTTAAAATAGTCGTAATAATATTGATTGAACCGACAATCGATGAAATACCCAAAATATGCAAGGCTAAAATAGACATATCCATTGACATACCCTGCTGCATTGCGAGTGGTGGGTACATTGTCCAACCACCGGCTATTGCACCGCCTGGCACAAATATTGAACCAATTAACAGCAGTGCTGCAGGAATTAGCAACCAGAAGCTCATGTTATTTAATCGCGGAAACGCCATATCTGGCGCACCAATCATCAGCGGCACTTGCCAGTTAGCAAACCCGACAAAAGCGGGCATAATGGCACCAAAAATCATAATTAAGCCATGCAATGTTGTCAGCCGATTAAATGATTCAGGCTCTAAAAACTGTAAGCCAGGCTGAAAAAGCTCGGCACGAATGCCCATCGCCATCGCACCTGCAAAAAAGAACATAAACAAACTAAACCAAAGATACATTGTTCCAATATCTTTATGATTAGTCGATGCGACCCAACGCATAATACCCGTAGGGGTGTGATGATCGTCGTGATGTGTTGCCGTTGTCGTACTCATCAGTTTCTCCTAAAAACTACAGCCTATTTCTTTTACGTTATTTAAAAATTAACTCTTACCCTAATGCTTAGCGCGCAGCTTTTACCGCTGACGGCTGGACAGAATCACCGACAGAATTACCTAAAGCATTACGCTCATAGGCAATAACAGCTGCAATATCCACATCGTTAAGTACGTCTTTCCATGCTGGCATGATGTTTTTGCCGTTTAAAATAATGTCTAAATGCCCGTCTATCGGGCCAGTTGAAACTGCTCCACCTGTTATAGCTGGGAATGCTGGTGGCAATCCTGCGCCAGTCGCCTGATGACACACCGCACAATTTTTCTCGTACACCGCTTTACCTGCAACAACCAAGTCATCTGTCACCCACTCTTTATCTGCACCAGCATTAGCTGCAGCTGCAGCATCTTTTTGCGACGACACCCATGTGTTGTAATCAGCCTCTTCCATCGCCTCTACAACGATGGGCATGTAACCATGCTCTTTACCACATAGCTCAGCACACTGGCCACGGTAAGTGCCTGGCTTTTCAACTCTAATCCAAGCCTCTTTCATAAAGCCAGGAATAGCATCTTGTTTTACACCAAACTCTGGAATCCACCAAGAATGAATTACATCTGCCGCAGTAATCAATAATCTTACTTTTTTACCGACCGGCACCACCATAGGATTATCAACTTCCAATAGGTAGTTTTCACCCTTCTCAGCTTTATTTTGAATTTGATCTTGTGATGTTGAAAGAGTACTAATGAATTTAACTTCTTGATCCATATAGTCGTAGCCCCACTTCCACTGGTAGCCTGTCACCTTAATGCTCATATCAGCTTCAGCAGTATCTTTCATCGCCAAAACAGTTTTTGTTGCTGGGAAAGCCATCGACACCAATATAATGACAGGAATAATCGTCCAAAAAACTTCTAGCCAATGATTTTCGTGAAATTGTGCTGCTTTGTGCCCTACTGACTTACGGTGCTTAAGAATTGAATAAAACATCAAACCAAACACAACAACAAAAATGGCGACACAGACCCATAAAATCAACATATGTAAATCATATATTTGACTTGCGATTTCAGTCGCTGGCGATTTTAAGTTTAATGCATAGTCAGCTTGAGAGCTCACTGAAAACATTGATAAAAACGCAGCACCAAGAGAGAGAATGATTCTCTTATTCATAACTTAATCCACCCTAAAAAAATGTGAACGACTTAAAAATGGTTAACGCCAGCAAGCTCCCAAGAAGCACCAGCAATTACTAACACGTCAGCCAAAACTAACTGCGTATTTTATTATTTACTAAACACTACAACTTCTACAAACGGCCAAATTCTCGCACATTCAAATGCGCTTATCAAGACATATGTAACATTAACGTTACATATTTTTTACACTTTCCTGACATTTTAGACATCTAACACTTGGTGCCGGGAGGGGGAATCGAACCCCCACGTTGTCACCAACGCGGGATTTTGAATCCCGTGCGTCTACCAATTCCGCCATCCCGGCTAATTTGGAATATACATTACTGTATAATTGCAACGGCGCCATTATAGCAAGCTCTTTGCCATATGCGAACCCAAAAATTGACTAAACGTTTAAACTTTTATGAAAACCCAAGATTTCGATTTTCACCTCCCCGAAAACTTAATTGCACAACACCCTACTGGCAAACGTACTGAAAGCAGACTCCTGCACATTAACCAGCCATCTGGGGATATTACAGATGAGAGGTTTTTAGATTTACCTAAACATTTATCTAACAATGACTTGCTCATATTTAACGATACACGTGTAATAAAAGCGCGTTTATTTGGTGAAAAAATGACCGGCGGTTCGGTCGAGGTGCTCATAGAACGTGTCTTAGATGACCATCATACATTGGCACACGTACGTGCCTCACGCTCTCCAAAAGTTGGCAGCTTAATAACGCTAGCCGACAACATCAATGTTGAAGTTATCGGGCGTGAGGAAAACTTGTTTCATTTAAAATTTTTAACAGAAACTCCCGTGCTTAATTTACTTGAGCAATATGGCAGCATACCCTTGCCCCCTTATATTACCCACGCGGCAAACCATGAAGATGAAACACGTTATCAAACCGTATATGCAAAACATGCAGGCGCTGTTGCCGCGCCAACAGCAGGCTTGCATTTTGATGAGGCCTTAATAAATCAACTTAAAACTAAAGGTATTAATATTGCCTATATCACCTTACACGTTGGCGCAGGCACCTTCCAACCAGTAAAAGTAGATGACATTGCTGAGCATAGAATGCACAGCGAGTTGTATACCATTCCTACCGAGACAGTGACAAAAATAAAAAACACACGCGCAACTGGCGGCAAAGTAACGGCGGTAGGCACTACCGCTCTACGCGCTTTAGAAAGTGCAGCACAAAATGGAACAGTAACTGCCGGCAGCAATGAAACTGATATTTTTATTACGCCTGGCTATTCTTTCAAGGTGGTCGATAGATTGTTAACTAATTTTCATCTACCCAAAAGCACACTACTCATGTTAGTGTCTGCCTTTGCTGGATTTGATCCTATTAAAAACGCATATCAACATGCGATAAAAGAGAAATATCGCTTTTTTAGTTACGGCGATGCCATGCTTTTAGAAAAGAAATAATAATGCATTTAATAAATTGAACAAAAGTGTCAACTGACACACTAATTAAATCGTTTTACAAGAAAATAAGCTTTACCGACTAAAAACACTGAGGGCTACTACATTGAACAAACATCAAGCTAAACTAAAAATTAATACTTTACTTATTCACTTTTTTTTAAGCAGCCTTTTCATTTTACCTACTGCGCAGGCAGAAGTATTGGCTAACGCAGAAACTGTAATAAAAATGAAAATGGCTGTTGCGCCTTCTACAAGACCGCAGACTGTAGCCTACCACCCCGTTTTAATGCACTATTATGTGGCTGATGGCGGACTTGCCCCTTTAGGTAGCGCAACCCAAGCACCCATCTCTAAATCTAAAATACATGCTTTTAATGCTGAAGGAGAATACGTTAATACGGCTGGGCCTGGTTTCGACAATCGTTCCATTTACTACAATACAAACTCAAAGCAACTTGAAACGATTACTTACAACGTATCCAGTGCAGTAGGCTTCGCACCGATGACGGGTGTTTTCGGCCTAGAGACAACCAAGACAGGTGAAATCAAAACTTCATCTACCGAAGTCATGCAATTCAACCCTGCGTTTGGTGATGCCTTCACTATGCCAAGCTACGATGCAAAGCATAACCGCTACTACGCCAAGCAACGCCGCAGCAACCAAGTCTTTATCGTAGACCCGGCAAAAGATGAAGCAGCAGGAACAATAACCCTAGATTTAAAAGCCGCTGGTGCAAAATTTGATGACGTCAGTGATAGCTTTATCGCTTTTACTAGCATAAAAGGTGAAGAGCTTGTTTTATTAGATGTAGACCATAAAGCAGCACTGATTTTCAACCTTAAAGGACAGTTTGTCGCAAAAAGTGCACTACCAAAAAAATTAAAGCTACGCGCCAAAAATTATTACAATGGACTTGGTTATGCTAACAATATGCTGTTTATTTACAATGAAAGCGAAGGTGAATTTGGCACCTATTACGGACTTAAAGTTGTTAAATAACAATCTTTACAAATAATAAAAAACCGCGCTGATGCGCGGTTTTTTATTATTTAAATCTTAACTACTAAGTCTTGCTACTTAACTTAAAGCACTACTTGCCTAAAGCACCCGCTACTTTACCAGACACCATGCCAAATACTGCCCCAAGTACTGTAGAGATGATAACCAAAATCACTGGGTTACTCATATCCATTGCTGTTGTATTACCAACGGTACCTGCGGTTAAAGCTAAACCAGCTGTTGCAGCATAACCGTACACATTAGCTGGCACGACAGACAATAAGTTCGCCCCTGCCACAATCACTAAAAAGAACACTGTAACCGCAATGATGACTGGTGCTGCTAGCACACCCAAGCCACCTAACATGCCTGAACTAACTAGATACAAGGCAATACCGGCGATAACTGCACCATAAGCCATACCCGCGATTGTTTTTTGAAGTGCTGGACCATCTCCACCAGTATGAAAATAACAACCCCAAGCGATAAAACCAACCCAAACCAATGCAATTGGCACAGCCCCACCAAGTGGTCCTAATGCTAAAAATGCCCAGATACCACCGAGTACTGCGATACTTAATGCTAATGCTGTTAATTGCGACATATGCTTCTCCCTGAAATTAAATAAATCTCTTATTAAAATAATACTATTGAGAATTACTGCCAGTAACTTTAGCTAATGCAGAAACATGCCGCACTAACCAAAATCAGCTTGACGCATGCATGTTATGCCCATTTTGGTGCATGATGCAACTTTTTTAAAGCTAAAAAGAGAAAATAAGGAAATTTTTAAGGCTAATTTGCAACAATGTCTAATTGTTTTTAGCTTGTACTGTTTTCGAGTAATGCCAGTATTTACGCCACTTTCCAAGGACTAAGTTAGGATATTTAGCCTTGCCTAAACTACCATTATATCGACCCAACGCCCGAAATAAGTTTCCACGCTCTATAGCTAGGTAATGCCTTAAAATAGTGCAGCCATAGCGTAAATTGAGTTTTAAATGGAATAAATTATGCTCAGCATTACCGATTGCGTTTACCCAAAATGGCATCACCTGCATATAACCACGTGCACCAACACGAGAAACCGCATATTTTTTAAAGGCACTTTCTACCTGAATCAAACTAAGCACCAATTGCGGATCTAAACCAGCCCGCGTCGCTTCATAATGTACCGTTTTTAAAAAGTCCTCACGGTATGTTTTATCTGGCATACGTTTTTGCAAACGCTGCGACATCGTTGCCAGCCATGCATCACCATCTTGCTTATTGGCGAACATTAATTTGGGCGCTGCTAAATCGCTAACTGACTTTTGCATCAGCGCCTTAACGCTATGAGAAAGCGCTTCTTCACGCTGAGGGCCCGCAAAAATACTACTGACAAAAAACACCAGCGCAATAAATAAAATTATTTTAACCTTATCTGTATACATATATATAGAGACAAGCAAGATTAATGCCTAATTAAGTTGCTCTAACAGATAATCAACAGCACTAGCTAAATCAATATTCAACGGCTCGCCTTGCTGACGTGATTTATATTCCACTTTCCCTTCATTAAGCCCGCGCTCACCCACTACAATACGGTGCGGTATCCCCATTAAGTCACTTTCTGCAAACATAACGCCTGGGCGCTCCCCGCGGTCATCCAACAGCACATCCACGTCAGCTTTAAGCAAATCTTGGTAGAGTTGGTTGGCTGTTTTTTCAACCAATTTACTTTTATTTAGTCCAATTGGACAAATCACCACAGTAAATGGCGCCATGCTTATGGGGAAAATAATGCCATTTTTGTCACATCCCTGCTCAATTGCGGCACCTACTATACGTGACACCCCTATACCGTAGCAGCCCATCTCCATGGCTTGACTCTTTCCATTTTCATCTAGATAAGTTGCTCCCATTACTTGAGAATATTTAGTACCTAGCTGGAATATATGGCCAACTTCTATGCCTCGACATAGCGAAAGCACGCCTTTACCGTCAGGGCTAAGGTCCCCATCGACAACATTACGGATATCTGCCACGACACTAGACTCAGATAAATCACGGCCAAAATTCACACCGCTTAAATGCAATTTTGGTTTATTGGCGCCGCATACAAAATCACTCATATTGGCTACTGTTTTATCTACGATAACATTCACATTCTCTGCAACACCAACTGGCCCAATAAACCCAGGTGGGCAATTAAGATGCGCACGTATTTCTTCTTCTGTGGCAAATCTAAAATCGCTTAGGCCTGCTACTTTTGTTAACTTAACTTCATTTAAATGGTGGTCGCCTCTCAATAAAGCTAAATAAAACTGCTCATCTGCCATCAATGCAATGGCTTTAACCGTGCGGTCCAAACCAATCCCCAACAATTTAGCGACATCTTCGCAAGCCGTCTGCTTAGGCGTATCGACTTCTTGCATCGTTTCTGTAGCCGCTTGGCGCTCGCCTGAAGCAACCACCTCTGCCAGCTCAACATTAACCGCATAGTCTGAGTTTTCACAATAAGCTAAGCCATCTTCACCACTATCTGCTAATACATGAAACTCTTGTGAACCATCGCCGCCAATCGCGCCAGGGTCAGCTTTAACCGCACGAAATTTAAGCCCTAACCTTGTAAAAATATTACGGTAAGCACCGTGCATACGGTTATAGGTCTCTTCTAATGATGCATGGTTAGCATGGAAAGAATAAGCATCTTTCATTAGGAATTCACGCGCACGCATCACACCAAAACGCGGACGAATTTCATCGCGAAATTTAGTTTGGATTTGGTAAAAAGTAAGCGGCAACTGTTTGTAGCTATTAATTTCTTTACGTGCAATATCAGTAATCACCTCTTCATGCGTAGGACCAAAGCAAAACTCACGCGCATGTCTATCTTGAATTTTTAACATCTGCGGACCAAACTCAGCCCAGCGACCTGTTTCATCCCATAGTTCTTTTGGCTGCACCGCTGGCATGAGCAATTCTATAGCACCCACCTTATTCATTTCATCACGGATAATGTTTTCCACTTTACGCAATACGCGCAAACCCAAAGGCATCCAATTATAAAGGCCGCTACCCAACCTTTTAATAAGCCCCGCACGTATCATTAATTGATGACTAATAAGCTCCGCATCACTTGGCGCTTCTTTTTGGGTGGAAATAAAAAACTGTGAGGTACGCATAATGAAAATTGTCAATATTCTAAGTATGAGGATTTTAGCGCTAATTACGCATCAAGTCAGCAAACAATAATCTTATTTATAACATTTTACGTTGCTATCATTAAAATATAGCGCATTCCATAAACAAGCTTTCGTATTTATATCCATTTAACCCTTTTTTATTTTTATCTCGTTTAATACTTAACTTACATTGCTATTGAAAACTAGAGAATAAAATGGATCACTACTATAGACAACTGACACCACACGGCAGCTACAAACTTTTACCAGCAGCAGGTTATAACGCTGAATACTTAGTAGACATAGACTTTAATAGCCGCTTTCGAATGCCCGACAATACAAAACATGTATCAGCACAAGAACTAATATACAAAATGGAAAAAACACTCATTAAAGAGCCAATCATACCCCCTGTAACTATGGCTCATATCCCTGATACATACGCAACTTATCATGAATATATCCACGGAATGGGCCATATTAAATACCCAGATGGTGTTTCGATAATTAAACCTAGCTGGTTATATCACAAAGAGGACTATATTAAAGAATTTGCTGGTGAAATAGACCCGAAATTACTACAAGCTAAAGAAGCAATAGAGTTCTTTCAAGAAACGCAAGTAACGCAACCGCCCCATGTTCAACAGGCGATGACCCACCTATTAAATCATGCTGCAAAATATTTTGAAGGTGACAATAACTACCATGAAAAATTTAGTCAAGCTGCCTTCATTTTAGCTGACGATGCAAGTACAGGGAAATTAGAAAAAATCGTTAATAATTTACCCTGGGCAGAAGCCTATGAATCAAAAACTGACACTCCCAACACATTACGTCAGAACTCACTATCTACAAAGAGCAATCATGCCAAATATGTAGCAGAAATGCACGGTGACACCTACTATTATGGAGACTACGATTCAGCGCGATTGTCACCACTAGCACTAATACAGGCATCAGAAAAAAAACTAATCAAACATCCTATTGATAATAATCACCTAACTAAAACAAACTCATACGTAGCTGGGGAACTCATCAATAACAATACTTATAGTTTAAAAGTTAGCTTGAATCAAGAAAATATATTTACGAGAGTGTTCAATACCATGCAAATTGATAGGCAGCTTGCTAACACTACAGAGGCACTAGAGAAGTTTAAAGAAGCTCGTGAAACGCAGACCCCTCATGTTCAAGAAGCCATGAACAGCATACTAAAACATGCCGCAGGCTATTTTAGGGCCGAAAGAGAGAGCTTCAATACTAATATTACTCAAGTAGCGCTAACCCTAGCAGATGAAGCAATGTCAGGTAAACTAAAAGATGTAGTTACTAAGCTACCATGGAAAGAGCATTATGAAGCTCAAACAAACTATCCCGAGGCATCGCACCAACCTGAAGTAGAACTAACACAATAAGCAATATCTCAGAGAGTGATAATTCAGTTATTTTCACTCTTTTAACATCTAAAACAAGCCCTATTAGATTGGATTTTTACTTAACATCTAATCTGATAACGGGCTATTAGCTGGTTTGTAATTCGCTTTCCATACGACAAAAGGCACAATAGTGGCAGGGTGGCCATTATCATAAAACCAGCTATCGACTGCAAACCGCTCACCTGAGCCAATCTCTCTAATCACAGCTGTTGTATGCGGCCAGCCAGTAAAAAAGAAATTGCGCGTTCGCATATCTTCTATTTTGTGAAAATTTAGATAGCCATTTTTCTGCAAAAGCCGCATATAGGTCGTCGTATTAATTGCTTCATCATTGCAATCTTGCTGCCCATGCGCCATATTGAAAGTACCCGCGAGATCGCTACTAGTCCCTATTTTTTTACCAACAATGCGCTCAAAAACACCAATAGCCAGCGCGAGCTGCTTGCGCTCATCGTCTGCATCCATGGCTACGGAGTTAAATAGCTGGCTTATTAACAGCCAGTCTTTATCACTTAGGCTGCTTGCCGAAACTGTTGCACAGCCTCCACTTTGGCACACTTCAAAAGCTTTACGAGTAGGGCTTTCATGAAAAATACGTCCAATATCGTCAAACCCTGCAATGGCAACATGACCAAAACACAAAAAACATAAGCTAGATAATAAGCGGCTTATCTGGCAATTCATTTTGTTTTCGCTTAACGCTTCTTTTGCGTTTGTTTTTGATGCTTGCTATCGGAAAGTGCTGCTCTAGTGCGGCGCTCACCTTATTAATACCAAGCAAAACACCCGCCTCAAATTCGCTACGCCTAAACAACACTTCCATTTCATGACACATCGCATCCCAATTGTCATAACCAATATGCTTATCTATGCTCCTATCAGCAACTATCTCGACATCACGGTCGGCTAATAACAAATAAATAAGCACGCCGTTATTCTGTTCTGTATCCCAGATGTTCAAACGACCAAACAGTTCAATGCCACGCTTTCTTGGTGTCTTACTGTATACGATTTCGTAAGGATGCAAACCCGCTTCAACCACAAAACGTATTTCACCCGTATGTTTCGTTTCACTTGCCGTTATAGCCGCTTCAATATTCTGTAACGCCAGTGCAGAAAAATGACGCTTCACCTGCCAAGGATGACTCAATAGGTGTTTAAAAAATCTAGTGATACTTTTAAATATCATTACCAGCTCCCCGATGCACCACCGCCGCCGAAGCCGCCGCCCATCCCTCCACCGAAGCCACCCCCAAAACCACCACTTGAAGGGGAGCCTCTACTGTAGCCATTTATCCCTCTCCCCCCCATCATCATGGTAAAGAAGAAAGCAATCAAACCAAGTACGCCAGCACCTACGATAGACAAGCCAAAAAAGAACAAAATACTACCGATCAAACCGCCGTTAGCGACGCTACCTAGAAACGTACCAAATTTACTACTTAGAAACAGACCAGATATCATGCCACCAAATATCAATAATGGCATTAAATCTTCCAACAGTGAACCACCCATCCTTGCTTTAACAGGTGTGGGCAAAGGCTCGCCTTCTACCAGACCTATTAATGCATTTAAACCCGCATCAATACCACCAGCAAAATCTCCTTGCTTAAGTCTTGGCGCTATCGCTTCATTAATAATACGTTTAGCGTAGAGGTCAGGAATAGCACCTTCTAACCCATAACCAACTTCAATACGCATTTTTCGGTCATCTTTTGCAATGAGCAGCAGCAAGCCATCATCGACATCTTTGCGACCAACCTTCCATTGATCAACAACACGAATAGCATATTGGGCAATATCTTCTGGCTGTGTCGTAGGCACGATAAGCACGGCAATTTGACTACCTTTTTTTTGTTCAAAATTTTGTAGTTTTGCTTCGAAAGCAATCAGCTGTGGCTCTGATAAGGTTTGGGTTAAATCGATAATGCGCGCAGTGAAATCAGGCACATCAACCAATGCCGCGAATGCTATCTGCGGCGCTAGCAATAGCGTCGCAAATAACATTAAAAACCTCGTTTTAAAATAAGGCTTCACCTTTAAAATTTACTTAAAATTCAACAACAGGTGGTGCTGAAATTTCTTTTTCGTTTTCTACAGTGAAAGATGGTTTTATTTCATAGCCAAACACCATTGCCGTTAAATTTTTAGGAAAACTACGAACCGCTATATTATATTCTTTAACCGTCTGTATAAAACGGTTGCGTGCAACGGTGATGCGGTTTTCAGTCCCCTCTAATTGCGCTTGTAAGTCTCTAAAACCTTGATCAGCTTTTAAATCAGGGTAGTTCTCTGCTACCAACATCAAACGAGATAGTGCGCTAGTCATTTGACCTTGTGCCGCTTGGAATTTTGCCATGGCTGCAGGGTCATTGAGCAGCTCTGGTGTCATCTGAATGCCACCAACACTCGCTCGTGCATTGGTCACTTCTGTAAACACTTCTTTTTCGTGAGCAGCATAACCTTTCACAGTCTTCACTAAATTTGGAATTAAATCTGCACGGCGTTGATATTGATTCAACACTTCTGACCAACTCGCCTTTGCTTCTTCATCAAGCGCTTGAAAAGTGTTATAGCCACAGCCCGTCAATCCCATCATTGATATCACAATGATGCATTTAAAAAATAAGTTTTTCATCTTGTTCCCTTAAATATAAATAGTTAGTACATTGCTTAAGTATAGGCATCGGCTTATTTGATTACAAGGATGCAATTGTTAATTTTGCTAAACACAAATCTTCCCATGCCTTAGCTTTATCTCCTAAATGCATTAATAAATGTTCTAGTGAGTAAGTCACAATAACGGGCACATTGTTATATTGATGAGGATGACCACGCATTTGCACTAATGTTTGCATTGTTTCTAATACTAGCTGCGCTTCTTGTTCACCCATGACAATAATCACCTTGGGTGCGTATTGGGCTATCTGCTGCACGTTAGCATCAGCGATATCTTGACTTGGTTTAACTGCCACCGCCTTTAACATATTTTGCAATAGCGCTTCAGCCTCACTAGCTTGACTTGGTTTAAGCAAAAATAGCCACTTTGCATCATCACTGACTATCATTCTAAACATAGGCAATGCCACTTCTGGTGGCACTGGTTGTGTTTCTATTAGTGAAGTTTCTACTATTGATGGTGTTGGCTTAGTCTCTACTGCAGCTTTAGGTGCGGCTGTACGCAACCGCCAAACAGGCAACAACTCTAACTCTCTTAAAATGCCTTCTCTTGTCGTCATAAAACTAAGCCCATCAAAATCGCATCTTCACGACCGGCCCCTGCAGGATAATAGCCGCGCCTAACACTTACCTCTACAAAGCCATGAGATTCATATAAACCAACAGCAGAAGTATTACTTGCACGCACCTCTAAAAAAATGTCGGTTGCCTTGTAATGCTTAGCTTTATCTAGCATGTGCTCAAGCAAAACATGTCCAAACCCTTGCTTTTGATACGGTGCAGCGACACTAATATTGAGTAAGTGCGCCTCATTAAGGGCAATCATCATCAGCATATAACCAATAATCTCTTCGTGCAAAGTAAGCACCCATGCACTATAACCTGCTTGTAGTGAATCGGTAAAATTTCCACGGCTCCATGGGTGTGAATAAATCGTCGGCTCTATCACCATAACAGTATCTAAATCTTCTTGCGTCATGGGCCTTAGTTGATAATCTTCCTTTAATACAGCGCTCATAATCGCTGCCCTTGCTCACGCTCGCTAGTCGTTAGTGCCACACGGTTACGGATATAAATAGGTCTCGCTTCACTTGCTGTTTTCGCCGCGCCACTTTCAAAAAGTCGGTGTGTTAATTGCAAAATAGCTTCAGCCATTGGGGTAACATTAGGCCTTTTTTCAATGATGTTTTCTTGGTATCGATGACTAAGCACATCACCATAGGCTTTCCAACCGCTGCCGACGCCTATCCAAGCTGAGCCTTCTATCTCTGGCACAGCTTCTGGTTTATAAACGCCTGCGGGCAACACCTCAACCCAGCCATTATCTTGCCATTCAAATGCCGCATGGTAAACCTCGCCCATACGAGCATCCGTGCAAACAATAACCTTACTAGCACCACTACCTTGCGCTAAAACTTTTAATGTATTAACAGCCTCAACAGGTAAGCTTGCACCAAAACCCAAGCCTTGTGCCACACCGCAAGCAATGCGTACGCCTGTAAATGCGCCAGGACCCGCACCAAATGCAATGCCATCTAAATCAGTTAGTTTAATTTTTGCCGTATCTAGCAAAATTTGTATTTGCGGCAGAATAAGTTGTGAAGCCGTTCGTCCAGCATACTCATAATAAGTACTGATATTTTCATCCACCATCAACGCAAGCGACAAGAACTCGGTTGAAGCATCTAAAGCCAATAATTTCATAAGTGTTATTTTGACATTAAAACCATAACAGCGCTGCAATTAGATGTTCTGATATCAAAAAAATAGAGAATTTACATTGAATCTTTATTGACACGCCCACGTAAAGTTTTAATTCGGCTACGTTGCGTTTTACTTTCTAGCCGGCGCTTAACTGAGCCCCGTGTTGGACGAGTTGCACGTCGGTATGCTGGCACGATAGCAGCTTTATTAACTAAATCATGCAAACGCTTTATTGCATCTTTTTTATTGGCATCTTGGGTACGGAACTGTTGTGCTTTAAGGATCAAAACACCTTGCCGAGTAATACGACTATCGCGCAAACCTAATAACTTTTCTTTTAGCCAGTCATGCAAACTACTCGCAGCAATATCAAAACGTAAATGAATAGCACTAGACACTTTATTCACATTTTGCCCGCCTGCGCCCTGCGCACGCATGGCAGTCAGTGTATATTCAGTGTAAGGAATCTCTATCATGTACGGTCAGCATCTTCTAGCTCAAAACAGTTTCAGCAAAAAAAGCCTCTACATCTGCTAGTTCTTTCGTTCGCCTGAACGGTGGCAAACTTTGCCAAATACGTTTGCCATAAGGCTTGGTGATTAAGCGCGGATCGCAAATCATGAGTACGCCCTTGTCTGTCTCATCTCTAATCAGCCTACCTGCACCCTGTTTCAGCGTAATCACTGAATAAGGTAACTGATATTCCATAAATGCATTCTTACCTTCAGCTTTCATTTTATCAATACGCGCAGAAAGCACCGGGTCATCGGGTGGCGCAAAAGGTATTTTATCGATAATAACCACACTTAACGCTTCACCGCGTACATCTACGCCTTCCCAAAAGCTTTGCGAGCCCACCAACACAGCATTACCATGGCTACGGAACCTTTCTAACAACTCAGTACGCGTGCTATCACCTTGCAAAAACAGTGGATACTCTAAGCCATGACTGCCAAACGCATCTTTTAGTAAAGCATGTATCTCGCGCATTGCTCTTAACGAAGTGCAAAGAATAAATGCCCGTCCTTGGCTGGCTTGAATCACGGGTAAGCTTGCTTCAGCAACCGCGGCGGCATAAGCAGCACTATTAGGGTCCGGCATGCCCATAGGCGCGTAAAGTAGCGCTTGATTATCGTAATCAAATGGGCTTTGTAAATAGAGCGACTCAGCATCCTGCAAGCCCATTTGCGCTTTGTAATGGCTAAAATCACTTTTAACGGCCAACGTGGCAGAAGTGAAAATCCAAGCGCGTGGTTGTGCATTCAGTTGTTTACTAAAGCCATCCGCCACACTCAATGGCGTTGCATGTAGCTGCACAGATTGCGTAAACACTTCTACCCATCGTACTAAGTTGGCATTTTCTGCTTTATCCCAACGCGCAAACAATACTGACAAACCAACACTACGCTCCCAGCATTTTTCTAATAAAGGGTCACGCGGCGCTTGGCTTTCAAGTACTTTACATAGCGCCTCTAACTTAGACTGCAAATTCTCAAACGCTTCTTGAAAACCTTTTATTACCAATGCTTTTTGCACGGGTAGACGCGGGCCTTCATGCGTAAATACCAACCTAAAGTCTTTAACTGCTTTTTCTGTGTCGAGAATCGTTTCACCCAAGGCAATACAATCTTTGGCTAAAGTAATATGGGCTGCAGTACTATCGCGACAAAGCTCTAATAGTTGGTTAGTAGAAACGTCCTCTCCAAAAAATAATCCAGCTACTTCTGGCAATTGATGTGCTTCGTCAAAAATAACCGTATTGGCACTAGGCAACAATTCTGTCACGCCCTCGTCGCGGAGCATCACATCTGCAAAAAACAAATGATGATTTACGACCACAACATCCGCGGCTAACGCATTCTTACGCGCTTCCATGACAAAACATTCTTTATAAAAATTACAATCTTGCCCTAAGCAATTATCACGCGTCGATGTCACGTTTGGCCAAATGGTCGCATTTTCTGGCACATCAACTAATTCGCTCTTATCACCCGTTTTACTATTTTCTGCGAAGCTTTTAATAATAGGGATATAGTTGGCATCCTCGCGAGAAGCAAAACGCCCCTCTAGACCTGCGTGCTCTAAATGGTAATGACAAACATAATTAGCCCGACCTTTAAGCATGCTAATGGTGACTGGCACTTTAAGCGCATCACGCACATTGGGTAAATCACGATTAAATAATTGGTCTTGTAAGGTTTTAGTGCCTGTAGAAATAATGACCTTACCACCAGACAACAATGCAGGTACGAGATAAGCAAAGGTTTTACCTGTACCGGTACCTGCTTCCGCAATGAGCTGCTTATTTTCATGAATAGCCTCTTCAATGGCCAATGCCATTTTAATTTGCTCTTCACGTTCAGAATAACCTTTAATCGTGGACGCTAATGGACCTTCTGGTGTGAATATTTGGGCTAATGATGAGCTTTGTTCTGTACTATTTAATTTAGGGCTATCTGACATAATTAAATTATCCCATGAATCATGTTGTTACGTATGGCTTCTAACTTAAGTTTAGATACAATCATTGTTTGTGATAGCATTCTCATTAAAAATAGGAGATAAAAATGAAAACAATATTTCGATTTTTTTTATTAGGTATTTTGATGCTCAATCTAACCGCTTGTGCTACAAACAGCTTAGCAGGGGATGAAATGATAAGACATGCTTTTGGGTTTGATAGGAGTGAATTTGATGGCCAAGCAGGTGTAGACCGCATTCAGGTTCTAGATTATGTATATGGTAATCCCGATGGCTATGCAATAAGAAACCCATGCGTATATCATGGACGTGGTAGATGTATGCAGGGTGAGGCTGTTCGGGCGAACACGATGCGCTCAGACCTTAAGATTTTTTATATGAAATGGCTAGACAAGCAAACGGGTAAGGTGCATGAAGTCACCATCGACTTGGTTAAAAAGCTACCGAAAGACTTTAGTCGTAAACATCGTTTCTTTGCTTCTTTTAAACAAGGGCAATTGTATGTTTACGTGATTACCCCAAGAAGGAGAGCAGAAAATGAGCCAGCTCAAGGCCCATCTGCTTATGATTATTTAAAAATGATTTTACTCTACCCAGAACAGTAAGTTGAACTGATATGGCCACAACATGGCGAGAACCTAACCCACAAATTGCAGGTGTGCTCAATGCAGCACAAACGCAGCGTGCTTTAGCACAAGCAGAAACTATTGCCCATGCAGCAGAAGTGAATGCCATTAAGCCTGATCAATTTGTATTCTTTGCTGCCTTTGATGGTACGCGCAATGATAAAGGTGACGTGGCGCGCGGTGGCAACCTGGAAGACACCAATGTCGCACAGTTGTTTGAACAAGCAAAAGAAATACAGAGCGAAAATCTAGTAGGCAATCTTCGAACAGCATACTATGCTGGCCATGGCACGGAAGGGTCTTTAGTGTTCTCTGCTTGGCTGCCATTTAGAGTGACGCAAGAAAGCATTAATACTGCAACAGAAGCTTACGGTGATTTTTCTCATGCAGCTTCTGACTGGCTAAAGACGCATCCAGATGGCGACGTAACCACCGCAATGACTGCTTTTAGTCGAGGCGCCGCCACAGCAGCGGTATTTACCCATATGTTGTATCAACACGGCTTAATCGACCCTAAAACAGGCGAACAACTTATCCCAGCAGGGCAAGTAGATGTTTCAGCAGGGGTTATCTTCGACCCTGTCAGCACTGGTGTACATGGGAACATGGCCTTTGCACCCAATGTGGAAAACGTTGCCGTGATACGGGCAGAAAATGAATATCGTTACCTATTTAAAGGTGTTGATTACCAGCATCAAACCGGACTAAACATCCTGCCAGCGATAGGCAACCACAGTAATATAGGTGGTGGTTATCAGCAAGATGGATTAGGTGATTTGTATCTTG
>CAYXOR010000034.1:0-21945 GCA_964466895.1 uncultured Methylophilaceae bacterium | reverse complement strand
TTGTGGCCTATACCTTCGGCACTTTACATTGGGTTTATTCATCAGGTGAGCGTGTTGGGTTTGTGCAAAAAATCTCAGAAAAAGGCTTTGTCTGTAAAACCTATGAAGGTGAGCAAGTGCTAGTAACCGTACCTGGTACCCAAGCAGAAAAGTTCTTTTTTACTGCTAAAAATGAAGAAGTTTATAAAAAAATTAACGAAACCAATGGCCAACGTGTACGCTTGTTATACAAACAACATAAATGGATTCCGACGAGTTGTTTTGGTGATACTGAGTATTTTGTCTACGATGTAAAAGTGCTAGAAAATCAACTACCTAGCGGGCGTTAATGCGTGGCAGCCTCTGACGAAATAAACTACATCACGCCCGATGGTTTTACTGCATTACAAGCTGAGTTTCATCAGCTGTATAAGGTAGAGCGCCCTGAAGTAGTGCGTACCGTTTCATGGGCCGCCAGTAATGGTGATAGAAGTGAAAATGGTGATTATATTTATGGTAAGCGTCGCTTACGCCAAATCGATAGCCGCTGCCGCCATTTAATGAAACGGATGGATTTAGCTGAAGTGGTCGATAGCAGCTTGCAAGAAGGGCTAGAAAAAGTATTTTTTGGCGCGTGGGTTACTTTATTTAATCTGAGTGACGATAGTGAACAAACCATCCGTATTGTCGGTAAAGACGAAATCGAACCTGATAAAGGCTTTATTAGTTGGATATCACCTCTAGCAAAAGCAGTACGAGGTAAAACAGTGGGTGATGTCGTGCGTGTAAAAACACCCAAAGGTCAAGGTGAGTTTGAGGTGGTTGAGGTTCGGTATTAGTTTTTGTTATGTGTTTTGTTGAGGTGCATCATTACAGCAAGGCACTAAACTCTTTTTCAAAATTCGGTTTTGTCTCTGTTTCATTATAAAAAGGCATACCCCAAATTATGTAGTTCCTATCTGACCATAGTTGTTCAATTTTATGATCTGATTTTAATTGCATTAAAAAATTGTGCTTCCATTCATCGCCTTTAATAAATTGTTGCCCTTTAGGTTCGATAAATACCTGATAGTGTAATGTAGGACTTTCATTTTCTTTAATCAAGAATAAGACAAAATCAGGTTCAAACGCTCTGCCATCATCAAAGTTAAATATTTTAAAATGTCGTTCATTCCGCAATAGATAAACCTCTGAATACTTCTTCTTCAACTGTTCTATCACCTTGGCAATATACTTGACTAGATACTTCTCTTCATTCGAGCCATAGTTCTCGTTAAACGCGAACCAGTCCTGATCGGACAAATCTATCTGTAATGCTGAATTAGTTGTTTCGCTTTGAGCAATACCTGTCTCTTTATCACCTTTACCATCATTAACAATATTGAGCGTTTTCTTAGTAAACACGTCCTTGATTAGAAAATGCTTAAACTCTTTTGTGCCTTTATAATCAACCTTTTCCGCTTGCAACTGGTTACTGAGCTTTTCAAGCACGCGGATAACACAATCTAGCTTATCACCTTGGCTTAGGCTCTTGACTATATGTTCAGAGCCTTCTACTTCGATTTTTAGTTTACCTAGATAACTCTCTGACTCTATAAATTCAGAAATGCTTTTTAAATGTGGGAAGAACTGCTTTAAATTTGAGAACTGATATTCAGGAAATTTACTTAACGCTTTTCTAACGACACTTGAACCAAAAGACTTTATTAAATAATCTTGTTGTTTTTTATTTGCTTGCCTTTGCTTCTGTTCCTCAAAAGCAGTTGATGATTGAGAAAACCCTGTTAGTAGGGGGGCTTCATGGGTCGTTTCAATAAACGAGGCATGAATACCGGTTACATCTTCGCGTTCATATTTTACTCTTTCATTTTTAAAAACAAATCCAGTCTTGAAAAATGGTTTCTCTTTAAATTCATCTTTCAAGAATAAATCTAATTTACGACTAGTATCCGGTGTTATTCCACTTTCTTTTAATGCGGCGTGCAATTCTTGAATATAACGGGGATTATATGCACTATGATAATAAAGTTATTCACATAGCTTTAAATCACGTTCTGTTTCAGAATTAAGAATATCGTACTTTCGCTGAAATAATGGCTGATCGTCCTCTAGCCTAAAAGGGCAGTACCTTGCACCACGACCAATTAATTGAGCCTCTGAAAGTGTTGTTTTCCCCACTCTATTATTAGCAGCATCACGGGTATCGTACATTCGCACAATATCAAACAAGTTAAGCACATCCCAACCTTCATTGAGCTTATCAACGGCAAAAATAGCACGGTATTCATTATCACTATCTTCTAATGTATTAACGGCAATTTGTTTCTGCTCTGATTCATCTTTTGAATTTACAGAAATACATTTATTTTCAGCAAATTCTTCTTGTAACTCTAGTGCTAGATTATCTAAGGTAATATTATTCGCTTCAAACGAAGTAAATACATTTTGCAATACACTATCAAGATTAGGATTGCTTTTAATCTTCGTTAAGTCACTCGCTTTCAGATTTTTTATTTTTAAAACAAATTCATCATAAAAGTCATTCGATTCGTTAATCGTTTTAGACTTAAACAAAATTACAGGCTTAATCAACCAACCATGATCAGCAAATACTTTTCGTCTAAACTGGCTTAATAGAATGGCTTGCAATGCCCTATCAAACGGCTGAATATCAGATTGTAATACTTTTACTTCTTTAGAATAGCCGTCTAATCTAAACTCCTTCAAAGGGTAATCAAAAATAATCTTGTCTTGGTATTTATCCACGATCTGAGGGTTGGTTAAATCTATCGTTGCTGTAAATTCCAATAAGATATTCTGAGGATCCGCATTGAATATTCTATTAACCGTCGATTCCCACGTATTCAAGTCAAACAATTCAGCTTGATTTAACTTAGCTGTTTTTTGTGTTTCCGCATTAATATGATGCGCTTCATCTGAAATTAAAACGATTTTCTCATTCTCAAAATCATCATACGTCAGACTGTTTTCTCGCGGTGTGTTTAAGCGACTATGTAAGCCTTGAATAGTTGAAAATACAATATTTATATCATCAGGATTAGCCGCCTGAAAATTATCAACTTCCTTAATCCGTATTTGCTGATTATTAATTTGAACTGTTTCATTAAACAGATACTTTGAAGCAACTGTATTAAGAAAGTTGTCACGGGTTTTATTAATAATATTGGTGCTATTTACAAAAAATAAAAAGTTTCGGTAGCCTTGTTGATATAAATACAGCATTAAACCCGACATGATTAAGGTTTTACCGCTACCTGTTGCCATGTGGAACAAGGTTTGAGTAGGCGCATCTTTAGCACGCCCAGAATAGCTTTCCATGAAATACTTAAACCTTCCAAAGGCTTCAAGCTGATACGGTCTAAGCTCAAACGCTGGATTTAGATTACTAACAATACCAACAGGGATGTTCTTTTGATAAAAATCTTCTCCCCCTAAAAACTCTGCTCCTGTCGTTAGTTTTTCGTGAAGCAATGGTTTGTCAGCCATAATTAAGCATCACCATAAAACTGTTTATTCAGTTTTTTATCGCCATCCGACATTTGATAGTCTTCATCTTCAATATCTGAATAATTCACATAAAGCTGGTTTTTATCCAGTACATCAATCAAGAATTGTTTTTGCTCCTCGATGGTTAAGGCTTCAAATTCATGGATATTTTCATTAATGGTTTCAGGCCTTATTTTATAGCTGATAAAATCCGTTTTTTCTATTTCATGCCAGATTGATTTTAAAGATTTAGTAGTATCGGCTTGTTCAATTTCATCTATGACATTGGCATTGTGTTGTGTTAATTCACAGTAAGTAAAAGAACTGCCACCTTGCCAGTCAACTGATTTTGAAATTCCTGATTTATCGCCTTTTATGACATTATTTAAACGTACAACACTATCATTTTCATCATAATTTAGCTGCTCAACTCCTATGTATCGCCTTCCCATTTTATGGGCAACTGCACAAGTGGTTCCACTTCCTAGATGATAGTCAAGTATAATGTCATTTTCATTAGTAGTTAATTCAAATATTCTTTTTAAAAGTTTTTCTGGTTTTTTGCCACTTGGTAAATTGACACCACCTTCATTTTGATTTGTTTGAAATATTTCATCATCCCATAAATCTGAAATTAGTGTACCGAAAAAATATTCCCCATTATCTTTTACAACCCTATCTTTTAAAGGAATGAAAACACCGCCGTTATAAATTAAAACTTTTTGATTTTTACTATTTAGGTATTCAATGACATTCTTACTATTTTTTGATTCTTGTATAACTCCTTTAATTTTGTTACCAGCTTTTTTGTTATTTTTTTCAAGAGAAAAAATATTTCCTGGGTTTTTTAAAGTATATCCTTCAAGTTCAACATTATCTTTAAATTGTTTTTTTAAATCCTTAATTTGATATTCATCTTTATTTTTAATTACTTCAAAATGGTAGCTCTTGTTAAATTTACTTTTAACATAAATAGGTTTAAATCTATATGTTGGGGTTTTTGAATAAAATAACAAATATTCTTTCACTTTAAAAAGACGTTCACCTCGCTTAACATTAACTGCATTAACGCCACTTGGGGTGCTTGTTTTAACAACTATTGTTTCTCTATAATTTGCCTTACCTATGACTTCATCCATTAAAACTTTTAGATTTGCCTGTTCATTATCATCGCATTGAACAAAAATAGCACCATTATCACTTAATAATTCTTTGGCTACTTCCAATCTATTTTTCATAAATGTAAGCCACGTAGAATGATTGAAACTATCGTTATATCCAAAGCTATCTGAACCTGTGTTATAAGGCGGATCTATATAAATCAGCTTTACCTTACCCGCATATTGTTTTTTCAAAGAATGCAAAGCCAATAGGTTATTACCTTTAATAATCAAATTATCATCAAGGCTTATATTTTCTGCTTTATGCTCACCATCTTTGTCATACTTTTTGAAATTCGTTAATGCCTTGGGAGCAAGTAAGCGGTCAATTTTATCAGATGCAAGCGTTTCATTCCAAAATATTTCTTTACGCTTTTGATCTTCTTTTGGTTTGACCGCCTTCTAACACACAGTCTTTATACGGCCACGTTAAAACTACTTCTTTGCTTTCGGTTAAATAGTCTCCATTAGCCGTTAAGCCGATTTTGTTTTTAAATGCAGTATAGCTATCAGGTAAGAATTGTTTATTGCTGACAAAACTTTGAAATGCCACCTTATCAAATACTAAAACGTCGCTTATTTCTTTGAAAAAATGTTTTTTGATATTGTCATTACCCAACAATAAGGCAATCAGCTCTTCATCTATGGCAAGCGCAAGCTCGACCACTTTATTTTTCACTAACTGACCATCAATAATCAGCCGTTCATCACTTTGTAGTGTTGTTTTTAATTCTTCTAGTAGGTTTTGCATATCCGTTTATATGGGACTTTCAAAGTTAATTAAGATAGGTATCTAATTATGTTTTAAATTATATTATTAGGGTCGAATTAAAAAATTAATGATTTTTATTGTACTTTATTTTACTAAATTCAAATATTCAGACACACTATTATTTTTATTGCTTTATATAGGCACTTTGCTGATGGCCTGATAATATGTTAGATAACCACTGGTCATACTCAGTTCTTTCTCTCTCTTCAAGTTTTGCATATTTCTCGGGCGATATTTTACTCAGTTTATATTGTGGTGAAGTGAGATAATATTCTGCGGCACACAATAAATCACGAAAATCACTACAGGCTAATTGTATGTAGGTTTCTAATTTCTCTGGCTCTTTTGATACAAGTTTTAAAATGCCAAGATGAACACGCTCTGGTTCTTGATGATAGGACTCTTTGCCGTAAGATGACAATAATGCTTTGACACGATTACGTTCATACGCATCTGGATAAAGCGCTTTAAGTACCTGAGGCAGTAAGTTTTTATAGTCTCTGTTCATTGTCGATTTATATTGGCAGTATAAAGCGTTTTAAGAAGCTGCCTAAGCCTGTTTTTGTACCACGCTGGCTGTCAACATCGACAATGACTTGACCACCGCCAGCAGGGCGGACATAGGCAGTGCTAAGGTAGATGTTGACGATATCAAGCTCACTATCGATATGTAGTCTTGTATTGGTTTGCATGGCGATTAAGCGTTCTGGTGGTAGGCTGCCGCCGTTACTTTCAGAATCTATAATTTCTGCGCGGCCTTTAGCCATTAAAATCAATTTGCCTGGGCCTATAGCTTGCGAGTAAATCATTTTGCCCAGCAGTAAAGACGATATACGGGTGCTGATGAGCGTAGATATTTTCACCTTTGCTGACATGCCGACAAAATTGTGAAAATCGAATATAACAGCTTCGTCATCGCGTAAATTCCATTCAAAAAATTCGATACCTTGTGCAGCTGTGCAGCTCACAGTGTCATCACCTTTGTGCATGATCACTTTGTTCATGGATATTGCGCCATTGAATAGCCTTGCAATGGGCGCATGGAAAGGTTGTGGAATGGTAAATTTTGGTGCTTTACCACGACACTGAAAACGACGAGAAATATAGAAGGTTTCTTCTGCATCTCCATGGATAAAATATTGCAGACCAGCGCGCTTAATTTTAGACTTTACATTATCTTGCACGGCGCCTTTAGTATTAGAATCTTTGGTATTACCTAAGGTGATAAAGGAGCCTGTATCACGATTAAAACTGACACGGGCAAAGACGTACATAAAGCTTTTAATACAGATAAAGATAAAAAATAAAATAGTGAGCTGATGCGCGGCGCGTAAATAGCTAATGGTCCACCATGCTGAATCTTGCGCAGTACGATTGGTTTCTAATATCGCATCTTGTCCTAGTTGGTGCAGGTCTTCGACGACATACCAAGCTTTGTCTTTACCTTGATCAACAGCCTCTTTAAATTGCGCATCATGGCCAGCAGCGAGATCGCTTAACTGCTTTCTTAATTTACCTCTAAGGTTTTTGAACGCTTTATTGGTTGATGCTTGTGATGCATCAACGCTGAGCTCTACCACGGGTGCAACAAGAAAAGCATCTGAATCGTATGGATCAAATGCTAGTGATTTTGGCATTACTTTATCGAATGCTCGCTCAATACTTTGTTGCAGGTCGATATCTTGTAATTGCTTGCCTTTGAAGTAGATATCTTTTTTCATGCTTTGCGTGGTGATGTGCCAGGCGTAAATGGCATCATCGCTATGGGCTGCTGTAGATTGCAGTGCATTATCTAAGAGATTGTGTTCATGATTAAACTGTAATACGCCTTCTTTATTAAGATGGTTAACGGCATGTTTAGGTAATACGACTTCGGTCATGTAAAAATAGGGCATGGCAAGCAAGACCATGGGTAACCAAAGCAAAAGAGAGTGCAGCCCTGTACGTAGGCTTTTTGACCAACCAAGATTGTGAAATAGGTAGGCGTTTTCTTGCACAATTCTAACCAATAGCCGTGCAATCAAACAGGCGACAATAAACACCAAAATAGGTAATTGCGCGCGCATGGTGCTAAAGCCTGTTTCATCACCTACTAAGGTTGGTATGAAAGTACAGATGACTAATAGCAATATAAAGTAGGTGAATGATTTAGATCTTATTTTGCCTTTAAGGGCAAACCAAATAAAGGCAGCTTGAGGGACAAGTGTGCTGGTAATTTCTTTGCCAGAAAGCGCTTCCCAGTCTAAAAAGACGGGTGGGATTGTCACAAAATAATTGTAAGCTGGCACCATTAAACCAAAAGCTAGCAAACCCCATCGTTGGCGTCTTAAACATAATAAAACGGTTGGGATGATGAGTAGCGCCCCGAGCAGCCAAATTGGAAAGGTGACTTTTTGCCAATCGTTACCCGATAAACTGTCACTTAACATGGCATTAAAAGAGTCTTTAGAAAATTGCTTAACTTCAATATCTGTTGGTAGTGGCTCAGGTTTTTTTTGATTAACATCAAATGCATGGTATTTGCTGTCTATTTCTTTTTTGTATTGCTTGCGATCTGCTGAGTATGCGGTATATTTTTTTATATAAGTAAGTTGTTTCTTAAAGTAGGCTACGGCGTATTTTTTTGCTTTATTTTGAAGGTGATTACAATTTTTTGCATAAAAAAACTGGTGTAGTGGAAACTTTTTGCATTTGTTTAGTTCATTACTTTCATGACGTACTAGTGTTTGCAAACGCGGTGCTACTGGCGAGGACTTTACATTTTTTTCAGAGGCGAGTGCTGGGAGTTGTTCAAAACGATCAGGCTTATATTCGTAGTGAGAGGCAACGGCTTTAGGCTCGCTAAAACTATACAAGCTTAAATTAAATATAAAAGGCGCTAAGGTGAGTAATAACACAAACTGACCAAGCCCAAAAAACTTGCGCTCGCTAATGCGATCGGCATGAGAGAAGAATCTCACTAACCTTAAGAAACGAGTTTTTATCCGAAACATAGTCTTTTCACTTATGTGGCCTTTTTAACCTTCTTTTCTACATCACCCTAACAGGCAATACTTCTCCAATCAACTATGCTTAGCTGTTGAGTTTATGGGCATTGAAGATTATGCTCATCTCAATATGGAAAATGCGCGATGGGATATTTTTTGCAAGATTGTCGATAACTTTGGCGATATTGGTGTTTGTTGGCGAGTAGCTAAGCAATTGCAAGACGAATATAAGCTGCCAGTGAGATTGTTTGTAGACAACTTGGAGGCGGCCAAACACATCTTAATTGGTATTGACCCTACTAAAGTAAAACAACAATACGAGCATGTCACGATTATCCGTTGGGATGAGGACACGGTTTTTAACCAGACGGCTAATATGGTGATTGAAACATTTGCTTGTGGCTTGCCAGCAACTTATCAAGAAAATATGCATACAGATGCGACGTGGATAAATTTGGAATATTTATCTGCGGAGCCATGGGTTTCTCATTTTCACAATAAGAATAAAAACAATCACCCCGCTGGGGTCATAAGACATTTCTATTTTCCAGGCTTTACTAATGCTACGGGTGGGCTGCTGCGCGAGAGAAGTCTAACGGCACGCCGCGATGCGTATTTGCAATCCCCGGATACAAAAGCAAACTTTCTTGATGATTTAGGCGTGTCTGATAATGATAGCTTAAAGGTGTCGATGTTTTTTTACCCTAATGCGCCATTAGAGCACTTGCTTGCTGCAATGGTAGCTGGTGAACAAAAGGTTACGGTGTTGGCGCCGATGACGGATGATTTGCAATTACTCGCTAGTTTTTTTGGCAAAAGCAGCTTAAGCGTAGGCGATAAGTTTACCGTTGACAGCTTAACGCTACATGTATTGCCATTTTTATCTCAGGCTGATTACGATCAATTGTTGTGGTCTAGCGATATTAACTTTGTGCGTGGTGAAGATAGTTGGGTGAGGGCGATTTGGGCAGGGAAGCCCTTTATTTGGCAGCCGTATATTCAAACTGAAAATAGTCACATTGCAAAATTAAATGAATTTATTGATCTGTTTTATAAAGATTGCACACAGGTGAATGGTGTGGTGGCAGAGGTGCATCAAACTTGGTCTATTGGGTCACTTTATGCCGCGTTATGGCAGCGATATTTAAATGCGCTGCCAGCAATTGAGGTTTGCACACTACAGCGATTAAAGCATTATGAAACGCAGAAGAGCTTAGTTGCTCAGCTAGTAGCTTTTTGCGGCAAGCCAACTAGTTAGCGTATAATTCTGCTTTTAAAATGATTAATAATTTGGTGCTAATAATATGAAAACAGCGCAAGAACTTCGTGTAGGTAACGTAATCATGGTTGGTGACGATCCGTTGGTTGTGGTTAAAGCCGAATACAATAAATCTGGCCGTAGCTCCGCTGTTGTGAAAATGAAATTAAAAAACTTATTAACGGATGCACCCAGTGAGACTGTTTTTAGTGCGACTGATAAGTTTGACCAAGTGGTTCTTGAGAGAAAAGAAGTGACTTACTCCTATTTTGCAGATCCAAGTTATGCATTTATGGATGCTGAATATAATCAAATAGATGTCGATGCTGAGTTTATGGTAGATGTATTGCCTTACTTAGAAGATGGTATGCAATGTGATGTGCGCTTTTATGAAGGCAAAGCGATTACAGTGGAATTGCCGACCAATGTTATACGTGAAGTGGCTTATACAGAGCCAGCGGTTAAAGGTGACACGTCTGGCAAGGTGATGAAGCCCGCTAAATTAGCGACCGGACATGAATTACCCGTGCCTTTGTTTGTTGCACAAGGTGATAAAATTGAGATTGACACCCGTACAGGCGAGTACCGAAACCGCATTTTAAAATAAGGCGTAATGACAGTTAATATTGGTTTTAATGTAGTGAGGTTGATATTTAAAAAGGGTGCATAGTGCACCCTTTTTTATGTTGAATCTTTCATTTCGGACCTAGTCGGCTTTAATTAGCCGATTTTTTTGTCAATTTCTGCTTCAGCAGCTGTCCAAAAGTCTATTGTGTTGCCATTAAAGTTATTTTGTTCTGCAATGTAGTATGCGGTTACTTCAATCATTTTATAGCGTTCTACAGCGCTAATTTTACGTACTTTTTTAGTTGTGGTTCTTTTGTCTGGCGCTTTTTTGAAGGTACTTTTTTTTGCTGCTTGTTTCTTAGACGTAGATTTTTTAGCGGCGTTGGTCTTAATTGTTGCCATTGCGTTGTTTCCTTAATTGATAATTGTTGAGCATTAATCTTTTGGATTAACTAGGCCAGTTCTACTGGCCTTTCTATTTTAATAGTGTCTTGGGTAAGACGCGCAACATTATACAATATTATGCAGTGCCGCCAACAGTTAAGCCGTCAATTTTCAAAGTAGGTTGCCCTACGCCAACGGGGACACTTTGGCCTTCTTTACCGCAGGTGCCAACACCGCTATCAAGTTTCATATCATTGCCTATCATGCTGACGCGTGTTAGCACATCTGGCCCATTTCCTATCAGCGTTGCACCTTTTACCGGGTAGGTTATTTTGCCGTCTTCTATCATGTAAGCCTCAGCCGCACTAAATACAAACTTGCCGCTGGTAATGTCCACTTGGCCACCACCAAAGTTAGCTGCATATAAGCCTTTTTTAACGGATTTAATAATTTCTTCTGGGTCTTTGTCGCCATTGTGCATATAAGTATTGGTCATGCGCGGCATGGGCGTGTGTGCGTAGCTTTCGCGGCGTCCATTACCAGTAAGCGGCATACCCATGAGGCGTGCATTTAAGCTGTCTTGGATATAACCACGTAAAATACCATCTTCTATGAGTGTGGTTTTGTTCGTTGGGTTGCCTTCATCATCCATGCTAAGCGAGCCACGTCTGTCTGCTATCGTGCCATCATCAACAATAGTTATGCCTTTTGCCGCCACGCGCTTGCCTAGCATGCCTGAGAATGCTGAACTGCCTTTGCGGTTAAAGTCACCTTCTAACCCATGGCCGATGGCTTCATGCAATAAAATACCAGGCCAGCCTGAGCCTAAAACGACCGTCATGCTACCCGCTGGGGCAGGGCGAGCATCCAAATTGACGGTTGCTTGATGCACTGCATTTTGTGCATAGTCTAATAAAACTTCATCGGTAAAATAACTGTAATCGAAACGACCGCCACCGCCTGATACGCCTTGTTCACGGCGACCATCTTGTTCGGCAATGACTTGAATAGAAACGCGTACTAAAGGGCGAATATCAGCTGCCATGACACCATCACTACGCGCAATTAAAACGACTTCATATTCTCCTGAAATAGAAGCCATGACTTGTGTAACACGAGTATCAGCTTTTTTAGCAAACTGTTCTAAACGCTCAAGTAGTTTTACTTTTGACTCTGCGGAGAGCGAGGCTATTGGGTCGTTCGGTAAATATAATGGCGTTGTTTGACGTGTGATAATGTTGCCTGCATTTTGTTCTGTGCCTAAGGCTGCAATGGCTTTAGTGGCTGAGGCCGCTTGTTGTAATGCAGGTAAATTAATATCATCAGAATAGGCAAATGCAGTTTTTTCACCACTAATAGCACGTACACCAACGCCTTGGTCAATGGCAAAACCACCAGATTTCACTTGGCCCTCTTCTAAACCCCAAGACTCACTTCGATTGTATTGAAAATATAAATCAGCATAATCGACTTGATGTGACATGATATTGCTGAGCGTGTTTTGTAAGGCCTTCGTATCTAACCCCGTGGGGGCGAGTAGCAACTCATTTGCAATGTCGAAGTAATTGGTTTGTTTTGTAATGTTTTGGTCTATTTTCATGCTAGTAAATACTAATTTGACGTATAGATACTATATCAGCACATCGTGAAAAGTGTTGTAAGTATATTCTGTAAAAGAAAGTAGGAAGCTGCTTTAAATTGCTTTAATGGTTTTATGTTTAAGTGCAGGTAAACTCTTACGTAAGCTTGCTTGATAACTAGTATTAATGCCTGCAATCACAATGCCTGAACCACGAGGCAAACGATCTAAAACGACGCCCCATGGGTCGACAATCATGCTGTTGCCATGCGTCTCTCGTCCTGATAGGTGGTAACCGCCTTGTGCAGGTGCAATCAGGTAGCATAAGTTTTCAATTGCGCGCGCGCGGACTAACGTTTCCCAATGTGCTTTCCCTGTCGTTTCAGTAAAGGCTGAAGGGACAACAATCATATCAACTTGACCCATTGCACGATATAGTTCTGGAAAACGTAAATCGTAACAAACTGATAAGCCGATTTTGCCATAAGGCGTTTCTACAACGACAACATGCTCTCCAGACTCAATTGTGTTTTCTTCATGATAGTGCTCGGTGCCTAAATCTAGTCCAAATAAGTGAATTTTGTCATAGCGCGCAACTTGTTCACCTTTGTCGTTATAAACTAAACAGCTGTTACGTATTTTATTTGGATAATTGCTGACTAAGGGCACGGTGCCACCGATTAACCAAATTTTATGTTTTTTGGCTATTTTAGATAAAAAGCGCTGAATTGGGCCGTCGCCATCTTTTTCTTTAACCTTCACTTTGTCGCTATCTTTAGCGCCCATGATGCAAAAGTATTCTGGCAAAACAATAATTTTCGCGCCTGCTTTTGCGGCAATCTTAATGAGCCGTTCTGCCTCAATAAGGTTGGATGAGACATTTGGGCTGGATGCCATTTGAATGCCAGCAACTTTTATTGCAGTAGGTGAATGTTTAGTATTTTGTTTTGTTTTTGACATGTTAATTTTTTTGATTTAATGGTGATGGGTTGTTTATTTCTTTTTTCTTTGTGTCTGAAGCCGCTTCTTGTGGATCGTCCCACGTACCAATAATTTTATATTCACTTTGTACGATTTTGTTAAAAGGATCTTTTAATATTTTTTGTGCGACAAAAGCAGCCACACCAGCAATGGGCCCACCTACTAATGCAGCCAAAGACAAGCTGTCACTAATATGTGGCACCACCTTTACATTTAAGTTCTGTGTTTCTTTGTAAAGGTCAGTTTGACCTTTAATAGAGACTTCAGCAGCAGGGCCCGTCATATAAAAATCATCGCTATGCATGACGCCACTTTTAATACTGGCAGTTGCACTAATTTTATCGAATGCAAAGCCTTCACTAAACAAGTCTCTAAAATCTAAGCTTAAGCGTCTGGGTAGGCTTTGTAAACTGAGTAAGCCGAGCAAGCGACCAACACCAGGTTTGACTTTTAAAACTTGGCCTTTTGAAGCATCAAGTTTGAATGAGCCATTGAGTCCTTGCGTCTCGAACTCATGTGGACTACCTGGCCATTGTAGTTGTCCAGTAATCAATGCCTCGCCATTTTTTACGGTATCTGCTTGGCCAAAGCGCTTTAATGTTCCGCCAATATCATTAGCGGTTAAAGAAAAACTTAGGTTTGTTGTTGGGTTTCTAGTCCAGTTGTGCCAAACGCCTTCAGCCGTCAAGATGTTATCAGGGTTGCTGATTTCCAGTTTCTTAATTACCCAGCTTTCGACATTTTCGAATGCATTTAACTCAAGACGGCCAAGTTTTTTGTTACCTAATTGAAAGTCTTCAGCTGTGATATTTAAACTGGGGTATTGGCTATTAAGGCGTCTAATATCTTTTTTGGTTTCTTCAGTATCTTCAGTGTTCTTGCTAGGGATATATAACGTTTTAAGTTTGGCAATGATTTTCCCTGCGTCGTTGCTATTTTCTCCGCTTATCCACTCGGCGTTACCGTTAATCTCTTGGCTGGCAATTGCCATCTTCAAACCTTTGTCACTAGGCATAGAAGTTATTTTGAGATTATTAATACTACGGTTAAAGATATTGAGTTTTTGTATGGCTAAATCAGCACCCCTAATAGCTAAAGTGGCTTCTTGTTCCTCTGAATTGTTTTTGTCAAACAAATCAAGCCATTCATCTGCATTAAAGTAGTCCATTTCGCCATGTAGCGTCAAACCGACATTGTTTGGCAACTTGGCTGGCATATTAATCGCGATATCACCTCTGTCGATGGTCGATGTATTGTCGGTATTTTTTTGTAGAAGTTTTATATCAACCAGCTCGTTATAGTTGATGGTTATGTTTGATTCGCTGGGGTTGAATTGTTGTTTACTTAAAATAGTGGGTGTTTGTTGTTCTGCACTTTTTCCTAGCGGGGCAGGGAGCTGAATCGCTAAACCCTCTAAATTAGAGCGAATATCCAAATTAACGAGTGGTTTTTTAATGGTGACTTCTCCAGTCCAGTCAGCACTACCCACTAGCACATTGCTCCAAATATTTGAGAATGTATCTTTAATGCCTACACCCGATATTGTGCCTTCAGCATTAATTTTAACAATATTGCCAGCTTCGGTATTTAGATCAAACTTTACTGGGCCACCCAGTATAGAAGCATTAATATTTTTAGCACTAAGTCCAGATTCAGTAAAACTTAAAACGCCTTGAATTTGGCTGATTTCAGGTAAGCCAACACTTTCATCGGCAAGTAAATTGCCGTTAGCAATGGTATATTCGCCTTCATATTTTGATGCGTCTAAATTTTCTAGCGGAATAGCGACTGATAATACTAGTTTGCCAGTGCCTGCTGTTTTTAAATTATCAGTAAAGCCTAAGGCCACCTCTTTAACTGGACTATTGTTCACAAAATCAATTGTATTTTGTACGCTACCTTCTGTTGTTCCCAAGATGTTTAGTATTGGTGAGTCTGCATCTAGCTGCGCTATGGTTGTTTTACATTGAATGATTTTATTGCCCATGATGCTGCCTTGGTTGGCATTAAGCTCCATGCGTTTGCCTTCAAACAACAAATCTAGGCCTAGGCCATTAATGGCAGGCCAACTGTCACCATACTGCAGTACTGCATCACTTATTCTGGCTGTAACCCTGAAAAGTCCTAATTTTGGGTCGAGCTTGTTTTGCTTAGTAACGTAAGGAAAGTCAGCAAGGTTACCTTTAACAGTTAAATTAATATTTTCAGCTTTGCCTGATTTTATAGAACTATCAAGCCAACTTAACGTGTCTTTCCCAAGAATAATGGGGTAATAGAAAGGTGCGTATTTTGCATTGCCTTTACTAAAGCTTGCTGTAAGGTCTAAATAGCCGCCTTTAACATCATTCTCTCTGTAACGGGCTTTGATGCTACCTGAAATATGCGGATTAGATATAAATAGGTCATTGGCTGTGACCTTTAATTTATTGTTAAAGTTTTGCCAAGATATCCTACCCTCTAGTTTGTCTGCAGGGATGGGCCAACGTAGGATGTTTTTGAAGTCTAATAAAGCTTTACTTGTGTTTAAATTGATTGCGCCAATGTCTTGGTTGGTATCAATATCGCCGCTAAGGTTTTTAAACCCAGGTATATTGTTATAAGCATTGATGCTGAGGTTTTTAAATTTTGTTTTTATGTCGTAATGGTCAGGTTGTTGCGTTTCGCCATGCCAGCTGACCGTAATGTCCTCAAGTTTTCCACGAGGTGCAAGTGCCGTTAACTTTTCACTAAGTGATGACGGCAATGCATTTGAAGCTTGTATTTTTTTAAGGGCTGCTAAGTTGAATGAATCGAGTTTAAATGTAGCGCTTGTCCAAGGTTTTTTGTTTTTAATTGTCTTTGTAACTTGACCGCTACCATTTTTAATATCAAGCGTGTCCGTTTTTAGTGTGATGTTTTGTGCTTGAAATTTGCTTGTCTTGCCATTTTTTGAAAAACTAATTAACCCTGAAAAAAGCTCAGCTTTTAATGGTGTGTCATTATCTTTAGCACTAGCCGATATATTTTTAAGTAAAACATCTGCTTTAAAGTGAGTAATACGTTTTTTAGAAAACGTAAGCCAAATTTTAGTGTTGCCAAGACCGCTGTTTACGTTTAAAGGATAGTTCACCCATGGTTTCCAAGCGCTAATATCTGCATCCTGTGCTTGAATATTTAGTTTGCCATGCCAAGTTTGCAACTGGCCTATATCTCGACCAAAGAAGCTCCCATTTACTTTAATCGGCAGTGTCGTGCCTACTGAGGGTATGGCTGATAGCGAAAATAAATGCTGGCCAAAAACTTTACGCCAGGCAGGGTTTCTAAGTGTTAAATTCAGCTTGGTTAAAGAAAGCGGTGGTGCTTGCCTCAATTCATCTTGCCAAATAATAGCGGCATTTTTGACATTGACGGTTGCTTGGCTAAGTAGCCAATTAGCAAACACTGGTTTACTTTCCCCTGCTAACGCTATTCCTGCTACATAAATGCTACCGTCTGCTTTGCGTTTAATGGTGAGTTTAGGGTTGCTCACAGATAGGCTGGATAAATGTGCATGCATCATCGGGATGCTTAACCAAGATAATGTGCCTTTTACGTTTTCGAGATGCAAGGCAGAGGTATTTTCATCGTCATAGATATCAATTTGACGTAATAACATTTTTGGAGACAAGCCATCCCAGCTAGTGACAATGTCTCCTATGGTTACTTTTTGACCTATTTTTTCAGAAATATTGGTGGCAATTTCATCTTTGTACTTGTCGATGTTAGGGAAAACCACAAAACGAACGATGGCCATCGCTAACAGCAATATAGTAAAGATGATGGCAATTGCTAAGAGTAACCAACGAGAGGTTTTTTTGATGAAGATCATGACCAATTTTTTGAAATGCTTAGTGCAAAATATCTAAAGTATTAGTTTACTTGAATTTGATACTAAATTCTTATTAATAAATGTAAAACAAAAGGATAAAAACCCTTTTAATAGCACGACTTACTGATAAATTTAAAACGTTTGCTTTAAAATAACGTCTTTCGTAAATTTTAGCTGACATAGAAAGTTAATTTGATTCAATTTAGAAACGTCACGATTGTGCGCGGTATTAAAATATTAATTCAGTCAGTAACCTTACAATTTCATCCTGGGTATAAAGTTGGTTTGACTGGCGCGAACGGTGCTGGGAAATCAAGCTTATTTGCAATGTTGCGCGGAGAGTTGCAGCAAGACAAAGGTGATTTGGAAATGCCGCCGAGCTGGGTGATTGCACACGTGGCACAAGAAACGCCAGCATTAAAGAAACCAGCGTTGCAATTTGTGATAGATGGCGACGAAGAGCTGCGTGAAATAGAAGAAGGGCTTATTAAGGCCGAACGGTCACATCAAGGTGAGTTAATTGCAGAGTTGCATGCCCGTTTGGCTGATGTCGAAGGCTATGCAGCCAAAGCGCGCGCTGCTGAGCTAATAAGTGGTTTGGGTTTTAGTCAGGCTGATTTAGAGCAGCCTGTAGAAACCTTTTCGGGTGGGTGGCGTGTCCGTTTAAACTTGGCGCGTGCGCTAATGTGTCGATCAGATTTATTATTGTTAGATGAACCCACTAATCACTTAGATTTAGATGCTGTTATTTGGCTAGAAAACTGGCTCAAAACTTATCGAGGGACGCTCATTTTAATTTCACACGATAGAGATTTTTTGGATGCAATAGTGAACCATATTGCGCACATTGAGCGGCAGATGTTAACGCTATATCGCGGTGGATATAGTGATTTTGAACGACAGCGTGCCGAAAAGTTAGCATTGCAACAATCGATGCATGAGCGTCAACAACGCAAAGTAGCGCATTTACACAGTTTTATTGATCGCTTTAAAGCAAAAGCAACTAAAGCACGTCAGGCGCAAAGTCGTATTAAGGCGCTTGAGCGTATGGAAATGATTAGCGCAGCGCATGTTGACTCACAATTTAGTTTTAGTTTCAGGCCACCTTCAAGTGCGCCAGAACCTTTGCTAGCGATGACAGATATAGATGCAGGATATGGCGATAATAAGATTCTTAGCAATGTGTCGCTAAGCATTCGACCAGGGGAGCGTTTAGGATTGTTAGGCCGTAATGGAGCAGGCAAATCGACACTGATTAAATTATTAGCAGGTGAGCTTCAAGCACTATCGGGCAAGCGTGTTGAAGGTAAGGACCTCAATGTCGGCTACTTTGCTCAGCATCAATTGGAACAATTGCGCAGTAATGAATCACCATTGCAGCATATGCAGCGCTTAGATAATAAAACGCGTGAACAAGAGTTGCTTAATTATCTAGGTGGTTTTGATTTTCGCGGTGACATGGCAAGAGCGGCTTGTGCTAATTTTTCAGGGGGTGAGAAATCACGTCTTGCATTGGCTTTGTTGATTTGGACGCAACCTAGTTTGTTGTTATTAGATGAGCCGACCAATCATTTGGATCTTGAAATGCGCCACGCCTTAACACTTGCTTTGCAGGAATACCAAGGTGGTGTGGTTCTCGTGTCGCATGATAGGGCTTTGTTACGTGCAACATGCGATCAGTTTTTATTGGTCGATGATGGCAATGCAAAAGTTTTTGATGGTGATTTAGATGACTATGCCACATGGGTAGCTCGACAGCGTATTGTTGAAGCTACTGCTCAAAAAGAGGCAGTGGAATCTGCAAAACCAAAGATAAATACCTATGCGCAAAACAAAGCTGACAGACAGGCAAGAATTGTTGCGCGTCGACCATTACTTAAAGAGTCTGCGCAGTTAGAAAAAGATATTGCAGCATGGCAGAGCAAAAAAACACAGTGTGATGAGCAGCTTAACGACAGCACGCTCTACGAAGCAACCGATAAAAGCACGTTGCAACAACTATTAAAAGAGCAAGCTGAGCTAGCGTTTAGTATCGAGCAAGCAGAAGAACGTTGGCTAGATGTGCATGAGCAGCTAGAATCTCTACCTGAAATTAATTATTAACTGAAAGCAATACTATGGAAATCAAATATTCACAACGTCTTAAATTGTTACACGGCTTATGTTTGGCGGATGTACATGCCGATGGCGCAAAACCAAGCACGAATTTAGAGGATTATAATGCTTTGGATGCAGCGAATTACTTGGCTAGTTATATAACGTTTAATGCGATTAAAACAGCCCAGCGCCAACCAGCACAAGAGCGTCAAGAAAATTTTGATATGTTAAGTGTTTACCAAGCTTTTGCTTTGCTTACTTATGCATTTCTAACAACGCCACTTTCACAAGAGGAAATTGTGCCTGATTTTAAGGCGACGCAAATTATTATTGCTAAGACTTTATTTGCTGGTATTACAGATGAAGAGCTGGTTGAGCTTATCGATTCTGGTTTTAATAAAGTCCAGTTAATTAGCGATGCTGACGCAGAGCATTGGGTTGAGTTCCGTGAGAACTTGGATAAGATTACTGTTAGCTTTGTGATTGCAGGTACTGATGACGAAAGCCCACATAGCAAAGAAGAGGTGCTGCCTATATTTGGTCAATTACTTAGCCAGTTGTGCGAGGCGTTTGGGCAAACTTAATTTGTATTGAAGTTCTGTATTGAGATTTAAGCGATTTCGCGTGTTTCTAAAAACTCAATCTCTGGATAGCGCTCTTGTGCCATTTGTAAGTTCACACGGTTAGGTGCAAGGTAAACATGCTCATCGGCACCGTCTAAACCAACATTAAAACCGTATTTATCAGCAATGGCTTTTAAATTATCTTCGCTGCCACGTAGCCATCTTGCGGTGTAGCAGTCAAATGGTTCAAACAGAACCTCTACACCATATTCATGCTCTAAGCGATGCGCAACGACATCGAATTGCAGCATGCCTACAGCACCCAGCACCAAGTCGTTAGACAATAGAGGTCGGAAAAGCTGTGCAGCCCCTTCTTCAGCTAATTGTTTAAGTCCTATCTGTAACTGTTTCATTTTCATAGGGTTTTGTATTCTTGCCTGGCGAAAAAATTCAGGTGCAAAAGAGGGGATGCCAATAAATTTGAGTTTTTCGCCTTCCGTAAACGTATCACCCAGTTTGATAGTCCCGTGGTTAGGGATGCCAATAATATCGCCAGAATACGCTTCATCCATAATGCTGCGGTCTTGTGCCATAAAGGTAATCGCATTATTGACGCTTAATGTTTTACCTGTTGCTGCTTGTTTAATCTTCATGCCGCGTTGAAAGCGACCAGAACATACACGCAAAAACGCAATTCTATCTCGATGTTTCGGATCCATATTGGCTTGTATTTTAAAAATAAACCCTGAAAACTTAGTCTCGTCTGGCGCCACTTCTCTACTAGCAGTGTTGCGTGGTTGAGGCGCGGGAGATAAATCAACAATGGCATCTAACAAAGACTGCACACCAAAGTTATTAATGGCCGAGCCAAAAAACACAGGGGTTTGTTTACCGTCTAAGTAGCGTGTTTTATCAAAGGCATGTGATGCGCCGCGCACTAATTCAATATCAACGCGTAAATTATCTGCTTGCCTACCAATTAATTCATCTAAACGTGGGTTGTCTAAACCTTTAATAATTTCTGAGGTGCCTTTTTCTGCATGTGGGTCAAAAAAAGAAATTTCATCGTTATATAAGTGGTAAACACCTCTAAAGCCCTTGCCCATGCCTATCGGCCACGTCATGGGCGCGCACTCCATGTCGAGTGTTGATTCAATTTCATCTAGCAATTCGATAGGCTCGCGGCTTTCGCGGTCTAGTTTGTTAATGAAGGTGATAATCGGTGTGTCACGCATGCGGCATACATTTAAAAGCTTGATGGTTTGTGCTTCTACACCATTGACAGAGTCAATCACCATCACAGCAGAATCAACCGCAGTCAGAGTGCGATACGTATCTTCAGAGAAATCATCATGGCCGGGCGTGTCGAGCAAATTAATCATATGCTTACGATAGGGAAACTGCATGACAGATGATGTGACTGAAATGCCACGTTGTTTCTCAAGCTCCATCCAGTCAGATGTGGCGTGACGATCTGCTTTACGGCCACGGACTTCACCTGCCACTTGAATTGCGCCACCAAACCAAAGCAATTTTTCAGTCAGCGTGGTTTTACCTGCATCTGGGTGGGAAATAATGGCGAAAGTACGGCGTCGCGTAATTTCTTCTTGGAGAGTGCTCATTCTAAATTTATTCTGAATTGCAAAGGCGCTATTCTACCTGAAATTGCCTTGGCCTAAATCAGCACAGTAGAATTAATATTGTGTATTTTCTCAACCACCTCTATGCTAAGCTCAGCATAAATTGCGTAGGGAGTTGCATAATGTGCGCTTTGTTAAATTGCTTAGGAAGTTAGTTTCTTATGAAAGTTTTTAAGGTTCTTATTTTGCTAGCCAGCATGTTTTTCATGGGAAGCGCCTATGCAGACTCTGATGGGGTGTATTGTGTTGGAAAAGATTATGTTGCCATTGAGGCGAGGGGGCTTTCTATTTCGGCCAACGGCCCATCTACTTACGTAATCACTATCGATCCAGAAGGCAAGCTCAGTCGGCATGTGCTTTCTACACCTCCAAATTTAAATAAAAAACTAAGATGTGAAGAAGGAAAGGTTGTATTTAGTGATGGCCACTTGATTGACTTAGGTGACTTTAAAAATCCATCCTTTTTTAAGGCTTATGTAGACCCTAGGTTAGATTTCAGTGACGCTCAATTATCTTACTTAAGAGAGTCGAATATCATTAAGCTTCAAACGACTGATCAATCTCACTTCTATAGCTTAGTCTTGAACCATAATATTCAGACGCATGAGCAAGGTATGCTCTTCC
>CAYXOR010000033.1:0-23731 GCA_964466895.1 uncultured Methylophilaceae bacterium | reverse complement strand
CGCGATAGGGATGATAAACAGTGATTTTTGTATACCAGCAGACAGCTTAAACATATTTTCTAATTCCTTTAAGTCCTGAATGTTAAATTTTTGATCAGTTTAAATGAGCGCCTGATTCTTAAGTCAATGAATTAAAATAAACAATTCTATTGATTTGATTATTAATAAGCATTAACTATAAACAAAAAATATGAAAATATGCACTAAAATTGATTAAAAGTTATATTGACGTATATTGATATAATTATTTGGTATATAAAGTATTAATGTAGATGCTAGCTAAAATAGCTTATTTGTTCTATAAAGTAGTATGACAGTTGTGATAGATAAAGGTTTAAGTTAATGCGGTTAGATAATGAGCGTGAGAGTCGTAATGTTGAAGATAGGCGTGCCAGTGGTAGGAGAGTTGGTCGGCGTGGCGGCATTGGTATAGGAACAATTTTGCTTGCGCTTGTTGCTATGTATTTTGGTGTAGACCCATCACTGGTTTTTAAGGTGGGACAAGGAATGAATCAGGCTGCACCTGTTGAAACACAACCAATACCAACCAATGATGAAATGGCAATATTTGTTTCTAAGGTGTTAGGTAGCACTGAAGATACTTGGGGTAAAATTTTTCAAAAGTCTGGCCATCGTTACCCCGCACCAAAATTAGTTTTGTTTAGAGGACAAACACCTACCGCCTGTGGTACTGGGCAATCAGCGATGGGGCCATTTTATTGTCCTGCAGATAAAAAAGTTTATATTGACCTTTCATTTTACGACCAAATGAGAAGAAAATTTAATGCGCCAGGTGATTTTGCTCAAGCCTATGTGATTGCGCATGAGGTTGGGCATCACATTCAAAATCTAATGGGTACTTCAGATAAAGTGCAGCGAGCACGCCAAAGTGCACGTAATGAAGCAGAGGCCAATCAATATTCAGTGCGTTTAGAGTTGCAAGCAGACTGCTATGCAGGTGTTTGGGCACATCATGCTGATGGCACAAACCGTATATTAGAAGCGGGTGATGTTGATGAGGCAATGCGCGCAGCAGCAGCTATAGGTGATGACGCTTTACAAAAACAAGCACAAGGTTATGCAGTACCTGATAGCTTTACACACGGTAGTTCACAGCAGCGTGTACGATGGTTTAAGCAAGGGCTATCTGTTGGCGATGTGAATAAATGCGATACTTTTAATACGGCTAATATTTAGCTGCATGAAATCTGATGTTGAGTTAATAGAGTATTGTACAAGTTCTACTACGCTAGTTGATGGTGATTTTCTAAGTCTTAAGCATGATAGGGTGCGTCTTTCAAATGGTGTTGAAGCTGTCCGTGAATATGTGTTGCATCCTGGTGCGGTTGTCATTGTGCCGATATTGGCAAATGGAAATGTAGTACTAGAGAGGCAGTTTCGCTATCCATTACATCAAGTCTTTATTGAGCTACCCGCAGGTAAGATAGACCAGGGTGAAGATATTCTTGTTACTGGAAAACGCGAGTTACTTGAAGAAACAGGATATATTGCCGGTCAATGGGTTACGCTTGGGCAGCAGCATCCTTGTATCGGTTATTCAAATGAAGTAATCCATATGTATTTGGCAACGGGTTTGACCGCTGGTGAGCGCAAACTTGATGAAGGTGAACAATTAGAAATATATGACATGCGTTTTTCTGAATGTTTGGATTTGGCGAAGCGTGGTGAGATTACAGATGCTAAAACCTTGATTGCTTTATTTTTGGCAGAAAAATATATAGAAAAGCACGGTTTGGATCGCAAAGCTTAAATGCCTCGTGTTCTAATAGTGGGTTGCGGCGATTTAGGCGGCGAAATAGCGCGTTTATTGCACTTTTCTCGGTATGATGTTGTTGGTGTACGTTTTAGCGGTAAACAGATACAAAATAATATCCGATGTGTGCAAGCCGATATCACACAAGTTAGCGCTATAAAAACCATTCAGAAACTCAAGCCGAATATTATTGTCTACTGTGTTGCTGCAAAAGAGTCTACAGATGAAAGTTATTATCAGCACTATGTGCTAGGTTTACAAAATGTACTTGATAGCCAAAAAAGCAATGCTGGGTTACAGCATATTTTCTTTGTTTCAAGTACGCGAGTATATGGCCAAAAAACAAATAAAATATTGGATGAGCAGGATGCTGCAATACCGAATAACTTCGGCGGAGAGCGTTTGCTAGAAGCAGAAAATTTACTGAAGCAGGCGCGATGCCAAACAACATCACTGCGCCTTTCAGGCATTTATGGAAAGGATCGTTCATATTTGCTCAAACTGTCAAAAGACATTAGTCGTTGGCCTATGCAAAATAGTTTCAGCAATCGTATTCATCGTGATGATGCGGCGCGGTTTATTGGTTTTTTATGTGACAAAGTTTTTAACAAAGAAGAAGTGGATGATTGCTACATTGTGACGGATAATCAAGCTACATTACAGTACGACGTGCTGATTTGGTTGGCAAGCAAACAAGATGTCGATACTTCTCGTATTAAAACACCTGCAACAAAAGGTGGTAAGCAGTTGAGCAATTTGCGATTACGCAAAACGGGTTTTAAGCTGCAATATCCAAGTTTTAAAAATGGCTATGCTGAGATTTTACAACATGCGTAAGCGTATTTTATGGGTTGTTTTCTTATGTGTTAGCATGCAAACTTTTGCGGATGAAAAGAAGAGTTTCTCTTTATGGCTAAACGAATTAAGAGCTGAAGCAAAACAATATAATGTATCTGATAAAACCATCAATCAGGTTTTTAAAAATGCAGATTATGTAACGCGTGTTATTGAGTTAGATAGGGCGCAGCCAGAATCTATTTCTACCTTTCTAGCATACGTTAATAAAAGGGTTAACGCTCCTAGAGTAGCAACTGGTCGCAGAATGCTTCAGGAGCATTACTCGCTTTTAGAAAGAGTTGAGGTGCAGTATGGGGTTCCAAAAGAAATAATAGTCGCATTTTGGGGCTTAGAAACAAATTACGGTAGCAACAAAGGCACCCATAGCTTGCCGTCCTCATTAATAACGTTAGGCTATGAAGGCCGACGGGCTAAATTTTTTCGTCAGCAATTAATTGACGCGATGCGAATTATAGAGGCTGGTCACAACAATGTTGCTGGCATGCGAGGTTCTTGGGCTGGTGCGATGGGGCATATGCAATTTATGCCATCTACTTTTTTAAGGTATGGTGTGGATGCTGATGCTGATGGACGTATTAATGTGTGGACATCATTGCCAGACGCATTCTCATCTGCCGCTAATTATTTATCAGGTTTAGGTTGGCGAAAAAACGAGCCAGTCGCTGTTCAAGTATTGCTGCCACCGTTTTTCCCGTATCAAGAGGCACATTTGTTAAATAGGAAAAAATCTAGCGAGTGGGTGGAAATGGGTGTAATCGATGCAAATGGTATGCCTTTACCTGAATTACAAAATACAGCCATCTTGTTGCCACAAGGTTGGCAAGGGCCAGCATTTATGGTGGCGAGTAATTTTGATTTGGTAATGGATTGGAATCGTTCAATTAATTACGCGCTTTCAGTCAGCCATTTGTCCGATCAGTTTTTTGAAGATAAACCTATTGTTGGCGACCTTGATATCAATCAAGCAAAATTTAATTTAGTTGATATAAAGGCATTGCAAGCCAAGTTGAATAAAATGGGCTATGACTCTGGCTTCCCAGATGGTTTTCCGGGCCTTAAGACACAAAATGCAATCAGAGCTTACCAAGTTAAACGTCATTTACCAGCAGACGGCTTCGCATCGGACAACTTGCTGAATAGAGTATTACAAGAGCAGGTTAAAGTACAAGCACCTTAAAGCAGGCTCGTAATTGGTTTGCGTGCACTTAAGCAATAGGCTAAAATCACGCCTTCTTAAAGCATAGGCGGTTAGCTCAGTTGGTTAGAGCACTTGGTCGACATCCAAGGGGTCAGCAGTTCGAATCTGCTACTGCCTACCATATCTTCATTGTGATTCACAAAAAAAGCCAACGCTAACGCATTGGCTTTTTTGTTACAGGTTTTAAAATTTACGTTCTACAGCATGGCTCTCAGGTGTTGGCCAGCTGTTTGCTGCAGCTGTGTTAGCAATTGCTTTATTGGTATCAAATAATACTTGCCAATAATCAGCATTTGCACAATAAGGACGCACACAAATAATAGGGCCTTCTAGCGTGAAGTTTAATAATTCAACATCAGGTACTTGATCGGCGGAAATGTTAGCAACTTTAGCAACAGCTGCTCTTAGTTTTGTAATGGCGTCAGCAACGCTAACGTCATTATGAATTCTCGCCGTGCAATCTACACGACGATAAGGCAAGTCCGAAAAATTTTGAATATTATCGCTAAAAATCTTATTGTTGCCGACGATATTCGTAACGTTTTCTAAAGTCACAATGGTAGAAGTAAACAAGCCTATTTCTGTTACGGTGCCCTCTGTCCCGCCAGCTGAAACATAATCCCCAACTTTAAACGGACGCAAAACTTGCATAAAAACACCTGCTGCAAAGTGGGCAAGTAAGCCGCCCCAAGCAGTACCAATTGCCAAACCAGCGCCCGCTAGTAGCGCAGCAAAGGATGTTGTCTCAACACCAAATCGGCTGAGGATAAACATCACCAGCATGATGGTCAGTACGACTGACAGTATGCTAACGATATAGCCTTTTAAGGTGGTATCAAGCTTGCCTGAACGTTCAATCCCGCCGCCAACTAAGTTTGCTACCCACTTGATCACCCATCGGCCGACTACCCATATGATGATTGTTGCACCTAGATTAATTGCAATGTCGACGCCGCGCGTACTTATGAAGGTTAAAACACTATCTAAGTCCATTTCGTTTCTCCTCAGTTTTTATTAAAATCAATTTCTTTCCTTAACAGCTAAATAATAACAGCAAGCATTATTGATGCATCATTATGCTGTGCTAATTGATTAATATTTACACTCTGAAGTATATAAAAATGATTGGTATTGCAAGTTTTATATTATTCAAAAATATTTGGATAAATTGCAGTGATTACTTTGTCTGTGCGATAATCACGCTAATCGTTGAATATTTAAAAAGCCGCTTGCGGCTTTTCTAGTTTAGAGAGAAAGTAAATGCCTGTTATTCGTTTGCCAGATGGTTCGGAACGTGTGTTTGATGCTCCAGTTAGTGTGGCTGATGTTGCCATGGATATTGGCGCAGGTTTGGCTAAAGCCGCACTAGCAGGTAAGGTGAATGATGCCATTGTTGATACGAGCTATGTCATTAAAGAAGATAGTAGTTTGGCAATTATTACGGCTAAAAATGATGAGGGTCTAGAAATTATTCGCCACTCAACTGCGCATTTATTAGCTTACGCAGTAAAAGAGCTGTTCCCAGAGGCGCAAGTGACTATTGGCCCTGTGATTGACAATGGTTTTTATTATGATTTTTCGTATAAGCGCGCTTTCACCCCAGAAGATTTAACAGCTATTGAAAAAAAGATGGTTGAGCTGGCTAAAAAAGATGAGCAAGTAACACGCAAAGTGATGCCGCGTGACGATGCAGTTGTTTATTTTGAAAGTATAGGTGAGCAATACAAAGCTGAGATTATTGCTAGCATCCCAGCTAATGAAGCAGTTTCACTTTACACACAAGGTTCATTTACCGATTTATGCCGCGGGCCACATGTGCCTAACACTGGCAAACTAAAAGCATTTAAGTTAATGAAGTTAGCAGGTGCGTACTGGCGCGGGGATAGCAACAATGAAATGCTGCAGCGCATATATGGCACAGCTTGGCGTAATAAGGATGAGTTAAAAGCGTATTTATTTCAGCTGGAAGAAGCTGAAAAACGTGACCATCGCAAATTAGGTAAACAGCTAGATTATTTTCATATGCAGGATGATGCGCCAGGTATGGTGTTTTGGCATCCTCGTGGCTGGGCACTTTGGCAAGAAATTGAGCAGTACTTGCGACAAATGTTTATCGAATACGGTTATCAAGAAGTATGTACACCTTCTGTATTGGATAAGGCATTGTGGGAGAAATCAGGCCATTGGCAAAATTATCATGACAACATGTTTGTCACTGCCTCTGAGAATCGTGATTACGCTGTTAAACCGATGAATTGCCCTGGTCATATACAAATTTTTAATAGTAGTTTACATAGTTATCGTGATTTGCCTTTACGTTTAGCTGAATTCGGTTCATGTCATCGCAATGAACCGTCAGGCGCATTGCATGGCTTAATGCGCGTACGTGGTTTTACACAAGATGACGCACATATTTTTTGTACTGAAGAGCAAGTAGAATCAGAAGTATCCAGTTTCATTAAAATGCTTTACAAAGCATATAAAGACTTTGGTTTTGACGAGATATTGGTTAATTTGTCTACGCGCCCAGAAAAGCGTATTGGCTCAGATGAAGAATGGGATAGAGCCGAAACCTCGCTGGCTAACGCATTAAAAAGTAATCAGTTGGCATTTGAATGTTTAGCGGGTGAGGGTGCGTTCTATGGACCAAAAATTGAGTTTGTACTTAAAGATAGCTTAGGCCGCTTATGGCAATGTGGCACCATTCAACTAGATACAAACTTGCCTGAGCGTTTAGGTGCGGAATATGTTGCTGAAGATAACTCACGTAAACGTCCGGTGATGTTACATCGTGCCATTGTGGGTTCGATGGAGCGGTTCATGGGTATTTTGATTGAAAACTATGCGGGGGCGATGCCGGTTTGGTTAGCGCCAGTACAGGCCATGGTGTTAAATATTTCCGATGCGCAGTATGATTATGTGTTGCAAGTGGTTGAAACACTAAAGAAAAGTGGCATTAGATGCGATTTTGACTTGAGAAATGAGAAGATAACCTATAAAATACGCGAACATAGCTTGCAGAAGATGCCTTACCTATTAGTAGCGGGTGATCGAGAAGTGCAAGCGGGACATGTAGCCGTGCGGACTAGAAAAGGTGAAGATTTAGGGTCTATGTCGTTAGAGGCGTTTATAGAACGCGTAAAAACGGACATAGCAACTAAAGCTTAAATGCCTAGCATCTGGTAAAGCGCGGCTTTTATATTAAATAATAGGGGATAGTTATAGCTCAAGATAGAGGGACAAGACTTAATGGCGATATTACCGCATCAGAAGTGCGTCTAGTCGGCATTGAAAACGAGCCGATTGGCATTATGAGTCTGGAAGAGGCTTTTGCCAAAGCGGATGAAGCTGATATTGATCTTGTAGAGATAGCACCTAATGCAAAGCCGCCTGTTTGTCGGTTGATGGATTACGGCAAGTTTAAATATGCTGAAAGCAAGCGTCTACATGAGCAAAAGCTTAAGCAGAAGCAAGTACAGATAAAAGAAATAAAATTCCGCCCGGGTACGGGTGATGGTGATTACAATATTAAGTTGCGTAATATTAAACGTTTCTTAGAAGATGGCGATAAAACAAAAATCACACTACGTTTTAGAGGGCGTGAAATTACGCACCAAGAATTTGGTATGGCACTCTTAAAGCGTGTGCAGGCAGATCTTGAAGAACTTGCGGTGGTTGAGCAGTTTCCTAGAATGGAAGGTCGGCAAATGGTAATGGTGCTGGCGCCAATTAAAAAAGCACCTGTAAAAAAAGCACCCGTAAAAAAAGCAGTTAAAAAAACAGAAAAACCTGCTGCTGAAGTGGTAAAGAAAAAAGAAACAGAAAAAAAAGAATAAGTAATACAGAATTTTCATGAGTGATACGGCCTAAACGGCATGCCTAAGCACTCTTAATTACTCTTAAGGAGAAAAAAATGCCAAAAATGAAAACAAAGAGCGGCGCGAAGAAGCGCTTTAAGTTCTTGGGGAATGGTAAAGTAAAACGTACCCATTCACATCTACGTCATATCTTGACTAAAAAAACGACTAAGCAAAAGCGTAAGCTTCGCGGCACGTCAATTATTTCTGCAACAGACATCCATCGTGTTCGCGCGATGATGCCAACACGATAAGGAGACTGATATGGCTAGAGTAAAACGCGGTGTCGTTGCACGCGCAAGACACAAAAAAATATTAAAAGCAGCTAAAGGTTATCGCGGTCGTCGTAAAAACGTATATCGTGTCGCTAAGCAGGCGGTAATGAAAGCAGGTCAATATGCTTATCGTGATCGTCGTCAAAGAAAACGTCAGTTCCGTGCTTTATGGATTGCACGCATTAATGCCGGTTCACGTGAATTCGGTTTGACGTATAGTCGCTTCATGAATGGCTTGAAAAAAGCATCTATTGAAGTCGATCGTAAAGTATTAGCAGATTTAGCTGTATTTGATAAAGCAGCCTTTGCCAAGTTTGTTGAAATGGCAAAAACTGGGTTAGCAGCTTAAATTTATCAATAATAAAAAGAGGCTACGGCCTCTTTTTTTTTCTTAATCAATGAGATAAGTTAAGATAGACCATGGCAAATTTAGACCATTTAATCACAGAAGCACAAGCAGACTTTTTAGCTTGTGAAACCATGAATGACCTTGAAAATGCCAAGGCTAAATACTTAGGTAAAACAGGCTCATTAACCGCTGCGCTTAAAGGTTTAGGTAAACTTTCTGCAGAAGAGCGCCCAGCAGCGGGTGCGGCCATTAATGTGGTTAAGCAAGGGGTGGAAGCAGCGCTTAACGCAAGGCGAGAGGCGATTTTAAATGCGGCACAGCAAGCGCAACTCGCTAATGAATCGTTAGACGTGACTTTACCTGCACGCGCGCAATCACAAGGGGGTTTGCATCCTGTGAGCTTAACGCTGCAGCGTATTGAGCAGCTATTTCATTCAATTGGTTTTGATGTGGCTACTGGGCCAGAAGTTGAAACGGATTTTTATAACTTTACCGCACTCAATATCCCTGAAAATCACCCAGCACGTGCGATGCATGATACATTTTATGTGGATGATGACCATGTGCTGCGTACACATACATCACCTGTACAAGTGCATTACATGGAAGAGAATGCACCGCCATTAAGAATTATCGCGCCTGGTCGTGTTTATCGAGTGGATTCTGATGCGACACATTCGCCTATGTTTCATCAGGTAGAAGGTTTATGGGTAGATGAAGATGTCAGCTTTGCTAATTTAAAAGGTGTGGTGCAAGATTTTTTACAAAAGTTTTTCGAACGTGATGATTTAACGGTACGTTTTCGCCCCTCTTTCTTCCCATTTACTGAGCCATCTGCAGAGATGGATATGAGTTGGAACGGCGGTTGGTTAGAGATCGGCGGCTGTGGCATGGTGCACCCTGAAGTGTTCAGGCACGTCAATATAGATAGTGAAAAGTACCAAGGTTTTGCTTTTGGTTTGGGCGTAGAACGTTTGGCGATGTTGCGTTATGGCGTAAATGACTTACGTCATTTCTTTAATAACGATTTACGCTTTTTAAAACAATTTAATAATTAGCGTGACGCTTTTAATTTACAAGTTAATTTTTACAGGCAATAAATTGATAGAGATCAAACATGCAATTTTCTGAACACTGGTTACGCCAATATGTAAATCCAACAATCAGCTCTGATGCGTTAGGTGATGCCATGACCATGGCAGGGCTTGAGGTTGAAGCATGTGAGCCCGTCGCACAACCGTTTACGCAGGTTGTTATCGGCGAAATACTCGAAGCGATTAAACATGAGGATGCTGATCGTCTGCAAGTGTGCAAGGTTGATGTCGGCACAGCAGAGCCATTGCAAATTGTTTGCGGTGCACCAAATGCGCGCGTTGGTTTAAAGGTGGCTTGTGCGCAAGTTGGTGCAGTGCTACCAGGTTTTGCTATTAAGCGTGCCAAAGTGCGTGGGGTTGAGTCATTTGGCATGTTGTGTTCAGCTAAAGAGCTGGGGATAGCAGAAGATGCTGATGGCATATTAGTGTTATCAGACAATGCAGAAGTTGGTCAAGATATTCGAGACTATTTAAGTCTTGATGATCACTTGTTTACATTAAAGTTAACGCCAAACCGTGCAGATTGTTTGAGTATTTTAGGCATAGCGCGTGATGTTGCAGCTATCACAGGCGCACCTATTACGTTGCCGGCCAGTTTAGCGGTTAAAGCGAGTACTTCCGTTAAGCAAAATGTTACTGTAAGCGCTGCTAAAGCGTGTCCTAGTTATTTTGGGCTTGTGATAGAAGATGTAAACGCACAAGCTGCGACACCTGGTTGGATGCAACGCGTGCTGGAACGAAGCGGCATTTCATCTATTAGCGCGATTGTCGATATTACGAATTATGTATTGCTAGAATTGGGCCAACCAATGCACGCCTTTGATCTAGCGAAAATTAACGGCGAGATTGATGTGCGTTTTGCTAAAGAGGGTGAGTCAATCAAACTACTAAATGATGCGCATGTAAAACTAGAAAATGATGATTTAGTCATTACGGATGCTAATGGCCCTATTGCGCTAGCAGGCATTATGGGTGGTGATGCAACAGCTGTTTCAGATGCGACAAGTTCAATCTTTTTAGAGAGTGCTTTCTTTACGCCAGATGTGATGGCGGGTAAAGCACGTCGCTTAGGCTTAAGCACTGATTCTTCGTATCGTTTCGAGCGTGGTGTTGATTACGGCAACACTAAAAATGCATTAGCACGTGCGACAGCTTTGATTGTTGAAGTCTGCGGTGGAAAAGTGGGTGTTCAGGCCGATGTAATCGGGTCGTTGCCCTCACGTAATGAGGTGAGCTTTCGCTATAAGCGGTTAGTTTCTGTTTTAGGCATTGATATTTCAAAAGAAGACGTTGCTAAATTACTCACGCAACTAAGTTTTCAGTATAAAGAAACAAGCGATGGTTTTTTAGTGCAAGCGCCGACTTACCGTTTTGATATCGCACGGGAAGAAGATTTAATTGAAGAAATAGCACGTTTACATGGTTACGATAAAATACCTGCGATTACGCCAGAAGCTAGTTTAAGTATGTTGCCCAAACCGGAGGCAGTACTTAGCGAGACATGGTTAAAAGACAGTATGCAAGGGCAAGGCTATCAGGAAGTGATTACCTATAGCTTTGTTGAGGAAAGTTGGGAACGTGATTTGCTAGCCAATGCCGACCCCATTAAGTTAAAGAACCCAATTGCAAGTAATATGAGTGTGATGCGCACAAGTTTATTTGGCGGTTTGTTAGATGTACTTGTTTATAATTTAAACCGCAAACAAGAACGTGCCATGTTGTTTGAAGTGGGGTCAACGTTCCATCGTAGTGAACAAAGTTATCGCGAGCAAAATATTGTTGCTGGCATAGTTTATGGAGCAGTAGCGCCTGAGCAGTGGGCGAGTGATGCACGCGATGTTGATTTTTATGATATGAAGGCAGCGGTTGACGTGCTGACTCAAGGGAAAGCTGAATACCGTAAAGAAGAACACCCAGCGCTACATCCTGGACAGACTGCACGCATTTACCTAGAAGGTAAAGCAGTAGGCTGGTTGGGTAAGCTACACCCAAAATGGCAGCAGCATTATGATTTGGTTAAAAGTACAATATTATTTGAATTAGAAACGGCACCATTATTATCAGGTGCTGTACCCATTTATGAAGAGGTGCCCAAATCTTTAGCCGTTAGGCGCGATATTGCGGTTGTAGTTGATGCCGATGTAGAAGTGCAAGTAATGATTGATGCAGCACATGATGCCAATATACCAATGTTGTATAAAATGCAATTATTTGACATTTATCAGGGTAAAGGTATAGCAGAAAGCAAAAAAAGCCTTGCATTTCTTATACTTATGCAAGATACTCATAAAACACTAATCGACAATGAAGCCGATGCTGCAATAGCAACGCTGCTGCAATTGCTCGAAGATAAATTTGATGCACAGTTAAGAAATTAACAAATCAAACTAAAAATATAAGACGATAGAATAAGCAAGGCTAGGGCATTTATGACACTAACAAAGGCTGATTTAGCTGATTTACTGTTTGAGCAAGTAGGGCTCAACAAGCGAGAAGCTAAAGATATGGTAGAGGCGTTTTTTGAAGAGGTGCGGTCAGCACTGGAAACAGGGAACAGCGTTAAGTTATCAGGGTTTGGTAATTTTGAATTACGTAAAAAAGCAGAGCGACCAGGGCGTAACCCAAAAACGGGTGAAGAAATCCCCATTTCAGCGCGTCGTGTGGTTACGTTTCATGCAAGCCAGAAATTAAAAACTAAAGTTGAAGAACATTATTCGTCATAACTCAATATGATAGATGCATCTAAAAAAATTCAGTTGCCGCCAATACCCGCTAAACGTTATTTTACGATTGGTGAGGTAAGTGAACTGTGTGGCGTTAAGCCACATGTGTTGCGCTACTGGGAGCAGGAGTTTACACAGCTTAAGCCAGTAAAGCGCCGTGGTAATCGTCGCTATTATCAACACCATGAAGTTTTGTTGATTCGTAAAATACGTGAGCTGTTGTATGAGCAAGGCTTTACGATTAGTGGCGCTCGTAATCGCTTAGATGGCGCAGATATGAAAGTGACAAAAGCAACTAAGACGACAGAGGCTGGCGCACTAGATAATATTGCAGATATAGCGGGTATTAGATTACAGCTGCAAGAAGTGATTCAATTGCTTCGCGCATAATTTAGTCAATAGGTAATTTTAGAGAGCTTAGACTTTTTGAGTCTAAGCTTTTTTAATGCATGTAACACAGGAATAAAATCAAAACAATATTAGCTTGCTACGCTAGAGGCATGGGTATAATGCTAACTTTGTAAATTAAGCAAAAATCGGGGCGTAGCGCAGTCTGGTAGCGTACTTGTCTGGGGGACAAGGGGTCGCTGGTTCGAATCCAGCCGTTCCGACCAATTATTAGGGTTTGTTTGTTGCTAGCATAGCAGCGCCTAGCATGCCGGCTTTATCATTAACAGATGAAATAATAATTTCTGTTTTATCTTTTAATACAGGGATTAGGTCAGTTTCCAATTGCGCATTAAAACTACTTTCCATTAAATCCCATGCTTGGCTGAGTCCGCCGCCGATTACGACCATCGACACATCAACAATTTTAAGCGTATGGGCTACTGCCGTGGCTAGGCTTGTGCCTGCTAATTGAAATGCCTCTATGGCCGCGTTGTCTCCAGCACGTGCGAGCGCTGAAATTTTTTGTGTGTTGTATTGTTGCCGTGTGCTAAGAAAGTAGCTTTTTTCAACACCTGTTGCCGAGGCATATTGCTCCATACAGCCTTTGTTGCCACAACCACACAGTCTGCCATCGGGAGTGATGATAATGTGGCCCACCTCCATCGACATGCCGTGTACACCAGTATAAGGTTTACCATCCAACACTAAGCCGCCGCCAACGCCAGTGCCTAAGCCAAAATAAATTAAAGATGAGCCACTGGCCTTATTAGTACAATATTCACCATATGCGGCAACAAGGGCATCATTTTCAACGAGTACTGGATTGATTTGATGCTCTTTGCTCAGCGCACTGGTTAGGTCTTTTGCAAGGTTAACGTTTTTAAGACCGGGTAGGTTTGGCGATTCGCTAATACATTTTGTTTTTGGGTCAATAAAGCCAGGAAAGCCAATGCCTATATCTTGTACATCAGGATGTTGCGCCAACACTTTTTCAATGCCTTCAGTGATGGTGGTAATGATGGTCTGCCAAGCTGTGTTTGCATTGTTATTTTTGCATAATGTTGAAAAGTTAGCTTGGAAACGTGTTTCAGAAATAAATACTAGTTGATCGAACACACCCACTCTGAAATTTGTACCGCCTATGTCTATACCGATACTTTTAGCCATTTTTTTGCAGTCTATACGGCTCGGCCATGTCGTTGAATGGCTTCGGAAAACTGATTAATTTGATTGGCATTTAACTGGTCCCATCTAAAACGCCAATGCCAATTACCTTCAGAAGTTCCTGGCACATTCATGCGGCTATTCGTATCAAGTTCGAGGATATCTTGCATGGGAATAATGGCGATTGTAGAGATGGCAGCTAAGGCAGTGTTGATTAATGAGAACGGCATGTCCACATCAGTTGATGCGTTGTTTTTACTTAGATTGTTTTCGCTTATATAAGCATTAACATTTTGTTGTTCATCTTCACTAATCGATTCATACCAGCCTAGTGTTGTATTGTTATCGTGCGTCCCTGTATAGATCACACTGTTTTCTTCAATGTTATGTGGAAGGTAGGGGTTATTTTCATCACCACCAAAGGCAAAGTGCAATATCTTCATGCCTGGCAGTTCGTATTTGGCCCTTAACGCTTCGACTTCTGGCGTAATAATGCCTAAATCTTCAGCGATTAATTGGATGTTAGGGAAATGCCCTAGAATGCTAGCAAGTAAAGCATCACCAGGTGCTTCTATCCATGTGCCATTAATGGCGTTGTCGTCATTAGCAGGAATCTCCCAAGCAGCTTCTAAGCCGCGGAAATGGTCGATTCGTATCATGTCAAACAGGTGTGTTTGTGTTTCTATGCGAGCAAGCCACCATGCGTAGTTGTCCTTGGCCATTTCTGCCCAGTTGTAATGCGGGTTGCCCCAACGTTGGCCCGTTTCAGAAAAGTAGTCGGGTGGGACGCCAGCAACCACTGACATTTCTTTATTTTCATTGAGCTTGAATAGTTCTGGTTGTGCCCAAACATCGGCACTGTCGTAAGCAACAAAGATGGGAATGTCACCAAATAATTGTACCTGTTTTTGCTGGGCATAGGCTTTTAGCTTATGCCATTGTGTAAAGAATAAAAACTGCGTGAACTTAATGACACTTATTTCGTTAGCAAGGTCTGTTTTAAGTATAGTCATTGCTGTTTTGTCACGGTTTTTAAATTCATCTGGCCATGTATTCCACTCAGCAAAGGTATATTGACGGCGCAAACATAAATAAAGCGAAAAATCTTCTAGCCAAGTCTGATACTTTTGACAGAATTGCTTAAATGCCTCTAATTGGTCGCGTTCGACAAAGCGTTCGTAAGCGATGTTAAATAGCTGATTGCGTGGTAAATCTTTTTCGTCTGCATTCAGCAAACCTTCTTCAATGAGCGATTGCAGACAGATAAAGTCTGGATTCCCAGCATGTGCTGATATACATTGGTAGGGGGAGTCGTCATGCGGCATATTGATAGGCAATGTTTGCCATATACTGGTACCTGTAGAAGCTAAAAAATCAATAAAGCGATAGGCGTCTAATCCTAAGTCTCCACTGGGTAGAGAGCTGATGTGTAACAGAACGCCTGCTTGGCGATTACTATTCTTACCAAGCGTCATTAATCGTTTTGTCCTCTTCTCATGGTGCCAGAATTTTCCGCGTCTCCACCACCTTGACTAATGGGTTGATTCAAGTTTTTAGGCACAGTTTGTTTAAGCAGTTGGTATAAATTAATTAAATTACGACGGTAAAGCTGGTCAAAACTTTTCACGCTATCCGACGCATTGTAATCACCAAACCACCAAAACCAATCGGATCCTTCGCAAATAGCCAGCTGCTGTTCGCAATCTTTTTGTTCTTCTTTATTAAGGGCATGTATATTGCTGTCGTATACTTTTTTGGCTTCGCAGAGTAAATCCCAAGCCGCATTTTTATCTTCGCTACCTATCCAAGTGCTTAAGGTACCGTATACCCAGCTACCAGCTGCGACTTGCGGCAGTAATTTGGGTTGAGGCAGTTTGTTGTTTTCTTGTAACTGTAAAACGTCACTAAACGTGCTCATTTCAATGGTTGGATGGTTGGCTAAAGCCTCATATAGCTCTTTTAAGAAATAGAAGCCGTTATAGGGGTAATATTCCCATGCATTCTCACCATCTAAAATAACGCTGACAACTCTTGGGTAATCTGCTTCTTTTTCGCCAATGCCTTCCAACGTTGCAATAAAGTCATTCACTGCATCTGTTGCGTGCATGTTGGCATATTCAAAACCAATTTTGTCAGAGAGATTGTCGTCCCTAAAAAAGCAAACAATATTATCTTTTCCATTTGTCACGGTATAAGGCTGGTATAGGTACTCGTTGTTACTATCCGCCTCTAAATTAGACAAATGTAAGCTATTAGCTAATACACTTTGGCCGCTTGCCGCCCATTGTACGCCTTGCTCTGCAAGCAGAGAGAAACTGGCATGTGATACGGCACCTTCTGCAGGCCACATACCTGTTGGCGCTTGGTCGAACAAGTGAGTGTGATACTGCTTTGCCGCATCAATATGCTCAATGGCACGGTTTCGGCCATTTGCGTATAGCTCGTTTTGCGGCAATGGTGCATCAGGCATGGCGTCTTTGGTCGATTTAAAGTCTAGCAGTAACGGTAATATTGGGTGATAGTAAGGGGTTGTTGTGAGTTCAATCTGGCCATCAACCATTAACTTTTTATAGCGTGGGATTAAGCCATTAATCGTCTCTTTAATCACGCCAAATAATTGTTCACGATCTTCTAGCGTAAAAAATAGGCCTTTTTTTATGAGCGATTTCACCACTTCATTTTCTTGACGGATGCTTTCGCCAAACCAAGCGAGGTGATACCAAACCAGTAAGTCTGCTTTATATTGTCCAGATAGATAATGAAAGTCACTATCGTCTGTAACGGGTTCTACAAGTTGGTAGAGGTGAAGTAAACGCTGATAGTGCGGAAACGGCGTCAACATCTTTTCGTGATGCGCTTTAAAGCAACTTTGTACTACTAAACGGCATTGTTCTCTTGAAATGCCCTCTAAATTAGGTTCGGTCAGTAACGCTAAAAGCGGGTCGCGTATTGTATTTGACTCAAACTGTTGCGTGTAATCTTCTAGCTGCTCGAGCAAGATGGGTACAAAGTTAAAGCTAACGCGTGCACGAGGATTTGCCTCAATATGGTGAGCCATATCGCTATAGTCTTTCATTGCGTGTAGATATGTCCACGGCAGTACATATTCATGCGTGCTTAAATCCCGATAATCGGGTTGGTGCATATGCCAATAAAGGTTGAGGTAAAGCTTAGGTTCTTTTTTCATTTGCTACTTTTTATTCCTGTTTTTTTTAATTGATTCTATATAAGTCTTGGCCAAGCATATCTGGGGTGACTAAAACGACGCCTTTTTCAGATACATAAAATTGCTTTGCATCTGCTTTTAAATCAACACCGATTTGCATGTCATCAGGGATAAAGCAACCTCTATCAACAACGACATTTTTTAGCGTCACATTTCTGCCGATTGTGGTTTTTGGCAAGATAACTGAGCCTTCAATCGTGGTGTAGTTTTCGACATGCACATCTGAAAACAACACAGAGTTTAAGACAGACGCGCCGCTAATTAAACAGCCACCAGAGATTAAGGAATCAATCGCGCTACCCTTTCTGGCCTTTTCATTAAAGACAAATTTAGCCGGTGGGTTTTGTTCTTGGTAGGTCCAGATTGGCCACACGCTATCGTATAAATTGAGTTCGGGAATGACCTTGGTGAGTTCCATATTCGCTTCCCAGTAAGCATCAATGGTACCGACATCACGCCAGTAATAATTGTTTTTCTGAGCGTTGACACAGCTTTCGGTAAACCGATGTGCTTGTACGTGGTATTTGTCAATGATATGGGGGATGATGTCGCCACCAAAGTCGTGTGTTGATTTTGGTTCATCCGCATCACGAATGACTTGTTCGTATAGAAATTTGGCGTTGAAAATATAAATGCCCATGCTAGCAAAAGCTTTTGTTGGGTCACCTGGCATATGTTTAGGTTGTTCTGGTTTTTCAGCAAATTCAATCACGCGATCTGTCTCATCAACGGCTAATACACCAAAGCCTTTGGCCTCTTCTAATGATACATTAATGCAGGCAATAGTCATGTCTGCACCGCTTTTAGCGTGTGTCGCCAGCATTTTACCGTAATCCATTTTATATATATGGTCACCAGCCAGTAACAAAACGTATTCGCCGCCACCTTCACGCAGTAAGTCAATATTTTGATAAACAGCATCAGCGGTGCCTTTGTACCATTCTTCACTAACTCTTTGTTGTGCTGGAATAATATTGACATATTCATTAAACTCACCACGCAAGAAACCCCAGCCACGCTGTAGGTGTTGAATCAGGCTTTGCGATTTATATTGTGTGGCAACATTAATGCGACGTATCCCAGAGTTAATACAATTGGATAACGGAAAGTCAATAATTCTAAATTTCCCACCAAATTGAACGGCCGGTTTAGCGCGCCAATCTGTTAGGTTTTTTAAACGGCTGCCACGACCGCCAGCCAGAATAATGGCAACGGTATTCTTGGTTAAATTACTAATATATCGGTCTGAGGATGTTGTTTCACCAACACCATTTTTCCGACGCTCGATATGTTTTTTTTCAGACATTTTTCTTCCTAACACATTAAATTAAAATGACTTATTACATGACAAACTACATTATAATATGCTTTGTTAGTTTTAAATTGCTCTTTGACTTAATAAGTCGAACATAATTTGAGAGAAAATTTTGGCAAAAGATAAAAGCACGATTAATAAAGTTAAAAGGACGGCGCTGGTTAAAAAGACAGCTCCTGTAGTTGATAGTAACGCGGTCGACATGCAGCGCATTCTTGATGCACTGCATCATGACCCATTTAGTTATTTAGGTCATCATGCAAAAAGCGGCGGTTATGTACAGCGCGTGTTTAACCCGCAAGCGGATAAGGTCTCACTTAAGGTAGGCAAAAAATGGCTTGCACTTAAAAAGGTCAATGCGGCAGGCATGTTTGAATTAAGTGTTAAAGAGACAATTGATTTGCCTTGTTTACTAAAAGTTGAATCACATGGACATAGCTATGAAGTATATGATGCGTATACCTTCTATGGTGCGATAACTGAACATGAATTGCATCTGTTCGGCGAGGGCACTTTAAAGCAAGCTTATAAGACTTTTGGTGCGCAATTATGTGAGCAACAAGGTGTTGCAGGGGTTAGATTTGCCGTGTGGGCACCAAATGCCGACCGCGTGAGTGTGGTGGGTAACTTCAACCAATGGGATGGCCGCGTGCATTCTATGCGCTCGCTCGGTAGTAGCGGTGTTTGGGAGATGTTTATTCCACATCTAACTGATGCCGATTTGTATAAATTTGAAATCCGTAACCGACATACTAATCAAGTGCTTGTTAAAACAGACCCATACGGTTTTGAATTTGAAGAAAGACCTGGCTCAGCCAGTAAAATCAGCCAAAGCAAGCATAAATGGACAGATGCGGCTTGGTTGAAGAGCAGAAAAGCCAATGATTGGTTGCATGCGCCTTTTAATTGCTATGAAGTACATTTAGGTAGTTGGAAGCGTAATGCCGAAGGGCACTATTTAACTTATCGTGAGTTAGCGGATACGCTGGTGCCGCATGTCGTTGATATGGGCTATACCCACGTTGAGTTGTTGCCGATTACTGAGCACCCGTTGACAGAATCTTGGGGCTACCAAACAACAGGTTATTTTGGGGTGACGAATCGTTTTGGCACGCCAGATGATTTACGCTACCTTATTAATGCTTTCCATAAAGCCAACATTGGTGTCATATTAGACTGGGTGCCTGGCCACTTTCCTAAAGATGACTGGGCATTGGCTCGCTTTGATGGCACTGCTTTATATGAGCATGAAGACCCACGATTAGGTGAGCATCAAGATTGGGGTACTTATATCTTTAATTACGGCCGTAATGAAGTGAGTACTTTTTTGATGAGTAATGCCAACTTCTGGATTAGTGAATTTCACATTGATGGCTTACGGGTAGATGCGGTGGCCTCCATGCTTTATTTAGATTATTCACGTGAACCAGATCAATGGCTGCCTAATAAATACGGTGGTAGAGAAAATTTAGATGTCATTGAGTTTTTAAAACAATTGAATATGATGGTGGGAGAAGAGTTTCCTGGTGTCTTAACTATTGCTGAAGAATCGACAGCCTGGCCAGGGGTGTCCCGTCCTGTTTATGCGGGTGGATTAGGCTTTAATATGAAATGGAATATGGGCTGGATGAATGACACCTTGGCCTATATGGAAGAAGACCCTGTGCACCGAAGATATCATCATGATCAGCTTACCTTTGGTCAGTTGTATGCTTATAGTGAGAATTTCGTATTGCCTTTCTCTCATGATGAGGTTGTGCATGGTAAGCGCTCATTATTAGACAAAATGCCAGGAGATACTTGGCAGAAGTTTGCGAACTTGCGTTTGTTGACGAGCTATCAGATGACCGCGCCAGGGAAGAAACTAAACTTTATGGGTAATGAGTTTGGGCAAGGCAGAGAATGGGATGTGAATACCAGTCTGGACTGGCATTTGCTAGAGAATAACGATTCAGGTGAACAATGGCACCAAGGTGTTTTGCGCGCTAACCAAGACCTTAATCATTTGTATGCAAAGCTAAAAGCTTTACATGATTTAGATTTTGATCAAGAGGGGTTTGATTGGATTGATTGTAGAGATTCAGATCAGTCGGTCGTAAGTTTTATCAGACGTGCGCGTGATGGTGCTTTTGTTGTGGTTGTGTTGAATTTTACGCCCGTACTGCGAGAAAATTATCGTCTAGGCGTACCTGCAGTCGGGCATTACACGGAGCTATTTAATAGTGATGCTGCTTGTTATGGCGGTAGCAACCAAGGCAACGTCTATGGCTTGAATTCTGAAGATGTTTCTTGGATGAATCAGTCACAGTCAATATCAATGGTGGTGCCTCCGCTTTCCTGCGTCGTTTTGCAGCTGGATTAAATCGACAGCACCTGTTTTAACTTTAAAGTGCTCAATGTGAGCACTTTTTTAATATTGAGTAGAATTTATGCAAGTTTTATTTGTAACTTCTGAAGCTTACCCGTTGATGAAAACGGGTGGCTTAGCGGATGTGAGTAGTGCTTTACCGCAAGCGCTCAAAAACTTAAATGCATTTGAAGGTGACGTTAAGATTTTGCTGCCCGGTTATTCAGCAGTGTTAGATCAAATTGTCTCACCAAAAACAATTGCGACTATTGATGTGCTGAACCAAACTTGTACGCTAGTAATAGGTAAAATGCCTAAAATTCACAGCAAGCAAGATGGCGCAACTGTTGATGTAATTGCGATTAAAAATGCTGAATTATATGAGCGCCTGGGAGGGCCATATAGTGATGAAGAGGGTGTCGGTTGGGAAGATAATGCCTTGCGTTTTGGCGTGTTGTCACGTGTAGCGAGTCTGTTATGTAGTGTAGCAACACCCTATAAAGCTTGGCAGCCTACACTTGTACATTGTAATGATTGGCAAACAGGTCTTGTGCCTGCCTATATGAAGTTGCTTGATCATTCAACGGCTAAATCCATTTTTAGTATTCATAATTTAGCGTTTCAAGGCTACTTCGATGCGAGTTATATGAGTATGTTAGCACTACCTGTGGCGCACTTTAATATCAACGGTTTTGAATGCCATAATCAAATTTCATTTTTAAAAGCAGGGCTTTTTTACGCAGATAAGTTAAGCACAGTGAGCCCGACTTATGCGGATGAAATACAAACACCAACGTTTGGTTTTGGTTTGGAAGGATTATTGCAAACACGCCAAAATGATTTGGTTGGCATTTTAAATGGCATTGATACGAATGATTGGAACCCTGCAGTTGATGAGCACCTGCCTAAAAATTATACGGCGAGCCGTATGGCTGGAAAGAAAGCCGTTAAAAAACATTTGCAGCAGCAACTCAACTTGAAAGAAAGTGCTGATGCTCCTTTATTGGGTGTTGTTAGCCGCTTTACTGATCAAAAAGGGCTGGATTTGTTGCCTGCGATTATTCCTGAGATTGTTGCACAAGGTGGTCAGTTCGCGATCTTAGGCAGTGGTGATAGTGTGATGGAAGCACATTTTAGAGCGCTCGCTATGCAGCACCCAACTCAGGTCAGTGTGACTGTTGGCTATAACGAATCGCTATCGCATAATATAATGGCCGGTTGTGATATGTTTGTGATGCCGTCTCGTTTTGAGCCGTGCGGATTGAATCAAATGTACGGTATTGCTTACGGCACACCGCCCATTGTTACGCCGACAGGAGGATTAGCCGATTCCATTGTTGACACCAATGCGGTAACGCTTAAGAATAAAACAGCTACAGGTTTTGTGATTGAAGATGCAACGACAGTTGCCTTGCAAGCAGGGATTAAGCGTGCGATTGCCAGTTGGCATAAAAAAGCTGAATGGCGCAGTATCCAACGTAATGGTATGCAACTTGATTTGAGTTGGGAATCAAGAGCACAGGCCTATTTGTCGCTTTATGAAACGGTGTTGCTTGCTTAGCAGGCGAGCAACCTAAAGAATTTGTAGTTTAACTATATTTTAAATAATTGAAATTTTGAAAGTAATTAAAAAATGAAGCAGAAACAAAACACAAGCTTACCCTTAGCTAAGTTAACGCCTATGAAGCAAGCCATTCAAAATCATTTGGCTTTTTCATGCTTTAAAACCGATGAAGCTTCTACCGAGTGGGATTGGTATAAAGCCGCGGCTTATACGGTTCGTGATCATATTGCAGAGCGTTGGATAAAAACCTCAAAAGCTTACGCAGAACAAGATCCGAAACGTGTTTATTATCTTTCATTAGAATTCTTGATTGGCCGTATGTTGAGTAATGCTGCGCTTAATGTTGGTATTGAAGGTGAATTAGATGAAAGTTTACATGCGTTAGGACGTGATTTAGAAACAACGAAAGAGATGGAACATGATGCAGCATTAGGTAATGGCGGCCTTGGCCGTTTGGCTGCTTGTTTTTTAGATTCTATGGCGACCATGGATTTGCCGGCAATGGGTTATGGCATACGTTATGAATATGGCATGTTTAAACAAACGATTGAAAACGGGCAGCAAGTAGAAAACCCTGACAATTGGCTAAGTAATGGCAATGTATGGGAGTTTCAACGTCCGGAGGCAGCTTACCCTATTAAGTTTTATGGCAAAACAGTAGATGTGCCTGCAGATGACGGTATAGGGACTAAACGTTTGTGGATTGATGAAGAACATGTAGTGGCCATGCCTTATGACATGCCAGTGCCTGGTTTTGGTACAGAGACGGTGAATACACTGAGGGTTTGGTCAGCTAAAGCAGCAAATGAATTCGATTTACGTCATTTTAATGACGGCAATTATGAAAAAGCGGTTGAAGAGCGTAACGGTACTGAAAGCATTTCAAAAGTACTTTATCCAAATGATGCCTCGGCCAATGGGCGTAAACTAAGATTAAAGCAACAATATTTCTTTGTTTCAGCTTCGATACAAGACATTTTACGACGATTTTTAAGTACGCGAGACGTTAACTCAATAGCAGATTGGAAAGAACTACCTAAAAAAATAGCCATTCAACTGAATGATACACACCCGGCAATTGGCGTTGCCGAAATGATGTATCAACTGGTGGATGTGCATCATTTAAGTTGGGATTTGGCATGGGGTCTTAGTAATAAAACCTTTGCTTATACCAATCACACGTTGATGCCAGAAGCGTTAGAAACGTGGTCAGTAGAGCTGTTTGGTGATTTGTTGCCACGCCATTTAGAAATCATTTATGAAATTAATCATCAATTCTTACATATGGTCAATCATCACTTTCCAGGTGATGCTGGTTTGCTTAGCCGTGTTTCCATAATCGATGAATCGCAAGGACGTTGTGTGCGTATGGCGCATTTAGCCGTCGTTGGCAGCCATACGGTTAATGGTGTAGCTGCGCTGCATAGTGAGTTAATCAAAACAACTTTATTTAAAGATTTCCATAAGATTTACCCAAACAAATTTACCAATATGACCAATGGCATTACGCCGCGTCGTTGGTTAAACCAGGCTAATCCAACATTGTCAGCACTTATTACAAAAGCAATAGGCAGCTCTTTCAAAAAAGATTTAAATG
>CAYXOR010000032.1:22736-25550 GCA_964466895.1 uncultured Methylophilaceae bacterium | reverse complement strand
TGTCGACAATTTAGCCTGTGTTCGTGGTGAACGTATGTTATTTAAAAAACTGGCTTTTAAGCTCAGTAGCGGTCAATTACTTTATGTACAAGGTGAAAATGGTAGTGGTAAGACAACGTTGTTGCGCTCGCTATGTGGTTTATCTCACCCAGAAGTAGGTAAAATCATTTGGAATAATCAAGCCATTAAAGCACTCTCTGAAGATTATTATGGTCAGGTGTTATATATAGGCCATTTGCCCAGTATAAAAGACGACTTAACGGCATTAGAAAATATAGAATTTTCAGTGGTGCTTTCTGGTTACACAGCAACACGAGAACAAGCGATTAGCGCCCTAGAACAGTTGGGTGTGGCACGTTGCGCTGACTTACCTATACGCGTGCTTTCGCAAGGCCAAAAAAGACGTATTGCTCTGGCGCAGTTATGGTTGCAAAATGACCCCGATAAAATCCCACTATGGATACTCGACGAACCTTTTACTGCCCTAGATACCAATATGATTACCGTCCTTACCCAGCATATTGAAGCTTTTGTTAATCGCGGTGGCATGGTCGTATTGACCTCTCATCAGGTGCCAGAATTTACGCCTAGCCTTGTGCATTCTCTAACACTAGGCAAGTCTTAGGTGTTTGACTCTAAAAAAATGAGTACTTTAAGTTTCATGTATCACGTATTTCTACGTGATATTACCGTTGCGTGGCGACGGCGGTCAGACATAATGAGCGTGTTTTTCTTTTTTATTATTGCTGCCAGCTTGTTCCCACTAGGCCTAGGTTCTGATGCCAAGTTATTACATGCCATAGCGCCTAGTGTCTTGTGGGTGTGTGCCTTACTTTCCTGTATGTTATCTTTACCCCGTATTTTTGATGCAGATTATGTTGATGGCACATTAGAACAGCTTATAATGTCGAATCAACCCACAATATTAATTGTGCTGATGAAAACCTTAGCGCATTGGGTGCTTTCCGGTTTGCCGCTGATATTAGTAGCCCCGGTTATTGGCTTACAATTTAATTTGAATGCTAGTGAGCTACAGGTGCTCGCACTCTCATTATTATTGGGTACCCCTACATTAAGTCTCATTGGTAGCATAGGTGCAGCATTGACCTTAGGCTTACGTGGTGGTGGCGTGTTGATTGCCTTGTTGGTGTTGCCGCTTTTTATTCCAGTATTGGTGTTTGGTGCAGGTGCCGTTAACGCTGTTTCCATTGGCATGAGTGCAAATGGTGGATTGTCGCTGTTGGGGGCAATGTTGGCTTTTTCGTTAGTCTTCGCGCCATTAACAGCTAGTTATGCATTAAAAGTCGCTGTTGAATAACTTTAACTATACTGATTATATTGAATATGGTCATCTTGATTGTTTTGAAAGCGTTATAGACGTATGAATTGGCTTAAATACTCCTCACCCCAAACTTTTTACGCACTTGCCGCTAAAATGATTCCTTGGTTTGCCGTTGGTGCTGTGCTGTTCATTATTTATGGTTTGTATATTGGTTTATTAATAGCCCCTACAGATTTTCAGCAAGGTGATTCGTATCGTATTATTTATGTGCACGTACCCGCAGCTTGGTTTTCAATGTTTTTATATGTTGTGATGGCTGCCTATGCGATATTAGGCTTAACTTTAAATGCCAAACTATCCTACATGATGGCGAAAAGCATTGCCCCTACAGGTGCAATGTTTACTTTTGTAGCGCTAGTTACAGGTGCTTTTTGGGGTAAGCCTACTTGGGGTGCTTGGTGGGTATGGGATGCGCGTTTAACATCCGAGTTAATATTATTATTTTTGTATATTGGCTATATGTCGCTACAGGCGGCAATTGATGACCCTAGGCGTGCAGACCGAGCAAGTGCGATTTTAGCGATTGTTGGTGTAATCAATGTGCCTGTTATTTATTTCTCTGTTAAATGGTGGAACACATTACACCAGGGGTCATCTATTAATTTGACTACATCCCCTACCATGGCAGCCATCATGCTTAAAGGCATGTTAATCATGGCAATAGGTTTTTGGTTATATAGTGCTGCCGTTATTTTAATGCGCGTGCGTAGAGAAATTGAAGACAGAGCGCGCAACACTGTTTGGTTAAATGAGCTTAAGGAATAAAAAAATGCATTGGCAAAGTTTGAATGATTTTTTAAATATGGGTGGAAAAGGTTTTTTTGTTTGGATGTCTTTTGGTGTGACATTTGGATGTATGGCAATTGAATTGTTACTACTGCGCGCACGCAAAAACAATAACCAAAAAATATCGGCAAAGGAATGGCTTTAAATGAAATCACGTCATAAACGCATTGCCATTATCATGGCAGGCCTTATTTTATTAGTAGTAGCGGCTACGTTATTACTTCAATCTTTTCAAAGTAACTTAGTTTTCTTTTTCTCTCCAACAGAAGTGGCTGAAGGCAAAGCGCCAAAACAAGGTAACTTTCGTGTTGGTGGCTTAGTTGAGGTCGGCAGTGTAAAGCGGAATGGTACGCAAGTGAGCTTTAGAGTGACAGACACCGTGAAAACGATGGACGTTATTTATACTGGCATCCTGCCGGATTTGTTTAAAGAAGGTAAAGGTGTTGTGGCACAAGGGAAACAAGGTAAAAATGGCATTTTCGAAGCGGACCAAGTATTAGCAAAACATGATGAAAATTATATGCCACCAGAAGTTGCGGCCGCTTTAGAAAAAGCAAAAGCAAGTAGTGCAGCCAAAGAAGGAGCGCAATAATGATCCCAGAAATAGGATATTATGCGCTCATTCTTGCGTTAATTGTTGCGATTGTACAAAGCGTTCTACCATTAGCAGGATTGTCAAAAAACAA
>CAYXOR010000032.1:3364-22636 GCA_964466895.1 uncultured Methylophilaceae bacterium | reverse complement strand
TAATTGTTGCGATTGTACAAAGCGTTCTACCATTAGCAGGATTGTCAAAAAACAATACTAGACTCTTAAGTTTAGCAACGCCTGCTGCACGCATACAGTCAGTGCTTATTATCTTATCGTTTATATGCCTAGATTACGCATTTTATGCTAATGACTTTTCAGTTTTATATGTAGCCTCTACCTCTAATTCTAATTTACCGCTTATGTATCGTTTAGCTGCGATATGGGGCGGACATGAAGGCTCAATACTATTTTGGGTCAGTATTTTAGCAATTTGGACGCTTGCAGTGACCTTCTTCGCAAAAGAACTGCCCATGCGCTTCCGTAACACACTGATTGCAGTGCTAGGTTTGGTCACTGTTGGTTTTTTAATGTTTATTTTGTTCACATCCAACCCATTTGAGCGGCTGATTCCAGCCGCGATGGATGGGCGAGATCTTAATCCGTTATTGCAAGACCCTGGCATGGTGTTCCACCCGCCTCTTTTATACATGGGTTATGTTGGTTTTTCTGTCGCCTTCGCCTTTGCTATTGCCGCACTATTGGATGGTAAGCTCGATGTGACGTGGGCACGTTGGACACGTCCATGGACAACAGCAGCATGGGTATTTTTAACGCTTGGCATTGCATTAGGTAGCCGCTGGGCATATTACGAATTAGGATGGGGTGGTTGGTGGTTTTGGGATGCGGTTGAAAACGCATCCTTTATGCCTTGGTTAATAGGGACTGCTTTAATTCATTCACTAGCCGTTACAGAAAAACGTGATGCTTTTAAGGCTTGGACAGTATTACTTGCTATCTGTGCTTTTTCTTTAAGTTTGCTCGGTACATTCTTAGTGCGTTCAGGTGTATTAACGTCAGTACATGCCTTTGCGACCGACCCTAGCCGCGGTTTATTTATCTTAATTTTCTTAGTCGTGGTGATTGGTGGTGCGCTCACTTTATTTGCATTACGCGCCCCTACCGTTGGGCTAGGTGAAAAGTTTGACTTAGTTTCGCGTGAATCATTATTACTTAGCAACAATGTTGTGTTGTTTACGGCAACAGGCTCGGTGCTTTTAGGAACACTGTACCCCCTTTTGATTGACGCTATGGGGCTAGGGAAAATATCTGTAGGTCCACCCTACTTTGATGCTGTTTTTACTGCAATTATGGCACCTGGTATCTTTTTGATGGGTATTGGGCCAATTGCACGCTGGAAGAAAGCGACAATCCCGGAGCTTACAAGCAAGCTTACCTGGGCATTTGTTATTAGCATCATCAGCGCATTGTTAGTGCCGAGTGTTATGGGCAAACTAACTCCCATGATTTTTGTTGGTTTGCTCATGGCTTTTTGGGTCATGAGTTCATTGTTTGTTTCAGTCAAAATACGTTTGAAAGCTATTCCTAGTGGCACGCTAAGACAAAAACTTAAGTCTTTTGGCCCTGCTTATAGTGGTATGTTGCTGGCGCATTTTGGTCTTGCCGTATTTGTAATAGGCGTCACCATGGTCAATGGTTACGAGTCTGAAAAAGACATTACTATGCAGAAAGGTGAAACAAAGCACCTGTATGGTTACGATTTTAAATTTGATGGGATATTACCGATCAGAGGGCCAAATTATGTTGCTAAACAGGGACAGTTTCATGTGACTAAAGATGGAAAAAAAGTCGCCTTTTTAACCCCTGAAAAACGTTTCTACCCAGTGCAACGTGCTGTCATGACGGAAGCATCTGTTTCTATTAATGTCGTACGTGATATCTATGTGTCACTCGGTGAGGAATTAGAAACGGGCGGATGGAGTATACGTGTTTATATTAAACCTTTTGTGCAGTGGATTTGGGTTGGTTCAATTTTGATGGCACTCGGTGGCATTTTGACGATGGTTGATAAACGCTATCGCTTAAAAAAGAAAAATACTAAAACGAAGGAAGCCGCTGCATGAAGTTCAAACTAATATTGCCATTATTACTCTTTATCGTCATTGTGGGATTTTTAGGCAAAGGTCTATTTTTAAATCCGCGTGAGGTGCCATCTCCTTTAATCGGCAAGCCAGCGCCTACATTTGAAGCGCCAACACTAGGTGATGCAACTAAAACTTTTTCTACTGCTGATATGAAAGGTAAAGTGTGGTTGTTAAATGCTTGGGCATCATGGTGTGCTGCTTGTCGAGTGGAGCATCCATTACTGGTTGAAATGCTTGCGCATGACATACCGTTGTATGGCCTGGCATACAAAGATGAAGCCGCGGATGCACTTGCTGTATTAAAAGACATGGGCAATCCTTATATTACAACTGCAATGGATAAAGATGGCAGTATCGGCATTGATTATGGCGTGTATGGCGTACCCGAAACCTATATTATAGATAAGGCAGGTATTATTCGTTATAAGCAAATTGGACCCATTACGCCAGCTTTGCTACGCGATAAGATATTGCCTTTACTCAAGGAACTTGAGCAATGAAGTTAATGCGCCATTTATTGTTAATACTATTAGTTATATTTAGCTTACCTGCATTTGCAGCCAATACCGCTACTGATGAAGCTGTTGAAGTAAGATTAAAGTCACTTTCCAAGGAGTTGCGTTGTCTTGTATGTCAAAACAGCACTTTAGCTGAGTCTGATGCCCCACTCGCACAAGATTTGCGTAATGAAATTCGCAAACTCATGCATGCAGGCAAGTCAGATGATGAAGTTGTTGATTATTTAGTAGAACGTTACGGTGACTTTGTCCGTTTTCGGCCGCCAGTCAATGCGAGTACGGCACTGCTATGGTTCGGGCCTTTTTTAATGCTCTTCATTGGCGCAACAACGCTTTTTGTTGTCTTAAAAAAGCGTAGTAAAGATGAAGCCGTTTAACAATTAATGCTATTATTTCATTCATCTCATTTGATTGATCCAACATTGTGTTAGCAAAATTTCGTCATAAAAGAATATACTTCCTCAGTTTTTATTTAGCTGTCGTTGTCATTTTGGCAAAAATGATGATGCCGTTGGCGCACGCTAATAATGTCAACCCAAATGATCAGTCTGGTTTTTTCGCATCGTTATGTACATCAAATGGTGTTGTTTTAATCAATTTAAACATCGGTGCCAATGATGATAACGATTCAAAGCAAGCGCCGCCTGCTAACACAGGCAGCCAATGTCCGCTATGCTCAATTGTCGAGCAAGATAGCCTTGATTTTGATGTCCCCGTATTAGCGAATGCTTTTGAATTTACTGAAAATAAGTACGTCACAATCAACCTTTCACTGCCAGTTAGCGTCCTTCAAAAGCAACAATCCATAAGAGCACCACCCTACTTCCTCTCAGCGTAAAACACCTATTTCTATCGTTATTAATGCCTCTATGTGTATTAAATACCGTGGATTAAACTATATTGTTAAGTGAGGAAGTTATGAAACAACAACGCTTCGCGCCCGCGATTATTGGCGCTCTAATTTTTGCATCTACTTCAGTGGTTGCCGAACACAAACACCCTGAAACAAGCGCACCTATTGGTATTATGGGTGAGCATGACCATGAAAAAAATGGTGTGATGTTTTCATACCGCTATATGAACATGGAAATGGATGGCAACCGTTCTGGCACTAAAGACCTATCCCCTGAAGAAATTGCTACTACTATCCCTAACCGTTTGGCTGGCACGCTAGGACAGCCGCCTACACTACGTGTTGTGCCAACTAAAATGACGATGGAAATGCACATGTTCGGCGCAATGTATGCGCCGACAGATCATGTAACGTTGATGCTAATGGTCAATTACATTGAGAAGGAAATGGACCATGTTACTTTTATGGGTGGTGCAGGAACCACAAGACTTGGGACATTCAAGACGAAGTCTAGTGGTTTTGGTGATACGAAAGTATCAGGCTTACTGAATATTTATGACAATGGCAGACATAAGGTACATCTCAGTATAGGTATTAGCTTACCTACAGGCTCTATTACAGAAAAAGATCGCGTGCTGACGCCTATGGGGGCTCGTCCTGAGTTGCGCTTGCCCTATCCTATGCAACTAGGTTCAGGCACATACGATTTGCTTCCAGGTGTTACTTATCAGTCAATAATCGGTAGGTGGAATTGGGGGGCACAATATGCAGCCACGATTAGAACAGGTGAAAATGATGAAAATTACACATTGGGTGATGAGCATAAAGTTTCTGGTTGGGGTGGGTATTTCTGGGGGCATGGTTTCAGCTCTACTTTGCGCTTAACTTATATAAACGTTGACAACATTGATGGATCCGATCCGAAAGTGACTGCACCAGTACAAACAGCTGATCCTGATAATCAGGGTAAAGAACAGTGGGATCTTTCTGCTGGCATTAGTTGGCAAAATCATACTGGTCATCGTTTGGGGTTGGAAGTTGGTGCGCCTATTTATCAAGATCTTGATGGCGTGCAACTTGAAACAGACTGGACAGTGACAGCTGGTTACCAATATGTATTCTAATTAAGGCATTAGTATTAAATAAAAATGGCTAACCAAATGGTTAGCCATTTTTTTAACACTAAAAACCAGCCTTATTTAGCGTTAGATTTTAATAAATGATCTAAACTAAACTTGCCAGCACCACCAAATAGTAATGGCAATAACATAATGAGTAAGATTAATGGCAGTTTGTAATTACCAAAGCCTTTGTCGCTAATCGCATAGCCTTTCCATAGTTCAGCTAAAGTGCCCCAACTTTCTGGCCAATGCACTGTAGCAATGGCAACAATGGTGAGAATAATCAAAGATAAAGAAAAGAAACGAGTAGCCAAACCAATAACAAGTGCAAAAGCGCCTATTATTTCAAAGTAAGTAGCCATTGCCCAGCTAAAATCAGCTGACACCAAATTAAATGGGAATGGGAATGATATGTTTGCAAACCAATTTTCACCATTGAATTTTGCAAGCCCAGCTTCACCAAATTCCCACGCTAAAATCAGTCGCAGTACTAACTGCGGTAACCAAGTATTAAATTTATCAAGTATACCAACGACTGAACTATAAAAATTGCTTGCTGTGTTAATTACTGACATTTTATTTTTCCTTAATATAATTAAAATTATGCACTAAGTTTTGCTACTAAGTTGCTTTTTTGATTAATCTTTTTTTTGGATTTATATTTAAAATACACTCTAATACCTAATAAGAAAGCTAATACAGAAGCGTAATAAAAAGGCTCTGTAACATCTTTTTTTACTAGCCACCAAAAATGTAACACACCTAAAGTAGCGATAACATACACTAATTGATGTAACTTTTTCCAGTTTGATTTTAGCCGCCGCATCATCGCCTTATTTGAAGTTGCCGCTAATGGAATCGTTAACATAAAAGCGGAAAAGCCAACAATGACATAGGGATGTTCAATAATGTCATTAAAGATTTCCCCCCAAAGGAAAGAGTAATCAAGCCAGACATAGGTTGTAATGTGTAGGCATGCATAAAAGAACATCCAAAGGCCTAACATTCGCCTTAATTGCACTTGCCAGACCACACCCGTCAACAACCTAATGGGCGTCATGCTTAATGTGATGAGTAAAAAAATTAACCCCCAAGTACCTGTAGAACGTTCAACAAACTCTACGGGGTTAGCAGTTAGGCCATCATTAAATCCTAACCAAAATAGTCTGGCTAATGGCAATAAAGCCAACATCCATATGACAATTTTTATATAAAAGAGTTTTTGTTTTGTCATGCGCAAACGTTAAAAGTTCTTTTTTAAGTCTAAACCAGCGTACATCTGCCCTACTTGATCCTCATAGCCATTAAACATTTTGGTTTTAATGCGGCCAGCAAATAAACCACGGCCAACAGGCCTTTCGGATGATTGAGACCAGCGTGGGTGTGGTACACGTGGGTTTACATTGGCATAGAAGCCGTATTCACTAGCTGCGGCTCGCATCCATGTTGAAATAGGCATTTTCTCGACAAAGCGAATTTTTACAATAGACTTTCCACCCTTAAAGCCATACTTCCAAGGTACGACTAAGCGTACAGGTGCGCCATTCTGATTCGGTAACAACTCACCATAGAGGCCAACAGCGAGCAGTGTTAATGGGTTGGTCGCTTCATCCATACGTAAGCCCTCAGTATAAGGCCAATCTAAAATTGGAGAACTAACACCCGGCATGGTGGCACGGTCGTTAGCAGTAATAAATTCAACGTATTTGGCATTGCCTGTGGGCTCAGCCCATTTTATTAAACTAGCGAGCGGCAAGCCTAACCAAGGAATCACCATAGACCAAGCCTCAACACAGCGCATACGATACACACGTTCTTCAAGTGTTGTTAATTTCATGAGCTCTTCAATGTTGATGGTTTTAGCTTTTTTTACATGTCCTTCAATGCTGATTGTCCACGGTCGTGGTTGAAATAACCTTGCTTGTACTACTGGGTCTGATTTTCCTGTACCAAACTCATAATAATTATTATAAGTTGTTACATCTTTATATTTATTAGGTTTCAGACCTTTGCCGTAAGCTGTTTTTTTATAACCTTTGATCTTTTGGCGGGGATTGTAAATTTTAGCGTTGTTAGTGGATGTAGCTTTTTTAGCATTGGCACGACCAATTAAATCACCTTTGCCTTTCGTTTCGCTATTAATTATTTGCCCTGCTTTTGCTTTTAAGCTTAATAGTGCTGTGCCAGCGATTAGGCCTGTGCCCGCAGTTTTTATAAAGCTTCGCCTGTTTTCAAAAACGTCACGTGACGTGATTTCTGAAGGCTGAATGTTAGCTGGGTTTTGTGATGCTTTATTGGTAATAATCATCGAAGACCTTAAATAAATTTATTTGTTACACTTATTTAGTCGAAACTAATAGGTAAACCTTACACTAGTAACTAGTGTATCAACTTTTTTTCTACCCTATCAATTTCATTCATCAAATCAGTAGCGCCTATTTTTTTTGATAGGCTACGGGCATGAGCAATCAAATTTTTTGCTGTCTCATGGTCGTTTCTCGCTGCTTTTGTTTCAGCTAAATACAAATTAGCTTTCGCTTCATAATACGCACCACCGTTATCAATGCTGAATTTTTCTAATTTTTTAAATGTTTTTTCAGCGTGGTTATATTCCTTTGCTTTAAAGAACATTTTTCCTAACACTAGGTTGGCATTGGCGTAAGCATCTAAAGAACCTGCTTTTTGCTGCATCACAACAGTTTTCACTTGATATTCAATAGCTGCGTCATATTGTGCTAGTTTTTCATAGGTACCGGCTACCCGTTCATAGCTATCTGCACGCTCGTTATCATTATTCGCTAGATCAGCACCTGTCAAATAGCTTTTAACAGCGTCATTTAGTTGTTTTCGTTGAATATATGCGTCACCTATCAAATTGTGACTGATACGCGAATATTGTTGGTTGTTTTCAGATTCGCAAAGCATTAATCCCTGCTGATAACTGGCAATGGCAGCGTCTATTTTTTGATTGTTTTTATGTAAATTACCCGTCAGCATATAGGCGATAATTTTATCGAAGCTTGAATTAGCATTTTTAGTAGCGTTTCTGTGCAAAGTTAGCGCTTCGTCGTACTTTCCTTGCAGACCCAGTGCTCGCCCTTTGCACAACAAAGCGCCATAGCTTATCTTATCTGATTCAAGTATTTCATTTGCAAGTTTTATTGCCGCGGCTGCATCTGTTTTATTTATGGCTTGGTTACAGGCATTAATTTGATCAGAGTCTGTTCCTGCATTTGCATTAAGTACGCATAAAAACAATGGTATAAATAGTATTTTTAATGTAAATTCTTTATTCATTTTAATCCAATAGTTAAATATATTTTATATAGTATCAATAACTTCTATATTTTGTATTAATAGTGCTTGAAGCCCTGCTTCATCTACTATTGTTAAGCCTAGTGTTCTTGCTTTTTCTAGTTTGTTGCCGGCATCACTACCTGCCACAACAAAATCAGTTTTTTTAGAAACGCTGCCACTCACTTTGCCACCTGCGGATTCAATCAAAGCTTTTGCTGCATTACGTGATAATGTTGGCAACGAGCCTGTTAATACAAGTGTCTTGTTTTGTAGCACACCGTACACTTGTTGCCGCCCTTCATGCTCCGGCCAATTGACACCAAGTTTAACAGTAGATTCAATGACTTGAATATTATGTGGCTCACCAAAAAACTGTCGTATAGATTTAGCAACAATAGGCCCCACATCCTGTACTTCTAATAATGCATCTACATCCGCATCTAGTAAGCGCTTTAAGCTTCCAAAATGATGGCTTAAGTCTTTTGCGGTTGCTTCGCCTACATTACGTATACCTAATGCATAAATAAAGCGTGCCAGCGTTGTTTGTTTGCTCTGATGAATAGCATCCAGTACGTTCTGGGCAGATTTTTGCGCCATACGTTCTAAATCAACCAATATCTCAACGTTTAGCTTGTATATATCGTCTACCGCATGTAAGAAATCAGTTTCGACTAATTGATCGACTAACTTTTCGCCCAAACCCTCAATATCCATCGCGCGTCTTGAAGCAAAATGCGTGATCGCTTGTTTGCGCTGTGCAGGACAAATTAAACCGCCTGTACAACGAGCTACTGCTTCACCCTCTAAACGTTCAATACGCGATTCGCATTCAGGGCAATGTGTCGGCATATCAAAATGCACAGCATTATTAGGCCGCTGTTCCATAATGACAGAAACAATTTCAGGAATAACATCACCCGCCCTGCGGACAATAACAGTATCACCAACACGTATATCTTTTCGACGCATTTCATCTTCATTATGCAAAGTAGCATTAGTAACGGTCACGCCACCGACAAACACAGGCTTAAGACGTGCTACGGGTGTAATAGCACCTGTTCGACCAACTTGCACGTCAATACCTTCAATTAATGTAGTTGCCTCTTCTGCAGGAAACTTATGTGCAACGGCCCACCTTGGTGCACGAGAAACAAATCCAAGTGTTTTCTGTTGATTGAAAGCATTGACTTTATAAACAACACCATCAATATCATAAGGCAAGCTTTCACGCTTAGCAGCCACATCATTAAAATAACGCAGCAAACCAGTTAACCCTAACTTTTCACCGCGTATGCTACTTAACTGGAAATGTAGTTTTTCTAGGTAAGCCATCGCCTCAGTGTGGGAATGTAAAGCTGGGGTGCCTTCTGTCTCACCTAAGCCATAAGCAAAAAAACTAAGTGATCTTGTCACTGTAATTTTTGAGTCTAATTGTCGCAGGCTTCCGGCAGCAGCATTTCGTGCATTAGCAAATAATTTATTTTTGGCCTGCGCTTGCTTTGCATTGAGTTGTTTAAAGTCATTTTTTAGCATCAACACTTCGCCACGCACTTCTAGCAGCACCGGTGGATTATTTAGAACCAACTTCATAGGGATATTGCGGATGGTACGTAAGTTGTGCGTTACATTTTCCCCGCTGTAGCCATCTCCGCGTGTGGCGCCTTGTACAAAATAGCCATTTTCGTAAGTAAGTGTGATGGCTAAACCATCAAACTTAGGCTCAACGGCATACACTACCTCTTCAACACCCAAACCTTCACGAATGCGTTTGTCGAAAGTGAGAAGCTCCTTTTCACCAAATACATTATTGAGCGACAACATGGCTTGGCGGTGCTGCACACTGTCAAATGCACCGGAAGGGGTTCCGCTTACTCTTTGTGTTGGTGAATCAATTGTTATCAGTTCTGGGAATTGGTCTTCAATAGTGACAAGCTGACGATATATTCCGTCGTATTCACTATCAGATATTGTCGGCGTATCAAGTACGTAATATTCGTAATCATAGCGCACTATTTTTGTAGCTAGTGCTGCGACTTTGTTGCGCGCCGTCTCTAGGCTAATTGGCTTGGACATGCCTAATTAAATAAGCGCAGGGTGCTTTTGCTACCTGGCATGATGCCACGCGCCACCATCTTGGCATGAATTACTTTTAATTGTTGTTGGATTTTTTTAATTTGTGCTTCACTTAAAAGCTTTTCGTTGTCATCCACAATACGTGCATTCATACCTGCAGCCATTTTTTTTGCAATGTCAATCATCTGAATAAACGTTTGTTCACAATTAACGACTTTAGGAATTTCTATTTGGAAAGAAGCCCCCTTTACAACATTATTGCGTAAGTTTTCAACTGTAAATGGTTGGTGATCTGCATTGATTAAAACAAATTGTGGCGCATCTAAAGCGTTTGCTGGGTAATGATATTTACCGTCTTCGTCGAGCCGCATACCATTCGCTTCTGCCAGTCCTTTAAATTTTGTGCCGTGTACAGATGCGCTATCTTGAATCAGATGCACATTAACCAGCTGATCAACCTCCATACAAAACTCGTCTAAACTGGTTGCTTGGGCGTAAGCGTCCTTGCTGTTACTCTGCCATTCAACATGGGCGCTGAGTTCAAGCCCCATATTCTCTACAGAAAACTGAAATTTATTAAGTGTATGTTTAGCGATGGGCCCAGCGCGGTCCGCAAGCTGTATGCTGCAAGCTACTTGCTTGAAGTTTTTCGGCCCTCCAGAATCGTTTGCAGCAAACCAAACGCCCTCTTCATCTGACTTATATACCATCATCATTGCTACACCCATGTCTTTTTCGATAGTGTCAGATAGCAACACAAGCTCTTCGGTACTAATGTTTCTAGAAGCATATAGAAATGCTGTTAAATCAATTTGTGGATGCACGTCATCTGGCAAATGTGCTAGAGATATATCTGATTTTTCTATTTCGTTGGAATTCGTAGTAGTGTCGGTTACCTGCGCCACTTCTTTTGAGGCAGTATTTTCGGTCTCTACAGGAGGTGATTGAAGTATGGTTTCTGGCACTTCAGCCCATTGTTGCTCGGCCTCTTGAGGCAGTGTTGCTTCTATTTTTTCTGCATCATCCGGGAAAGGGGGGGTAGGGACGGTGCTTGCTTCATGATCGGCGTCATTTAGCTTATCTAAAATTTCTATTCTATGTGGATCATCAGCAAATTCTTTATCAATATAAGCCTCTGTATCAATGTGAAACTCTTCTACCAGTACATCTTTTTGCGGGACAATAAACTCTTCTGTAATATTGTTACGTAATTTTTTCTCTTGTAGCCAATTGTAAATGATGACGCCAACGATAATGAGCACACCTAAAACAACCAGCACTATTTGCAAATCTGACATATTGTTATTCTACTTTGAATTCATTTGAATAGTTGTATTAAAATTTGTTAAATTAGGCGTGCATTTCTAGTGCCGCCTCCATATCGACATCAACTATACGAGAAACACCCGATTCTTGCATAGTAACACCGATCAATTGCTGCGCTATTTCCATCGTAATTTTATTATGACTAACAAATAAAAATTGTGTTTTTTCAGACATCTTTTTAACCATTGCACAAAAGCGCTCGGTATTACTGTCATCCAGAGGTGCATCCACTTCATCCATCAAACAAAATGGTGCAGGATTTAATCTAAACAGGGCAAAAACAAGCGCCAAGGCCGTTAGCGCTTTCTCACCACCTGAAAGTAGCTGTATCGTTGTATTCTTTTTACCTGGTGGTTGAGCAAACACCTGTAAACCTGTGTCCAATATTTCGTTGCCTAATAGTTCTAACTTGGCTTGACCACCACCGAACAATGTGGAAAAAAGCTCACCAAAATGCGTATTAGCTTGATTAAACGTCTGCAAAAGCTTCTCTCGCGTCTCTCGGTCAATTTTACTAATGGCTGCGGCCAAGGTTTCGCTAGCCTCTGTCAGGTCTAACACTTGACTATCAAGATAGCCCTTTCTTTCAGCTTCTGTCGTTAGCTCCTCTATTGCGGCTAAGTTTACAGCGCCCAATCGCTCAATTTTCTGTTGTAATTGGGTCGTTTTACTTGATAAGTCGTTGGTTTCAACCCCTTCTTCCAAACTCTCGGCAAGCTGATGTTCTTCTAAGCCATTTTCTTCTAAGCTTGCCTGGCACTGTTCAAAATGTAAGCGTGCCTCTTGCTCAGCTAAGCGGCTTTTTTCTAAATTATCACGCATAGGGTGTAACGCTTGCTCGTTTTGCATGCGTGAGCGTTCCAATTCTTGCAGTGCGGCTTCTTTCGTAGCCGACTCATCTCTGGCCTTAGCCAACACCGTTTCTTTTGCTTGCTTAGCATCTACAGCAGCACTTAAATTTGCTTTTAGTACTTCCTTTTGCGTCTTACTTAGCGTTTTTTCAGCATCTATTTTACCTAATAACGTCATTTCTTTTTCTTCATGTAAAGATTTAACTCTATCATTCAATTCATTGATATTATTATTAATAATCTTTAATTCGAAATTTGCTTGTTGGTGTTCTTTATCAGATTCAGATATTGAATCACGCAATACTAGATACGCATCTTCTGCGTTTTGTTTGCCATTAAAATCATTCGCTCCTACTGTTTCTAAAGCATTCATTTGGGCAGAAATGGTTTCCAGCGCCACTTCTTTAACGACTAAATCGGCTAAGAGTTGCGTATGACGTTTTTTTGCAGCATCAATATCGATTTTAATATTCTTTTCGCGTGCTATTGAGGCAACTTGGTTCTGTTGTAGCTTAGCAAGCTCAAGTTGCTGCTGATGTAAAGTGTTAGTGGAGGCTTTAAGTTGATTGCTATCGTGTAACTGTTGTTGCCTTAACTGCGTTAATTGCTTTTCAGCTTGGTGGAGTCGCTCCGCAGCCTGGCTGAGTATTTTTTCTAGACTTGGTAAGTTTTCTTGCAAAACTTCTAAACGCTCTTGGCGTGCTATAACACCATGTAAGTTAGAATTTTCGCCATGATAGGCAATGCTATGCAAACTGATAACATCGCCCTGTTGGCTCACTAACTTCTCACCAAGGCCAATTTTGTCCATTGACTTGGCTTTGTCATCGTCATTACTTAGTAAGTAAACACCTGCTAGCCAATCTTCTAGAATCACTTTAAGCTCAGCAGGACATTCTTTAATCACACTTGTTAAAGGTGTTAGCCCAAGCTTTGAAGCTGCCGTTTTTGTTGATGTGCCGCCAAAACCAACCACCAATGCACTGGGTGGCCGGCTATCCAAAGCAGCTTGGGTAGATATCAGCGCATTAAGCTTATCTCCTAAAACTGCTTCTAATGCAACGCTCCATGTATCATCAATTTTGATTTTTTGCCAAAGGCGTGCATTACTCTCAAACCCTGCATCGCTTAGCCAAGCAGATAATTTGTTTTCCGCATTGAGTGATTGCTGAATTTTTTGTAGTGAGTTGGCTTCTGCTTCTGCCTGGCTTAAATGACGTCTCGCTTCATTTTGCTCTTCCCGCAATGTGGTAATTTCACCTTGCAACACATCTTCTTCAGTGCGTCGTTTTTGTACGCTATGTTCGAGCTTATTAATATCTTCTTGCGCTTGCGTAAGGCTTGTTTCGCTTGCTTTAATCAGTGATTCATCTACCACGCTTACATGACTTAAATTAGCCGCTAATTGTTGATTACGCTGTTCGTTTTCACTAATCGCTTTTAGCAAGTACTGAATATTATTTTTTTCTATCTGAATGCGCTGGTTAGCCTCTGCTACAGATTGTTGGCTTTTTTGTGCCGATTCCAAAGCAACTTTACGGGCAGCTTCCTTTTCAGGCAATGCTATCTTCAACGTTTCTAATGCTGTTCTAGCCTCTGCTTCTATCGTACTAGCAACATCTAAGGCATCATTCAGCCCCTTTAACTTATTTTTCGATTCAACTTGCGTATTGTTGATGCGTACAACAGTTTGCGTTATTTGCTCCAATTGCAAGGTTATACGCTGACGCGTTTCTTCGTTTTGTTTTACTTGATTTTCAAGGTTGGCAACTTCAGCATTAGCTTCGTAATACGCGGCTTGTGCAGTGTTAATCGCTTCACCCGCCAAATAAAACGCTTGGCGACTAGCCTCTAAGGTTGATTCACTTTTTCTTAGCTCGGCAGTTTGCGCTTCAAGTTGATTGACAAGCTTCTCGACGTTCGTTTTAGCTTTCCCCCAATGATGGCTTGCATCACGTTTTTTAAGCAGCCATAACTGCCCTTCTGCCACTTTTAAGGCCGCTTGCAGTTCATGGTACTGCTCTGTCACCACTGCTTGCGATTCTAATCGCGTAATTTGCTTATGCAGCTCACGACAAATATCTTCTACCCGCGTTAGATTATCGCGTGTATCACGTAGGCGCAGCTCAGTTTCACGACGCCTATCTTTATATTTACTAATGCCAGCAGCTTCTTCTAAGAAAACACGAAGCTCCTCGGGTTTGGCTTCTACAATACGTGAAATCGTATTTTGGCCAATGATGGCGTAAGCGCGCCCGCCTAAACCCGTACCTGAAAACAGGTCTGCAACATCTCGGCGGCGCACAGCAGTGTTGTTAATATAATACGTTGAGCCTTTTTCACGCTCAATAACCCGTTTTACCGATATCTCAGCATATTGACTCCACTCACCATTAGCACCACCGAGACTATTATCAAATATCAGCTCGACACTGGCGCGTGAGATGGGCTTACGATTAGCTGAGCCGTTAAATATAATGGCATCCATACCATCTGCACGCATTTCTTTAGATGACGATTCACCTAATACCCATCGCACCGATTCCATTACATTAGATTTGCCGCAACCATTAGGGCCAACGACGCCCACACGCTGTCCGTGTAAATGTATTGTCGTCGTATCTACAAACGATTTAAATCCAGCTAATTTTAAGTGTGTTAACCGCAAAATGAATAAGAAAAATTGATTTTAATTTTAAGCGCTATAATAACGTTTTTTAAAGCCAAAATCTGCATTTTAAGACATGAATACACAAACTTTAGGTGGTAAGCCCACTACACAAGCGACAAAAAAATTAGAAACATTTCCTAATCCCAACAATAATCGTGATTTTCATATTCATATGGAGATCCCAGAATTTACTTGTCTTTGTCCTAAAACTGGCCAGCCAGACTTTGCCATCATCAGTCTAGATTATATTCCTGACGCGTTATGTGTTGAATTAAAAAGCTTAAAACTCTATATATGGTCATTTCGTGATGAAGGTTGTTTTCATGAGGCAGTGACCAATAGCATTTTAGATGACTTAGTTGCTGCAACGCAGCCTAAATTTATGCGCGTAACGGCTAAGTTTTTTGTACGTGGCGGTATCTTTACTAACGTGGTGGCAGAACATCGTAAGGAAGGTTGGCAACCGCAGCCACGTGTAGACTTGTTGCAATTTGAATCGCAATCAAACACGCGCGGATAGAGCTAACACTTATCGTCATCGTTGCGGTCAAATATCCATACCTACTTTTCTACATAATTCGTCAGCGTAGGCTTTCAATGCATCCTCGTTCATTTCATCAGGGGCTGGTTTTTTTATATCTGAGAAGTCTATTCCAAAATCTTTTGCACTTAAATTGCCTAAGTTGCGAATATCTTCAGCAGTCACTTCACGCTTAATCGCGCTTGATGCCCCTCCTTTTTTTGTTGGCACTGCAACCGTAATTGGCTCATCACTATTAAATTGCTTGTTATAAGCATCTAAATCTATTTTGGGTACTGTTGCTGCAAGCTCCCCTAATCGTATAGCATCATCCATTTGTTCTTTGCTTGGTACTTTTCCGCCAAGTGCCTTAAGTGACCTAGATATACCTTTTAACCTATCTAGAAAAACAGCATCTTTATAATAAACCACTTTTTTTGCTAATATTGGTTTTATATTTTCCATAATAACCAGCTCGTTACCTTCACCTAAGCCAGTAATCTCTTGTGGCAACATCAAAGCGCGTTGTTGTTCAGATTGTTGTAGGTTCTGATCACCGTGGCTACGCTTAAAGATGCTTCTAGATTTGGTGAGTGTTGTGCCAGTCACTGTGGTATAGCCTAACCATTCCGAGATGTCACTAGCTGTTTTCGTTTCTGACGCTTTCGGTGGAAAGATGATGTTAAGCGCATGATTCGTTGTAAAAGTTTGTGCGACTTCCGCACCATATACTTCAACCAATTGATTTGGGCTTTGAATAATAGGTAATAATCTTAATCCATAGCCTGCTATATAGCTAATGCCTTTTGCAAGCACGCCTATTTTTCCAATCGCAGAAAACTCATCCATTAATAACAAACAAGAGTATTTCAAATTTTTATTCTGATTAGGTAATTCTCGTGTGTTCAGGTCAATTAATTGTTGGAAGAATAAGTTAATCAATGGTGCCATACGTTCTAAGTTATCTGGTGTCACGCCAATATAAATTGACATTTTTTTGGTCCGAACTTCTCTAAGGTCAAAGTCATTAGCACTGGTTGCAGCATCAACTAAAGGATTCATCCAGAGCTCTAAGCGCGAACGAAAAGAGGTCATGATGCCTGCCCGTGTATTTTCTGCAGCAATAGAAATATAGCTGCTTAATGCCCGTACACAGGTCGTTGACAACGGGTTCTCTGAACTTGCCCGCGCATTAATCACTTCAGCAAAATACTCAGCACCATCACCATTTTCTAAAGTTTCACGTACCACCTGCCCTAAAGTCAGTAGTTTTTCGGGTGTTTCAGCTAAATAAAGCACAATGCCTAAAAATAAACTACGCGGTGTTGCTGTCCAAATCACATCCGTCCCATCCCTATCAGGGAAAAGCATATTAGCAATTTTTTGTGAATCGTCAATTCTGAAATTAGGGTCTTCACTGATATAAGCCAAAGGGTTATAACGATGAGAACGATAATCAGCTGCGGCTGGATTAAATAAATAGCATTCCTGCCCATGTTTCTGACGAAAGCCACTGGTCACATCCCAATTCTCTTGTTTAACGTCTAATACAACAACGCTTTCAGGCCAGTTCAAAAGGTTAGGAATTACAATACCAACACCTTTACCACTTCGTGTTGGTGCTGAAATAATGGCATGCTGCTGTCCACCAAACATTAAATAGTTATTTTTAAACTGGCCTACAATAATCCCTTTGTCACCTAATAGCCCTGCTTTTTTTATTTCTTGCTGATTTGCAAACCTAGCTTCACCAAATACATTATTTTTTTTATTGCCAGTTAGCGCCATGAACAAAATAAAAATTGCGATGATGGAAAATGCGATGATAGTAGAACGGTAAACCCAGCGCATCACCTCAGGATTATCACCATAGTGATACCAGTATTGATATACTGTCAGTCCAGATATCTGGTTTACATCCTCACCAAATTTCACCAGCATGATTGTTCCTGCGATGAGCATCCCAACCCATACGAGAATCGCTAAAATGACAAAAACGACTAGAACGCCCAATGGGCTACGAAAAGAAAAACCATTGTCCATAATGTATGTTTTGTTAACCTTTTACTAACATTGCTTTAAAATTAATATTTCTCCTAATTTTTAGGAGGCTTTTAAAATAATAGGAGTCATTAGGTAAATGGCAATCATAGAAACTACTTTAATTGGCAGTTAAAGACTTCGGTTACTTCGTAATATGTCTGGCTTTAACTTTATTATGCTGCAAGCCTTCCTCATCCATTTGACTACGCTTAAATACAGGGTCGTAATAAAACTCCCTCAATTTTCGCTTATGATAAAAAAGCACTATATCGATAGTCGAATATAACCTATTTTTAATATAATCCGTCTCAAGGTTGGCACCTGTCTTACTGTCTTTAATTAGGGCTGTCAGCTGTTCAAATGTCTCAAATGCACCATTGGCATGCATGGTAGAAATTGACCCTGGGTGACCAGTATTGACTGATTTAATAAATTCCCAAGCTTCGTCACCGCGTAGTTCAGCAAGTAGTATTCTATCAGGCTTCATGCGCAAGCAAGAGGCGAGCGCCTGTTTAGGTGTTACTTTTGAACCGCCTTCATCTTCACGTGCGTAAAATAAGTGTACTTTATTTTGATGGTTATTCAGAAAAATTTCATGTACATCTTCAATCGTTATTAATCGTTCTTCCACAGGAATGCTGCGGGTGAGACTTTTTGTGACTGTCGTTTTACCTGAACCTGTTTTCCCTACGATTAAAATATTTCTCATGCTACGTACTGCCAAATCGAGAAACTCCTTAATTTTATTTTCAGCTTTCAATGCCAATAATTCATGTTCAAAAGGCTTTAGCCCTTCGTCCTCATACTTAACTTCCTTAAAAGCCCCCTCTGCATCTAGCTCATCTAATGTTTTATCTATCATGCTAGGTTTACGAATGGTTATCGATACCGTGCTAGCCTCGCAGGCAGGCGGGATAATGACCTGAACACGTTCGCCATCGGGCAATGCAGAAGAGAGCACAGGATTATCAATAGAAACAGATTTTCCGTTATAGCTAGCAATCAATGTGGCCAATTGCCGACAATGCATAAATGAAAGTTCAGGCATATCATGTCGTTGCCAACCTTGACTACCTTCAGTCCAGACTTCACGAGGACGATTAATGCATATTTCTGTTAATGAATCATCATTAAGAAAACCTTGTAAAGGCAGTAAATATTCCGCTAGCATGCCGGTAGGCTGAAAATCTTCTAGATTGGCATTGACCTCTAACACGTTTATCCTTTTAGGTCTAATGCATACACACTAGAAAAATCCAAATCGCGCGCAACCATAATATTAATATGATCGCCTTGATTAATATGCAGCGTAGGTCGTATACCAATACTATCCTTAAGAATTTCAGTAGCGATTGTGTCTGAGCCGCTGCCGCCTATCGTTATATTTGAATTGCCATTATCTTGTGCAATGATTAAAGCGTCTTTAACCAAACTAAAAATGACAGCAGCACCAAATCTTTCTAAGAAGTGCCGATCAACAAAGCCATCGTGACCTGTGCGGCCTAGTGGGCCTACACCTGGAGAATCAAGATCAATGATAACGCCCTTAGGTGTTTTAGCGCGCGTCCAAAGCACAAAAACTCTAGCTTGGCCACGCACTAGCCCGCCTTGGTATTCACCAACAAGTTGGGATCCGCGGTCAAGCAACACCACACGACCATTGTCTGAATAAATATCTCGCGTTAACCTACAGGTTGTCAATCCAGATAATGTGCTATCTATAGCCGTTTCTAAAGCACAGTCTAACGCGGTCCCTTTTGTTATCAAATAATCACGGTCTGGCAATATTTGTGCGTATGAATCAGGTGTGGCAATGGCTTTTAATTTAACGGCCAACCAGCTAGATTCAGCAGGGCTTATCGCTGTTTTAGCATTAACTCTACCAGCGCCATTTGAATCTTCCTGGCTTTCTTTATCGGCAGCATTTCCGACACTTCTCACACTAACGCCACCTCTTTTTCTATCGGTCCAATCAGGCTCCCTGACTTTTTTTTCCACTTTAGCTTTAATAGGAGCTTGTGTCTCTCGTTGTATTTGAGGAACCACACTTGGC
>CAYXOR010000032.1:0-3264 GCA_964466895.1 uncultured Methylophilaceae bacterium | reverse complement strand
CCGCCATCAAAGCTGAAGGCATCATTACGTACACAAACCACTTGATTGCCTTTACGTAATCTAATAAATGGTATGACACGATGTATTACGATGGTATTACCATCAACATGCGTATTAATTAACGCTTCATTACCCTCCGCATCGACAGAGTATACAGCTGGCATATCGCGATTATTTGTAAAGCTTAGATAAGTAAAGCGACTATCATCTCGAGCGGCAGTGGGGCTGATTTCTGGAGAGCCTGCCATCCAATAGTTGTAATTATCATATGCTTGAGGCTCGGTAACTTCACCACGGCCATACTTATTTGCAGCATCTAATCTGCTATCAATTTTTTCTTTACGGGCTTTTAGCTCCGCTTGCCTAAGTGCCTCTAAACGTATTATCTCTAATTTTGCTGCTTCTTCTTCAGGGTACCTAAATGACAAGCCGTAGACTAATTTAGGGTTTTTCCATGCTTTTGAATCTCTTACTGACCTTTTAGCAACAACCAAGGCAAAACTATAAACACGTTTATTAGTAATAACGGTGACATTAGTATCCGCCTTTTGCTCTGTTGGTTTGATAAAAAGATGATTTCCGCGCGGTACAACATTCCAAGCTAAATCATCACCGATTGCAACGTCAGATATAGTTTCATCATCCCCAAATTGCACATGAGTGGTTACGCCGTAGAATGTTTCGAGCTTCACAACATCAAATTTATTGTAGTCTATAACGCGCAACCTTGAATCATAAGGACTCTCTTTAGGCACTATCTCTGCAGCGGCCGCGATAGGGAAAAACATTAAAATCAAAAATAAATATCTCACAATAAACTCCTCCTGAATTACTAGTTATGGTGCTAGTGCTGGTGTTGGTTCTGGTGTAGGAGCCGACATTGGGGGTGTCGCAGGCTCCCTTGGTAAAAGCTGACTGCGGTTTGATTCTCTAGGATTGGCAAAAGAGGACCTTGACACTAATGGCATCTCACCTACAGTTTGATCAAGGTCTAATCGATATTCCAATACCTGAAAGCCTAATGGGTTAATGGCGCGGACTTTTTCTGTTTGCGGTGCATTAACATACATAAAAGTAATGGTTGCCAGCCAATGCTGTGCTCTTAATGAATTTTGACTTTGCATTTCTTTAACGAACCGCACCAAGGCAACACCTTCTTTAATAAAGGTAATACTTTTAATGGTGACGACGACTTCATTGCCACGAAATTTATTAAGTGGCGATTTTGGGTTTGACTTAGCCATTAACTTGCCATACTTCTGTTGTTCTTTTGGCCCGCTCATATAGCCAACATTATTATAATAGTCAGTCACAGTGTGTATAGAATAGCTTTCACGCCATCGCACATACCATTGTAAGTTAAACTTATTGATTACCTCGCCATAAGACGACAGTGAGTCTTTCAGATTAGAGACTACCTCCATATTGCCGGTTGAATTATCTACACGAACCAAATAGGGGACCACGGTCTTTTGTGGGCCTAAAATAGCAACGGTAATCACTGAAACGACGGCTACTATGCTTGCTAATATTGCTGCTATCCAAGCTTTTCTAAGAGAACTTTTCAGCTGAATAACTTTATCTGTTTCCCAAGACTTGGCTTCAGCCAGGTAATTAGAAAAGTCTTTTCGTTTAATTTTGTTCATACACCACTCTTGTGTTATCAAGTGCAACCATATCACTTTGCGCTATTGCACTAGGCACAGCTAATTTTGTCTGTTTTATTGAAGCATGTTGATCTGCATTTACTGGCTTAAATGAGCCCTTGCAGTTTGCGGGCTCTGGTGGCGTTGCGCAGCCAGCCAGCCAGAAAACAACCATTAATACGAACAATCCATTTTGTTTTTTAAACATTTTTTACTCCAAAATCAAAAAATATAAATATATCTTGCTAAATCTGTAACACATTCATGTTATTTCAGTTTTGCTAACTGTGCCCTGCTTGCCTAGACTTTTCTCCAACATTGGCTGCGCCTGTGCTGTCAGGGGTCGATACTGCATAACCTTTCGATATACTTGCGGCTGTTGATGGTACTTGCCTCATAATCGCAACAAAAATTCCTAATAATGCAATCAGTTGCACGCTATCTTTTATGGTTAATCCTACCGCTAATGACAAAGCATAATAGGTGGCGAGTATCACTAATAAGACAGGAAATAAGATATAAATAGCCAAAGACATCAGCAACAACACTAATGTATAGTTGATAATTTGCGCTAGCCAACCCTCAAAAAGATATTTTGTTTTTTCAAATAAAATGGCTGGGATAAAAATGGGGCCAAGTGCTAATAAAATAGCCAAAGACACTTTAGCCACTAGTAATGCACCCAATGTAACTGCAGAAAGTGCTGTGGCTACAATACCCAACCCGGCGCCTACAGCCGTAAGCGATGCTGTCCCTCCTGCCGCCTCTGAAGCTTCTAACGTATCAGACATTACCGACAATACGCTACTTAATACCGTCGCTACCAACCCTGCAGCCAAATCAATATTGGTAGACGTTGAACCAAAACCAAGTGTTGCAAAATCGGTGATCGTGGTAATAAAAGTGGGTGGTAGTAAAAATGAAATTAATTCTTCTGGCAAGGTCCAAACATAATTGATGGCGTATCCAACATAATCATCTGCCGTGAATATAAACCAATAAACAAAACCAAATTTAAACACCCGTATTGACAGATCATGCAAATTATCCTTCACCGCACCATTCATCAACAGAATGCCATAAAAGATGACATAAAGGATGATTAATGCTTGCACGGTTGATTCTATTTGGCTTAACACATGCGTTGCAATGGTGGCAATACTTGAGCCCGCTACAGCCAATGCGCCCATCAACAGGACAATCATTTGCATCTCTTCCAAACCAGGAAATAGGTCAAATGGATTCATTTTTTTCGCCTCTTTTCAATGCAACTAATTAAAATATTGCAATTTCAAATAACTTTGTTAAGTGTTATGCATGTCTAGCGGGGCTAGCTTGTCAACTATAAATTGCCCCACTGACATTCATATACCTACTACGGCACTGATGGTGCTGGCTGTGATGCCGCTGCTGCTGCTGCCGCAGATGCTGCTGCCTGAGCTGCTGCCTGAGCCGACACCGCTGATGAGGCTGATGAATTTTGAGCTGATTGCACAGCAGAAGTCGCTGTATTAGCTAAATTGTTTACAGAATTAGCTAGCCCGCCTACTGATGTGTTAATCCGGTCATTAGCCAGCACAATGCTTTCGGCACGATCGTCAAACTCTTGTTTCACTCT
>CAYXOR010000031.1:0-27803 GCA_964466895.1 uncultured Methylophilaceae bacterium | reverse complement strand
CTTGCGGTTGTTGCTGCTAAGGCAGCAGCGCCAATACCGATGCCAGGAAGTAGATGGCTGGCAAGCTTAGAGTCGCTAATAAATTGTCCTGCTGCTTTCAATTTGTCAACGGCCGGTTCTATTAACGCTTCTAAATTTTTTGAACCCCAGTGCTCTGGAATTAAGTGAGTGCTAGTTAGTTTACGCTGTAACGTTGCTACATATTCATCCATCAAGCTTGCTAAATTAGCCTCTACATTAGGCTTTTGATGAATCTTTCCCGCCAAAGCCTCTGCTATATTCTGAGTCGATACTGTAATTTCTGTTTTAGCCATCACTGGAAACATTCTAATGTCCCCAGGTGTTCTAGTACTTTCTACAAACCTCCAGTGGCTTGACGTATCACTTGTAAGCGCTTTCACCAACATATCATTTACAACATCAGCTTGTATGCTGATATTTGGATTAATATCCGAAACCTGCAATAAAGGCGCACCCTCTGCCGCCTCATTAAGCAATGTCAAAAAACCCCCTTTTAATATGTTAACTTGGGAAGTCTCTAGCTGATTTGTACGCATTCCCATTTTTGCCAATAAATTTGGGCTACCAGCGACTTCATCGCCTGAAAAATATTGATGTGAAAGAAAATTACTTATTTCTGCCGAATCTAAATCAGATGCCATATTAAAACCTATAAAATTTTACGTTGTGTCTGTATTTAAACGTAGCTACGTTTAATAAAGGGTTAAAACAATAGGTTTACCGCCTTAAAGTTGCAAATGCCTTTTCAGCAGCTTTTATTGTGGCACTGATATCTTCATCTGTATGCGCTGCCGAAACAAAACCTGCCTCAAATGCAGACGGGCCTAAATAAATGCCGCTACTCAACATACTATGAAAAAATCGATTAAAAACATCTCTATCAGATTGCATTATTTCATTAAAAGAACTTGGGCAGGCCTCACTAAAATACATGCCAAACATACCACCGATACTTTGCGCACTAAATATTACACCCGATTTTTTAGCTGCTTGCACCAATCCATCCGCCAATTTTTTTGTTTGCGCCGCTAATTTTTCATGAAAGTTGGGCGCCTGAATAAGGGCTAATGTTTTTAACCCTGCTGTCACAGCAACAGGGTTGCCAGAAAGTGTACCCGCCTGGTAAACAGCACCTAATGGTGCAAGTACGCTCATAATATCTTTACGACCACCAAAAGCACCAACCGGTAAACCACCGCCAATAATCTTGCCTAAGGTCGTCATATCAGGCTCAATATTATATAGCGCTTGCGCACCACCTAAATGCACACGGAAGCCCGTCATTACTTCATCAAAAATGAGTACTGCGCCATGCTTAGAACATAAAGACCGTAAACTTTTCAAGAACTCAAGTTTGGGTACGATTAAATTCATATTGCCAACCACTGGCTCAATAATCACACAGGCAATTTCATCGCCTATCGTGGTAAATAATTCTTCAAGTGCTTGTGTATTGTTATACTCTAAAGTCAGCGTGTCGGCAGCGACTGCTGCTGGAACGCCAGCAGAACTAGGCTCACCAAAAGTAAGCAAACCTGAGCCTGCTTTGACCAATAAAGCATCAGCATGCCCATGATAACAACCCTCAAATTTAACGATTTTGTTACGCTTGGTGAAACCTCGTGCAACCCGTATCGCACTCATCGTCGCTTCAGTGCCACTGCTCACTAAGCGCACTTGTTCCATACTTGGCATCAGCTTATTTATTTGCTCTGCCATTTCCAACTCTAAGCCAGTAGGCGCACCAAAAGACAAACTGTTTTCTGCAACATCTTGAACAGCCTTAATCACCTCCGGATGTGCATGGCCTAATATCATTGGACCCCAAGAGTTGATATAGTCAATATATTCTTTTCCATCAACATCCCAAAGTTTAGAACCTAAACCTTTTTTAAAGAAAATAGGCGTACCGCCTACGCTACGAAAAGCCCGAACCGGCGAGTTAACGCCACCAGGAATTAATTTTAGAGATTTTTCGAACAGTTGTTTATTGAGTGAGGTCATAATATATTTAAGTTAAAAAATTGAATTGAATTGTTGACTGGTTTTCGTAATATCTTCTGCGTCAAATAGCGCACCTACAACAGCGACCATATCTGCACCTGCTTGCTGCACCTGCTCACCATTGTCTAAAGTAATACCACCTATGGCAACGATAGGCACATCCAACTGTTGTTTGGCCTGCTCAAATAAACTGAGTGGTGCATGCACCGCATTCGGCTTGGTATCGGATGTGAAACAAGCACCAAATGCCACATAACTAGCGCCATCTGTCTGTGCTTTTTTTGCCAAATCTAATTGGTTGTAACAAGATACGCCTATCGTTTTATTAGCCCCTAGTAAGCGTCTTGCTGCAACAAGATTACAATCTGTGGCGCCTATATGCAAACCGTCAGCATCTATCTGGACACATAAATCTAAATGGTCATTAATCACCAACGGCACACCTTGAACCCGGCACAGAGCAAGCAAAGCGGTCGCTTGCCTAAGCCGTAATAACCGACCAACTGCTTTATTACGATATTGCACCATACGCGCGCCGCCTTGCAAAGCCGCTTTCACCATTACACAAAGTTTTTTTGTGTCTATCTCATTGGGCGTGACAGCATATAAACCGCTAATGTTGAATAGATGAGGTTTTATCAATGTCTCTCCCATTAGCATCGTCTTCCTCACGCGCCCAAAAAAATCGATCAGGGATAAATTGACCCATGCCTGGTCTAAAAGCATTTTTGAGCGCCTGCCAAGTATATTCTTGCGCCTCCTGTATTGCATCTTCAATCGTTAAGCCATGCGCCAAACATGCAGCGATTGCACTCGTCAACGTGCAACCAGAACCATGATAACTACCAGCCAGCCGTTCCCAGTGATATTCTTTTATCAAACCATCCGTACCATAAAGTGAGTTCACCACATCTGTTGAACGTTCATGTGTACCTGTAATGAGTACATAGCTAGCCCCCATTTGCATTAAACGTTGGGCAGACTCTTCCAAAGCAGAATACTTCACTTCCTCACCCTCATCATAAAAGGCAAGCCGACGCGCCTCTATACTATTAGGCGTTATTAACGTCGCTTGTGGAAACAACAATTCACAAACTGCTGCTTGCATCTCTTCGCTGCTTAACTCATCACCACGTCCTGATGTCAAAATCGGATCTATAAGCAAAGGCACATCAGGATAGTCCGCTACGATTTCAGCGATGACCGCCACATTCTCTACACTACCCAACAAACCTAACTTAAATGCAGAGATTTGCACATCCTCCAATATCGTACGTGCTTGGTCATTTATCCAATCGGCATCTAACGCCATCACACTTTCTACACCAACCGTATCTTGCACCGTGATACCAGTAACAACTGATAATGGATGACAGCCAATGCTAGCTAAAGCCAAAATATCAGCTTGCAAACCGGCTCCGCCACTAGGGTCAGTGGCAGCAAAAGTCATCACGCATGGTGGGGTTGTTATCATAAGTTCTCTATTAAAGTGGCGCTATTAGCAGAAATCAAATCCATATATTGAGTTAAAAAACTAGCGTCCAACCATTGAACTGCAGTCACCTTATCAGTGTGATTTTATCATTGAATATAACAAAAAATAGCATTAAATCTAGAGAATAAATATGACACCTTTAAAAGAAAAAAATAAGAAATTTTTATTGCTCCCAAAATACGACACTATACTGATATCTGTATTACCAATATAATGCTGCATATTTATTTCTTTATTACATATTATGTCAGATATTACCCCCTCAGATTTTTACAATGAAATCTCCAATTTAATGATTGAAACACTCAATCTTGAAGTTTCTGCAAATGAGATTGAACTAGATGACCCATTATATGGCGAGGGCTTAGGCCTAGACTCAATTGATGTTCTTGAAATAGCATTAGTGGTGTCAAAACGCTACGGCCTACAACTCCGCGCTGACAGTGAAGACAATCATGAAATATTCAGCTCATTACGAAAATTTGCTAACCATATTCATAACAACCGCACAAAATAATGTCCCTACCAGCCCGTAGTGTAAGGCTGGCAGTCACGCTGTTGCTAATTTTAGCTTACGCAGTTTTAGCAAACTACACGCTGCAGTCTAGACAAAATCCAGCGCTTGGTGCATTAGTGGCTATGACACCAATCATGCTAACTTTTATTTTTCTTGCGTTTCGGTCCAAGCGTCGCGCACTGATGATTGGGCTCATCATCCTCATTAGCCTCTTATTTTGGTTTGCCTGGTCGCAGATTAAAACGCATTATGATGTGGTTTACTGGCTAATCCATGAAAGCCTGCAATTCGTTCTACTGATCACTTTTGCACGCACACTAGCCTCTAATCAACAACCATTATGTGCGCAATTTGCGCAAATTGTACATGGCACTCTCTCGTCTGAACTTACCGACTACACACGCAAAGTCACCATTGCTTGGTCCTTATTTTTTGCATGCGTTATGGTGATATCAACTTTTTTATTTTTTACTTACCCTATCAAGGTATGGTCCATATTTGCTAACTTCTTATATTTACCATTAATTACATTAATGTTTATTACTGAATACTGGATTCGCAGACGCACACTGCCCGCAAAGGATTTATCAAATATAATGGAGGCAGTGCATGCCTTTATTGACCGGCCGCGCAATTAAACTGTTTTGAGTAGCAATCAGCTTACAAAATAAAGGGAACCAGCATTTTACTGCGCTTCATGTAGTCACGATACGCATCTCCAAAAAATCGTATATTCTCTAATTCCTCAGCACGTGCAGTCGCCACTAAAAAGGCGCTTGCTGTCAGTGCGATAACACCACCAACGATTGATGGGGATTTGAAGAAAAAGCCCCAGCAGAGAAAAAATAATGACCCATAAATAGGATGCCGAATATAACGATAAATGCCCGTGGTCACTAATACCGTCGTTTTTTCAAAATGCAACATCGGCACATCATTACGATTATCATCTGGCTTGCCCATGAATAACAACTGTAGCCCACCCACGACAACCAAAAACAAAGAAATTATAAAAAATACACTTGCGAACACCTGGTGAGGCATACCAATATCTATATGCCAAACCTGCATATTGAGCACATATAAAAGCAACATGAGGTCCCATGCAAAAAAACGGTAAAAACCATGTGTCCCGGGCTTGAGAATTGACTTACGTGACACCAATAACAACCCAAGTGTTCCAAAGATAAAAATTAGAATCTGTAACACCACTAGCACTTTCTACACTTTAAAAAATAGGAGCAACCAACGACTATCATTATGCATCCAGATGAACATCTGAATACAGAAAAGTGATGGTCACGCATTCAACAAAAGCATTATACATACAATATAAATTTGTTAACTGTCATAGATAGTTTGATAGAATTAAGTTTTGATGAATTTGCTATACCTTGAACGGAATATTGTTTTGAAACCGATATTACTCTCTCACTTCACGGCAACAAGCTGCATTGGCCAAGGGTTAAATCAGACACTGGAAGCACTGCAACAAAAATACACAGGATTATCCAAGTGTACTTTTGAAACTGTCGTGCTTGACACCTTTATAGGTGAAGTTGCTGGTGTAGATGATATTGAACTACCCAATCATCTTGCAGAATTTAATTGCCGCAACAACCGTCTTGCACAACTTGCGCTAGAACAGGACGACTTTGCACAAGCTGTTTTTGCTGCGACTAAAAAATATGGCTCACATCGCGTAGGTGTGTTTATTGGCACCAGCACGTCTGGTATATTACAAACTGAGCAGGCCTATCGCAGTGTAGACCCTATCACTGGCTTACTACCAAAAAGCTTTCACTACAGCAAAACACATAACACGTTTAGTGTTTCTGACTTTACGCGCCAATACTTTAACTTAGCTGGCCCTGCCGTCACAGTTTCCTCTGCTTGCTCTTCCAGTGCTAAAGTATTTGCTTCAGCAAGACGCATGATGGCAACAGGGCTAATTGATGCTGCTATCGTTGGCGGCGTAGATTCTTTATGTCTTACCACTTTATATGGTTTTAGTTCACTAGAGCTCACAGCAAACACCGCCTGTTGCCCCTATGACAAAAACCGTGATGGCATTTCAATTGGTGAGGCGGGCGCTTTCGCCTTACTTGAACACCCGCTAGGAAAATTAAACAGTGATGATATTTTATTACTCGGCATCGGGGAATCTAGCGATGCCTACCATATGTCTTCCCCACACCCTAAAGGTGAAGGTGCGCAAAATGCTATGCTAGCTGCACTTGAAACGGCAGAACTCCGCCCAGAAGATATTGATTATATTAATTTACACGGCACTTCTACCCAAAGTAATGATGCGGCTGAAGGTATTGCTGTAGCAACTGTTTTTGGAATGAATACAGCCTGCAGCTCTACCAAAGGCGCAACGGGTCATACACTAGGTGCCGCTGGCGGTCTTGAAGCGGTGATTTGTGCATTGGCATTACAAAACAATTTTCTACCTGCGGGTTTAAATACTAAACAACTAGACCCAAATATTAATATTCAATACCTTTTGGAAAATCAATCTCACCCTATCAACTACACCATGAGCAACTCATTTGGCTTTGGTGGTACTAACAGTAGTTTGATTTTTGGAAAAGCAGGCTAAGCATGCGCCACGACTCAGAACCTACACTCACAGCATATATTAATGGCATCGGCATGATAGGCCCGGGCTTAAAAAGCTGGTCCGATAGTAAAGGCTTGCTTACTGGGAATGCAACCTATCAAAAAGACCCAACAGTTTTTCCAGTACCAGTATTATTAGCCGCGGCAGAGCGGCGGCGCAGCGGCGATTTAGTGAAATTAACACTAGCTGTAGGGCTAGAGGCTGTCCAACATGCTGGGCTAGAAGCTGCAAATCTTACTTGTGTTTACACCTCATCTAGCGGTGATGGTAAAAACTGTCATGAGATTTGTAAAACGCTGGCCTCAGACGACAGGCAAATATCGCCCACGCGCTTCCACAACTCAGTACACAATGCAGCGGCTGGTTACTGGAGCATTGCAACAGGGGCTAAAACGCCTATTTCTGTACTATGTGCATTTGATGCAAGCTTTGGTGCAGGACTATTAGAAACGGCAAGCCAGGTGCTAGCAGACAACATCACTACACTACTAATTGCCTGTGATACACCATATCCTGAGCCATTAAACAGTGCTCGTCCGATATTAGAGGCGATGGGCGTGGCCATGGTGTTGTCGCCTAAATCAAACGATCATACGTTAGCTAAAATTCAAATCAAATTAACCGACTCGCAACCAGATCATTTAATGCATATAGAATTAGAACATTTACGCACAGCTATCCCGGCCGCACGCAGCTTACCCTTACTGGTTGCTATCGCACAGCGCAAGTCAACGGCTGTCGTATTAGATTATTTAGAAGATTTAGGCATCTCTATAGAAGTAACACCATGCTAGAGGCAAAAAACAATATAGACAAAGCGTGGATTGAAGCACATATTCCACATCAAGACACCATGTGTCTGCTAGATAATGTCACTAGCTGGAGCGAGTTGGAAATTACTTGTCATGCAAGTAGCCACCGCTCACCAAACAACCCTTTACGCTATCAAGAGCAACTGAGTACAGCTTGCGGCATCGAGTACGCTGCGCAAGCGATGGCGGTACATGGCGCACTGCGCGCTCAACATAACAAGCCGCCACGTGCAGGATTTCTCGTTAGCGTACGTGGCGCTAGCGTGCATCGCGCACGCCTTGATGACATCAAGCAGCGTCTTGAAATAAAAGCTACCTGCATCCATAGCAGTGATGATAATATTTTGTACGAATTTTCACTACATGCAGCTAATGAGTTACTGCTCGACGGACGCGCAACTGTGATGCTAAATGCAGAAAAAGTCTTAGGAAGTACCGAATGAAATATGCACTTGTAACAGGTGGTAGTGGCGGCATTGGTTCCGCGATTTGTCGTACATTAGCCAACGATGGCTACCATGTACTAATACACGCAAATCGCAACTTAGAAATTGCCAATGCGCTAGCCGATGAAATCAATAATAACGGCGGTAGCGCCCAAGCATTAAATTTTGACGTCACCAGCTTAGCAGCGGTTGAAGCTGTACTGATGCCAATCATTGAAACCACACCTATTCAAGTGCTGGTGAATAACGCCGGCATCCATGATGATGCTATATTTCCAGGGATGAATTTACAACAATGGCAAACCGTCATGGATGTATCAGTCAATGGTTTTTTCCATGTGACACGCACACTTATGATGCCGATGATACGCAGCCGCTGGGGCCGTATTATCAACATTTCTTCTGTTGCAGCATTGACTGGCAATAGGGGCCAAGTCAATTATGCTGCTGCAAAAGGCGCGATTAATTCAGCCACTAAATCACTTTCACTTGAAGTTGCCAGCCGTGGCATTACTGTAAATGCAGTTGCTCCTGGCATCATTGAAACTGCGATGATTGAAGAATCCTTTAGCCCAGAAAATATTGCACAGTTGGTGCCTATGAAGCGTGCAGGAAAACCTAAAGAAGTTGCTGATTTGGTCAGTTTTTTAGCTTCTCCGCGCGCCGCATACATCACAGGGCAAATCATTTCTATCAATGGCGGCATTATTTAGAAATGTCTTCAGGTATGGTTGCATCACTACCGTTAATTTCACATTCGTCACCGGACAGTATTGTTGCATGGCACAAAGGTAAGCCCATTACACGACAAAAGTTTCTGAACGATGTCAATCAACTCGCGACAAAACTACTACCTGGGCATCATTTGCTCAATGTATGCAGTAACCGTTACCACTTTAGTGTGGGGTTGGCCGCCGCCATCATCACGGGCAAAATCAGCCTTCTACCATCTACTTACTCACCAGAAATCGGCACACAACTTAAAACTTTTGCCCCCGATGTCTTTTGTTTAACTGATGAGAACACATGTACGATAGACATGCCGCTTTTACACTACCCCAACTTAGAAACGCATGAAACACCAATCAACATACCTAATATTGTTCATGATCAGTTAATTGCCATCGTGTTTACTTCAGGTTCAACGGGGACACCTTTGCCACACCATAAAACATGGCAATCATTAGTTAACTGCGTACAAAATGAAGCAAAAAGAGTCGGGTTAGTAAACGATATGCCACAAACTACGATTATTGGGACGGTGCCTCCACAACATATGTATGGCTTTGAATCTACAGTACTGATGCCATGGCAAAGTGGGCATGCGTTTTCATCTGATCATCCGTTTTATCCTGCTGATGTATGCCAGGCAATTGCGGACACACCCAAGCCTCGGTTGCTGATATCAACTCCAATACATTTACGCGCGTTACTTGATGCAGAAATTGCATTGCCTAATATCGCAGGCGTTGTATCGGCAACCGCACCCCTTTCGGAAGCGCTCGCCACCACAATTGAAAGGCGCTGCAATGCACCTTTAACCGAAATTTATGGCTGTACTGAAACAGGGCAAATCGCAAGCAGAAACTCTACTCACACGTGTAATTGGCATTTATTTGATGACATCACATTAGTAGAAAACAATAATAGCATTTATGCAAGTGGGGGTCACATTACACAACCCACTAAGCTAAACGATAAAATTGAGCCCGTTAACAATACACAGTTTCTACTTCACGAACGCCTCACAGATATCATTAATATCGCCGGCAAACGCCACTCATTAGCAAGCTTAAATCATTTGCTGACCACTATCCCTGGCGTGGTAGACGGCACTTTCTACATGCCGGATGGAAACCACGATACGCGTATTATAAGACTAACAGCCTTTGTGGTTAAAACACCTGAGGTTCATGCAAAGCAAATACAATCTGCTTTGCGTGAACATCTTGATCCAGTTTTTTTACCGCGGCCATTACTATTCGTAGATAAGCTACCACGTAATAGTACAGGGAAATTACCGCAGGCAGTCCTCAAAAATTTATACCTAAAAAACAATCTCTCGAAGGAGCTGTCTTGAGTCAAGCTGATTGGACTGTGCCGCACGATCACCCAGCCTTTGCGGGACACTTTCCGCACATGCCAATATTACCCGGGGTAATACTACTCGACATGGCGCTGCGAGCCATGGCGGCCGACGGCCAATTAGTACTGTCTCATTACCTAATTAATTCCGTCAAATTTCTAAGCCCAGTACAACCTGGGGAAACATTAAACATTAATCACAGCATCTCTAGCCAAGGTGTTCTTAGTTTTAATATTTCAGCAAATGGCCGCAAAATTGCAACAGGAAAAATTACACCTAAAACACAACAAACGCCATCTTCGGCAGAGGATATCAATACGTGACAGGCCAAAGCAACCAAAATAAGGCCTCTTGGTTAACAAAAAAAGAGCGTAGCAACATGCTGATGTTACGCATCATGACGTGGATCTCACTCAAACTAGGTAGGCAAGTAGGGCGCGTGGTGCTACATCTCATCGCCAGCTATTTTTTACTGTTTGCACCATCCAGCCGACGTGCCTCTAAACAATTTTTAGCACGCGCACTTGGCCGGAAAGTGCGGATTGCTGACCAATATCAACATTTTTATACATTTGCCTCTACCATTCATGATCGCATTTATCTCATCAATCAACGATTTGATTTATTTAATATCAAAATAGAGGGTGAAGATATCGTACATCGCCATTTAAAAACAGGCAATGGTATGTTTTTAGCTGGTGCACACTTAGGTAGTTTTGAAATTATTCGTGCTTTAGGACGAGATGAGAATTTACGCGTCGCCATGTTAATGCATCAAGAAAATGCAAAGAAAATTAACGCGATGCTAACGGCTATCAACCCGAGTGCTGGGCAAGATGTTATTGGGCTCGGTAATGTAGATTCTATGATACGTGTGAGCGAATATTTAGACGAAGGTTATGCCATTGGCATATTAGCTGATCGTATTTTTAGTGAAGATACACTACAGCCAGTACAGATATTAGGCACTAAAACACACCTACCTGTGGGACCATTTCGCTTAGCCGCATTGTTAAGACAAAAAGTCATGTTTATGACTGGACTATATTTAGGCGGGAATAATTACTCAGTTCATTTCCATCAATTAGCTGATTTTAGTAATCTCAAACGAGGGCAACGTGATGATGCCGTTAAAGCTGCAATAGTAGAATATGCTGCTCTCATTGATCATTATTGTAAAACAGCACCTTATAATTGGTTTAACTTCTTTGATTTTTGGCAACCTGCCTTAAAAAAGGATGAATAAAATATGTTTCATTTAACGGCACTATTTTTCTGTTTCAAACCGGCTATGCGTTTAGGGTTGGCACTAATGCTGCTCACTTGCTCTATTTGCCATGCTGATGACTGGAATGTAGAACAGCTCATGCAAACGCTTGCCGAAGCAACACCTGATCACGCAAGTTTTGTAGAAAAGAAATATATTGCAATACTTGATAAACCAGTAGAATCATCTGGTGAACTATTTTTTACAGCGCCGGACCACTTAGAAAAACGCACGCTACTACCCAAGCCAGAATCATTGATTGTGACAGGTAATAAGTTGATTATTGAGCGTGGTAGCAAGAAATATAATCTGTCATTACAAAGCTATCCAGAATTAGCGATATTTATTAATAGCATACGCGGCACACTCGCTGGTGACCTAGCATCACTTAAACAGCACTTTCAAGTCGCTGTAGAAGGCTCCGCACAAGAATGGACATTACACTTATTCCCCCTAAACAAAAAAATGCAATCATTATTAAATCACATTCATATCGCTGGTTTACATAGTCAAGTGCTAAGTATAGAAATTACGCAAGCGGATGGTGATAGCTCATTGATGTCCATCAAACTTTTGGATAGTAACAGCACAAATGATTAATCACCCCCATACAAGAACGATTACGGTTACTGTTTGGTTTGTGTTTTTAATCATATGCGGCCTTATTATTAGCCGCACTCAATTTGCGACAGACTTATCAGCATTTTTACCAAAAAACCCGACGGCAGAACAGCAGTTATTGTTAGATCAAATTAATGATGGCCTCTCTTCGCGACTCATACTAATCGGTATTGAAGGTGATGATCCCGCTATGCGCGCCAAACTCTCTAAGCGCATGGCACAACCGTTACGGAATGATCAAGCTTTCATCGCCATCAATAATGGTGAGCCTATCCACACAAAAAATGATCAAGCTTATTTATTTGATAATCGCTACTTATTAAGTCCAGCAGTCAATTTAGAACACTTCACTGTCAAAGGCTTAAACCAAAACATCAATGAAAGCATTGAATTACTGGCCTCGTCTGCAGGGCTAATCATAAAATCTATTCTGCCCAATGACCCAACAGGTGAAATGTTACAACTACTAGACCAATTTAATAGCGATCGTCAGCCAACCCTAATCGATGGAGCCTGGGCTTCACGCGATGGCAACCGCGCACTATTACTTATTCAAACACGTGCATCTGGTGGTGATATTGATGCGCAACAAAGCGCGATGATGCTGATTCAGAAAGCTTTTGAACAAGCATCTACAGAGCTTGCTAAAACAGCCCCTAATCATTCACTCAATGCTAAATTGCTCATGACAGGCCCTGGCGTATTTTCCGTCAATACACGCGAGACCATCAAGCACCAAGTCTTGAATTTATCGATCATTAGCATACTACTTATCACTACGCTATTACTGTTAGTCTACCGATCGTTTAAAGCACTTTTACTTGGACTTCTCCCTGTGTTAAGTGGCATCTTAGCTGGTATTGCTGCCGTAAGCCTAGGCTTTGGTACAGTACACGGTATCACCTTAGGATTTGGTACTGCGCTTATTGGCGAGGCAGTGGATTATTCCATCTATTTATTTATACAATCAGAACAAGGAAGCGCAAACCAACAAGGTTGGATTAAACAATTTTGGCCAACGATTCGACTCGGTGTATTAACCTCAATATGCGGTTTTGCTTCATTATTATTTTCAGGCTTTCCTGGACTTGCACAGCTAGGCCTATACGCAATTTCCGGGTTAACCACCGCCGCCATCGTCACACGCTTTGTATTACCGCAATTATTGCCTGCGAATTTCCGTATTCATGATGCGACTCCCACAGGCCAAAAACTAGCTGGCATTGTCAATCTAGCCAGCAAAATTCGTTGGCCAATCATTGTGCTATTACTCATTGCTTGCACAATCCTTTTTAGCCATCGCAACGATTTATGGAGTAAGGAAATATCCTCATTGAGTCCCATCTCTAAAGAAGATATTGCATTAGATACCCGTTTGCGTGCTGATGTAGGCGCATCTGATGTACGTTACTTAGTTGTGGCCACAGGGAAGAGCAGAGAATCCGTTTTACGGACTTCTGAGCAAGTATCAACGCTACTACAACTTCAGGTTGAGGAGGGCACAATCGCCAGTTTCGAAACCCCCAGCCGTTACCTACCAAGTGAAGCAACACAAAGAGCACGTCAAGCAAGCTTACCTATTGCAACTGAACTCAATAAAAAACTCATTCAGGCCACGAAAAATTTACCCGTCAAAGCAACATTGTTCGCACCATTTTTAGCTGATGTTGCGTCAGCACGACAACAGCCTCTTATACAGGCAAGCCAATTAGAGAAAACCTCGATGGCGATGGCCATTGACGCACTGCTTTTACAGAAAGATAAGCGCTGGAGTGCTTTATTACCATTAACCGCACCTAAAGATATGGAAATTAATGCACATAAAATCCAACAAGTATTAAACGCTAGTCAGTTACCCAATGTCACCTTTATCGACATGAAAAAAGAATCAGACCATCTATATTCTGGCTATATGCAAGAAGCGATTATGCTGTCACTTAGCGGTCTAGTCGCTATCATTATTCTTTTATTGTTTACGTTCAAATCAATCACTCAGGTATTGCGTATTATTGCGCCTTTAGCAGCTGCCGTGGTGACCGTGACTGCGAGTTTAGCCTTTCTAGGTCAGCAATTAATCATCTTGCATTTAGTTGGCCTATTGTTAGTCGTGGCTGTTGGTTCTAATTACGCTTTGTTTTTTAATACTTCAAGTAAAGGCACACCCAATACATCTCGTATTTTCGCCTCTATGTTATTTGCCAATCTCACCACAGTCATCGGTTTTGGTTTGCTTGCTTTTTCTAATGTTTCAATATTGCAAGCGATGGGTGTCACAGTCGCACCAGGCGTCATATTAGCGCTTATTTACTCTACCGCTTTTGCAAAGAGACCTAATGCATAACGCGCGACCATATCAACCAACATTATTTATACAAATAACGATTGGCCTGCATTTACTATGCGCAATCATCACCATCCTTTTACCTCAGTTGTGGAGGTGGACATTAGGTGCAATTATTGTTAATCACCTCATCATCACTATTAATGGTCTTTGGCCACGCAGCCGCTGGCTTGGCTCTAATTGGACCCAGCTACCAACTAGTGCTATTAAAAAAAATCAAATTGCGCTAACCATTGATGATGGCCCAGATCCAGAAGTGACGCCAAAAGTACTAGCAATACTCGACAGCCACAACGTTAAAGCGACATTTTTTTGTATTGGTAAAAAAGCAGCACGCCATCCTGATATATGCCGAGAAATCATACAGCGTGGGCATGCCATTGAAAATCACAGCCAACAACATCGTCATAATTTCTCACTCCTTGGTGTAAAAGGTTTAAAACGGGAAATTGAAGCCGCTCAATATATCCTGACTGATATTACTGCTAAGTGCCCACTATTTTTCCGTGCGCCTGCCGGGTTCCGCAATCCTTTTTTAGAACCGGTACTTGCCCAGTTAGGGCTAACATTTGTCAGCTGGACAACGCGTGGCTATGATACAAAAATAAGCAATACAAACCAAGTTAAAAGCAAATTATTAACTAAACTTCATGCAGGATCCATTTTACTCATGCACGATGGTAACGCAGCACGCACTTCACAAGGCATTCCTATTATTCTAGAAATTTTGCCCGACATACTAAAATCGGCTAAGTCGCTGAACTTACACTTTGTCACACTCAGGCAAACCCTTTAATGTCATCAAATAACCAACATAACCCTATTAAAGTCGACTGGCTGCATCATATAAGAACCGCCCTAACCAGCCATACCCTTCTAAAAGTAGTAGGCTTTACATTATTCATCAGTTTATTCTTCATTACATATTTTCATGTACTTAAACACCCAGCTTACCCAATCACATTAATTCCTTTATCTTTTGTAGATAAACTTATCAGTTTTCAACCACTGGCTTTACCGGTTTACTTGTCACTATGGATTTATGTTGCAACACCATTAATATTAATAGCCTCAAGACGTGAGCTATTCGAATTCACCACTGCAATGTTATTAATGTGTGTCACTGGATTAACTATTTTTTATTTTTGGCCGACGACGATAGCGCCAACTAATATCGATTGGAGTTTATATCCTAGCATTAGCTTTCTAAAAAATATTGATGCGTCTGGTAATGCTTTCCCATCTTTACATGTTGCAACCGCTTTTTTTTCAGGTATGTGGACAGCAAGATTACTGAAGCGCTTTAAAGCACCTCGCTGGATAAGAATCCTTAATATAATTTGGTGTGCTGGGATCATTTATTCAACACTTGCAACTCGCCAGCATGTTGCACTAGATATATTAGGCGGGCTTCTACTTGGCTATATCGCAATATTATTGGTATCAATAACGTACTGGAAGAAAAGTTAAGCTTAATTAATTTATACTGCTAAAACGCCTGATCAATAAAATCGGTATGCGCAGCACGAAACCAAGAAATAATCGTGTATGCATCCACGTTAACAATACATTGTCACGCAGATAGCGGAAGTGCGAAACACCGCCTTCTTCAATACTAAAATAACGTACAGGTGCTGGCAAATTAATGGGTTTAATACCTCGCCAGCACAAACGCACAACAGCTTCTGGATCGAAATCAAAATGGCGCATCCAAAGTTGTTTGCGCATGATTTGTCTCAAAGGTTCAATGGGGTAAATACGGAATCCAAATAGTGAATCACCAATACCGGCCCAAAGGGTTTCTAGGTTTGCCCACCAATTAGAGACTTGGCGGCCTTTGACGCGTAAGCTAGGCGCACTTGCATCAAATACTGGCACACCCAGTATCATCGCATCTAATTGTGTCTTAGATTTTTGCATGAATGTTGGAATCAACTCTGCAGGGTGTTGCCCATCAGCATCCATTGTTAGTACATGACTAAAGCCAGCTTGCGCAGCCTCATTCAACCCATGCAGTACTGCAGCACCTTTACCTTGGTTAGTAGGGAGCACAACAACGTGTAGTTTATCATCTTCTTTTGCCATGGCTAATAATTTGGCAGTACTGCCATCAGTACTGCCATCTACGACTACCCACACAGGGCTCCAGTATTGCCTCGCCTGGCTCACCGTTTTATATACTTTGGGCCCAGGGTTATAACTTGGGATGAGCACAAGGTGTGTTTTTGATACAGTTGTCATCATTAAAGTAAACGCTATGTATTGTTAGACAATGAGCCCACTGGGCGGAATGGCGTGTCTTTCACTAACACATGTGTAAAGTAATGTTCTAACTCAGTCATAAATTGCTGCGTATTGTCTGGAGGATCAAAACGTTTGCCTAGCGTGATTCTATAGTGAATCGGCAAGATTGGCTTGCGAAATAATGACCAACCCTTACTTAAGAATTTAGTATCAGTTTCTATGAGAATAGTTTGCACCGGTACTTTTGCATGCTTTGAAATAATACCAATGCTACCTTTAAAACGATTGACTGGTAAATGTGTCGTCCGCGTGCCTTCAGGAAAGAGTAATAACTGGCTACCACATTCAAAATCTCGGGCTGCATGTTGAATCATTCTGCGTACTGGCTCACTCGGAATATATCGTGCTAACCGGGAGCCCGCGCCTAAAAATACATTATTCATTAACGCTGTCTTCATCACACAAGCCACATTTGGCAAACGGGAAATAACCATTACCGCATCTAATAAACAAGGATGGTTAGGTGCTAATATCAGCGCTGATTCTGACCGTAATTCATCCAGCGCTTTTAAATCAAAAGTTGCCCTACCAGATACTTCTAAGGCTGTAAGATACAACCTAAAACCTCTTGAAATAATATAACGCCCTAATGCTCGCCCTCTACGTAGCGACAAAAGCGGATACGCCACTAATGCAAATGGTGTCCAAGCTAAACATTCAAGTCCTAGCAAAAACAAACCTAGGTACATAACCAAAATATCGTAAATACCGAGTAAGGTGCGCAAGCCTAACCCTTCATTTCTTCTGAAAATGAAGGGTTAGGGCACTCAATACTAGCCTCAATTTCCAACAATAAATCTTGTCGACAGATATCTGCTTGCAAATACACGGCATTAGCTGACTGACCTAAATAACGCGTCATTTCAGCTTGAATTTGAATGAGACTTTCTGGATGGCGCACATACACACGATAATGCAAATCTAATAAGCTGAACTCGCTTTTATCTGCCAAGCGGTTAGCTTCACCTAATATCGCTTCAATATTCACCATTGTTTCATGTGTTTGCACGGTGATATCTGATTCATGTTGCGTGGCATGTCCTACAATACTCGCAGTACCTGAAATCAGAAGTAGTGCAGACTGTTTTAGATTGACCAAGGCGGCGCGTGAAAAGGTTGGACTAATAGGACCATACTGCTTTGGATATTCATAAGCACTTATCTGACGTGGATTTTCAATAGCAACAGGCTTAATAAGGCCCGCCATAAATGCAATTGTTAAGGATGTTTCGTTCTGTGCATTAAAACCCAAGGCACATGCTGCAGGTGCGCAGCCAATAACAGCCCGTTTATTAGAGATAAAAGCATCATGCCTACCCATATTAAACTGCCAATAGCGCTCTAATCCGTGGCTAATCCCATTGATGTCTACAATATAATTCCAAAAACGAAATAGATGCGGGTATTGCAATGTTTCGAGTAATGCAAATATTTCACTATAAGCATGCTCCGTTGCTTGTTGCAATGGCGTTTTATCTACCGTGGCTTTAAAAGCTGACTCAGATAAAGCAATGACACCAAACAATACATCACCATTATGTTGGTAGTGGATTGCGCCAGACTTTTCTTCTTCTAAAGGTTCAGTGCCATGCCAAACCTCATGAGCTGCCTCAATTGAATCTAAAATTTGCATAGGTATATGTGCACAAGGAATATTATCCTCAGAAATGAAAGAAGGGGTGTTTTTAGTAAAACTCAACATCCCTAATACATTACTTTTCCATTCAGATGATTGTTGCATGAACGTCTCGGCAGACATGCTTCCACCATGTAATAACGATTTTTTAGGCATTAGAAACCACTGTATCAACTTCTTCTACTTTTATATTACGTTGGCGCTTAATATAAAATTTTATGGTGCGTTTCAAATTAAACACCGTAGCCGTGTAATACATAATCTTAAATAAGAATAATGGAAGATGGATAGGTGTTTTTCCATAAATATCGCCTGCCAACACCGACAGGACAGCTTCTTTAGCGCGGAACACGTTTCGCGGCTCCATAAACATATCTCTGATGACTGGGTTGGTAATTCTATAAACAAACCAAGAAAAAATTCTGGGGCCTTTGCGCATCAATCGATCAAATTTCTTCAACGCTTTGTGCGCAGTTTTAGGCCGCTTCAAACACGCATCCACAGTATCAGCAGCTTCAAACCCACTTTGCATGGCTAGCATGACGCCTGAAGAAAATACAGGATCTATAAAGGCAAAAGCATCCCCTAATAACAAGTAATTTTCACCATAGGTACGATTGCATTCGTAAGTATAATTTCCAGTAGCTTCTATTTCAGAGACTAGCTTTGCATTCTGCAAACGCATTTGCAATGGCTTACACATCGCGATGGTTTCTTGCAAAAAAGTTTCTAATGATTTTTTACCACGTGTTTTTAAATAGTATGACCACGTCACTGCACCGACACTAGTCGTACCATCAACTAATGGAATATACCAAAACCAGCCATGTTCAAACCAAAAAATAGTGATGTTACCTGCTGCCTTGCCAGTATTTCTTTCAGCGCCTGAAAAGTGCCCATATATTGCTGCACTGCTATGTTTCTTGTTCTTTTGCTTAATTTTAAGGCGATTTCCAAGAAATGTATCTCGCCCAGAAGCATCTAACACCATACGTGTTTTAATTTCTAGTTCACTACCATCATCATTATGTGCTTTGACGATTGCACCAGCATTATCTGGTAAAAACTTAACTTCTCTGGCTTGACACCCCTCAATCACTTGCGCGTTCTTTTTGCTTGCATTACGTATTAAGATTTCATCGAAATCAGACCTTCGCACTTGATACGCCATTGGCATAGACTTATCCATTGCATCCGAAAACTCAAAGACTTGCTGATGGTTATGGTCTGGTGAAACAAATTCAGCACCATGCTTTTCCATGCCGATTGCTTTTACCTGTTCCGCAATGCCTAATTTATCAAAAAGGGGTAAGTTTGCAGGCAGCAAAGATTCACCTATGTGAAAGCGAGGATGATGTGCTTTTTCTAACAATGTAACGCGATGTCCACGCTCGGCAATCAAGGCTGCAGCGGTTGACCCTGCAGGCCCACCACCAATAATTAAAACATCACAATCAGAAGTATATTGTGGAGGCTGATTAACGATTGCATTCATTCATAGTCTTTTTGATTTTTCGTATAGATGGATTATATCAAAAAATATACGACTGCTTGCAAGCAAACCATTTAGTACTGTGGTACATAATTGGACTATTCTTTGCCTCAAATTCTAAAAATATTTAGCGATAAATAACCTCAAAGTGCAAAATCATTATTGATCATCAAAACATTAAAAACTATTTCAGCCAAACTAAATACAAACTGGTTTAACACCTTTTGGTAGCTTGATGCCTAAATTGTATATTACGGAAGTATTTAAATGATTCAACCTTGATTCATTATCACTCGCACACGCTTCATCACTTGCATTAACCAATGCCACGCGCAAAGATAACGCCTTATCCTCTTCAAGCAAATTATCTAAAGCTGCGACATTCCGTGGCAAGCTACCACCAGTTGCCGCATCACTAGTATTAATAGCCGTGTTTGTAATGGTAAATAAACTACCTACATAATTAATATTGTAGTTTGCACCCGCATCCAAAGTATTTTGATTAATGGCATAGTTACCAGCCGCTTCACCTGGTAAACGACCTAGCGTACCAGTAAACATGTCACCAGAAACTAAGCCTAGACCACCTACTGTATAGGTAAAGGGCAGTGGATCGGCACTACCTGCTATTTTAGTTTGGCCTGCATCCGCAGTAATAGTGATTGCCCGTTGATTAACCACGCCAGTATTATCAGCCACATAACTGATCGCATAATTATTGCCGCCATTACCATCGTTCACAGCACCTACTGCGGTTAATGTTTTTCCTATGCCAGCATTCTTATTGTCAAAGGTTTGTGTAAAGCTACCTGTATCACCCGCGACAATCGATCCAGTTGTAACAAAAGGAGCACCTATTGAACTCGTGGTTCCATCGTATATTTTAGTATCAGTTGCTGCCGTTACAGTAATGGCACGTTGTGTAATTACGCCTACATTTCCTGTTGCTGGAGTTGCTTGATAACCATACACTTGTGTTGTGCCATTTGTTGCACCAGTTACCGTTAAAGCATTAGAGGTTAATGTTTTGCCCGTACCAACATTTCTATTATCGTATGTAGCACTAGTGAAAGGAGATAAAGTAACAATATCTCCATCTATCGCGCTGCCTTGATTCAAGGTCAGCCCAACGATTGAAGCCACTGATGTATTGCCATCATAAACTTTATTGGCTGTACCACTCAAAGTACTAGTAATGATTGGTGCAAAACGGTATACAAAGCCACTTCCGCCGTTTAGCAGCGTATCGCCGTAATTAGTATTGTACTGTTTAAAGTCTGCAGTAGATTTAAATGCGCCTATCGTATCATTACGTGGGTCGCCTGAATAAACCAACCAGCGACCGCCAGTTAGGATATTGGTAACGGCTGCATCGCCTGTCGTAGTGGCTAAAGTCACATCGCCACCATCAGTAGCAGTAAGATTGCTTGCGCGAGCATCCACAGTGCCAACACTAATATCACCGCCTGTTGTCACTGCCATCACATCACCACCTACACCTCGACGTTGACCTCTTGTCGTAATATTGCCCGTAGTCAGTGCACCATTATCATTTTGAATGTTCACTGAACCTGCACCAGTCGCAGTCGCGCTGCCTCGTGTATAGCCAGTTCGTGCTGTAATATTGGTCGTCGTAACATCACCTGCGCCAGTTGAGGTTAGGTTAATAACACCAGCATCACCGCCTGCTGCATTGCTACCTGTGCCTGAGCCAGCATTACCACCATTGGCTGCGATTGTTTGCGTGCTAATCGCTCCTGTTGCATCGATGGTGATATTACCTGCATCGCCACCCACTTGATTCACACCACGACCACGGCCACCATTCACATTAATTGTGTTTGTAACCGTTGTATTAGCACTTTTGATAGTGATATCGCCCGCATCAGTACCAACAAAAGAGGCCGCTGTAGGATTCACGTCACCAAAGGTATAAATCACGCCATTCACTGTGACATCACCAATAGTGCCGGCATCTATAACCACATCACCGCCATTCCCATGGTTTTGGCCATCTGCGCGGATATTTTTAGTCGTAATATTGCCATTATCGTTTTTAATATTGATAGAACCTGCTGAAGCGCCAACTGCAGAGCCTCTTGAGTAGCCTGTTCTCACATTAACATCTTGGTTTAATGTAATATCGCCTGCACCTGTTGAAGCAATGTTGACAGTGCCAGCATTGCCACCAGCGGCTGTATTACTTAAGGCATTAGTGCCGCCACCATTGCCGCCATAAGCGTAAACTCGTTCAGCAGTAATTGCGCCAGCAGCATTCACAGTAATCGCACCAGCATTACCACCATTTTTACCCGCGCCATTACCACTAGAGCCTTGTACATAAATATGTGACGTTGTCACTGCGCCTACTGCGTTAATGTTGATGTCACCTGCATTGTTACCAGAAGTACTTGTGTTAGCACTACCACCATTAGCGTAAACCGTTGTCGTTGTAATATCACCACCAGTTGATGTTAAGTTAATATCACCACCATCACCGTTTCTACTACCAATGGTATAGATTGTCCCTGTCGCCGTTATCGCACTACCGGTTAAGTTAATGCTGCCAACATTACCTCCCGCACCAAACCCCGTTGCATTGCCTGTACGTGAGTAAATATCCTTAGTGTTTAATGTGCCGCTGCCTGTGATAGAAACAGTACCGGCATTACCACCTGCTTGGTCAGTGCCACGTGCACTATTACCATTCGCGTTAATCCTGCTTGTAATGGTGCGATTAACCCCTGAGATGTTGATGTTGCCTGCGTTCTTACCAGCTGATGTATGACCTGTATTAATACCGCCGCCATAACTATAAACACGACCCGTTACAGTGACATCGCCCGCTGCTGCAACGGTAATATCACCGCCATGACCGTTCGCATTACCATAGGTATCAAGATTCTTAGTATTAATGTTGCCTGATGTATTGCTGACGTTAATGCTGCCGGCTGCGCCGCCAGTACCTAAGCCTCTAGCTGCGCCGTTGCGTGCAGCAATATTACCCGTCGTAATGTCACCAGCAGCTGTTGAGGCAATGTTAATTGCACCAGCGTTGCCGCCAGCTGTATTGCCACCTGTACCACCGTGACCACCAGAAGCTGAGACAGTACTTGTCGCTATTCCACCTGCGGCATTAATGTTAATGTCACCTGCATTGTTACCAGAAGTACTTGTGTTAGCACTACCACCATTAGCGTAAACCGTTGTCGTTGTAATATCACCACCAGTTGATGTTAAGTTAATATCACCACCATCACCGTTTCTACTACCAATGGTATAGATTGTCCCTGTCGCCGTTATCGCACTACCGGTTAAGTTAATGCTGCCAACATTACCTCCCGCACCAAACCCCGTTGCATTGCCTGTACGTGAGTAAATATCCTTAGTGTTTAATGTGCCGCTGCCTGTGATAGAAACAGTACCGGCATTACCACCTGCTTGGTCAGTGCCACGTGCACTATTACCATTCGCGTTAATCCTGCTTGTAATGGTGCGATTAACCCCTGAGATGTTGATGTTGCCTGCGTTCTTACCAGCTGATGTATGACCTGTATTAATACCGCCGCCATAACTATAAACACGACCCGTTACAGTGACATCGCCCGCTGCTGCAACGGTAATATCACCGCCATGACCGTTCGCATTACCATAGGTATCAAGATTCTTAGTATTAATGTTGCCTGATGTATTGCTGACGTTAATGCTGCCGGCTGCGCCGCCAGTACCTAAGCCTCTAGCTGCGCCGTTGCGTGCAGCAATATTACCCGTCGTAATGTCACCAGCAGCTGTTGAGGCAATGTTAATTGCACCAGCGTTGCCGCCAGCTGTATTGCCACCTGTACCACCGTGACCACCAGAAGCTGAGACAGTACTTGTCGCTATTCCACCTGCGGCATTAATGTTAATGTCACCTGCGTTACCGCCATCAATAACGCCACTTCCGTTACGACCATTAGTAACAATCGTACCTGCTAAATTAACTGAGTTACTAGCATTGATTAAAACACTACCTGAATCTTGTCCAACTAAACCTTGTGTAAGAATTGTCCCTGTAGCAGCACCGATTACATTGGCACCACTTAACGTAATATCGCCTTGGCGTGAAAACACCCTTCTATTTAGCGCCAAATCACCTACACCACTACTATCCGCATCAGCCTTAAGATCAATGTTTCCTGTACCTTGCGTTCTAATCTGACCATTAACCGTTATATTATTATTAGCTTCTAAACGAATACTATTATCCGTTGCCATTGTAATATTATTCGCAACTGTAATATCGTTAGTAGCCTGTAAGAAAAGTTCTGAGAAGCCAATCACGTCTGCAATTTGAATGGTTGTCGTACCGACTACTGGTGCATCTGCAAATGCCACGTCGGGCGTACCATCAGCATTATTGGGTGGAGCAACTTGTGCACTTGTATTAAGAATAATATTTTCTGGATCAAGCAACACATAACCACCTAACCCTTTAGCGGCGCTAACATCTACACCGCCAATAAAATCCAAAAACTGCTTGCCAGAAACCTCTACAAATCCACCATCACCTGATGTTGCGCCACCTTTTGCTGAGATGCTGCCATAGTATCGAGTTGTTTGGTCTGCCCAAACAATAGCTTTGCCGCCATCACCCTGTTCCATCGCATCAACTGAAATCGTTGTATTTTGACCTACGTATGTGGTTCTAGCATTGTGTACTTGAGCATTTTTCCCTTGGAAGTCGCCGCCTACCAGCACAGAACCACCGCCTGCTTGACCTGATGCATCCAATTGAGCGCTATTCAATAATGCCACTTGCTCGCCAGTGACTTCAATATTGCCGCCTTTCGTCCCAGCTTGATTACCTTTAGCGCTTAACGTGCCGCTCACCGCGACTTGCGCATGATTACCACCCTCTAAACGAATAACACCATTACGCTCTACCAAGCTATTGGCCTGTATAAGCCCTGACACATTGACTGCTGAGCTACGTGAATTAGTCGCTAGCTGCACCGCACCGCCATCAGCATTAATCACACCTGACTGGTCTACCAAAGCATTTAAAGCATCACCAGATAAGTTAGCTTTCACCAAGCCGTTACCATAAAAATCAAGTACTGCAGATTGTGCTGAGCCCATAACAACACTGCCATTGTTGGCCGTTAATGTGCCGCTGTTGTTAACTTCATTGCCCAATAAAACAATGTAGCCGCCATCAGCTGCTTTTATTACGCCTTGATTAGTAACACTGCCCTTATTGCCATTTGCATTAAACTGATAATGTCCACCAAGAAAGTCGGCATTAGAAATATTCATAGTAGTAGCCACTAAACTACCTACATCTACTTGCGCACCTTGACCAAACAAAATGCCATTTGGATTAGATAAGAATAAACTGCCTGTAGCGCTTAAACTACCAAAGATCTGTGACGCATCTGATCCCACTACTCTAAAGAGTGCAACGCCCTGTGAAGGTTGTAATAACTGAACTGACTCATTGCTTGCGATACCAAAAGACTGCCAATTTGTGATTAACTGTCTTGTACTTTGGTTAATGACCAGATTATTGCCGTTCGTTTGAAAAGTTGCTTGCCCGAACTGATTTTCAGCACCAGCTGGTAACGCATAGAGATTGCCAGGAATGGCAAGTGCTTGGCTTAAAGCCACGCTGACTAATAATCTAATTTTCGCTTGTTTGTTTAAGCTTAACTTAAACTTTTGTTTGCGATTCTTCATTTTTAGTATCTCTTATCAAACTACATTAAAAATATTTTTGCAATTGCCCCCAAACTCGGGCCTCATTTTCAGCGCCCGTACCTTCAAAATCACGATTTTGATGAGATGCCGTTAAACTAAATAACCATTTATTTCTAAATGTTGCATCCAAACCCAAACCATAATGGATTGATTTAACGTGATTATCATCAATTGATGATTTTTGATTAATCTTACCTCGTCCAAAATCAATAAAACCATACGGGCTAAGTTCTACAAGCAACAAGCTTGCCAATTTTTTATTTGCGGGTATTCTTTTCTTAACTTCAGCGCCTACAACAAAACCAGAATCCGCTAAGCTAGGCAGCTCCGCAAATGCACGCCAACGATTAATTCCACCTGTCGCAATTTTTTCAACACTATCTAGATTTTTACTTGCGCGTTGATAATCTGCTTGCAAAGCAAGCGTGACACCGTTTTTAAAGTATTGAAGTCGTGTTGCATTGAGGTTGTATTTAATGAAACCACCTTTAGTTTTAACGCTTGTTTCATCTAATGCTTGCGCTACATCATCTTTAAACATGACTTTACCTGTGCGTATATTAATACCCAACTGATGGCTAACATCGCCAGTTTTATTAAGCCAATCACCAAAAATGCCTACATCTAAAGCAAGTACATTACGCCGATTTTCTAAGCCAAATGCCGACACTTCATCATTAATCACTTTATAAGAAGTAGCAAAACGTACAGTTAATCCTTTGTGCGCGTCACGCATAATAGGTTGATCGATCCCTATACTAAAATACTGACTTTCACCAAATGCATCTAAAACCTTAAATGCGCCCCCTAGTTTGTAATCCACATAGTTATATCTAAGATTTAACAAAGTACCCGATGCATGAATAGGTAAAACATAACCTAAATCTAACCCGCGCTGTCCATTATTGTTTGATCGCTTTAAATGTAAACTAAGCTGGTCACCAAGACCTGCAGGATTATTCAACAAAATACCAGCCAAGACCACTTCGCGCCCAGTAAAGCGATTGCCATAAGTGTTAGCGCCAATATAACCCTGTAAAAAAGGCAGTGGTTGTAGCGTAATCTCAGCATCTGTACTCCCCACTGCATTGCCCGGTGTTAATTCTGCAGTTGCGCGTGTTCCTGACAATGAATTTAGCAAAGTAACATTACGCACAAGATTGCCCTCACTTATCGTATCGTTAGTACTGAGACGATAAGCTGCCATATTTTCCATGAAAACCTGATCTAAACCATCACTACCAGTCAATGTTAATTGACCTAACGTGCCTTCTAATATGGCAATCTCAACAGTGCCTTCATTAATATCTTGAGTAGGCAAATATGCCTGTGCCAAGAAAAAGCCCTGCTCTCGATAATATTCGGTAATGATTTTTGTTGCTTGGTTGAGCGCTGGCAAACCTATCTCGCGTTTTTCAAAATCACCTATCAGAGCGCTTAACTGTGCATCAGAAAATGACTGGTTTCCACTAAACGTAAATGCCTGAATAAGTACCTTAATGTCTTTTTCACTATCGCTAGCTTTGTAAGCTGGCCTTTCTTGCTGTTTTATCTCTGCTGGCACAGTAGAAGGAAATGAACGGGCTGGCTCTGCTCTAGGAAAGTCTGCAGCATCTGGGACGCCCCCTGCAGCCGTAGCATTTAAATTCGAAACCAACAAAAAAATACCGATTAAAGCTAAATAAAATCTTCTCATATATTCAATATAATTTTTTTATTTAAAACAATCACTTATCATACAATACAATGGTACCGTTAACCAATTAATCTAATAATAAAATCTAAAAAATTAAGTATATATTTTTACTTAAATAAAATACTGCTCTAAATTGCTATTAGGCCAAATCATTGTAAACAACTTAATTTAACAACCCTATTTACAAAACACCTTCATGACGATACAATTTTCTGCATAATAAATAAGAAAAAAATGATAATGAAGCAATGGTCTACAACACTGTTTACAGTATTGATATTTTTTATACAAACTGTTCAAGCAGAAAAAAACCAAGCCGTCGACTTCAACAAACTATTTGATAGCATAAACACAGCTACCTCAGCCCGCGTTGTGGCTTGGCACATGCCTAATTGTAGCTTTATCACTCAAGATAATGTATCGATAAAGCAACTTATCGATTTACTTAAAACCTCGCATCTCAAACAAATCCCTGATAATGAATCCTTTTTTCACCAAGGTGCGCGTGATGGTTATGAAGGTGCTTCTTATGTTAAGTTAACTTTGAACGATGGTAGTATCGCCAAATTTGGCTTTACTAGAGAATACCCCAATGATGCAAACCTTGATGCCATTGTTGTTTTACCACACACGCAACAAGAAATAACCCTAACAGCTGATTGGAGCATGAACCGAGACTTGTTTGCTTGGGCGGTACAAG
>CAYXOR010000030.1:17828-28818 GCA_964466895.1 uncultured Methylophilaceae bacterium | reverse complement strand
GATGAAGATGAAGATGAAGATGAAGATGAAGATGAAGATGGTTATAAAATTACCCTATATGAAGAAGAGCCACCTGTAGAAAATGAAATAGCTGCAATTTATCCTGTGTATGAGGAAACACAAATTGCGACACGCGATATTTTTAATGCCATCGCTAATGAGCAAGAATTGGACATATCATCTGTTAGCGAGGTATTGGATAGCATGGTGGAAAGCATAGGCCGCACACCAGATGCTTTACTGTGGCTAGCCAAACTCAAACAAACTGATGACTATGCTTACAACCATTCGCTCAATGTTTCTATTACCTTAATGGCTTTTAGTAGCTTCCTAGCTTTATCAAAACAACAAACCAAAGATTTAGGGCTAACAGGCTTGCTACAAGATGTAGGAAAAATAAAATTATCCTCTGACGTATTATTAAAAGAATCTAAACTGACTCGTGAGGAATATGATTATGTTAAGAAACATGTAGATGAAAGTATTAAAATCTTGGAGGGAACGCCAGGTATTTCGACTAATGTTATCAAGACAATTGCTGAGCATCACGAACGCAGAGATGGTAGTGGCTACCCACAAAGTTTAAAAGACAATCAAATTAGCATCGCATCGCAAGCGGCAGGCCTTATCGACACCTATTGTGCGATCACCAGCCAAAGGAGCTATGCAAAAGCACTTTATCACCAAGAAGCTTTGGATCTCATTCATAGCTATGGCGGCAAACAATTTAGTATGGAACTAGTAGAGCAACTGACGCAATTTATGGGCATATATCCGGTCAGCTCATTGGTGGAACTCAATACAGGTGAAATCGGTGTGGTTATACAGCAAAATAAAGTTAGACGATTGTTACCACGCATTATGTTATTGCTTGACCCAGAAAAAGTGCGTTATAAAGCATCAGTCATCATAAACTTGCTCCTAGCACCTAAGGCGCCTACTGGTGAGCTTTACCGCATAACAAAAAGCTTAGCACCTGATAGTTACGGCTTAAATCCTAGTGACTTCTATACCTAATTAATAAAACCATGCCTGAAGAATTAAAAGCACATGAAGACGAATTAGAGGTCGATATTTCCTATTCTGAGGAAATGCTCTTTTCAAAGCTATCAAAATACAAACTCAGTGCCAAACACATTATTTCTAAAGTTTATGTTAACCAACAACACTTAAACAATGCTCATACGACAAATAATGCTCTTTTAGCATTGGTCGAAGAAATTAAAAGATGGCAGCTAAAACAAAATGCAGCATCCTTCACCTCAAACATCAATCAGTTAATTTTTTTATGGTTAAATGCAATTGAAGATGGCGCTAATACCTGTGACATACTGGATTTATTAAAATCCTTTAAAATAAAATCTCATTTTTATATTTCAAGCACATCAAAACTACATTTATTTCTATTTGAACTAGTCACAGAAACTGTAACTAAATTCCAAAAACTGAATTTACAATATGTCCAAAATTATGATGCGAACACACGCCTACCCAACACAAAACAAATCACGACTGATTTACAAAAACTAACAGAAGCCTCTAAAGAAGAATTTTATTTGGGTCTGCTTTCTATCTATTTTCAAGCCTCAAGAAATAAGTTGATTTTCTCTAAAAAAATTACTGAGGCATTAAATAAACAAATTGCAGCGCTATTAAAACAAAACGTTAGCAAAAAAGTTCAATTGTATTTTGATGAAGATTTACAATTTGATCTTTTAATTCCTGATGCTGACCTGACAGAATTAAATCTAATTTCAGCAAAAATTAGTCGCATTTTCCAAGAAATGCTAAATATTGATAATCAATCTATTCTAATGACACCTTTAATGGGTTATGCAAGCGTCGCCAATAAAATAAATGCCGTCAATGATTTGCAACACAAAACCAAGCTTGCATTAGAAAGCGCTATTGAAAAACAAAAGCCTTTAGCCATATACGATGATGCACTACAAAAATCCCTTACCGATAAAAGGTTAATAGAAAGCAAGGTGTTAGATTCTTTTGCAAATGATAATTTCACCTTGTATTTTCAACCTATCTTAGACTTGAAGAGCTTGAAATGTACGGGCGCTGAACTTCTTTTACGCTGGTCTGAAAAAGCAGGTTACTCGACTTACCCTAGTGTCACGATAGAAATATTAAACAAAGTAGGTAAAGGAGAATTGTTCACCCGCTGGCTAATCAACTCCGCTTGCCGCTTTGCCAGTGAGCTAATAAACCAGCATCATTTAAACATATATCTAACCATTAATTTACGCGCTGAAGATCTGTATGACATTGAGCTGCCTCATTTGCTAATTCAGGCAGTCAATTTATGGAAGATTAAACCTAAAGACATTATTTTAGAGATTACAGAAAATGGTATTCTAGAATATAACGAGGATTCAGACTCTGTCATTAACCAATTATCTAAGCTAGGGTTCAAGTTCGCACTTGATGATTTTGGCACTGGGTTTTCTTCGCTAACACGTCTACGCCGTATGCCGATTGACCTAATCAAAATTGATCAATCCTTTGTCAGAGATATCAATCATTCAAAAGAAGATTTCGAGATTGTACAATCTATCGCTACTTTAGCTGATAGTCTAGGTAAAGAAGTCCTTGCAGAAGGAATTGAAGACAAGCATTGCTTGTCTCAACTTAAGAAGCTAAAAATTGATAAGGGTCAAGGCTTTTACTTTTCAAAACCAATGCCATATGAACAGTTTATTGAATGGGTAAAATCACATTAACAATACGCCTGATATAATGAAGCCTTTAACACTAAGACTTCATTTCAAAGCCACAATATGCAAATTACAACACGCTTAGAATTTGATGCTGGGCATCGCATACCCGATCATAAAAGCCAATGCCGCAATCTACATGGTCACCGTTACGCCATTGAAATAACATTAAGCGGCGACATAATTAACAAAGAGAACACCTCTGAAAATGGGATGGTAATGGACTTTTCTGATGTGAAGCGTATTGCACGAGAATCCATAGTTGACGTTTGGGATCACGCTTTTTTAGTCTATGAAAAAGACAAAACCATACTCGATTTTTTAAAAACCATCGCTGACCATAAAACCGTTATTTTTTCTAGTGTACCGACAGCAGAAAACATGGCGAACGAAGCCTTTAATATTTTAAAACAACAATATCAAGACACTTTCGGTAGCAATCTAAAACTAGAGCAAGTTCGCCTATATGAGACGCCCAATAGCTGGGCCGATGCAAAAGCTTAATTTATAAATTCTTTACTTTGTATCACTTGCTGTAAGCCATCCTGCCAACGAGGTAATGCAACATCGAAAACGCGCTTCAACTTAGTGTTATCTAAAACTGAATTAGCAGGTCGTACTGCAGATGTGGGATACTCTGCTGTCGTTATAGCAGCAATATTGTTTACACTAACTTTTAAAGTTGGCAATAAATTCAAACGATTATATTGATTAATAATTTCACAGGTAAAGCCATGCCAAGTCGTATTACCGTTATTGCTTAAGTGAAAAAGACCTGATTCTGCCTCTATTTCACTATGCCAGCAACGTATCAATGCCGAAACTGTCTCAGCAATGCTTAAACTACTCGTCGGCGACCCTATCTGATCCGCAACAATACTCAAGCAATCACGTTCACTGGCTAATCTTAAAATTGACTTAAGGAAGTTTTTACCGTAAGGGCCATAAACCCAGCTCGTACGAAGTACTAAATGTGGCAAACCAACCGCTTGGATCGCCTGCTCACCTACTAACTTACTTTTTCCATAAACACTGATCGGATTGACTTCATCAGTTTCAACATAAGGGTTTTTTTTATTGCCATCATATACATAGTCAGTAGAAAAATGTATCAATGCAGAGCCAAGTCTGGCGACTTCTTCAGCAATGACACGTGGTGCAACAGCATTAATAGCATTAGCTAAATCAGGTTCAGATTCAGCTTTATCGACAGCAGTATAAGCCGCTGGGTTAATCACTAAATCCGGTTTAATTTCACGAATCACGTCCCTAATTGCGTCTGTATTTGTTAAATCTAGCTCTGCACGAGATAGCCCTATCACTTGAAACTCAGATAGCTTGGGCAACAAGGCATGTCCGACCTGTCCATTAATGCCTGTGAGTAAGATTTTATTAGCGCGCATATTTAGTCGAACATTTTCACCTCTTGAAAAACCAGTCCAGCACTATCTTTAGCTGAAAGTTCTGGCTGCACATCCAAAGGCCATTTTATGCCAACAGTTAGGTCATCCCATTTAAGAGTCCACTCATGCGCAGGGGCATAAAAATCAGTTGTTTTATATAAGAATTCAGCCGTATTGGAGAGCACTAAAAAGCCATGCGCGAAACCTGCCGGCACCCACATAGAGCGTTTATTTTCGGCTGACAACACCTGTCCAACCCATTGCCCAAAGGTTGCTGATGACCGCCTTAAATCAACAGCAACATCAAACACCTCTCCCTGCGTAGCGCGCACTAATTTACCTTGCGCTTGTTCTGCTTGGTAATGCAAACCACGCAATACATTTTTAACAGACTTTGAATGATTATCTTGAACAAAATTTGCCTTTATACCTGTTGCCTTCTCAAAGGCTACAGCATTAAAACTCTCGTAGAAAAAACCGCGATCGTCGCCAAATACTTTGGGTTCAAAAATCAACACTTCAGGGATATTCGTTTTGATTACATTCATTAATACACCTGCTCCGTTAACATCTGTTTCAGATACTGCCCATAACCATTTTTTGCATACCTTTTTGCCATTACTTCAACTTGCTCAGCGTTAATAAACCCCATTCGATAAGCAATCTCCTCAGGACACGCAATCTTCAAGCCCTGACGCTTTTCAATCGTTTGAATAAAAGAACCTGCTTCAATCAATGAATCATGCGTGCCGGTATCCAACCAGGCCATACCACGCCCCATGACTTCTACATGTAACGCATCTGATTCTAGATACAGTCGGTTCAAATCAGTAATTTCTAATTCACCTCGTGCAGATGGCTTTAGGTTCTCAGCCATTTCTACGACTTTATTATCATAAAAATACAAGCCCGTAACAGCATAACGAGATTTTGGTTTCGTTGGTTTTTCTTCAAGACTAATTGCCTTACCATTAGCATCAAATTCCACCACCCCATAACGCTCAGGGTCGTGCACAGGATAAGCAAAGACAGTCGCGCCATTGGGTCGCTGTACTGCCTTTTGTGTTAATAGTGCAAGCTCATGCCCATAAAAAATATTATCACCAAGCACCAATGCACAAGGGTCATCACCAATAAATTCTTTACCAATAGTAAAGGCTTGTGCTAACCCGTCAGGCGAAGGCTGCACTTTGTAGCTAATGTCCATCCCCCACTGACTACCATCACCCAGTAAATCTTTAAAACGTGGTGTATCCTGTGGTGTGGAAATAATCAAAACCTCACGAATTCCGCCCAACATCAGCGTAGAAAGTGGGTAATAAATCATTGGTTTATCATAAACTGGTAACAACTGCTTTGAAACGACCTGTGTTGCAGGATATAAGCGTGTACCTGAACCACCTGCCAGCACAATACCTTTCATCGCCATTATGCTGCACTCCCATCACGTGATTGATAGTTTTGGCTCATCCAATTTTTATAGCCACCACTTGTTACATTATCTACCCAGTCTTGATGTTCCAAATACCAATTAACTGTTTTTTGTATGCCCGTTTCAAATGTCTCAGCAGGTTTCCAGCCTAACTCACGTTCTATTTTTGTTGCATCAATCGCATAACGCTGGTCATGTCCTGGACGGTCCGTCACATAGGTGACTTGGTCATAATAACTACCCGAAGCTTTTGGTCTTTCTTTATCCAAAATATCACAGAGAACCTGCACCACCTCTAGATTGGTTTTTTCATTCCACCCACCAATATTATAGGTCTCACCTACTTTACCAGCCTCTAATACTCGACGTATTGCATTGCAATGATCCTCTACATAGAGCCAATCACGGACATTACTACCATTGCCATAAATAGGTAAAGATTTACCATTAAGCGCATTATGTATCACTAGTGGAATCAGCTTTTCTGGGAAATGATACGGGCCATAGTTATTCGAGCAGTTTGTTGTCAACATTGGCATGCCATAGGTATGATGATAGGCACGCACCAAGTGATCAGAAGCCGCCTTAGAAGCAGAATAAGGGCTATTAGGCTCGTAAGTATTAGTTTCTTTAAATGCTGGGTCAGTAGCGCTTAATGAGCCATACACCTCATCAGTTGATACCTGTAAAAATCTAAAGTTTTCCTTATCAACATCATTCATTTCACCCCAATAAGCACGCACTTCCTCTAAAAGATTAAAAGTACCTACAATATTGGTTTGAATAAACTCACCAGGCCCATGAATAGAGCGGTCAACATGACTTTCCGCAGCAAAATTAATGATAGCCCGAGGCTGATGCTCTTTTAACAACTGACGAATGACGTCACTATCACCTATATCCGCCTGCACAAATACATGGTCGTCATTATTCTCAATATCTGCTAAATTTTGCAGATTACCAGCGTAGGTTAACTTATCTAAATTAACCACTTTACCCAAACCCAGTGCAACCCAGGCATTCACAAAATTACTACCAATAAAACCTGCACCACCTGTCACCACAATACAATCGTTCATTTTTTATTTTTACCTCAATTAATATTCACAATAATGCTCACCATGGTGATGCACCAGATTCCTCTAAACCTTTTAAATAGATATCATGTGCGGCTTGCTCATCAACATCTGCTTTTAATACTTTTGGCCTTGGCTGGTTCTCAACATTACCATGGCCACTAAACACAACATCATCTTGCACTAAATCCATCATTAAACTATCTTGCCCACGCGTTAGCGCCATATAAACCTCAGCAAGCAGCTCAGAGTCCAATAAAGCACCATGTAAGGTTCGCCTAGTATTGTCTATGCCAAAATGCCGACATAAAGCATCCAAATTATTACGCTGACCTGGCCGTGCATCTTTGGCCATTTTCAGTGTATCCGTCACCTTATCGCAAATCGATTCTACTGGCTGTAGCCCAATGCGGCCAAGCTCGCTGTTTAAAAACCCCACATCAAAAGGTGCATTATGCATAATAAGCTCAGCGCCGCTGACAAATTGTATAAAATCTTCTGCTATCGCTGCAAATAACGGTTTATCCTGCAAAAACTCTAACGTGATGCCATGCACTTCTTGTGCTGCCTGGTCTATTTCTCGTTCAGGATTAACATACTCATGAAAATGATTGCCCGTAGGTCGTCGATTAATCGTCTCCACTGCAGCCACTTCAATAACCCGATGACCTTGCGCAGGAGAAAGTCCTGTTGTTTCTGTATCTAAAAATATTTGCCGCATACTAATTTACCTTACCTTGTATTTGTACGACACCTTCGTTTGCGAGTGCATCGGCGCGTTCATTACCTACATTACCATCATGTCCTTTTACCCAAAGCCATTCTATTTGATGTGTACTCGCTAAGGCATCCAGCATTTTCCATAAATCATCATTTTTTACTGGCTTTTTAGCTGAAGTGCGCCAGCTTTTCGCTTTCCACCCAGCAATCCATTCTGTCATACCTTTTTGCACATAGGATGAATCTGTATAAATTTTTACATGACTAGGTCGTTTTAACAACTCTAAAGCACGAATAACAGCCATCATTTCCATGCGATTGTTCGTTGTATTTTTTTCACCACCAGAAATTGATTTTTCAACACCGTTATATTGCAACCATGCACCCCAACCACCAATACCTGGGTTCCCCTTGCAAGCACCATCTGTATAAATCTCTACACATTCTGTCATATTATATTTTTCTTATTTGTTTTTTGCGTGGGTTTGGTTTTTTTAGGATTATTAACAACTAATCTAGATTTCAATGGATTTTGTTTCCAATTTGGCTTTAATAAGGTCATGTTCACCACACGCTTTTTCGCCACTATAAAATAAGAGCCGCCCATCACAGGACACCACTTCTCCCCTATTTTATCAACAAATGAAAAATAATTTAGCCATTTTTCATCATTAAATGGCAGCTTATAACAACCGAAATGCACTTCTACCAATTCCAACCCTAGCAATGCTAGCCAATCCTTAATACGCGATATAGCAAAAAAGTCCCCATTCCACGGAAAACAATCTCGCTTTACAAAAAAATGCTTTACACCCCAAGCACTGATAGGATTAAAGCCAGTCATGATTAAATGGCCTTCAGGGACTAATATCCGCGCAGCCTCTCGCAAAGTCTGGTGAGGATTCTCGCTAAACTCTAACGCATGTGGCAAACATAACAAATCAATACAATTTTCAGCAAATGGTAGGTAATCACTTTGACAATACAAATCACCTTTAGCAATATCAGCACGCATAATATTAGGTATTCTAGAATTCGCTAGCGTATCAATTTGCGGCAAGCCAACCTGCACTGCAAAAAAACCAAATTTATCGCCTACTGCAGCAGCATATTGCGCTTGCTCATAGCCTAATAAAGATTGGCCTAGCGCGCTTTCCAACCAAATATCTTGTGATGTTTTTTGCATTTAATGATTGACAAAATATCCAATAAACTCAATATATAACCCTAAAGACACTGGCAAACCATCTAAAATGTTGCATTTCATACCGATCCCCGCTTTTACAGACAATTATATATGGCTTTTACATAATGACCGTCATGCTGTCATTGTTGATCCTGGCGATGCTGCACCTGTATTAAAAATACTAAAAACGCTCAACCTTCAATTGGATGCCATATTAATTACACATCACCATTCTGACCATATTGATGGCGTTTCTACACTCATTAAACATCATCCTACACAAGTATACGCACCACAGTACGAACATTTTCCTTTTAAACACATACCCTTAATAGAAGCTGATGAAATCACATTAGAAAATTTAGCATTAACCTTTAACGTGATGTGGTTGCCAGGTCACACCAATGGACATATTGTTTATGCTAATGAAAAACATTTGTTATGTGGTGATGTCTTATTTGGTGCTGGTTGTGGGCGTTTATTGGAAGGCACACCTACGGAAATGCTCAGTTCATTAAATCGCTTAAAGAAACTAAAACTAGAAACTAAAGTCTACTGTACACATGAATACACCAGTAAAAATATTGAATTTGCACTGACACTTGAACCCAACAACCAAGATTTAACCGTACGCAAAAAAACAGTACAAGCACTACGCCTAAATAAGCAAGCGAGCTTACCCAGCACCATTGATTTAGAGCTTAAAACAAACCCTTTCCTACGGTGCGATCAAGTTAACTTAATAAAAAATGCTAAAGCAAAAAGCACCAATGAATTATCTGTTTTTACAGCAATTAGACAGTCAAGAAACCATTATTAATCATAAAGATAAAATGAATATGTAAAGTATAACTTTTACTTGACTTACACTTGCCCCATCGATAGTATTCTAATCCTTGCTATCATTTAAACTACCGAGCCTATGTACAACCAACAGTACAGCAAAAAAAGTATTTTAAAAATCACCACAATAGTGCCACAAAGATTAATAGCCATGATAAGCGGGCTGTTATTGATCGCGACCTTGTTTTATATTCCACAATCTAATGCAATGGTTAACGCTAAAGGTGTCGTGATAGAAATATTAAATGAAGTTGAAACGATAGATAGCGCATTAGCACCTGACCTTCTCATCAGTCCAGAATTAGAAGTTAAGCCTGACCTCACGATGGCTAGCTTCTCTTATGACGACAGCCCCGTACAAACTAGCCTATGGGAAAGAATCCATAATAATTACGGCATGCCTAATATAGAGTCGCCGTATACAACAAAATACGAAACTTGGTACGCATCTCGCCCTGATTACATGGCGAAAATGGTTGCTCGAAGCAAAAAATACCTATTTTACATTGTAGAAGAAGTAGAAAAACGTGGCATGCCAAGTGAAATCGCGCTATTACCAATGATAGAAAGCGCCTACAAGCCTGGCGCATACTCACGTAGCCACGCTGCCGGAATCTGGCAGTTCATTCCATCAACAGGCAAACATTTTGGCTTAAAACAAAATTGGTGGGTAGACAATCGACGCCATGTCACTGCATCTACCACCGCCGCATTAGATTACCTAGAAAAGCTTCATGCTATGTTTGGTTCTTGGGATCTTGCGCTAGCGGCCTATAATTCAGGAGAAGGCACAGTGGGTCGTGCCATCGCAAAAAATAGAAGGGCAGGTCTGCCAACAGATTATAAAAACTTAAATTTACCGATAGAAACCGTGCACTATGTGCCAAAACTACAGGCCATTAAAAATATTTTTACCACCCCTGAAAAATTTGGGCTTAATATTGATCCAATTTCAAATAAGGCCTATTTCGTAGAGATAGAAGCGCCCAAACAGATAGATGCAAAACTAGCTGCACAATTTGCTGAGATTTCAGATAAAGAATTTTCTGCGCTTAACCCAAGCTACAACCTTCCTGTTATCGCCTCAAAAAGTAGCAATCACCAGCTATTAATTCCCATTGATTCAGCAGAACTTTTTCAAAACAACTTAAACAATTACGATCAACCTTTAACCAATTGGCAACCATATAATGCCAAACGAGGTGAACGTCTCAGCAAGATTGCCAAAAAGTTTAATATCAACCTGGCGAAGCTCAAAAAAATCAATCATTTAAAACGCACTCATAAAATAACGGCTAACCGCCCAATATTAGTGCCAAACAATGGTAAAAAAGAGGCTAATTTTTTATTAGCTAATCTAGATTACAAAGAAAAAAAGAACTATAAAAGAAGATCTAAAGCATCAAGACACATTACTTATAAAGTTAAAAAAGGCGACACGCTCTCTGCATTAGCCAGTAAATTTCGCATGAAAACAAGACAGATATTAAAAATGAATCGCCTTAAAACCAGTAAAATTAAAGTCGGTCAGCTTATAAAATTAACAAAAAGACGTTAATTAACTCAAAAATATTAAAAACAATATTAAAAACAATATTAAAAAC
>CAYXOR010000030.1:5005-17728 GCA_964466895.1 uncultured Methylophilaceae bacterium | reverse complement strand
AATATTAAAAACAATATTAAAAACAATATTAAAAACTAGGTTAAGCTATTAATATCTTTTAACGAGTGCAGTTTTACCCCACCATTGCCCATCCAATATTTTATTAAAGCCACTGCACTCATCGCTTGCATTTTTCATCTCTCTGCTTGTACAGAGCAATCACCGCAACAAACAATAGATTACAATCAACATTATCCAGCGGAACCTGGTAGCAACATGGTGGACGCGATGACGGCTGAACCTAGTGGCCTCATATACATGGTAGCGGGCGAGTCGGCTGCAGCGGCAATCACAGCCAATATATTCAATTCACTCTTAAAATATGATAAAAACCTTGATCTAGTTGGTGAACTAGCTGAGAGTTGGCACATCTCAGCTGATAATAAAACCATTACATTCAAGCTAAAACCCAATCTAGAATGGGCTGATGGTAAGCCATTAACCAGTACCGACGTCTTATTTACCTGGCAACTTGTGACAGATGAAGAAACTCGCAGCCCTTATGCCTCAGATTACCAATTAGTCAAAAAAGTAACCACCCCAGATGCACAAACTTTTAGCGTGACCTATGCGCAAGCCTACGCACCTGCGCTAGATAGCTGGGCTGGTTTACAAATATTACCCAAGCATTTACTTGAAGGCCAAAACCTACGTACAACGTCCTTCGCTCGCAAACCTGTTGGCAGCAGTTATTATCAATTAAACAGTTGGAAAAGTGGTGAAACCCTTAGATTGTCACGCAACAAACGTTCAGTATTAGGTCAAGCTAATATCGACCAATTAATCACACGTATTATTCCAGATAACGCATCACAATTTTTAGAACTCATGGCTGACAATATCGACAGCATGAGCCTAGACCCAATTAAATACTCAAGAATAATACCGGCAAGACCCGCCTTAAGGGAAAAGCTTAATTTATATAAAGAACTGGGTAACAGCTATACCTATCTAGGCTTCAACCTCAAGAACAAGCCATTTGATGATGTGCGTGTACGTAAAGCGATTAACTACGCGATTGATAAACAAGAAATCATCGATGGTGTATACCTTGGCCTAGGCATCAACATTGCATCCCCATACAAACCTGGCACGCGCTGGAGCAACCCTAAACTCAAGCCCTACCCCTATGACCCTGAAAAAGCAAAAACATTGTTAAAAGAAGCTGGTTTTGTCTGTTGCAACACTAATGGTATTTTAGAGCGTAACGGCAAGCCTTTCTCATTTGAAATTATTACCAATAACGGTAATAAGGAGCGTGAAAAATCGGTTGTGCTGATTCAACGCAGGCTAAAAGAAATTGGTATTGACGTTAAAGTACGCACCATAGAATGGGCAAGTTTTATTAGTCGTTTTATTAATACTGGCGATTTTGACGTTGTTGTACTAGGCTGGGGCTTAGGTTTGGATCCTGATCAATACAGCATTTGGCACTCTAGTCAGCAAGAACCAGGAAAATTTAACTTTGTCGGCTACAACAACCCAAAAGTAGATGCGTTATTAGAGCAAGGTAGACTGGAGCTAAATACTGAAAAACGCCAAGCAATTTACCATGAGTTTGCTGGCATCTTACTAGAAGACAGCCCTATCGTCTATTTGTCAGCAGGCTATGGGTTAACTGCGATACACAAGCGGATACAAGGCATTGCCCATCCCATTCCACCAGCAGGCGTTAGTTACGATTCGCAGTTATGGTACATTCCTAAACCTTTACGTCGTTATGAAATAAGCGCCAATTGATATGTTGAAATATCTAATAAAACGTGTGTTGTGGATGGTGCCAATGCTCATTGGTATTAGCCTCATTTCATTTTTTATTATGCATTTAGCACCTGGCGACATTACCAATAATGAAGCTTCATTCAACCCTAAAGCCAGTGAAGAATCACGCGCGCAATTACGTAAACTCTACAATTTAGACAAACCGATTATTGTGCAATATGGCTTATGGCTAAAACGCATGGTGCAACTCGACTTTGGTCGCTCTTTTGCCAATCACCAAAAACCTGTGTTTTGGAGCAGTACAGACAAAGATGGCAACATAACCAAGGGCATGATACAAGAAGCGCTACCGATTACCTTAATGATTAATGTATTAGGCTTAGCCATTACACTACTGCTGGCGATTCCGTTAGGGGTCATTGCAGCACGTAAATATCAACAATGGCAAGATAAGTCTATTACCTTATTTAATTTTGTAGGCTTTTCTATCCCGGGGTTTTGGCTATCGCTATTACTCATGTACTGGCTCGGCGTGGCTAATGACTGGCTGCCTATTTCTGGGTTACACAGTTTAAATTACGAAACGTTAGATACTTGGGGAAAAATCAAAGATAGCGTAAGCCACCTCGTTATGCCTGTCATCATCCCATCCATAACAGGGCTAGCCGGCATCACCCTCTTTGTAAAAAATGGCATGTTAGATGTATTACACCAAGATTACATCACAACGGCGCGTGCTAAAGGTCTTAGCGAACATAAGGTAGTCTACACCCACGCACTAAGAAACGCATTGCTACCCCTCATTACCATCATCGGCCTATCAATACCCGGCTTAATTGGCGGCTCAGTTATTGCAGAAACGATTTTTGCCATTCCAGGTATGGGCAAGCTATTTTATGATGCTGTTTTAATGCGTGATTTCCCCGTTGTCATGGGTGTACTCACCATAGGCTCTGCACTAACACTCGTCGGTAATTTACTTGCCGATATAGCTTATGCATGGGCAGATCCACGTGTTAGACGTGGCGTGGCTGGTGCGTAATGAATAAAGGCCTACTAAAAAAAGCACTTTCCAACCCACTAGCAATGGCCGGCTTTATTATCATTGTCAGCATATTTATATTAGCGATACTAGCGCCATGGATAGCCCCCTATGACCCTGATGCCATTAACGTCAAAGCGATTCTAATCAGTCCTTCTGGGCAGCATTGGATGGGTACCGATGGCTTAGGTCGTGATGTGTTAAGCCGTATGCTCTACGGTGGCCGCATTTCACTCTTAGTGGGCCTAGTAGCGGTTGGCATATCAACCGCCATTGGCATTCTATTAGGCGCGTTAGCAGGCTATTACCGTGGCTGGGTTGATACCTTCATCATGCGTTTAGTCGATGTCATGTTATCTATCCCTAGTTTTTTCTTAATCTTAGCTGTCATCGCGTTTTTGACACCCTCCATCATCAACATCATGATCGTCATTGGCTTGACCTCTTGGATGGGTGTCACACGATTAGTAAGAGCAGAGTTTCTCAGCTTGAGTAATCGAGAGTTCATCATGGCTGCACGCACATTGGGGGCAAATGATACACGGCTCATCTTTACCCACTTATTACCCAATAGCCTCACGCCTATTATTGTCAGCGCCGTCCTCGGCGTTGCTGGGGCTGTTTTACTAGAATCTGGCCTAAGCTTTTTAGGGTTAGGCGTACAAGCACCACAAGCATCTTGGGGCAACATTCTAACCGATGGAAAAGAGTACATTCAATTTGCTTGGTGGCTTTCGCTCTACCCTGGCATGGCGATATTAATGACGGTGTTGGGGTATAATCTACTAGGTGAGGGCTTGCGAGATGCGCTCGACCCACGAAGCAACACACATCAATAGTTCCGCTCTATTAAAAGTGGACAAAAATAGGATTGAATATGGGATTTTTAGCAGGTAAAAAAATATTGATTGCTGGTTTATTGAGCAACCGTTCGATTGCTTACGGCATCGCTAAGGCAATGAAACGTGAAGGTGCAGAATTAGCCTTCACTTACCAACAAGAAAAACATGTGAAACGTGTGGGTGATTTAGCTGCTAATTTTGACTCTACAATCGTACTAAAATGCGACGTAGCAGAAGATGCTGAGATTGATGCACTTTTTGTCGAACTAGCAAAAAAATGGGATGGCTTAGATGGTGTTGTGCATTCAGTAGCCTTTGTACCTAAGGTTGCGCTAATGGGTGATTATTTAGACGCTATTGACCGTGAACATTTTCGCATTGCGCATGACATAAGCTCATATAGCTTTTCAGCATTAGCCAAAGCTGCCTACCCAATGATGGAAGGCCGTAATGGCAGTTTACTCACACTCAGTTACCTAGGCGCCGAACGCACCATGCCTAACTACAACGTCATGGGCGTCGCAAAAGCGAGCTTAGAAGCCAATGTGCGCTATTTAGCGCAAAGCTTAGGCCCACGTGGCATACGCGTAAATGCCGTATCAGCAGGCCCCATCAAAACGCTTGCCGCAGCTGGCATTGGCGACTTTGACAAAATGATAGGGTTTAACGAGCAACATGCAGCCTTACGCCGCAATATCACCATAGATGAAGTTGGCAATGCTGCTGCATTTTTATGCAGTGATTTAGCGTCAGGCATTACGGGTGAGATTACCTATGTTGATGGCGGCATGAACATCACCGCTGCAGGCCAGATAGACTAAAACTAACGTTAAAAATAATTGCCAATTAAACTAAAAAAGCTGACTAACGTCAGCTTTTTTATTGTGCATTCAATATTTAAACAGCCTTACTGGCCATCACCATAAATCAGCTTACGATTCACTTCTATCGTCTGTTTAGACCTGAGTGATTTCCCGTATGCGGCGATATATTCATTGGCTAAAGCAGCTTCATAATCAGCATGCGCCATTTTCTGAGCGTCTTCATCACCCAACGTACTTGCCACGCGTGATAACTTAACAAGCACATAAGCTCTTTTAGCATCTAAAAACCCAACATAAGCAGGCAGCGTTTCAGCATTCATCTTAAACACTTGACTCATAACCGAATCCGTCAAGCCCTGTGCATTTTTACGGTCAACCGTCACTGTTGGAATCCACTCAAGCGTATCATCAAGCGACTCACCGGCTTTTAATTGCACTAACTTTTTAGTGCCCGCTTCTTCAGCTAACTTAAGCGCTTTTTCAATATTTAACAAATCAGCAAGACCACCTTTAACTTCATCAAAAGTTCTTGGTGTCTCTGGCTTATACTCAAGCACACGCGCAGAAACCAAATTATTAGGTGAAACTTCAACCGCTTCCGTGTTACGTTTTTCTTTTAACACCTCATCGGTAAACACTATATTAATCAATTGATCAGTTTTAAAAAACTTGGCACCCTCTTCACGGCTCATCCAGTCAGTAGTTTGCAACTGCAAGTTCATTTGTTTTGCAACAGGTTGCAAGCTACCAGATTGTTCATACACAATATTACTAAACTCTTCTGTTAACTCTGCGTATTTTATTTGTGCACTTTGAAAAATTAATTCACCTTTAATTTGTGCCTTCATACTGTCAAAAGATGATGAAGTACCTGTAATACCATCTAACCGAATAATATGGTAACCAAATTCAGACTCTACCAATTCACTAATCTGATCAACCTCCATATCAAATACAGTATCTTCAAAAGGCGCAACCATCGCACCGCGGCCAAAATTACCTAAATCACCGCCTTTAGCCGCTGACCCTGGGTCTTGTGAGAACTTAGTTGCTAATTCCTCAAAACGCTTAGGGCTTGTTTTTAATTGGGCTAAAATTTCTAACGCTTTATCTTTTGCAGCTAGCTTATCTTCATCCGTAGCACTCACACCAAAGCTAAGCAAAATATGGCTAGCACGACGCTGCTCATCACCTTGAAACTTATCTCTATTTTGCTCGTAAAAATCTTTCACCTCTTCATCTGTCACTTTTACACCAGCCACTAAACCCGCAGCAGAAAGCAAAGCAAATTCCAACTTAACCTGTTCAGGTGCCATAAACTTGTCTTTATGCAGCTCGTAAAAATCTTTTACTTCTTCAGGCGTTGCTTCTACTTGTGATAAAAAATCAGCCCCTTTAATTTCCGCAGTGGTCACATCACGTTCTTGAAAAGTAAACTTTACCGCTTGCTCCGCTGTCGATTTAGGTGCAAAAGCAAGTCTAGCTAAGTTGTCACGTGCCTGTTGCACCAATAAGTCATTACGAATACTATTTTCAAATTTCGAGGCGGTTAATCTATTTTGCTCTAATGTTGTTTGGTATATATCTTCTGAAAACTTGCCTTCTTCTTGAAACTCAGGCATGCCTAAAATATACGTGCTTAACTGATTATCACTAATTTTAAAGTTTGCATTACCAATCTCAGCATTCACCAAACGTCTTGCAATCAAACCATCTAGTACAGATTGTTTGAATTCTGGGGTTTCAAACATCGCCGCATCAAACTTTTGCCCATCTGACAGCATGCGATTACGCACCGTTTCGATAGAATTACTATATTCTTGAATTGATATTTCCTCTTTGCCCACTTTAGCAACCGTCACATTGCCACCGGCTTGATTAAAATAGGAATCAATACCAAACAAGGCAAAAGGAACAGTAATTACTGCTAATATAACTTTTGCTAATATACCTTTACTACCTTTACGAATTGCTTCTAACATAGTTTTCTTTCAAGAATTTTTAACATAACTTTTAACATTAATAACATGCTTGATTTACTAAGCATATTTGAGTGCGACAATATACCATAAGTGGACATTTGACGCATGCAGTGAAGAATAGAAAGATTAATGAAAAAGTTAATAAAACTTCAGTCCAGCTCAACTATTCCGTCAAAATTAACCCCGACCCATTAATTCTTTTTTGACATTGATTAGGCCGTAAAATATACAAATATACAAATATACAAATGTACTGTGCAAAGCAAGCTCAGGCCTATCAGGCTATATATCATCTATTATTAGGCCGTTAAACTGTGAGGTGGTAATTTTATTATTAACACAAATTGATTTAATTATAGGACATATTGACTTTGTATGATTTATATAAAGGTCATTTATTGTTTTTTATAAAAAAATATGGTAATGTAAAAGTATGAAAGTTAAACGCACATACTCTGCTTATAGTATAGAAGCCATGTATTTACTTGGGACAAGTATTCGTGCTGCCAGAAAAGAAAAGAAAATGTCGGAAACGGAACTCGCTGAGCGTGCAGGTGTAGCGCGCAGCATGGTTCAGCGCGTGGAAAAAGGTGATATGTCGTGTGGTGTTGGTACAGTTTTTGAACTTGCAACCATTACTGGCATTCTATTATTCGGTGCGGACAACAACACGCTTTCCCAACAGGTCAAACAAGTTGAAGACAAGTTAACGTTATTACCTAAAGCCATACGCAAATCAAACAAGGTCATTAACGATGACTTCTAAGCACAAATATAAAGAAGCTTATGTTTGGATTTGGTTGCCCAATGCAACCGAACCCGTTGTTGCTGGAAAACTAGAACCTGATGGTAAAAACTTAATATTTGCGTACGGTCGAAGCTACCTTAATAGACCTGAGGCCATTCCACTATATACACCTGAGCTACCTTTGCAGCCAGGCACACACCCGTTGCCAAATGGGATGAGTGTGCCAAGTTGCATCCGTGATGGCGCCCCTGATGCATGGGGGCGACGCGTTATCATTAATCGCTTCATGGGGCTTAAAGAGTACGGAGGAAGTAATACTGATCTAAATGAAATTACCTATCTATTGGAATCTGGATCTGACCGTATTGGCGCATTAGATTTTCAGGCATCGCCAACTGAATATAAACCACGTCAATCAAAAGGAGCATCACTTGAAGAGCTCATGGATTCAGCAAAACGTGTAGAAGAAGGTATTCCGCTATCTCCCGAGTTAGATCTAGCCCTCTTTCATGGCAGCTCGATTGGTGGCGCGCGCCCAAAAGCCCTCATTCAAGATGGCAGCACCAAATATATCGCAAAGTTCTCGGCAAGCAATGATACCTATAGCGTTGTAAAGGCTGAGTTTATTGCAATGCGACTTGCCAAACATGTAGGGCTAAACGTCGCCGAAGTAAAAATGGTCAAAGCTGCAAACAAAGATGTATTACTAATTGAGCGCTTCGACCGCCTTGAGAACAACAACGGCTGGACACGAAAAATGATTGTTTCTGCACTGACGATATTAGCACTAGATGAAATGATGGCACGTTACGCCAGTTACGAACAGCTTGCAGAAATCATTCGCCTGCGCTTCAACAACCCCAAAAACACCTTAAAAGAACTCTACGCTCGACTAATCTTTAATATCTTGTGTAGCAATAATGACGACCATGCAAGAAATCACGCTGCCTTTTGGGATGGAAAAACACTCACCCTTACCCCTGCCTATGATATTTGTCCGCAAAACCGTACAGGTGGAGAGACAACGCAAGCAATGATTATCGCTAACAATAATCGCTTCAGCAAGCTTTCAGTTTGCGTCGAATCTGCGCACCACTTCCATCTATCGGCAGAAGAAGCAAAAGCCATTATTCACCACCAAAAAACCATCATTGAGCACCATTGGCATGACGTATGTGATGAAGCAAAACTCAACCAAGTTGACCGTGAATTTTTATGGCAACGTCAGTTTCTCAACCCCTATGCTTTTGAAGGTTTTGCAGATTAGTTAATATGAAAATATGGCTAACTGACCTCTTGATATAAAATCGGCTTTTTATAACGATTGTGGGTTAATTAAATTCCGATTTCATTCAATCTAAACTTTTTCTTTGTTTATTACCTGCTTAAACAAACTAATATATCGCTCAATGCCGAGATTGATAGTATACCCATCCAAAATAGTCTGTCGTGCAGCCTGTCGCATTTTTTGATATTGTTTAGGATTATCTAAAACTTTATCTACGCTATCAGCAATGTCTAATGGAGAAAAGAAATCCACTAACAAGCCATTTTTGCCATGCTTAATCACCTCAGTAACGGGTGCTGTATTTGAAGCAATCACATTGCATTCTATAGCCATCGCTTCCAACATAGACCATGACAAAACAAAAGGGACTGTCAGGTAAATATGGGTAGAAGAAATCTGTAATATTTTTAAGTAATCTTTGTAGGGTACACGGCCTAAAAAATGCACGCGGTTTTCATCCACCTTTATCTCTTTTAGCAAAAGCTCACGCCAACACTTGCCTTTAGCTAGTTTTCTGCCATAACTCACCTCATCACCACCTACAATCAAAAACTGTGCTGTAGGCCTACGTTCGCAGATTATTTCAACCGCACGCATCAATTGATGAATACCACGATACGGTTCTAAATTACGCGATACAAATGTAATGACTTCATCTTTTACACTTAGCGCAATACCATTAGGTAGTATAAAGTTTGCATTTGCATCGGGCTTAGCTAAGCTAGTATTAATCCCCTCATGTATCTGATGTAACTTATGTTGAAACACTTTAGGAAAAGTGCTTTTCTGAAAGTTAGTTGGGCACACGCCTTTATCCACCGCTTCTAAACTGAGCAAATGGGTGGTATTTTTATTGCGTATTCTTAATGCATCGTTAAATGCTTGTGGAAACTCAGGGTCAAAGTCTGTATCTACACCTTGCGCATGATAATAAAACTCAAGAAAACCAATAAGTTTACTATTAGGAAATACATCTTTTACATATAAAATCTCACCCCAAGCGGCATGCCCAACAACAATATCTGGTATAAAACCTGATTCCTTTAGCTTTAGTAATACATTAGCCACTGCCTGACCATTGAGCGTATGTGCTTCAATCGGTCGATTATAGTGATGGGTACGGAGGCTCACATTTCTCGCTGGCTTATATTCAATTGTTTTAATACCTTTAAGCTTGGGTGCTTGTGGCTGACATATCGCAATCACTTGATACTGAGCATCTTTAATTAAATACTCAGCCAAATGACGAAATTGTGCAGGGAAGTTTTGATGAATTAACAAAATACGCATAAAATGGTTTTTTAAAAGCTAACGCTCTCTACCCGCTTCATGGAAAGCTTTTCTGACGGGTGACAGTAAATATTGCATCACTGTTTGGTCTGCCAATTTAATTTCAGCCGCCACTTGCATACCGGGTGTGAGCCCTAATTTTTTTTGTTCTAACAGTAAATGCTGCTGATCTAATTTAATCAATGTCCTATATGAAAGTTGAGCACTTCCCGCCGCTTGGTTACCATCTGCATCATTTTGGCCATTGTTTGCGCTGGACTTATCTGTTGCATCTGCACTTACTTGCAACACCTCACCATCAATCATGCCGTATTTTTGAAATGGGTAAGCCATTAGCTTTATTTTGACAGCTTGACCTTGATGTACAAACCCCGCATCTGCATTTTTAAGCCACACTTCAGCTTGCAATGGCTCATTGCTTGGCACTAAGGACATCAGCACTGTACCAGGTGAGACAACAGTCCCTGGCGTATGCGTCGCTAAATCTTTAACGATGCCGGCTTGTGGCGCTCTAAGTTCAAGCAAACTATTTTTATGTGATTGTTTTGCCCATTCTTGTTCTAAGCGCTGTTGCTCTACATATACCGCGACACGGTCAGCTTCTAACTTTTGACGGTAATCCGACTTTATTTGATTAATACGCCTTTGTGATTGTGAAATGGCAGATTGTAAGCTTTTTGCATTAAATTGTTGTGCATGTAAATCTTGCTCTACCTCTATGCGTTCACGCCTTTTTTCTTCTCCCATCAGTTTGCCAGCAAAACCATCTTTCACCAGTTTGTCATAAGCCGCTTCTTGACTTTGATAACTAGGCAGTGTTTTTTCTAATTTATATTGAATTTCTTTTGTCGCTGCCAAATCATTATGTGCACGCTGTAAAGCCGCTTGTTCTGTCAAAATATTAGCTTGCAGTGCACGACGGTTCGATTGATGTTCTGAATAAACACGATTAAACATCTCTGTAGCATCTGTATTTTTACGGATAAATGGCTTGCTGTTCAACTCTGCTTCTATACGACGCAGTGTTAATGTTTTATGCTGCAGTTCGTTTTGAATAGACTTACTATCGGCTTCTGCTATGTTGGCATCCATGCGAATAAGCAATTGATCTTTTTCTACTTGCTGGCCTTCTTTAATCGCTATCTCTCGCACGATGCCAGAATCTGCAGGCTGCACTATTTTTAAATAGCTAATAGGCACTAACTTACCTTCTGCCACCGACACGATATCCAAACGACCAAACAACGCCCATAACAATATCGCCAACAATAGCAATAGCACACCGCGCAATACAATACGCGGCAATGGCGAGGGTGGTTGCGCTTGCACCCCTAATATTCCGGGCGCAAAATCAAACACATCAGGCGCCGAAGGCGAGTTGGTATCAGGTGTTTGATCTACATTAGCATTTGCTAAGGCCATATTAACGGATAGCCCTAGCTTCATCCCACAGTATGGTATTGATTAATATTTGTATTATGACTAACAACTTACCCAAGCTTCACCACCTCTGCTTGCCAAGTGTTTGGGTCATTAAGCGCTTGTGCACTTTGGCCAAAGTTAGCACCACTAATCACACTCTGTGCATTATTAACCCCCATACCGGTTAAATTGCCATTTAAACCATATTGATGCGCCAGATCACCACCGATAGCGGCACTATCACTGCCTGCTTGTAAGTGTGCTGTGAGGCGTGCATCTGTTAATTGCCAGTCTGCAGTGGCACCTTCAGCATCAAATTGAGCAACTAGGTTAGCAAAATCAAAGTTTTCAATTTTGTTGTCCAATAACGCGTCTGCACCACCTAAGTTAAAGCCTTGCATGGCTTCTACAATCACTTGTAAATTAGCAATTGAATGGTTGCCACTGCCTGCATACCAATCTTTAAGGGTAATTTGATCCGTTGCGCCCATGTTAAGCACAAGGTTGTTACCCGTTTTTGTGAGGCTTAAATCGCTGTAAGCAAAATCACCACCCAGACTTAGCGTATTATCAGCATCTGTAGATGCATTCACCGTGTCTTGACCATCGCCAGCATTAAAGCTAATCACATCGTAGCCTTCACCTGTTGTGATGATATCGTTACCCAAGCCACCTACTATTAAATCACTTTCTGTAGAACCGGTAAGCCTATCAACGCCAGCGTCGCCATCTAATAGGCTATTACCAGCATCACCCCTGAGCGTGTCATCACCTAGGCCACCTTGTAACAGGTCATTTCCATCTCTGCCGTATAGAAGATCATTCCCACCTAGACCGTATAAATAGTTGTTGCTAACGTTGCCGTATAGACGATTGTTTTCTGCATTGCCTGTGCCGTTTAAATTGTCTGTGCCTGATAGCACCAGTTGTTCTACGTTAGCACTTAAGGTGTAATCAATGCTGCTGTATACACGGTCGGCTGTGCCTTCGTCGGCTAGTTCAGTAACGCTGTCACCAACGCTGTCAACAAAGTATCTGTCGTTGCCTAGGCCGCCGATCATGTCGTCGTTGCCAGCGTCGCCTCTCAGTTGGTCGTTACCTGCACCGCCAATTAAGGTGTCGTCACCATCACGCCCGTAAAGTAGATCATTACCGTCACCACCGTCAAAGCTGTTGTTACCCACATTGCCGTATAAGCGGTTATCGCTTGCATTACCCGTGCCGTTTAAATTGTCTGTACCTGATAGCACCAGTTGTTCTACATTAGCACTGAGGTTGTGGTCTATGCTGCTGTATACACGGTCGGCTGTGCCTTCGTCGGCTAGCTCAGTCACTGTATCTCCAGTGCTGTCTACAAAGTAGGTGTCGTTGCCTAGGCCGCCGATCATGTCGTCGTTGCCAGCGTCGCCTCTCAGTTGGTCGTTACCTGCACCGCCAATTAAGGTGTCGTCACCGTCACGTCCGTAAAGTAGGTCATTACCGTCACCACCGTCAAAGCTGTTATTGCCAACGTTGCCGTATAGACGATTGTTTTCTGCATTGCCTGTGCCGTTTAAATTGTCT
>CAYXOR010000030.1:0-4905 GCA_964466895.1 uncultured Methylophilaceae bacterium | reverse complement strand
TTATTACCGTCTCCACCTTCTAAATCATCATCACCATCACCACCATTTAGAACGTTATTGCCGCCTTGTTCTGCAGAAATATAATCATCGCCTGCACCGCCGTTGAGAACATTGTCGCCTTCATTACCTTCTATATAATTATCTAAATCATTGCCAGTAGCATCAATGTTACCCAAACCTGTTAGAGATAGTCCTTCAACATTATCACTAAGTGTATAAGTAACACTTGATTCAATTTCATCATAACCCTCATCAGGATTTTCTATAATGACATCGCCTACAGAATCTACAATATAGTAATCACCACCATCTCCACCAACCATAATAAAATCACCGCCTGAGCCATCTAACTCATCATATCCAGAGGTGCCATATATATAGGGGTTATCTATCACAGTCGCTAATGCCAATACTTGTTGCATAGTGTGTATAGTGCCATCTGCAAACTTGAACTGCTCAATACCAGCGCCAAGACCCCAGTGTCCACTTTGATCCCTTTCTTGCCCGCTATTATAATTAATATCATCTGCAAGACTTTGAGCAAGCTGTACCTTTACACCTTTATTCTCACCCCAAGAAATAGACAGCTCAAAACTATTTTTCTCTATCGTTAAATTGGCAAGCTCAATGCCCTCACCAAACTCAACCGTATCTTTTTCGATAATGCCTGCTGTATAAAGAGCTGCTAAAGCATCATAATCAGTTGCATCAATGTAAGGAGCATCTTGCAAACTATAAATAGCAGATTCTGAATAACCGCCATTCACGCTGTAATACCAAAAATCATAAGCGCTCTTAAAAATATCACTATTATAAGCACCCAAGTATGCAGTGTCTTTAATCGTATCGATACCTATCTCATTTGCCTGAAATAGGTATCGGTCTGCTCCATAACCTCCGTCAAGGGTGTCATTACCATTACCGCCGATAATCACGTCACTCAATAATGAACCCAAGATATCATCGTTCCCACCACCACCATCAAAATACGCACCTAAAGCACCGTAGTCATTTTCTAAAGGAGAAGAATAAACACTATAGGATGGGCTGCCATTAGCATCAATCACGTCATCGCCATCACCTGCATTAACAATTACCGGCGCCAATCGATTTAGAAGGTTGCCTTCTCTACCTGCCGAACCTGAAGAGACGACAATAGTATTACCAGCATCACCTGCGGTGATATTTTCTAGTGTATAAGTTACTGTTCGTTCGTAACTATATTCTGTAAAAGCAGTCGTTTCATCTGGTGCTGGGTTACTTGTAGAATTATTAGGATAAATCCAAAGCCCTGCGGGAGAGCCACCAGAAGCTGGCACGCTATAATAAGCTGCTCCTGCAGGTATTTTTATCCTTCCATTATTTATATTAGGCACAAAAGTAGCGCCTGTACCAGATATTGCACTGCTGGCACCTGTACCACCTCCGCTACCCCAAGAATTCGGGCTAACATCCACACCAAACTTATTAAGCACAGTTGTAGAGCTGCTAATTAACGTGTTTGTCTGGACATCAGGATCTGAAATGCGATTAATCGTTGTTGCATTTGATGTTTGATCTAGTGTTTTATATTCAGCCGAACTTAAAGTAGTGATAATTCTACTTTCGTTAGCGTCTATTTCGCTTTTCCTAAAAATTCCACTTCCATCAAGTCTATACCCATCATTGCTCAAATGAGTGTAGTACAGTGCTTTTGCACTCGCTTTATACGCATCTAGCTCCTTATCTAATGCAGAGGCATTATCAGTATTAGTGATAAATTCTGATATCGTTGTCACAGCAGAATCTTGATCAACTATTTGCCAATTTTGATTGCCCGTATAAAAATCTTTTAGAATCAAGCCTTCTTGAAGAGATTTAAAATGAACAAGCAAATCATCGCCCGAACGTTTGTAGCTCAAATCAGATAATGCAACACCTGTATCTAGGCTAATGGTATTAAGCTCGTTATCGGCTGTTTCAATCACAGTGTCCTGACCCATACCCCAAGCCATCGTATAGCTATCCTGTCCTGCTTCTCCTAGCAAGGTATCGTCACCTAAGCCACCATCTAAGGTGTCATTACCCAAACCACCTTCTAAAGTATCGCTTCCACTTTCACCATGCAGGACATCATTTCCATCAGCACCATAGACATAGTCATCGCCAGCATCTGCGTAAACCACATCATCATTATCTGAACCATGCAATGAAACATCTGAGCTGGTTGTACCAAATATCTCAAATGCAACATCTGATGTGCCGATTAAATCCGCATGACTAACACTTGAACCATCATTAAATTGATATTGCTGAATACTACCTGTTAAGCCATCTTTAATAACAACACTATCACCCAAAATACCGTAACGCACTCGTAAATAATAACTACCATCATTGCCCTGATACTGACTTACTTCCAAATCTGCCAAAGCGATATTAGCACCAAAACTAATCACGTTAATGCCATCAACATCAACAATAAGGTCTTCACCATCACCTAAGTTTAATTGATAAATATCGTTACCTACACCACCTATCAATTCATCTGCTCCAGCATCACCACTTAAAACATCATCTCCATCGTTACCGATCAGTGTGTCATTATCACTACCGCCAGATAATGTATCTGCACCATCACCACCTTCAAGAAGATCATTACCCAAACCACCTAGCAGCTCATCATCGCCTAAACCACCTTGCAATGTATCTGCTCCACTGCCGCCATCTAAGCTGTCGTTACCTGCGCTACCTAGCAACTCGTCTGACCCGTCACTACCACTTAAAATATCATTTCCATTCCCGCCCACTACAGTGTCATTATCACCACCGCCAGATAACGTGTCTGCACCATCGCCCCCTTGAAGAAGGTCATCACCCAATCCACCAAATAGATTGTCATCTCCCTGCCCGCCTTGCAGATCATCCACTCCAGCGCCACCGTCAAGACTATCGTTTCCCGCATCTCCTCTTAACGTATCGTTACCTACATTACCTATAAGTTGGTCATTACCAAGCCCTCCAAATAATGTAGCATCATTACTGCCGACATTTGTCAGTTGATCATCTAACTTTCCGCCAAAAGCCATTGCTGTTATAAAGTTGCGGTTTACAACCGCATCTAAATGGTTACCCAACAATTCACTATGTGTAATAGTGCTGCCATCATTAAAGCTGTAAATTGCATTACCAAATGCAAGCACGCCATTTTCCACATTGATTGATGAGCCTGAAAAGTTGATAGAAACTGCATCTGGCCCTTGTGTAGCATTAAGGGCTGCTCCAGCTTCACTGACACTACGACCCCCAAGAAGGTTAATTATTTCACCCTCTTCTGGATCAACAACAACATCACCATTACCCACATAAAATGTATCTACACCACTAGCGCCAGTCAAGACATCCCCATCACCATTGCCTATTAATGTGTCATTTCCACTGCCTCCATATAAAGTATCAACACCCGCGCCACCATTAAGAAAATCATTTCCGCTACCACCATCAAGGGTGTCTGTACCAGCGCCGCCTATCAATGTATCTGCATCTTCTCCACCTAATAGCGCATCATTTCCACCACCACCATCCAAATAATCATTACCCAACTGACCATCTAGGTAATCTGCATCAGCACCGCCTAACAATGTATCTGCGTCTTCTCCGCCAAAAAGCGTATCGTTTCCGCTACCACCATCTAACACATCATTCCCACTACCGCCATTTAAGCTATCATCTCCGCCACCACCATTTGACTTATCATTCCCGTCACCGCCAAACAAGCTGTCAGCGCCTAACCCGCCAATAAGGTCATCATTCCCGTCCTGGCCAAAAAGCTTATCATTGCCATCGCCACCATCCAGACTATCGTTTCCATAAAACGCTTTAGCAAGCATGCCTTCTTGTGCATCACCTATAAGAACATCATTGCCTTGCCCACCTAGAATAATATCGTCTTTCCCACCACCATATAAAATATCATCATCATCGCCACCATCAATATAATCATTACCATGATAGACCCCTGGCAATACCGTTTCATTGATATCATCCCCATAAATGACATCTTTGCCAGCGCTACCAAAAAGGGAATCATCCTTACCTTGTCCATATATATAATCATCACCTAACCCGCCATCGATAATGTCGTTCTGGTGCTCATCAAAACTAAAAACCTTCCCCAACGTTACTCGGTTTTGGCTATCCAAATAAGCATCACCAGAAATGATGTCATTTCCCGCGCCACCCAAAATAACATCTGCACCCCCTTCGCCCGCTATTTGGTCGTTATCTAAACCGCCATCAACGGTATCGTTATTGGTTCCAGCACTAATATAATCATTACCAGCACCACCATCAATCAAATTCCCCTCGTCAGTATTTAATACTTCTGGCGTGTTATATAAATAAGAATCATCTGAACTCGCATTCCAATAAACAGCATCTCCGTTCAAAATTGCTCTATCGCTATATAAACCGCTAAGCACCCCCTCTGCGGCATTATTTGCGCTTAAGAGCCAACCCCAACCAGCCCCTAAAGTAACCGCATCAGCACTGTGTGGCGTTAAACTTAGCCCTAAGTCTTTCCATCTGTCATAATCGATAATATTGGCAAACATCGTTAAAGAACCATTAATCACATCATCTCCTGCACCGCCAATCAAAGTATCTTGTCCTAACCCTCCAAAAAGCACATCTGCACCGTCACCACCATTTAAATAATCATCACCTTTTACACCACTTAAAAAGTCATCTCCACCATAGCCGTAAATAGCATCATTAGTATCTCGTCCTTGTAAATTATCTAGCGCATTTACTAAAGCGCCATCCCGCCCATAATTACCGACGGGGTTAAACTCACCTGTTAAATTAGCATATTCACCAAAAAGTTCTGTCTCTATAAAAAGGCTAAGGCTGCCTTCAGTTCTTTTT
>CAYXOR010000029.1:27693-28881 GCA_964466895.1 uncultured Methylophilaceae bacterium | reverse complement strand
CCCATCTCTGGAAGCCGCTTTAGTATTGGTGGTGAAAGAGGGACTTGAACCCTCGACCCCAGCATTATGAATGCTGTGCTCTAACCAGCTGAGCTACATCACCATGAAACTATAAATCGGTTCTGTTTTGCTAACATTTCAGCAAGCCCGCAATTCTAGTGTTTTAGGGGTGAATTGTCAAAGTAAAAACACGTAGATACTACTAAGAAATTATTTGATTCATTTCTTCTCAATCCAAAAAACAAAAGTAAGACCGAGCTGTAATCTTTTGCGGCAGGCTATGTTGCTCTCGATGATTAACGGATTATGTAAATTGATTGTGTGAGATGAAGTTACAAGGCACACGGAGCGCAGGGAGCGAGACAGTACGCTAAGTACGGCGAGGTCTTGAGTACCGCGTAACGCTGTAATTCGCTCACGCAACCAATTTTAGACATTGAAGCGGAAATGGACTACGTCTCCGTCATTCATCACATATTCCTTCCCCTCCAACCGCATCTTGCCAGCTTCTTGCGCGCCTTTTTCGCCTTTGTTTTTCACATATTCATCATAGGCAATAACTTCTGCACGGATAAAGCCACGTTCAAAATCAGTATGAATGACACCGGCAGCTTGCGGCGCAGTGGCGCCAATTTTGACTGTCCAAGCACGGACTTCTTGCACGCCAGCTGTAAAGTAAGTTTGTAAACCGAGTAGTTTATAAGCGGCGAGGATTACGCGGTCTAAGCCCGGTTTCGTTTGTCCAATCTCTTCTAAGAAGAGTAGTTTATCTTCATCTTCTAACTCCGAAATTTCGGCTTCTATTTTTGCGCAGATAGCAACGACAGGTGCACTTTCTGTCTTGCCCAAAGCCGTGACTTTGTCGAGTAAGGGGTTATTTTCAAAACCTTCTTCGCTTACATTGGCAAGATACATCACTGGTTTTATGGTGATTAAACACAGTGGCTTAATCAGTGTGAGTTGGTCATCATCTAAATCTAAGGTGCGCACTGGTGCGCCAGTGTTTAGGTGTTCTTGTACCTTTTTACATAAATCAAACAGTAGGATGGCGTCTTTGTCACCAGATTTCGCTTTTTTGCTCTCACGCTGGATGGTTTTATCGACTGTTTCCATATCAGCTAGCGCAAGCTCTGTATTAATGACTTCAATATCAGACATTGGGTCAATTTTGTCTGATACGTGGATGAC
>CAYXOR010000029.1:15740-27593 GCA_964466895.1 uncultured Methylophilaceae bacterium | reverse complement strand
TATTAATGACTTCAATATCAGACATTGGGTCAATTTTGTCTGATACGTGGATGACGTTGCTATCCTCAAAGCAACGAACGACATGTGCAATCGCATCTGTTTCGCGGATATTGGCTAAAAACTTATTGCCTAAACCTTCGCCTTTAGAGGCGCCAGCAACAAGGCCAGCAATATCAACCATTTCGACAATGGCTGGCTGTACTTTTTGTGGGCTAACAATGTCAATCAGTGGCTGCATGCGCGTATCGGGGACTTCTACAATACCGATGTTAGGTTCGATCGTGCAGAAAGGGTAATTTTCTGCAGCAATGCCAGCTTTGGTAATGGCATTAAAAAGGGTACTTTTGCCTACGTTAGGTAAACCTACAATTCCACACTTCATCTTTTTTTCCAGTCTGTCTTTTAGTTAATTACTGTGTTGTCTACGTCTTCATCATCTCGTCGTACTTGTTGTACTGCCTTCGACACTTCATCCTTGCCGCCTTGCACTTAATCTAAAATACAGGTGGAAAAATGGTTTTTTGTACTGTCTCGTCTCCTCAAATTTCAACGCCTTAACCTTGCGTAAAACTTGAATGGACTAACAGGACTTATAAAAAATAATTTAATCCGTTACCACATTATCTACGTTTCCATCGTCTAGCCGTGCTATACGCACTGTCTTCGGCACTTCATCCTTGCCGCCATGATTTTATTTTAAAAAGTCTAATCTAAAATACAGGTGGAAAAATGAATATTCTAATACTTACTGACTACTTTTTAGTGTGTAACTTTAACATTGCATTTTCAAAGTCACCTGCTGCCATTAGGTCTAGTAATTGAGCGCTTTGGTATAGGCCATCATCAATGGCTGTTTGTTCATCTTTTAGGGGTGCTTTTAATACGTAGTTAATAACCTCGTTACGATCGCCTGGGTGATCGATACCAATACGTAGTCGCCAATAATCACTAGTGCCTAATGCTGCATTAATATCTTTAAGGCCATTGTGCCCACCATGTCCGCCGCCAAATTTTAATTTGACAGTGCCGGCTGGCAAATCAAGTTCATCATGCACGATGACAATTTCATCTGCGTTGATTTTATAATAGTTGGCTAATGCGGCTACCGCTTTACCACTCGCGTTCATAAAGGTGGTTGGCTTTAGCAACCATTTATTTTGTGTTGGGTTGAGTTTGCCTGCGACGCCAAACATTTTGGCCTCTACGGCTAGCGTGCTGCTGGTTTGTGCGGCGATTAAATCTACCCACCAAAAGCCAGCATTGTGACGTGTGGCAGCGTATTTTTCACCCGGATTACCTAGGCCAACAAAAAGTTTGATATCTGTCATTGTTTTATTTAGCGTGCTGTTTTATATACTAACCCTATAAATAAATAACGCGCACCCTTATTATAGAGCGCGCGCTTTTAATGTTACTTAACAAATTACTCAGCTGCTGGTTTATCACCTTCTGCTGCATCACCTTCTGGTTTATCACCTTCTGCTGGTGTGTCGCCTTCTGCTGCATCACCTTCTGCTGCATCACCTTCTTCAGCTGTTGTTTCAGCAACAATAGCACGTGGTATTGCAATCGACACCACTGTGGCATCATTGTCGTGCGTAAGCTGTACAAACGCTACGCCATCAGGCAATGTGATGAGTGATAAGTGTATTGATTCACTTAATTCAAGGTTGCCTAAATCTACCTCTATGTATTCTGGTAGGTCTTTAGGTAAACAGCTGATTTCTACTTCAGTTTGTACGTGAGCAACAATACCGCCACCGACTTTAACGCCTGGTGCTGTATCACCATTAATAAAGTGGAATGGTACTTTAACGTGAATTTTCTCTGTTGCAGAAACACGTTGAAAATCGATATGTTGGATTGTGTTACGTACTGGGTGCAATTGATAGTCACGTAGCAAAACGCTACCATCTTTTTTGCCGTCTATATTTAAGTCGATAATAGAAGCGTGAAACGCTTCATGTCGAAACTCAAGAAATAGTGCTTTATAGTCGAACTCGATTGTTACTGCTGGTTTATCACCACCGTATACCACACCCGGAAGAACGCCCGCGCGACGTAGACGGCGGCTCGCACCCGTACCTTTAGCATCACGCGTGACTGCATTAATTTGAATACTCATTTGATAACTCCTAAAATTGACTACTTTTACTACACTAAAAACTGTTATCCGCGACCAGATAACAGGCTAAAAAATTATTTGTCCAAAAATAGTGAGGAAACAGAATCTTCACTACTAATTCTACGGATTGTTTCTGCTACTAAGCCGGCAGCACTAAGTTGGCGAATCTTTTTGCAATTTTTTGATGCCCCATTTAGTGGGATGGTATTTGTCACCACTAGCTCATCTAAGGCTGAATGCGTAATGCGGTTAGCTGCATCACCCGATAATATTGGGTGCGTGGCATAAGCTAATACTTTAACCGCGCCTTTTTCTTTCAGTGCTGCTGCTGCCTCACATAGTGTGTTGGCCGTATCGACCAAGTCATCCATGATGACACAGGTACGGCCAGCAACATCACCGATAAGATTCATTACTTTAGCCTCGTTGGGCTTAGGACGACGTTTGTCGATGATCGCCAAATCAGAACCTAGTTGCTTGGCTGCGGCACGCGCTCGTATAACGCCACCTATATCAGGTGAGACAACGACTAAATCACCGTAATTTTGTTCTAATAAATCATCCAGCAAGAGTGGCGTCGCATAAATATTATCGACTGGGATATCAAAAAACCCTTGAATTTGGTCGGAGTGTAAATCCATGGTGAGCAGACGGTTGACACCAACACTGGTTAACATGTTGGCAACAACTTTAGCGGTAATAGCAACACGCGCTGAACGCGGACGACGGTCTTGTCGAGAATATCCCAAATAAGGGATGGCTGCTGTGATGCGGCCAGCTGAAGAACGACGTAGTGCATCGACCATGACCAAGACTTCCATTAGATTGTCATTGGTTGGAAAGCTAGTGGATTGCAAAACAAACACATCTCGACCACGTACATTTTCATTTAATTCGAGCATAATTTCACCATCGGAGAAGCGCCCAACATCCGCTTGGCCTAATTCAATGCCAAGGTGTGTAGCGACTTCTTTAGCTAATACTGGATTAGCATTGCCTGTGAATACCATCATATTGCTATTGGCCACTACCTGTATCCTTAATATTATAGGGTGAAAATTTTATGCTCTAAAAATAAAAGCATGTAAATCAGTTAATCTACACGCTTAATGTTTACTGCAATTATGGCTGGGGAGGAAGGATTCGAACCTTCGCATCCATGGATCAAAACCATGTGCCTTAACCAGCTTGGCGACTCCCCAAAAAAACTTTACTTAGCTAATTCAAACAAAGGGTGGCGATTTAAGCTTTTTGCAACAAGCCCACTTGTGTTTGAGGGCTTTTGCGCGAGCACGTCATTTGCCTTTGCTAGTGAATTAACGCTAACAAAAACAGATGCACCAGAACCACTCATTCTAGCTTGGCCAAATTGATTTAGCCATTGAATGGTAGATGCAACTGCTGGAAATTCTTCACTTACTACCTTTTCAAGGTCATTTCTAAATAAGTTAGAATTTGCACCATCTGAAAAGTCCGCTATTTTCAATGGTTTCGTGTCTTTTGTCAATCTTGGATTAGCAAATATTTGTGCTGTTGATACATGTGCTTGCGGCGTTAAAACGACATAATATTGTATAGGCATGGCAAGCGGCGTTAAAATTTCGCCAATGCCTTCTGCCCAAGCATTTTGCCCAAAGATAAATACGGGCACATCTGCGCCCAAAGTGAGGCCGATTTCCATCAGTTTTTCACGACTTAAATTGAGTTGCCATAAATGGTTTAAAGCGAGTAATACGGTAGCAGCATCCGAACTGCCACCGCCTAGGCCACCGCCCATGGGGATATTTTTTTTAATGTTAATTTCTACACCAAGTTTGCAGTTTGTAGCATTTTGTAAGGCTTGTGCTGCTCGCACACATAAATCTTCATGTTCGGGTACATTGTTAATAGCCGTGACACGTTTAATAAGGCTGTTTTTTGTTGGTTTTAGGCTAATGGTATCGTAGAAATCTAACAGTTGAAACACGCTTTGTAAGGTGTGATAACCATCGGCACGTTGGCCAGTAACATGTAAAAACAAGTTAATTTTCGCAGGGGCTAAATAGGGTTTAAAGTCAGACATGTGTAATAGTGGCAGTTTGATGGCGTGGGTTTAATCGCGTAGATTTAATTGTAAAGACACAATAGAGAACACAGGTGTTGGTTAAAGGATACTGTGGATGGCTTTATAAGCCTGACCATTTTTCGACGAGAAGTTTTAACGTCAAATTTTGATTTTTTAGTATAATTTTTCCAGGTAAAAAATAGCGGCCATTAGCGGTATAGTTTTTGTATTTAATATGCCAGCCATTTTGTTGTAATGTGTTTATTCTGCCGTTTTCATCCCAAGTAACATAGTTCACAATGCCTTTGTCTGCCGGCTTGCCCAAGGCCCAATAGCTCAGACCGGCTAGTGGCAATCTAAAACCTAAGGTCTTTTCAGTGAGCGTTTCAACATCTTGCTCTTGAATGTTTTCCCCATTATTTTTTGTTAATGTTACTTGGTTCGCCGTTTTTACAATGCTGGCTACTTTTCCACCGAATGGAGAAAAAACATCGATGTTGTCTTGGTCAGTTTGGTGTTTCCATTTCAGTCTGCCTGAAAAGCCTTTTGGTTGTTTAACGACACCTAAACGACCTTTAAGCGAAAATTGCTTAATGTTATCAATGTTATCCATATGCTGTTGATGCAATACTTGCGGATTGACATTGCCAACCTTTTTGGCAGGTTGTTGGCTTGTTGTCGCGCAACTACTCAGCAATAGCAGGCTGGTTAATAGTGAAAAAAGTTTAAGTTTGGTTGGCAAATAAATTCTCGCGAAAATAATAATGGTTTACTTGGTTCCTTAGGATTTAAATTTTTCTGTTGTGCTGACAAGCACTTCGTTACTAGGAAAGGTATCTAAAGCATTTGACCAAATATGCTTGGCTTCTTCTTGTAGTCCTTGTTTCCATAACACTTCGCCCAAGTGCGCCGCAATTTCAGGGTCGGCTTGGATGTCATAGGCTTTGCGTAAATGTACAATCGCTTCGGCAAAGTTGCCAAGACGGTATTCTACCCAGCCTAGACTATCGAGCATGTAATGATCACCCGGAGAAAGCTTAAGTGCGGTTTCTATGAGTGTTTTAGCTTCTTTTAGCTGTATATTACGATCTGCAAAAGAATAACCAAGTGCATTGTATGCAGGCGCATAGTCTGGCTTGATTTTAATAACCCTGCGCAGCTCAGTTTCCATTAAATCGAGTTTGCCAATACGCTCGGCCGCCATTGCGTAATCATAAATAAGTTCAGGCGTATTTTGCATGCGGTTAACCGTTTTTTCTATTAAAGCAAAGGCTTCCTGATAGCGCTTATCTTGACTGAGAATGCCAGCTTGAGCTTGAACGATGATAATCTGTTGTTCAGTCGTTAGCCCACTAACGTTTTTTAGCAAGTCAATGGCTGCATCAGTATTTTTTGTGCGGACAATGACGTTTGCAGCAGAAAGTCTACCCTCTAAATAGTGTTTCCCTCGGCTTACTTTGTCATACCATATGAGTGCATTAGTATCATTTTTCGCTTGCTCGGCACTGCGCCCCAAGTATAAATGTAATTGGTCAGGTTCTTTAAAGCCATCTGCTAATGCTTTCTGGAAATATTCGTCGGCTAGCGTGGGCTCGTTAGCTTCTAGTGAGAGTAATCCAACGACCACGCTTATTTCAGGCCGGGTTTTTACATTACTGGTTAGCTGGATAAATTGCGCTTTTGCTGTGCTAAATTGCTTTTGATTCACTAGCAGCTTGGCATAACCCATTCGTACATCATGTGCATTTGGATATTGATCTAAAAATGTTTTATAAAAAGTTAGCGCTTTTTCTGGTGATTCTTTTTGTAATACTTGTGCCTGCATATTAGCGCTTTTTCCCCAGCCAGGGCGCAGTTCGCTAGCGATAGACAGCGAATTTTTTGCTATATCTAACTTTTCAGCGAACCAGGCTGCTTGCGCAACTGCTAGGTGTGCTTCGGGTAAATGCGGGTAAGGCTCAGCCAGCTCCTGGACGATTTCCAATACCATTTTCTTGTCTTTTTGGCCTTTGAGTAAGTCATATAGAAAAGTGAATCCATTGACGCGCATCTCTTTTTTAGCTAATAATTTCTTAAGATGTGGTTTTGCTGCGTTGATGTTGCCACTAGCAATGTACATTTGGCTAGATGCTTGCTGTGCTTCAATCGAGTCTGGGTCAAGTTCAGACCATAGCGTCACGGCTTGCAAAGCAAGGCTTTGTTGGCGGGCGTAAGCGGCAGACCTTGCCGCACGCTCTGCTAGGCGCGCATCACGTGTTTTTTTAGCTAAATCTAAAAACAATTGGCTTGCTAGAGAGGTGTCACCACGTTGGCCCGCAATCTCAGCGAGTAAGTATTTGTATACAAACTCTTCATTGGTCGTGGTTATTTCTGGTTGAATGCTGGCATTGCTACTTAATGGTGTTTCAGCCAACATGCCAGCACTACTGATTGTACTAACACCAATAAGTGATAGCGCAATAATTTTTTTGAGTTTTAGCATAAATTAATTTCCAAACACATTTAATATTTCTTCAAAGTGTAGTTTAGTCCGTGACACATCGTGCAAGTTCATCCATAATCACGGGCTGAGATAAAATAGCATTATATTGGATAACACTTATAAACATACTATAACTTTTTGCATGGAACTTATCTAGAAATTTCGTTTCTGATGTGGCGAGTTATTTGAGATGTAAGAATTAGAGTTTATGAATAATTTTACAGTTGAAGCAATTAACCTAACCCGGCTCTATGGTGGCCGTCCTGCAGTCGATGATGTCAGTTTTAATCTGAAAAAAGGGCAAGTTCTGGGGTTTTTAGGCCCAAATGGGGCAGGTAAATCCACTACGATGAAAATGCTAACAGGCAACTTAGCACCTAGTGCAGGTAGCGTAAAAATATGTGGCATTGACATGATAGAAAATCCAAAAGAAGCGAAAGCGTTAATTGGCTATTTGCCTGAAATGCGTCCTTTATATAAAGAGTTTACAGTCGATGAATATTTAACGATTGCTGCACGATTACACAGAGTAAGTAGTAAAAATATTAAAAAAGCGGTTGAGCGGGCAAAGGAGCGTTGCGGTCTAGGCCATATGAGCAAACGTCTCATCGAAAACCTGTCAAACGGTTATCAGCAACGGGTCGGTATTGCACAAGCGATTATTCATAACCCAATGGTGGTTATTTTAGATGAGCCTACAGTAGGTTTGGACCCGATTCAAATTATTGATATTCGCGCATTGATTAAAGAGATTGGGCAAGAGCATAGTGTGATTGTTTCTACACATATATTGCCAGAAGTGGAAATGGTGTGCGACCACGTGCAAATTATTGATCAGGGTGTTTTAGTTTTTAATGGTGATATTGATGTGCTCAAACGGCAGCGTGTCGGTAATAAATTATTAGTTGGTTTCAATAAGCCGCCCGCAGCGGACGCATTAGTGAAAATAAAAGGCGTTACCGAGGCTGAGCTTGCCGAAGATAATTTAATGCGCATACGTTTCGAAGAAGGGGCAACACCACAAGAAGCGATTGTAAAGGCAGCAGTTAAAAACGGTTGGGGCTTATATCAAATCGCGCCTGACCAAACGAGCTTAGAAGATGTGTTTGTACAGCTAACTTATAACGATGCTGCTGTACAAGCCGAAGATGCGCAGACTGCTAGTTAACAAGTAGCGTACTGAATTAAGGAACAAGAATGATATTAAGTATTGCAAGAAAAGAATTAAAAAGCATGTTTGCATCACCCATGGGTTGGATTATTTTAGCGTTATTAATGTTTGCATTCGGCACCCACTTTTTAAATGGTGTAAATAATTACTTTGAGGTGATGTCAGGTTCTATCCGCCCTGCTGAGCGCACTGGCGTCACACAGTTTGTCGGGCAAACAGTATATGGCTTGGCTTCTTTTATTATGTTGTTTGCTGTGCCATTGCTATCAATGCGGCTCATTTCTGAAGAGCGTCGTAATTTAACATTACCATTTTTATTGAGTGCACCTTTGTCTATCACAGAAATTGTGGTGGGTAAGTTTGTTGGTTTGCTCGCATTTTTGAGTATATTGATCGTGTACGTTGCCGTGATGTTATCAACACTTAATATATGGTCAGATATTGATTTTGGCTACATTATGTCAAATTCGTTAGGCTTGTTTTTGTTGGTGGCGAGTTTTTCTGCATTAGGGCTGTATGTTTCTAGTTTAACTGCGCAACCAGTGGTCGCGGCCATTATTACTTTTATTGCATTATTTGCGTTGATGATTTTAGATCGATTTTTCGCAGGTGATCCTAGTAGCACCTTAGCGCAACTGTCTTTCATGAAGCATTTCCAATCTTTCGCTGGTGGCTTAATCGATACAGCAGATATCGCTTATTTCGTTTTGTTTATTGCCACTTTTTTAATTTTAACGATTCGTCGCCTAGACGCAGACCGTTTAAGAGGCTAATCAGGTTTAGTTTATGAAAATCAACCGTAATTTAAGATTCCAAATGCTGGCGCAAAGCTGGTTTTTCATTATTTTGTTTTTATTGCTTGTTGCTATATTAGGATATTTGACGCATCAATATCGCTATGCCAAAGATGTCACGCAGGCGAACCGGAATATATTGACGCAAGGCAGTGTCAATATTCTTAATCAAATGAAAGACCCGGTTAATATTACGGTTTACGTAACAGAGGATGATGCAAGTCGCGGTGATAACTTTCGTAAAAGCATGATTGGTTTTATTGCACGATATCAACGTGAGAAAAAGAACGTATTTCTTAATTTTATTAATCCTTCTAAGGAGCCAAAGCTTGCGCAAGAAGCGAATATTAGGGAAGACGGTGAAGTGGTCGTTGAGTATAACAAGCGTTCTGAGCATATTTTCCCACCCTTTGTAGAGCAAGACATGACTAATTTATTAGTGCGTTTATCGCGTACTAATACAAAGCCCATCATGTTTTTAGATGGACATGGCGAGCGCCATTTACAAGGGATAAAAAATCATGATCTTGGCGAGTTTGGTAAACAGTTGGAATCTAAAGGATTTAAATTTGCAAACCCTGATTTAACCATTGCACAAGAGGTACCTAGCAATGGGGCCATGTTGGTTATTGCAGCCCCACAAGTGAATGTTAGCGAAATAGAAGCTAAAAAAATTAAGACTTATATAGAATCTGGCGGTAACGTTTTATGGTTGCTAGATGACAATGATTTTCGTGGCTTAGATATGGTGGCTGAATATCTAGGTGTTTCAGTTTCGCCAGGTATTGTGGTGGATATGGCGGCTTCGCGGTATGGTGCTGATCCAAAAGTTGCTTTTGCAAGACGGTATGGCGAGCATGCCATTACGCGTAATTTCCAGTTGCAGACCTTATTCCCTGAGGCGCGCGAGGTAGATGCGAAAGCTTCATATGATTTTGGCTGGAAAGTGGGGCGCTTGGTTGAAGTTGCGGCCAACGGCTGGTTAGAGTCTGATAAAGTAGAGGCAGGCGTAAAGAACAAAAAAGTGACGTTTGATGCGGAAGAAGATAAGCGAGGCCCCATTAATATTGGTGTTGCGTTAGAGCGCGTTTATGGTAAAAAAGGCCAGCGCATTGTGGTGATGGGTAATGCAAACTTTTTATCAAATACATTTATTACCAACGGCGGCAACTTAGATTTTGGTATCAATATTATTAATTGGTTATCGGGCGATGATACGTTAATTACGATTCAACCAATGCCGCTTAAAGACATTAACGTATCTATTCCTGATACTGATTCTGGCCGTGCCATTGCGTGGACAGTGTTTCATGCTTTCCAGTTCTTTATTCCACTTGGGTTTTTTATTGCAGGTTTTTGGCTATGGTGGAGACGCAGAAAAGCTTAAGTGGTTAGCTTGCACATAATATTATGAAAAACCGTTGGTTATTAAATTTAGTGATGCTGGCTTTAGTGGTTAGCTTGGTGGCATTTTTATATTTGCGTCCAAAAACAGTGGTGACGAGCCAGGTGCTATATGAAGTTTCTCAACTTAAGTTGGCTGATATCAATAGCGTTAAAATTGAGTTTCCTACAAAGGCGCCTGTTACTTTTGAAAAAAAGGAGGGGCTATGGCGCATGTTGGCCCCACATAAAATGCGTGCGGATCAGCTTTCGGTACAACGTATTATCTCTGTGATTGCTGCCACCACTGTCGATAAGTTCTCTTCTGAAGATTTATCAAAATATGGTTTAGACAAACCAGAGTTGAAAATTAAATTGCAAGGTGATGTAGTAGAAGCAGAGTTTATTTATGGGACATATAATCCTGTTTCGTACGCACAATATGTTGCTTTTAAAGACAGTGTATATTTACTGTCAGGCAAATACGCAGAAGCAGCGAGTACGCCACCGGTTGAGCTAATTGATAAGCACCCATTATCCCCACAAGAAGTTAAGCAAATAACGGGCTTTAATTTTTCTCGTTTAGAACAATGGGAGGACGTGCGCTTAAATGTGGATGTGGATGACGGACAATGGAAAGCCAATATTGCCGAAGCAAAAATGACACAAAATGAGATGAATGAATGGTTAGAGTTTAGCTGGAAGCAAGGGATTGCAAAATCAATTGAGCTTTACACACCAGATCGCAAGGTGGCTTACCCTTCATTTGAAGTGAAGCTTAAAGGCGGTAAAAAGGTGCATTTTGATAAGCTTTCAGAAGCGCCTGATTTGCTGCTAGCGCGTCCAGATGAGGGTATTATTTATCATTTTAGTAATGATGTGGGTTTTAACATGTTAAACCCTCCGCTCAATTTGCAATAATGCCAGAATTGCCAGAGGTTGAAATTACGCGGCAAGGTTTGCTGCCTTTGGTTAAGCAAGTAGTAAAAAATATCGTTATCCGTAATGCATCAATGCGTTGGCCCATTCCAGCGCATTTACCCCAAACGCTAAAAAACAAAAAACTATTGGGCCTAAAAAGGCGTGCCAAGTACATTCTTGCGGAATTCGAAAATGGCACGTTATTACTTCATCTTGGTATGTCTGGCAGTATTAGTTTGTTGGATAGGTATTACCCTGCAGAAAAGCATGACCATTTTGATATTGAATTTCACGATAAGCAGGTATTACGCTTAAGAGACCCAAGACGTTTTGGTGCAGTGCTTTGGGCGGGTGACAATCCTGAAGCACATGCTTTGCTTCGTGCGTTGGGGCCTGAGCCACTAGATGAAGCATTTAATGGCAATTACTTACATCAAAATATCCGCACACGTACAGCAGCCATTAAAACCACCATTATGAATGGTCATTTAGTCGTTGGTGTGGGTAATATCTATGCGAATGAATCATTATTTAGGGCGGGCATTAATCCGCAATTAGCGGCTAACCAAGTTAGCTTGGCTAAGTGCAAGCAGCTAGTGACAGAAATTAAAGCGACATTAGCCGATGCGCTAAGTGCAGGTGGCAGTAGTTTACGAGATTTTGTTGGTGTCGATGGTAAGCCTGGATATTTTCAGCAAGAATATTTTGTTTACGGCCGTACAAATGAGCCATGCAAAGTATGCGGCACTTCAATTCAAACAATAAGGTTAGGGCAGCGTTCAACTTTTTATTGTCGAACTTGCCAAAAATAGTAGGCGCTTGCTAGCGGTAGATGATTAGCAAGTTCGCCAATTGTAATAATATTAATATGACAATGGCAATCACCAAGCGTTTTTGCCATCGAGATTGTTTGTGTTGGGCATCAATCAGTTC
>CAYXOR010000029.1:13696-15640 GCA_964466895.1 uncultured Methylophilaceae bacterium | reverse complement strand
ATGAGTTGTGGCTGGATGATGACGCCAAACTGGCGTGACATCTGGAAGAGACTCAACAGCGTTCTGCCAAATGAAATTTCTTTTAACGGTTTATTGAAAATAGGTTCGCAAATCGCGCGGACAGCTGCTTCTAATTCTTCAACATTGGTGTCCTTAGGTACCCAGTTAGATTCGATATGTGCTATTGCAACATCACGGTAATCACGATTAAAAAAAGCGATGAAATTACGAGCAAGGTAATATTTGTCAGTATCATTTAAGTTGCCCATGATGCCAAAGTCTAACGAGATGAATCTCCCATCATCTGCCACTTGAATGTTGCCAGGATGCATGTCAGCATGAAAATAGCCATCTCGAAACACTTGTGTGAAGAATATTTCAACGCCATCATGTGCTAGTTTTGACAGGTCGATTCCCTTAGCCGTTAGCACATCGGTTTGATTGACAGGCGTGCCATGCATACGCTCCATAGTCATCACTTCTTTACGACAAAAGTCCCAATGTACTTCTGGGATGAGTAAGCGTTTGTCGACGAAGTTACTTGATAATTTACTGCAGTTAGCAGCCTCTAAGGTTAGATCAAGCTCGTGGCGGGTATGACGTGCAAATTCTGCTACAATTTCTTGTGGTTTTAGGCGCTTGCCCTCGCTAGATACTGCTTGTAGTAGATAAGCGAGTGTTTTTAGTATCGCAATGTCTTGTTTTATTACTTTGGCAATATCAGGTCGCAAGACTTTAACAGCAACAGCTTGACCATCCATTAGTTGCGCAAAATGCACTTGTGCCACGGATGCGCTGGCAATACATTGTTTGTCGAATTGTGAAAAAATAGTATCGAGTGGTTGTTGAAATGCTGTCGTAATCGTTTGTTCAATTTCGCTAAAATCGACAGGTGGTACTTGATCTTGTAATTTTGTCAGTTCATCCGCAATGTCTTGCGGAAGTAAGTCACGTCTTGTTGAAAGCATTTGGCCGAATTTTACAAAAATAGGCCCTAATTTTTCTAAGGCTAAGCGTAAGCGAATACCACGTGCTAGTTTTTTAGAGCGCCAAAAAAAACATAGGTTAATCAGTATGTGTAGTGGGCGAAAAGCGGGGCGGTCTGCAATAAAATCATCTAAGCGGAACCATAAAACAACCCATAAAATAACAATTAAGCGGAAATAATGCATCGTTAACTCGTGCTGCTTTCTGATGTGCTTAATGTTAGTTTTTCTAGTCGTTTTTCTAATCTTGCTGTATCGCTACGCAATGCATCAACGTCACTGTTAAATTGTTCAATATGTCTTTTTTTTGTGAGTATAGGTCTTTCTTCTTGCCAATATTCTACAAGCATTTCAGCCACGTTAATGGCTTGTGCTTTTGTTTCATGCAGTGCTTTTTTGCTAGTGGTCATCATTTTGTTTGCCGGGATGTCACCAACCAGTTTGCTTAAATCTTCTTCAATATCCCAATGCATAAGTGGCAAGACTTTACCCAGTTCACTGGCTAAATGTGTATCACCATCAATTTTAATTTGCATCTTTGCTGCTTTATCCTGCGCCAGTAAGCGTAAAGCCAAGCTGGGTGGAATATGTACAGTCGCTTCTGGTGTAACCGTATTACCAGCAATAGCTAGGCTGCCATCTTCTAAAATAAGTAAGTTTGTTTTAATAAAAGCAATATTGAACTGAATGGTTTTGCCGGAAAAAGGGGTTAGATATTTGCGCGACCAATTGTTTTGGTCGGTGATATGTTGTAGAAAACGGGTGGCAACAGGCTTAAACATTACAGCTTATAGCCTTTGTGTAGGGCAACAACACCGCCTGCCAGGTTATAAAAGTCGACCTTGCTAAGGCCTGCATCTTGCATCATTGTTTTTAGTGTTTCTTGGTCTGGGTGCATTCGTATTGATTCAGCAAGATACTGATAGCTTTCTGCATCTTGTGTAATTAGCTTGCCCAT
>CAYXOR010000029.1:7251-13596 GCA_964466895.1 uncultured Methylophilaceae bacterium | reverse complement strand
TCGCCGCTACCACCTGCAATATCAAGCACACTGTCGCCAGCTTTAATGCCACTTGTGTCTACAGTAAAGCGCTTCCAGAGGCGGTGCATGCCAGCCGACATGACGTCATTCATCATGTCGTATTTTTGCGCGACAGAGTGAAAAACTTCACCGACTTTTTGCTGTTTTTCTGTTTCGTTTACGTTTTTAAAGCCAAAATGTGTTGTTTTGTTATCCATATGGTTTACTTTCTCTTATGGCCTGCAGCATCTAGTTTGCCAATATATTCTAGCCAGAGCGCCTCGTAATTTTCTCCAAGGTAGTATAAATAATCCCAAGAATACAGCCCTGTATCATGATCATCTGAAAATACTAACTTGATAGCATAATTGCCGACGGGGTCTATCCTTGTGATATTGACATTTTCTTTTCCTGTTTGCAGAACTTCTTGTCCTGCACCATGGCCTCGCACTTCTGCGGAGGGAGAGTAAACGCGTAAAAATTCGCACGAGAGCATGCACTCAGTATTGTTATCAAATTTAATTTCTAATAGTTTAGAAGTTTGATGTAATTTAATGTCAATAGGTGTAGGGGTGTCAGCATCTAGACCGCTCATGAATAAACCATAAAATTGGTAAAATGGAATGATAGCAGAACATGATTGACGCGAGTTAATTGGATGGTTTTACAACAGATAATTGCTAACAATAGCCGTTTGTCGTAGAAAAACCACCTTTTGTCAGAAATTACATCAAAAGACATGCCTGATGTGATTGATTTATTTAAATTTTTTAACACGCATGATAAAGTGGTAATCAATATAAAAGTAGCCAATGATGGGAACTTTGCATGGCAGACACAAATTTAGCAGATCAGTTTTCAGCGTATTCTGAATGGAGAAAATCGCTAGTCGATAGTATCTGTGATTATCGTAGTTGGCTTAATGAGCAAGAGTTGAATGATGCGCAAATTGACCAGCGCATTACCAATTTATTAGAACGCTTACGTGAAGATAAGCTTAACGTTGCATTTGTTGCAGAATTCTCTCGTGGTAAATCAGAGCTTATTAATGCCATATTCTTTGCTGGATACGGCCAACGTTTACTACCTTCAAGCGCAGGTCGTACGACCATGTGTCCAACAGAATTGTTATACGATCCATCAAAACCAAGTGCATTACAATTGTTACCTATCGAGACGCGGGCTTCAGATGCGACGACGACTGAGTATAAACGTTATCCAGATGAGTGGACTGTGGTTGAGTTTGATGTAGATTCAAATGAAAGCATGGTGGCAGCGTTTAATCATGTGAGCAAAACTAAAACGGTTGCAGTAGAAGAAGCAGAAAAATTAGACTTATTCGATCCTAATAGTAGTGACGATGAATTGAGTCTAAATAAAGATGGCACAATTGATATCCCTGTTTGGCGTTACGCGGTGATTAATTTTCCACATCCGTTATTAGAGCAAGGCTTGGTTATTTTAGATACGCCAGGCTTAAATGCAATTGGTACCGAGCCAGAGCTAACATTGAATATGCTACCAAATGCGCATGCGGTTTTATTTGTTTTAGCGGCGGACACAGGTGTTACAAAGTCTGAGATTGATGTATGGCGTCAATATATTAGCGGTACACGCTGGAAACAAAAAGGCCGTTTAGCCGTGCTTAACAAGATTGATGGCTTATGGGATACACTTAAGTCAGAAGATGAAGTTGAAAAAGAAATTGCGAAACAAGTTAAAACGACTGGAGAGTTGTTAGATTTAGATGCTTCACACATTTTCCCAACATCTGCGCAAAAAGGTTTGCAAGCCAAGGTGAATGGAGAAGATGAATTGCTCGAGAAGAGCCGTTTACCTATACTTGAAAAAGCGCTTTCTGATGAATTGATTCCTTCGAAAAAAGAAATTGTTCGTGATAATACTAAAAATGAAATTGAAGATTTGATTAATAATTCTAAGATGATTTTAGATTCACGTGTCGGTGGTGTTACGGAGCAGCTTGAAGAGTTAAGTGGTTTACGTGGTAAGAATGAAGACGTTGTTGAGCATATGATGAATAAGGTTAAAGCCGATAAAGAGAATTTTGAAAAAGGTTTGCAACGGTTTCAGGCGCTACGTAGTGTGTTTTCACAGCAGACTAATAAATTGTTTACTTTATTGGGCATGGAAGCTTTGAAAATTAAAGTGCATACAACACGAGAAGCGATGATTGCTGCAAACTTTACAAAAACAATGCGCGATGCGATGGATGGTTTTTTTGAAGAGTTAAAAGATCGTTTGGTCTCTTCTGATGAGCAAATCAACGAAATTAAGAAAATGATGGACGTGATGTACGATAAATTTTCTAAAGAACATGGTTTACGTAAGTCTGAACCCCCCTCTTTTTCTACATTACGTTATCAAAAAGAATTGGCAAAATTAGAGCGTGCTTATAAAGAACAATTCAATACTGCATTTAATATGCTCGCTAACGAAAAAATGACATTAACGACTAAGTTTTTTGAGACTTTAGCTAGCCGAGTTGTACATGTTTTTGAAGTCGCTAATCGTGATGTGGAAAACTGGCTTAAAGCCGTAATAGCACCCATGGAGTCACAAGTACGTGAGCATCAGATACAATTGCGTCGCCGTTTGGAAAGTATTAAACGCATCTATAAAGCAACAGATACATTGGAAGATCGTATTTTAGAGCTTGAAAATATAGAGAAGGGGGTTCGTGCGCAAATAGAGGATTTGGAAATTTTACATCAACATATGGGCAATGCTTTAGCTTTCGAGGGTGAAGAAGAAGAGAAAGTAGCGTAAGTTTGATTTCAATTTAACCTCCAAATAAAAAGCCGCTATTAGCGGCTTTTTATTTGGAGGTTAATTAATATTCAGCTTGCAGTTTGCATCATGCGTTTAATTTTTTGCATTGCCTTCTGTTCAATTTGACGTATGCGTTCAGCAGATACGCCAAACTCACCCGCTAATTCATGTAAAGTACTGCTCCTGTCATCACTTAACCAACGTGCTTGCACAATACGACGGCTTCGGTCATCTAAGTCTTCAATCGCTTGATTAAGCGCTTTAGATTGCAATTGTGCACTTTGCTCTTTAGCTAAATACTCTGATGGTTCAGGTGTGTCTGCCTCTAAGAAAGCAATAGGACTAAATGATGATTCGTCATCGTCGCCGTCAGTATGATTATCCAAAGACATTTCTTGGCCATTTAAACGGTATTCCATCTCCATGACTTCTTCAGGTTTCACATTCAGCTTATTGGCAATATTATTGACTTCATCTGGATTGAGCGTATTAAAGCTTTTTTTCATGCTGCGTAAGTTAAAGAACAATTTGCGTTGTGCTTTAGTAGTCGCCGTTTTTACTAAACGCCAATTACGAATAATGTATTCGTGCATTTCGGCTTTAATCCAATGCATTGCGTATGAAACTAAGCGCACACCTCTATCAGGATCAAAACGCTTAACAGCTTTCATCAAGCCAATATTACCTTCTTGAATCAAGTCAGATTGCGGCAGGCCGTAACCCGTGTAGCCGCGTGCAATACTGGCGACTAGTCGCAGATGCGAAACAATGAGTTGTTGTGCTGATTCTAGATCATTAAATTCTTTTAGACGACTTGCATAGCGATGCTCTTCCTCAGCTGTCAGCACAGGGAATGTTTTAATCTTGCGCATGTACTGGTCATAGCTATCAAGCGACGGTAGTGTTAAAGCGTTTATAGTAAAGCTCCTTTTTTTAATTAGCAGTATTTTAGCACTCATGGTATGAGAGTGCTAGTTTTGCAAAAAGTTGCAAAGAAACGCCTAATTATTTGATTTTGGTAAGAGACTTAGATACGGCGATATAGGCAGATATTAAGCCTATTGCAATAGAGATAAGGCATGTTGTCACACAAATATCTGTATTAGGTAGGTTTAAGCTGAAATTCGTTTGGTATTCTGCCTCTAATTGAGTCAATGTTTTGTTGAATAATAGGATCACAATGCTGGTAATCATCAGCGTGGTTATGCCACCAAATAAGCCATAAAGTGCGCCAGCATATAGAAAAGGGCGTCGTATAAAACTATTGGTTGCACCAATGAGCTGGCTGACTTCAATTTCTTCCTGTTGTGTAAGAATTTGCATGCGTATTGTGTTGCCCACAACGGCAAATATAGCAAACCCTAGTAATAGCGCCACAATCAACATCGCTTTTTCACCAAATGCTAGCAAATAGTTTAAGCGTTTAAGCCATGCATCATCTATTTGCACTTCTGCAACGCCATCTAGCTGCACAAGCTGATTTTTTAGTGTCTCTATAGAAGATGCATCCAATAGTGTTGGTTCGATAAAGAATGCGTTTGGTAGCGGGTTTTGATGAAGTGAGTCGATTAGGTTTTTATTATCACTTGCAATTTTTAACTGCGCTAATGCTTCATCTTTCGGTATGAACTTAAAACTTTTGATAGCATCATGATTTTTTAAAGTCTCTTTAATATTATTGATAGCTGTATCGGTATGGTCTAGCTTCATAAAAATACTGATGTGCGCATTCTTTTTAACGTCATTAACTAAGCCACCAAAGCTATCTAGCATGACATACATAATGACTGGCAAAGCCATGCTCACGCCGATAGCTAAAGAAATTAATAGTGTGCTAAGCCAGTTTTCTTTGAAACGAGAAATCACCAGCCTCAAGGCTTGTAGTTGATGTGCAATCCAGCCGCTCATAAGCCAGCTCCAGTTTGCACGAGCTCGCCTTGGTTGAGTTGTAATACTTTATTTTGTTGGCTGGCAGTCCCTAAAGCATCGTGTGTGGCAATAATAACGGTAACACCTACTTGCTGGAAAGCGCCAAATAGACTCATGATGTCTGCAGCATAATTTTTGTCTAAATTGCCTGTTGGTTCATCGGCTATCAATATAGACGGTCTAGAGACGACAGCGCGCGCAATGGCTAGGCGTTGTTGTTCTCCGCCAGAAAGCGTAATGGGCATGGCTTTATCTTTGTGAAGCAAACCAACTTTATCCAACGCAGCACGGATACGCTTGCCTGCTTCAGCACCTGTAATGCCATTAATGGCTAGTGGTAATGCCACGTTGTGATAACAATTGCGGTCGTATAGTAATTTATGGTCTTGAAACACCAAGCCAAATTTACGGCGGATATAGGGTAAAGTGGCTTCTCGTAGTTTGCTTACATTTTGATTGTTAATGAGTACCGTGCCGGTGGTCGGGCGTTCAATGGCCGCCATTAATTTAAGTAATGTACTTTTGCCTGCACCAGAGTGGCCTGTAACAAACACCATTTCACCTTGTTCTATGCTTAAACTGACATTGGTTAATGCTTCGTAGCTGCCAGGGTAACGTTTGGTAACATTGTCCAAAATAATCATAATGGCATTATAAATTATTCATCAAATAAAGCATCGATAAAGTCATTTGCTTGGAAGGGACGTAAGTCATCTATACCTTCTCCGATACCAATGTAGCGAATGGGTATCGGGCGCGCCTCTGCAATGGCTGCAATGACTCCCCCTTTTGCTGTGCCATCTAATTTACTGAGCACTAAGCCAGTGACATCAAGTGCATCGTCAAATGCTTTTACCTGACTAACTGCATTTTGTCCCGTATTAGCATCTAGTACCAATAAAATTTCATGGGGTGCGCCAGGGTAAGCTTTATCAATAACGCGTTTCACTTTAGCAATTTCTTCCATCAGGTGCATTTGTGTCGGTAGGCGACCTGCTGTGTCAGCAATCACGATATCAATTTTCTTTGATACGGCTGAATTGACTGCATCAAAAATAACCGCTGCAGCATCGCCTCCTTCTGATGCGACGACATGCACATTATTACGTTCACCCCAAATCTGCAATTGTTCACGCGCAGCGGCTCTGAAGGTGTCGCCCGCTGCAATTAATACAGACTTGCCTTGTGATTGATACAGTTTAGCGAGTTTACCAATCGTTGTTGTTTTGCCTGCCCCATTGACCCCCGCTAGCATAATGACAAAAGGGGTGTTGGCGTTAATGTTAAGTGGCTTTTCTAAAGGTGTTAAAACAGTTAGCAATTCTGTTTTAAGTGCTGCTTTTAACGCGGCAGAATCATCTAAATTTTCACGTTTAACACGTATTTTTAGGTTATCCAACAGCTTTTGTGTGGCAGCAATACCAATGTCAGCGGTTAATAGTATTGATTCTAAATCCTCGTAGGTTTCGTCGTCGATTTTTCCGCTATTAAATAGGCTGGTTAATTGACCTCCTAAATGTTTGCGTGTTTTGCTAAGGCCTTGTTTTAAGCGGCTTGCCCATGAGGTTTTTTGTGTTTCAGGTGTTTTTTCAGTTTTTTCAACGATAGGTTCTACTGTTGGTTCAA
>CAYXOR010000029.1:0-7151 GCA_964466895.1 uncultured Methylophilaceae bacterium | reverse complement strand
TTTTTTTTGAAAAAATCGAACATAGGGGCATGTATTTATTTGAATATTGCCATTTTATCTTAATTTTATGGCTGGTTTTTGATTTTAGCTTGAGCGAAAGCTTATTTATCACTTGCTGGTGTGATTATCCCATAATGCAAACAGCCACATTCCCATTAGCATGGCAACAATAAATACAATCGCTTTTAAGCTGCCTATGCCTAATAAGACTAACGCCGGGCCTGGGCAAATACCTGCAATCCCCCAGCCGATGCCAAAAATGAGGCTACCTAACACTAAACGTTTATCAATTGTTCTTGAGGTTGGTAAGTGCATTTGTAGGCCAAGTAAACTAAGGGTGCGTTTTTTAGCAATCGTGAAAGCGACTAGACCAACAAGAATCGCGCCGCCCATGACGAAAGCGAGAGAGGGGTCCCATGGCCCTGCTAAATCAAGAAAGGCTAATACTTTGGCTGGGTTAGCCATGCCAGCAAGAATGAGACCGAAGCCAAAAACCATACCTGAGAGTAGCGCAAAAGCCAACTCAGAGAAACGACCTAAGTGCCAATTTTCCATATTTAAGTACCTAACAGATGTCGTATGACATATACCGTCATAAAGCCAGTACTCATAAAGGCAAGCGTTGCAATAATAGAGCGGGGCGATAAGCGAGAAATGCCGCATACTCCATGGCCACTCGTACATCCAGAACTTAAGCGTGTACTGATGCCAACAACAAGGCCAGCAATAATAAGTAGCCCGTAACCAGTGTCAACCTGAATAGCAGGTAACTGCCTAAATAACTGCCATATGGCCGGTGATAGGATTAAGCCTAAGATGAAGGCGATGCGCCAACCCTCAAAATGACTGTTAGGTTTAACTAGGCCGCCGATAATGCCAGAAACGCCAGCAATGCGCCCATTAAATAAAATAAAGAGAAATGCAGCGACACCAATTAAAGCGCCCCCTGCAAGTGATGCCCAAGGTGTAAAGTTATTCCAGTTGATCAGCATTGAGATGTTAAATATATGGGTGTTATCTATTGTCAAGAAAGTAAGCCGATATTATAACGGCTACTTTAAGTTTTATTGGTTGTTTTACAGTTTCCAGCCGTAAGCGATGCCCAGTGAATTTTGGCGCATTTTTATGTCTGCGTTGCCGCCACCAAAACCAGCAGGTGGGAATCCTGGCGGAATAGAACCTCTGCCACTGACTTTTTCTTCAAAAGCATGCATGTATGCAAAAGAGAGCTCAGATTTATTGGGCAAAATATAAGTTGCGCCTAGTGTTAGGTGGTCTTGTACGACGCCTGGCGCAAGTATATTAAATAAAGTTTCGCTACTGCGAATGGGTTGGCTAGCATGATTGTAGCCGGCACGTAACGTTAGTCTGTCATTTGTAGCATAGCTTGCACCTAGTTTAACGGCAGTTACATCACGCCAACCGAAGCCAGGCCCCTTGTTTGAACCAAGTGCATTACCCGCAAATAGTGAGCTGAGTGATAAGTTGCCGACAGAATCTACATCACTGTAATTGATGCGTGTGACATCTGCGGCAATGGTGAGTTTTGGCGTGGCCTTCACGGCAATACCAAGCCCATAGGTTTCTGGTATATCAAAATCACCATTTTCTGCAAACAAACCTTTGTATTTACTAAATTTGCTCATATAAGTTTTGCTCTGGTAGGTTGCGCCCAGTGATATTGCATCGTTGATTTGGCCAATCCATCCGATGTGTATACCTATACCATAAGCATTGTCATGTCCATTGTTTGTGACGTTATTAGGTGATGTTGTAAAGCCTGGGTTGGCAAAATTTTGTAAACCTTTTGCTTCAAAGCGTTGATACGCTAAGTTAAGTGACACACCAACCGTGTTTGCTGGTGATACTTTCCATGCCACGGTAGGCGCTACGATGAGTTGTGCTAAGTCCACACCGGGCGGTGTCGTACCCAATAGTGGGATAGCTCTTTTGTAGTCAGTATTCATGCCTCCATTGCCATAAACACTAACACCTAGGCTAATCGTCGGTGTCACCATTCGGTTGTACCCAAACTCAGGGATGAAAAAGTTTTTAGTGTCATTGGCACTATAAGTGCCGTCAACGCCTGGAAACGCATTTTCAGTAATTTTAGTTTCGCGCGTAGGACGGAACCAAGTGATGCCGAAATCAACACGGTCACCAATTAGGCCCATGCCCGCTGGGTTAGTTGCAGCAGCAAGAGCGTCTTGTGGCAAGGCAATGCCCACACCGCCCATGCCTTTAGATTTGATGCCATAGCCATGGGCAAAGTAGCCATCTGTCGCTGATGCTGTTGTAGCTACAAAAAGCAATAGTAGAGAGAAAAGACCGAAAGTTTTTTTCATGGTTTTATTTGTCGTTATATTCGTTTATTTTAAGTGTGTTGTGCTAGTTAAATTCAAGGCGCCACTATACCAGCGATGTTAATAATTAAAAATACTTTATTTTTATACGTATATAATTAAATGGTATAAAAGAAGCTAGTAAATTACGCTAGCATTCTTGAGTGATGTTGAACTAACAAAGTCTTGTTTTTGTCACACAGCCTGTCATTAAGTTAATGTTTCAAAAAATGGATTGGAAATAAAGAATATGTACATTAAAAAATTACTAATTTTGTTACTGCTAATGCCTATATTCGCATTTGCAGAAGCTTCGGTTGAAGCGTTTACGTTTAAAAATGGGTTGAAGTTAATTGTGAAAGAAGATCACCGTTCACCCGTGGTGGTTTCGCAGGTTTGGTATCGTGCGGGTAGCTTGGATGAGGTGAATGGTAAAACAGGCGTAGCCCACGTGCTAGAGCACATGATGTTTAAAGGCACAAAACGTGTGCCGGCAGGGCAGTTTTCAAGACTCATTGCAGCCGCAGGGGGTAAAGAAAATGCTTTTACCGGTCCAGATTACACTTGTTATTTTCAGCAATTAGAAAAATCTAATTTACCATTATCATTTAAATTAGAAGCTGACCGCATGACGAACTTAGTGATTACAGATGCTGAGTTTGCAAAAGAAATTAAAGTGGTGATGGAAGAGCGACGTTGGCGCACAGAAGATAAGCCACAATCAAAAGTGAATGAGCAATTCCAAGCGATGACCTTTCGCACACACCCATATGGGCGTCCTGTTGTTGGGCACATGAATGATTTAGAAAACATGACCGCAGATGATGCGCGTGATTGGTATAAAGCTTGGTATGCGCCAAATAACGCGACAATTGTTGTTGTGGGGGATGTAAAAGCAAAAAATGTTTACAGCTTAGCTAAAAAATATTTTGGTCAATTAAAACCAAAAAAATTACCCGCGCGCAAACCTCAAGTAGAACCGAAACAATTGGGTGAACGACGTGCAGTGGTAAAAGCGCCAGCTAAGCTGCCTTATTTGGCTATGGGTTTTCATACACCAACCTTATCCGACGCACCAAAAACGTTAGAACAAGCTTGGGAACCATATGCCTTAGATGTGCTTGCAGGGGTGTTAAGTGGTAATGATTCGGCAAGACTCAATCAAAAGCTGGTGCGTGAAACCGCATTAGCTGTGGATGTTGGTGCAGGTTACGACAGCACCACACGTGGTCGATTGTCTTTATTTGAAATGGTTGGTACACCAGCAGAAGGTAAAACAGTGGTAGAGCTCGAAGCTGCATTGTTGGCCGAAGTGGAAAAAATTAAACAAGATGGTGTCACACAAACAGAATTAAATCGCGTAAAAGCAGCAGTGATTGCTGCAGATGTTTATCAGCGTGATTCTATGTTTTATCAAGCCATGCAAATCGGGCGGCTAGAGACCATGGGTTATAGCTGGCGTTTGTTAGATGAGTATTCTGAGAAGCTAAAGGCAGTGACATCAGAACAAATTCAAGCAGTGGCTAAAAAGTATTTAACCCAAGATAATATGACAGTGGCAACGTTAGACCCGCAGCCGATAGATTCTAACGCCAAGCCCATAGGCAAACCACACACCCACTAAATTTAAAAGGCAAAGCTTATCGTCATGCGTTGTTGCACAACCCCTCGTGTACTAAAGTACACTTCAGCATTGAGCGTCTAGCCTGGTTTAAAGCTTTCCATTTTTATTGTAGATAGTTAATTGTAGTCCCAATTTTTAAGGTTTTAGAATGAAAACATTACAACTTATTTTCTTTGTCTTTGCTAGTTTGGTCTCGGCGGTGAGTTATGCAGCTGTTAATATTCAGCACTGGACGACAGGTGCAGGTGCGCGCGTATATTTTGTCGAGAATCACGATTTACCAATTTTAGATATGAGTGTGAGCTTTCCAGCGGGTAGTGCGCGTGATAGCAAAGAGAAATCCGGCGTTGCAGGCGTTACACGTTACTTGATGTCGCTAGGTGCGGCAGGGATGAATGAAGAGGACATTACCAATGAATTTGCCGATATTGGTGCGCAAAAAGGGGGTGATTTTAATGCTGATATGGCAGCGCTAAGCTTGCGTACGTTGATTAGCGAGAAAGATAAAGCACTCGATACATTTAATAAAATTTTGCATCAGCCAGATTTTCCACAGGCTGTGTTAGCGCGTGAAAAAACTCGCATTGTGGCAGGGCTGCAAGAAGCAGCTACACAGCCTAGTAGTATCGTGAATAAGGCTTTTAAGAAAGCGCTATATGGCAACCATCCGTATAGCCTGAACCAAAGTGGCGAAGTGGAGACCATCAATGCGATTAAACGTGAGGATTTACAGGCATTTTATCAAAAACACTACACAGCAAAAAGCGCTGTTATTACATTGATAGGTGATATCACCAAACAAGAAGCGCGCGCGATAACAGAAAACATCTCTAAAGACTTGCCGCAAACGCCAGCAGTAAAAAAACTACCAGAAGTTAGTTTGCCGCAAGTTGCAAATGCCCAATCAATTCAGCATCCCGCTAGCCAAGCGCATATTTTGTTGGGTTATCCAGGGGTTAAGCGTGGTGATGCAGATTACTTTCCGCTTTATGTTGGTAACTATATTTTAGGTGGGGGTGGTTTTGTCTCGCGCTTAACAGAAGAGGTGCGTGAAAAGCGCGGGCTTGTTTACAGCGTGTATAGCTTCTTTATCCCGATGGCGGAACTAGGCCCTTTTCAGGTAGGCTTACAAACGAAAAAAGAGCAGGCTAACGAGGCGTTAAAAGTGGTGAATGAAACATTAGAAAACTATGTTAAAAACGGTATTACTGCAAAAGAGTTAAAAGCAGCAAAATCTAATATTATTGGTGGTTTCCCTATGCGTATTGATAGCAACCGTAAAATTTTGGCTTATTTAAATGTGATTGGTTTTTACAAGCTACCACTCACGTACTTAGAAGACTTTAATAAAGAAGTAGCTAAAGTAACCGCTAAGCAAATTAAAGACGCATTTCAACGCCGTGTTAAGACAGAAAACTTTGTTTCGGTGATTGTTGGTGCTGTTAGTGAATAATGCTCGCATCAGTGAAGCTGCTCTGCTGAGTCCGACTGCATGCGAATGTTAGAAGGTATTTGTTTGCGACTATCTTTCTTTTGATTTTCGCCTATTAAATTAGTTTTTATTTTAGCTTTGATGCCCAAATCGCAAGTTTATGCTTCATTGTCAGCTGAGATATTTGATCCTGTGGTACCGGCTGGATTATTTTGTCGTATACCAGTAACCGGTATATATATTCGATTTTTTCATTAGCGGAATCCGTTGGCTCAAATTCAACAACCCCTCTTTCTTCGCCGTATTTCACTCCTTCAGCGATTGCCTTTTTAACTAGTTCTTTTTCGTTTTTGAGTTTTTTCATGTATAGGTATGCCGTCTAACAGGGTGTGGGCTATGCAACACTCTTCAATATAAGCTTAGCTTAACGGTGATTACGTAAGGGTGCAAGCCGTGAAGCGAAGCAAACTGTCTGAGTTGGTGCGATTGTTAGGCAAGCCGCAACTTCGCTATAGACGAAAATGCATTTTTTCCACTTATGTCCGGGTTGATTCTCAACTCAAGAATAGTGACAGCAGGAAGCGCTACTTGATAATTTTCAACTTCACTGGTCGCACCTTCAGGACTGAAGTTCCACTGTTGTCGTATAATTTCTTGGTACGATTGACCGCCATCCGGAGACCAACGCAAAACATATTCTTGCGTACGTTCAATCTTTAATTCTTCGAAATTTAACCTGATCCATTGGAGCTTCTGAGGATTATCGAAGAGAAGCCTAACTGTCTGTTCTCCTGGAGCTGAGGCACGCCACCCCGAGCCTTTACCAGGCAGCAGTGCGGATTCAATTGGAAAATCATTGTCCTCTGAGGTGACTTCAACCATCGCAAGTTTCTCGATATCCAACCATTTGTGAACAGAGTCTACGTTTTGCTGCGGGGTTGGATTGACAATTCTTTTACGCATCAGGATGCTTTCTAAATTTAAATAAAGTCGAAAAATACTGTTAATTACCTAACGTTTAAGTTAACCGGCCTTTTTATACAGAGCAAAGCGAAGCGGCGCGGTGTATGAAAGCGGTTGGTGTTAAACGCATTGTTATGTGTTTATTAATATTGCAGCCCCAGTAAAACATGCAGTAGAAATAAGTATGCCAATAAAAGGTATCTTGAACCAGTATTTTTTTGCTAATACAAGATAGGCCAATCCGATAATTACTGGAAGGATAGAGAACCACAGTGATTCACGTATAAATGCCATGTTAGTTACAGCTAAAGGAACATAAAATGCTGTAATCAGCATAGCACCTAAGCTATGACTAGCATTAAAGCCAACCCAAGCATCCCACATGGTGGTTTCTTTAGTAAGTACAGGTGATGTATTTTTCATTGCCTTTGTAACAGTTTTATCAAAAGCATTAAATTTATTTGTGAAGATAGTAAAAAGCAGATGAGCAGTACCCAAAATGCCGAATACTGTTGCGCCAATAATCAATAGTGTTTGTTCAATCATGTTTATCCTTTGTAGCGCGAGCTATGCGACACCCTTTGTAATATTAAGTTAAACTTAGCTTAATAGCGATTACGCAAGGGCGCAAGCTGTAGAGATGTTCGAATGAAAAATCAAGCTGGCTGAACCTCCCCTAGTTTAACGGACACTTTAAATAAGAGACAATAGCGTCTCTAAGGAGAATCCAAATGACAAGCAAAACAAAGCTTGTTTGAATATATTGAAGTGTTTTACAATCGACAAAGAA
>CAYXOR010000028.1:0-29082 GCA_964466895.1 uncultured Methylophilaceae bacterium | reverse complement strand
GGAAAATGGATTGGGATAACTATGCAAACGTGCTAGGAAGTGGAACAGTGCCGCCGTCACTTAAGCCTCTGCGAGATTTCTCTGATGAAATGTCTCCCAACACACAATATTATCCTGAAATTAAATATGAACCAACCAGTCGGCATTGGGTAATATCAACCGTTAATAATAAATCAACCTTAAAGTTTACTATTAAAGCTCATGATAACAACTTCGAGTTTGGTAGCGGTAGTGAAATGTTTTTATCATCAGCTAAGGCATACCATCTAAATGGCATCGAAATCAAGCAAATTTCTGGTTATTGGATAAGAGGTGAAACTGAAACCAACACCAATCGATTCTTAATAGCATTAGCAGATGGTGCAACGCTAAAAGAAGCGGCCAAACAAACTTTCACAGGCAAAATGGCCGCAAAACTAGGCCTGACCTCTGTCGACACATCTCAGCTAAAGGAAGCAATAGGAAAAGGTGACTTTTCTAAATTTACACCAATTTTCGAGCATCCTGATTGGGGTGCAGGTGCGCAAATGAACGATTATGCTCACAAATTTGCGCTTGCACATGGCAGGCCCAGCCTTGAGCTTATTCCACTGGCCGATGCAATCAAAACACCAGATGCCATGGAAATAGGGCTGCTCAACACATTAACTACACTGTCTGATGATGCACAAGAAACAGTAATAGAACGCATAAAATATAATTTAACATTAATGCCTGATGTGAATTTAAAACCAATCAAAGACATTGAACCCTAAAAAACCTTCACGAATAAGCAATAGTCAGCTAAATATATTGCGCGATTATATAGCCAATGACAATGCCAACGATTAGCGCAATGGTTAAACCTCGATAAGTCAACACATCTTGACTATAGCCACGTTTAATCGCGACATAAGCAATGAGATAACCAACCGCATTAAGCAGCCATATAAAACCAATACTTAACACTTTAACGAGAATTGGCCCAATAATAGGCACCAAGCCGATGACGCCAACTAGCCAAGCAAAAGCGCCAGACAACAAACCAACCACAACAGTACCGCCGGCAATGACCTTAACATCGACCTTGTATAAAGTGGCGATATAAATCAATAGCGCAATTAATATTAAAATTGGCAGCATATGCCGCCAATCTTTCCAATTAAATTGCCCAAACAAGCTTTTAGGCTGATTATCCTGCATGCACCGTACAGCCCATCAAATTACACACGCTCTAAAATAGGAATGACTTTTTTACCACTACTTAAGCTTTCTAAAGCAGCTTCATATTGTGTCATTTGATGAAAGTTTAAGTATTTGTAAATCTCTGTCGTATCTGCCAATTTATTACCGATAGTCTCTAAATACTCAGCGTGTGTCGGCATACGGCCTAATTTAGCACACACGGCTGCAAGCTCCGCAGAACCTAAATAAACACGTGCATCTTTACCCATACGGTTATCAAAATTACGGGTACTGGTACTAAACACTGTTGCCTTATCAGCCACACGCGCTTGGTTACCCATACACAGCGAACAACCTGGCACTTCTGTACGTGCACCCACTACACCAAAAGTAGCATAAACACCTTCATCGCGTAGCTGCGCTTCATCCATCCGCGTTGGAGGTGCCACCCATAAACGTGTTGGGATGTTACTTGCACCTTCCAAGACTTTAGCAGCAGCGCGGTAATGGCCGATATTGGTCATACAGCTACCAATAAACACTTCATCAACTTTGTCACCGTGCACTGCAGATAATGTTTTGATGTCATCTGGGTCATTAGGGCATGCCACTAGCGGCTCTTTAATTTCATTTAAATCAATTTCAATCACATGCGCATACTCGGCATCGGCATCCGCTTTAAGTAATGCTGGCTTCGCTAACCATGCTTGCATGTTTTCAATACGGCGTTGCAAGGTGCGTGCATCTTCGTAACCGTTTTCGATCATATTTTGCATGAGTACAATATTTGAATTTAAAAACTCAGTCACTGATGCTTCACCCAAATGAACGGTACAGCCGTTAGCTGAACGCTCTGCTGAAGCATCTGAAAGCTCAAATGCTTGCTCTACTTTTAAATCTGGCAAACCTTCAATTTCTAAAATACGTCCGTTAAATACATTTTTCTTACCTTGCTTACCAACTGTCAGCGTACCTTCTTGAATCGCCGCATAAGGAATGGCATTGACTAAATCACGCAAGGTAATGCCAGGCTGCATTTCACCTTTAAAACGGACTAAAACCGACTCTGGCATATCAAGTGGCATTGCACCGGTAGCGGCGGCAAAAGCCACTAAACCAGAACCTGCTGGGAAAGAAATACCGATAGGAAAACGAGTGTGTGAATCACCACCCGTACCAACCGTATCTGGCAAAATCATGCGGTTAAGCCAAGAGTGAATAATGCCATCACCGGGTCTTAGCGTTACACCACCACGGCTAGAAATAAATTCTGGCAATGTGTGCTGTAAATCAATATCAACTGGCTTAGGGTAAGCTGCAGTATGGCAAAAACTCTGCATAACTAAATCACTACCAAAACCTAAACAGGCCAACTCTTTCAGCTCATCTCGTGTCATGCCACCTGTTGTATCTTGCGAACCAACCGTTGTCGTTTTAGGCTCACAATAGGTACCTGCACGTACGCCCAAACCTTCTGCTAAACCACAAGCTTTACCTACCATTTTTTGCGCTAGTGTATAGCCTTTTTTACTAATCGCTGCGGGTACGGCTTTAATAAAGGCATCCGTTGCTACTAAGCCAAGTGCCTTACGTGCCTTGGCCGTTAAGCCACGACCAATAATCAGTGGTATGCGGCCGCCGGCACGCACTTCATCTGGCATGGTCACTGGGTTGAGCTTAAAAGTAGAGATCACATCCCCTGCTTCGTTAAGTACAGTTCCTTCAAACGGCTTAATGGTAATGACATCACCCGTTTGCATGTTAGAGACATCGCACTCAATAGGAAGCGCACCAGAATCTTCTGCAGTATTAAAGAAAATAGGAGCAATTTTGGCACCTAACACCACGCCAGCTGTACGCTTATTAGGGATATTAGGAATATCATTACCCATGTGCCACTGCACTGAGTTAATCGCTGATTTACGTGATGAGCCTGTACCCACAATATCGCCCACATAGGCCAATGGCCAACCTTTTTGTTTTAGGGTCGCAATATCTTTTAAGGCATTCGGTATTGTATTGACCAAGAATTCATTGGCATGCAAAGGAATATCAGGACGACTCCAAGCCACTTGCGCAGGGCTTAAATCATCGGTATTAGTCTCACCATCAACTTTAAATACTGTTAATTTAACGGCCGCCTCTAATGCTGGCTTATTCGTAAACCATTCTGCGTTAGCCCATGATTCGATAAGCGTTTTAGCATGCGTATTGCCTGCTTTCATTTTAGCTTCTACATCGTAAAAAGCATCAAACATCAAAATCGTATTTTTAAGCGCACTGACGACATGACTTGCCAATGAAGAATCAAGTAGCTCAACCAATGCTTGCACATTGTAGCCACCTAACATCGTCCCTAAAATTTGCACCGCTTTTTCTGGTGAAATAAGTGGTGAAATAGCATCACCTTTAGCAATATCCGCTAAAAAAGCAGCTTTTACATATGCGGCTTGATCGACACCAGCTGGTGTGCGATTTTCAAGTAAATCGAGCATCAATTCTTCCTCGCCTGCTGGCGGGGTTTTAAGCAAATCAACCACACTTGCAACTTGCTCTGCATTAAGCGGTAATGGTGGTAAGTTTTGCGCTGCGCGCTCTTGAACATGTATTTGGTAATCTTTAATCATCGGTACTATTTCTTTTCCTTACTTTTAAATAGGTAATGCGAGGTTAATTTTCTGAAAGTTCTTTTGCGAACGAAGTGCCACAGCTTTGACCGCTCGCCGCAACAAACCATCTATCTAGCACATCTTTTTGATAATCTACGCCATGCTTTTTCTCTAAAAAAGCACGCACTTCATATACATCGGCAAAACCATTATTATCAGTGTCCATCTTGGCAATATTATCGGCGACACTAGGCCCTACATATTTGCCATCTTTATCAGTTAAATAATCAAGTATTTCTGTGGCGTTTGCCATCATTGCAATCGTCATCAAACAAGCGATTAATGTTCCTTGCAGCAGCATTTTCATCTATTCACCCCTCTTCAAGTCATTATTATGACTGAGAATACTGTATTTAGTGCTAAAAAACTGTAACTTAGCATACAGCCTAATTTGGATTAAATTGCCTTAATCAATACTTTTAATTGCTATCGTTTTTTGCGCTATTTTTTCTTTCCATAACGCTGGGCCACTCACATGTATCGACTCGCCCTGTGCGCTGACAGCAACCGTTACTGGCATATCAACCACATCAAATTCATAAATCGCTTCCATGCCTAAATCTTCAAATGCAACCACACGTGATTTTTTAATCGCCTTAGACACTAAATAAGCGGCGCCGCCCACTGCCGTTAAATACACAGCTTGATGTTTGGCAATCACCTTAGTCGCTGTCTCACCACGCTCTGCTTTACCGACCATGCCAATTAAACCTGTTTGACCAAGCATCAACTCAGTGTACGCATCCATTCTCGTCGCAGTTGTTGGGCCAGCTGGGCCAACCACTTCATCACGCACTGCATCAACAGGACCAACATAGTAAATAAAGCGATTAGTAAAATCGACTGGCAATGTTTCACCTTTTGCCAGCATATTGGCAATACGCTTATGCACCGAATCACGCCCTGTCAGCATGCTACCACTAAGCAATAAATTTTCCCCCGGCTGCCACTGTGCTATATCACTTTTACTAAGGTTATTTAAATCTACACGTTTCGCTTTTGGGCTAGCCTGCCAATGCACATCTGGCCATTTATCTAAACTAGGTGGCGTCAACTCAGCAGGACCGCTACCATCCAAAGAAAAATGTATATGACGTGTGGCAGCACAGTTTGGAATAATCGCCACTGGCAAGCTTGCTGCATGTGTTGGGTAATCCAGTATTTTAACATCAAGCACTGTTGTTAACCCACCTAAACCCTGCGCACCTATACCTAAAGCATTTACTTTTTCATAAATTTCTAAGCGTAATTCTTCTAATTTATTTTGTGGGCCGCGCGCTTTTAGCTCGTACATATCAATGGTTTGCATTAACGATTTTTTAGCAAGCAACATAGCTTTTTCTGCACTGCCACCCACGCCTATCCCCAACATACCTGGCGGACACCAGCCAGCGCCCATTGTTGGCACTGTCTCTAACACCCAATCAACAATACTGTCATTAGGATTCAACATGGCTAATTTGGCTTTATTCTCGCTACCACCACCTTTGGCGGCAATGTTGACTTCTAACACATCACCAGGCACAAGCTCTACATGCGTGACTGCTGGCGTATTATCTTTGGTATTTTTACGAGAACCTGCTGGATCTAACACAATTGATGCGCGCAATTTATTATCTGGCAACAAATAAGCACGATGAACACCCTCATTCACTAATGCCTCGAGCGATAAATCGCCTTCAAAACGAACATCCATTCCAATTTTTACAAAAGCCACCACAATGCCAGTATCTTGGCAAATTGGCCGTTTACCTTCGGCACACATGCGTGAGTTCGTTAATATCTGCGCGATAGCATCTTTCGCTGCCACAGATTCTTCACGCGCATACGCATCCGCTAACGCCTGAATATAATCTTCTGGATGATAGTAAGAGATATATTGCAAGGCATCTGCAATGCTTTGAATAAAATCTTCTTGTTTAATTATGCGCATCTTGAACTTTTATTTTGAACCTTTTAGTGACAGGACATTAGTGACGGCGACAGCTAGACATCACGTCTTGATGGCAGATTTTACCATTTTTGGTGATGTTCTCGTGCATTTTCACCTACGGCAAGACCCAATCAAGCGCAACACTTAAAGTGGATTGCTTGTGACTTTTATCTTATTCAAGATACGTTGCATATTTACATCACTATGTGCACTTGGCGTTTGTATCAATCGCCAGAATTCCCTATCAGGAAAACCTAACAGCGCATCAAAAGCTTGCAAGTCATCCGCTGTCATTTCATCAAACCCCCCCTCGATAAAACGTGCTAAAACAATATCGAGTTCTAGCATGCCACGCTTACAACGCCAAGCTAAGCGTCGCTGCTCTGCAAGTTTAATATCCTCTGTATTTAACACTTATACTGCCTTAATATCGATTGTTTTTTTAATGGCTTTTTTCTTTCTAGCTCGTGCTATTTTTAAATCTTTAATAGCCACTATCGCTGCATTTGGATTCAATTTTTTAGGACAAACTTCAACACAATTCATAATATTATGGCAACGATATAGCCGATAAGGATCTTCCAAGTTTTCTAAACGTTCTACCTCGGCGTGATCACGTGAATCCACTATAAATCGGTACGCTTGCAATAAGCCTGCTGGCCCAACAAACTTATCAGGGTTCCACCAAAAACTAGGGCAAGACGTTGTGCATGCGCCACATAAAATACATTCATACAAACCATCTAACTTAGCTCTATCTTCTGGACTTTGTAAACGCTCAGTCTCCGGAGGTGGCTCATTATTTTGCAAATACGGCTTTACCGAATTGTAATGCTCATAAAACTGTGTCATATCGACAATTAAATCACGAATAACAGGCAAGCCCGGCAGCGGCCTAATCACAACTGGCTGATCCAAATCAGCAATGCTAGTGATACACGCCAAGCCGTTTTGTCCATTGATATTCATGGCATCACTACCACAGACACCTTCACGACAAGATTTACGCAAGCTTAAACTGTCATCCTGATGCTTCACTCGAAGCAGCGCATCCAAAAGCATATGGTCGCCCTCTTGCAGTTCTATTTCATAGTCCTGCATATAAGGCTTTTTATCTACATCAGGGTTAAATCTATAAATAGAAAGTTTCATATTAGTAAGCGCTTTCAATAAACCCTAGCTTTGGGTTCAAATGATGCTACGGTAAGCGGTTTTAAGCGGACTGGTTTATAGGTAAGCTTTTGATCTTGCTTATAGTAAAGTGAATGTGTCAGCCAGTTTTTATCATCTCGCTCTTCAAAATCTTCTCGAGCATGTGCACCGCGGCTTTCTGTACGATTATGTGCCGCATGCATGGTGGCCACTGCGACTTCTATCATATTATCTAACTCTAAAGCTTCCACCAGCGCAGTATTAAATACTTTACTCTTATCCTTAATCACAACATTAGCAACGCGTTCAGCAACTGCATCAATTTCAGCAACACCATTCGATAATAGATCTGGGAAACGAAACACGCCGCAATTGGTTTGCATTGTCTTACGCATATCCAAACGTGTTTGCATTAAATTCTCGCCTTCAGCTCTATTAAAGCGAGCTAGTCTTTGCAATACTTTGTCTTCTACGTTATTGGGTAGGGGTTTATGTGTTTTACTGGCTTTCGCAAACTCAGCAATATGGTTACCTGCTTGCTTACCAAAAACCACTAAATCTAATAGTGAGTTTGATCCTAAGCGATTAGCACCATGAACAGACACACAGGCACACTCACCCACTGCATAAAGTCCACTGACTACTTTTTCATCCTTTCCATCATGCACGACAACTTGACCATTAATATTGGTTGGTAGGCCACCCATCATGTAATGCGCAGTTGGTACCACCGGTATTGGATCTTTGACCGGATCAACATTAGCAAATGTTTTTGCAATTTCACGTATACCTGGCAAACGCTGGTCTATCACATCTGCGCCTAAATGGTCTAATTTTAAGTAAACGGCGTCTTTACCTTTTCCCACACCACGACCTTCTTTAATTTCTGTTGCTGAAGCGCGTGAGACTACATCACGACTTGCTAAATCTTTAGCATGAGGTGCATAACGCTCCATAAAGCGCTCACCTTCAGAATTAACGAGATAACCGCCTTCGCCACGCACACCTTCTGTCACCAACACACCTGCATGCAAAACGCCCGTTGGGTGGAATTGCCAGAACTCCATGTCTTGTAAAGGGATGCCTGCACGTGCTGCCATGCCCAAGCCATCGCCAGTATTCGCATAGGCATTGGTGCTTGCCTGGAAAATACGCCCTGCTCCGCCTGTGGCTAGTAAAGTGGTTTTTGCTTGAAAGATATGTATCTCACCTGATTCAATTTCAAGCGCAATCACACCGAGCACATCGCCATCCGAATCTCTAATTAAATCTAACGCGTACCACTCCACAAAAAAGTTCGTATTAGCGCGAACATTGCGCTGGTAGAGCGTATGCAACATGGCATGGCCTGTTCTATCAGCCACTGCACAAGTACGAGAAATTTCTGATTCACCGAAATTTTGTGTCATACCACCAAATGGGCGCTGAAAAATTGTACCATTGTCTAAACGGTCAAATGGCATGCCAAAATGCTCTAATTCAATAATGGCTTTAGCGGCATTTTTGCACATAAATTCAATGGCATCTTGGTCACCCAAGAAATCTGAACCTTTGATGGTGTCATACATATGCCAAATCCATTTATCTTCTGCCACATTACCAAGTGCTGCTGCAATACCACCTTGAGCTGCCACAGTATGTGAGCGTGTAGGAAATACTTTTGACAATACAGCCACTTGTGTTCCGGACTCTGCTAACTGCAATGCTGCACGCAAGCCAGCACCACCACCGCCAATAATGACTGCATCAAACTGATGCTTTTCTAATGCCATTTATATTCCCCACAAAATAAAACCAAGCCAAATAAGATATGCCAACAACATCAACTCAACTAATGTTTGTAAATAACCCCGTAGCGTTTGATTGAAGACATAATCTCTAAACACATCACGCACACCTATCCAAGCATGTAAACACAAACTAAAGAAAAACAACCCAGTCAAAATACGCCACCACCAAGGTGAATTAAACGTCAGCCAAGCTTGATAATTAAATGGCTGCTTAATGATAAAACACAAAACAAAAACCACTATATAAACCACCATCAAAACAGCTGTGAGTCTTTGTGTAAGCCAAAAACGCATACCTGGGTACTTTTCTGTTAGCAACTCAATTAACATCAAACAATCACCAAATTACCATTGTGAAAAACAATACGGAAAGTGCGACTAAACCAAATAGCAGGCGACTAGAAGTGCGGGCCTGTTGCAAATCGTGCATCCAATGTGCATCCTGCGCTAAGTGTCTTAAGCCGGCAAAGAAATGATGAAAAAATGCCCAAGCAATGCCGATAATCACAAGTTTTATTAACCAATGGTCTAGCACGTTTAATAAAATTAAGTAACTCTCTTCACTTGTTAATGAAACCTTGAACGTAAGCAAAAGGAAAGGCAACATTAAAAACAAAACCATACCGCTGACACGATGAAGGATGGACACTATTGCATTGATAGGCAAACGAATGGTGAGTAGATTAAGGTTTTTGGGCCTGTTATCTTTTGTAACCTTACTCACTATTAGCGGCTTCCCTAACGGCCGTTGATACTTTTTCTAATAACCTAGGGTCGAATGGTTTAGGAATAATATAATCTTTACCAAACACCAAAGTCTCTAAATTATAAGCATCTAAAACGACTTGCGGTACTGGTTCCCGCGCGAGCTTACTCAATGCTTTCGCTGCAGCCACTTTCATCTCTTCTGTTATTTTTTTTGCCTTTGCATCTAGTGCGCCGCGAAATAAATAAGGAAAGCAAAGCGCATTATTAACTTGGTTAGGAAAATCGCTACGGCCTGTCGCCATAATGATATCGTCTCGGATAGCATGCGCAACACTCGGTAGCACTTCTGGATCTGGATTAGCTAAAGCAAAAATAATTGGTTTTTTTGCCATACTTTTTATTAAATTAGCATCCAACGCATCTTTTGCTGAAACACCAATAAAAACATCAGCTTGCTGCATAGCATCACCCAAGGTTTTGATACTTGAAGGCGACACAGCCAAATCTCTATTATTATCATGCAAATTATTACGGCTCGTATCTAGGACACCTTTCCTATCGACCATTGTGATGTTTTGCGCACCCATCAGTTTTAATAATTTCGCGCAAGAACAACCTGCCGCACCTGCGCCTAAAAATACAATTTGAGCGCTTGGTAACGTTTTATCTTGTAACTCAAGTGCATTTAACAATGCGGCCGCTACAATAACAGCCGTGCCATGTTGATCATCGTGAAAAACCGGAATGTCTAAGCGTTTTTTAAGTTCATCCTCAATATAAAAACAATGTGGCGCAGCTATATCTTCCAAATTAATACCGCCAAATGTAGGGGAAATATTAACAACCGTTTGAATAAACTCATCGGGTGTCGTTGCATTCACCTCTATATCGAAAACATCTATACCGGCAAAACGTTTAAATAAAACAGCCTTACCCTCCATCACCGGCTTACTTGCTAAGGCGCCCGTATTACCTAACCCTAACACTGCAGTACCATCTGTTATCACTGCCACCAGATTACCTTTATTTGTATACTTATAAGCATTCTCAGCATCCTCTTTTATCTCTAGCACTGGTGCCGCCACACCTGGCGTATAAGCAAGAGATAAATCATCTTGCGTCGCGCAAGGTTTAGACGATTCTACGCTCAATTTCCCAGGTGGAGATTGATGGTAATCCAATGCACGTTGCTTTAATTCACTCAATTTTATTCCAATCTCTTTCTTAATGTTATTTAGTAATCATCTTAACGCTTAGTCAAGATAGATGCTGTTCACTTACAAATATTTATGACCAAGTATTTCAACTTTCAATCTAGTATACACAATTTACAAAGCCGAAAATTTAGCGCACAAGGCAGCAAAATATACGCTACAAAAATGACCTAACAAAAAAAATTAAACTTACCTATAGACAGATAAAAAAACTAACATAAAATTAAGGTAAAATAGCCAATTGTTTATTGCTGTTTTGAAAGCTCTGCTATGTCGCTTACCACCCTTAATGCGCTATCTCCTCTCGATGGTCGCTACCAATCAAAACTAGATAGTTTACGCCCTTACTTTAGTGAATATGCCCTCATTAAGCATCGTGCTTGGGTTGAGATTGAATGGTTGAAAGCCTTGGCTGCTGCGCCAGAAATATCCGAAATATCCACCTTTAGCAATGAAACAGTAAAAGAATTAGATCTTGCTATCAAGCAATTTAGCGAAACGCATGCGACAGAAGTTAAAGCAATAGAAGCACGCACAAATCATGATGTAAAAGCACTTGAATATTGGCTTAAAGAAAAGTTTGATGGTAACCCTGAAATCAAAAGGGCGAGTGAGTTCATTCACTTCGCATGCACCTCTGAAGACATCAACAATCTTTCACATGCTTTGATGCTTAAAACTGCGCGTGACACAGTCATGCTGCCATTCTTAACCAATGTTATCGCTCGACTAAACGAGCTAGCTACACAATTAGCAGACACGCCCATGCTATCGCGCACACATGGTCAAACCGCTTCACCGACAACGCTAGGCAAAGAGATGGCAAACGTTGCCTACCGTTTGCATCGTCAAGAAAAACAATTGCAGCAGAATGAAATTTTAGGAAAAATAAACGGTGCTGTTGGTAATTTCAATGCGCATTTATCAGCTTACCCCGATGTTGATTGGGAAGCGTTTGCCAAGCAATTTGTTGAAAGCTTAGGCCTAAGCTATAACCCAATGACCATACAAATTGAACCGCATGATTACATGGCTGAGTTGTTCGATACCTTTGCGCGCATTAACACCATCATTATCGATCTTGATCGTGATATCTGGGCTTATATTTCTGTCGGTTATTTTAAACAAAAATTAAAAGCAGGTGAAATTGGCTCATCTACCATGCCACATAAAGTAAATCCCATTGATTTTGAAAATTCCGAAGGCAATCTTGGTTTAGCCAATGCGCTGCTTCGTCACTTAGCAGAAAAGCTACCAATTTCACGTTGGCAACGTGATTTAACCGACTCAACCGTATTAAGAAACATGGGTGTCGCATTTGGTTATACGCTGCTAGGTTACGACTCATGCTTACGCGGTTTAAATAAACTTGAAGCTAACTTTGAAAAACTTGCTGATGATCTGAATAACAGTTGGGAAGTGCTCGCGGAGCCAATACAGACCGTTATGCGTCGTTATGGCATTGAAAACCCTTATGAACAACTAAAAGAACTGACGCGTGGCAAAGGCGGCATTAACCAATCGTCGCTACACACATTTATCAAAACGCTTGATATCCCAGCAGATGCGAAACAAAACTTACTGGATATGACGCCTGCAACTTATATTGGTAAGGCAGCAGAATTAGCTAAACGAATTTAAGCTCTTAAACTATAAAGTCAATAAATGTTCAATAAGAAAAGTTTAAAATAATGAAAAAAGTCATACTATTAGCTACTTTCCTCATCTCCGCTTTCTTGATAAGCATATATATGCTTCAACCTCCAGAGGATAAAATAAACGCTGCATTTCCGATAAGTCAGGAAATTGAATTCCTAAACAATGATATTCGAACGAAAATCGCTGAGAAAAAGGAGCTGGCTTTCACAAGTGCATATGAAAACAAACTTAAGTTACGCGCACTAAACTGTAGTGATGGGTACCAACCAGTATGGTATGAAACTATAGAAAAAACAAAATCATCATTACAAAACACTTCCTGTTTTAATGATGCTGATTATGCATTAAAAAACTGGTTAGATATCATTAAAGTCGGTCTAATTTTAGAACAAGCTCCGTTAAGATTAATATCTGCGTCACCTGGCAATTTTATTCTTGGTGATGAATTTATTAGAAACGCATCATTTGCTCAAAATGCTGGCGTCGTATTATTAAGCCTAAAAAAACAATTGCAAATTATTGACTTATCAACTAATAAAACCATTTTCAAAGAAGATCAAAATAAAGACTCTTATGGTACTAATTACATCTCACCAAACGGCAGGTTATTTTACATCGCCAACCAAGAAGGCATAAAGATAAAAAGCTCAGAAAATGGAGCCTTAATAGCAACACTTGCAGCTAACGCCGGAGCCTACTTCTCTTGGATTGATAATAGATTTGGATTTTACTGCCCTCAGTCAGGCGATAGCCCAGTAATTGTTGATTTCTATTCTGGCAAAGAAATCAAATTAAAGGGCATTGAAAGCAGAGTCATTCAAGCGTTCCCCATCAAAAATACTTTAAACAATCAATTCATCATTGTTGGTGATAGACATGCATATAAATTTGAAGCAATAACAAATGACAACAATGTCGCTATAAACTTAATTGCTGAAACAGTATTAAAAAGTGGAAACTCTTTCGCCTTCAATACATCATCAACAACTAAAGATGACAAATATTTATTCTCTGTTGGGACTGCTCTTTCTATAATTCCAGTTGATGTTTTTCGTACTAAAACTATCGATATTTCTCCTTTCAGAATGCAAATAGCCGTTGCAACAAACAATCCAGATGAAATTATAATAAAAGGCTACAACAAAGATAATGTCAGTCGTCGAAGGTCAGAGCATTTCTTCTTATATTCAATCACTGACAATACAATATCCCCTATTACGGATGAACGGGCGTCGAGTTATCGTTTTGTTCATACCGGCTCCCTCAATTCAATTGGAGTTATTAAAAAATCAAAAATAGAACTATTGGACGAGATGGCTCACGGAACCCCTGTTGCACTAAATGAGTTCATTAGCAATCTAGCAGCCGAAGCCAGCCTAAAAAAACTACAACTTATAGAGAAACAAAAAGCTTCAGCACCTTTAGCTGCCAAAGCAAAGAATACACAGATTGAGGCTATAGGTGTTTATGAAGGTGCTAAACATAAAAACGGCGATGTAACCGTTAAAGTCGAAAGGTCAACAAAACCAATCATTTTAGTACTTAGCTCATATGAAGGCGTTAAATGGCACGTAGTTAAGATGCCGGGTGCAAAAATTGCTACAATTCTTTTATCTGGTTATGAGCAATCAGAAGTTATTGGCGCAGGATCAACAAGAGTGACTAATCTAGGTAGAGTGTATGCTTATAAAAACGGCGCATACCAAAAGCTAGATAACGAAGTCTTTAAAATGACTGGGAAACACATTGACTATTTCCAAGGTCGTTACAAAGGAGTCACATTTAGCGTCGGAGGAAAGTAGTAAATTATTCAGTAGCGTAGAGATTACTATTACAAGCGAGCAGAGCAGTACACCTTGAATGACTATCAGTCAAACATGTTGACGAAGCGATGTATATGGCAAAACAAACTGGAAAATATCGCTATCACCTTTATAATACCTAGTCCTAATGTTTCAAGGCTAATCTGTTGGAAATTCTCGTTTTATATTACTCTCAAGGTGGATCGGTACGCGAAATGGCACAACTTATTGCACGTGGCATTGAAAGTATTGACGGTGCAAAAGCACGAATCCGCACTGTGCCAAAAGTCTCTACCAATTGTGAAGCAACCGAGGCTGAAGTCCCCAGTGAAGGTGACCCTTATGCTGAACTAAGCGACCTAGAAGAATGTGCTGGCCTAGCGCTTGGCAGTCCTACCCGTTTTGGCAACATGGCTGCCCCCATGAAATATTTTATTGATAGCACTGTCGCGCAGTGGTTAAATGGCGCTTTAATTGGCAAACCCGCGACCGTATTCACATCTACCGGTAGCTTGCACGGTGGTAATGAAACGACCTTAATCAGCATGATGTTGCCCTTGATACACCATGGCATGCTGATATTAGGCCTGCCCTACTCTGAACCTGATCTTGCTAACACGCAATCAGGTGGCACACCATACGGCGCAAGCCATATTGGTGGCACAATAGATGACCACCCTATTACTGATGAAGAACGTAAGCTTTGCATTGCTATAGGTAAACGATTAGCAGAAACTACACTTAAATTAAGTGCTTAAAGTTTAATATGAGCCTAGCTTTAGAAGCGCAACGATTTTTATTTGGCGCACAGAAAGGTGTGCTGTCTACCCACTCAGCTAAATTTAAAGACTACCCATACGGCTCTGTCACACCCTACGTTTTAAATCACCAAGGGATGCCCGTTATTTTAATTAGCAGCATAGCTGAACACACAAAAAATATTATTCAAAATTCAAATATTTCGTTAATAGTATTTAACAACGATGCGGATTTACAAGAAAATGCACGATTGACTTTATTGGCAGAAGCAGAGCAAACCAATCAAGATGATGCTTTGATTCGTGCACGTTATCTACGTTATATACCTCAAGCTGAATCTTATTTTAATACCCATGATTTTACTTTCTATACGCTTTACATTTCTCACGCACGTTACATAGCTGGGTTTGGCAAAATGGGATGGTTGGAAGGGAGTGATTTTAAAATCCCGTCCAATCCAATATTTTTTGAAGAAGCTAAGATTCTTAATCATATGAATCAAGATCATGTAGAAAACCTAAAAGCATATTGCCACCATTATCACCAAATACAAACGCAATCAGTAGAAATGATTGGCATTGATAGCTTGGGCTTCGACGTGCGCACCGACACCAAAAAAGTGTTACGTTTTAATTTTGAGAATGCCATTAGTGATACACAAGAAGCCAGAGCAGCCCTAGTCACGATGGCTAAAATATGCCGCGCACAATAATCAACTTGCGTATGGGTGCCTCTGTTAGCTTGATCGCGCTTATTGGCTTGTGCTTAGCCTGGGAAAGTACACTAGCACCACTAAAACCTTCCGGCTCTCTACTGATATTAAAAACAACACCCCTTTTACTACCCTTATTCGGCATTCTAAAAGGTAAACGTTATACCTACCAATGGGCAAGCATGTTGATCTTGCTTTATTTTACTGAAGGTGTTGTAAGAGCTTGGTCAGATGACGGCTTATCTTCATTATTAGCAATATTTGAAATTTTATTGAGTTTAATTTTCTTTATTTGCGCAATTTTTTATGCAAGGCTTACACGCAAAGACGCCGTGTAATTTATAGCCATGTAATTTATAATGAAACCTATGCATATATTATTATCTAATGACGATGGCTATTTTGCACCTGGGCTCAACATCCTTGCAGAACACATCGCCAAAATTGCTGACATCACCGTAGTGGCGCCAGATGGCAACCGTAGTGGTGCCAGTAACTCACTGACATTAGACAGGCCGCTGCAAGTAAGCAAAGCCAGCAATGGATTTTTTTATGTTAATGGCACACCGACAGACTGTGTGCATATTGCATTAACTGGGTTGATGGATAAAATGCCTGACCTTATTATTTCCGGCATTAATAACGGTGCCAACATGGGGGATGACACCATCTATAGCGGCACAGTTGCTGCTGCAATGGAAGGTTATTTATTAGATATCCCTTCAATTGCCATTTCAATGTCGCAACACCATGCTGCCCACTTTGAAACCGCAGCAAAAATTGCTGTGGAGCTCGTTCAGCAACACATAGAGAGGAACCTTGAAGCCTCAACACTACTTAACGTAAATGTCCCCGACATCCCATATAAAGCATTAAAAGGAAAATTAATTACACGGTTAGGTAAACGCCACAAGGCTGACCCCGTTATTAATCTAAAAACACCACGTGGTGATACTGTCTACTGGGTCGGTGCTGCAGGACAACCTAATGATGGTGGTGATGGCACAGACTTTTTTGCGGTTTCTAACAACTTTGTATCAATCACCCCACTTCAGGCCGATTTAACTGCGTATGAAGCGTTACCTCAGCTTAAAGACTGGTTAAAATAACATATGGCATTAGTTAAAAATAGTACAAAATCGGGCATCGGCATGACCTCACTACGTACGCGTGAGCGCATGCTGTCACGTCTACGAGAACAAGGCATTAAAGATGAATTGACCTTATCTGTTATGGGTGAAATTCCTAGGCATATTTTTGTCGATGAAGCGTTGTCTATTCGCGCTTATGAGGACGTATCGCTACCCATCGGCTTTGGCCAGACCATTTCCCAACCCTATATCGTTGCGCGCATGACTGAGGTGCTACGCAATGGCGCGCAATTAAATAAGGTGCTAGAAATTGGTACTGGTTGTGGCTATCAGACAGCTGTTTTATCACGTATTGCCAATGAAGTTTTATCGGTCGACCGTATTCGCCCCTTGGTGATGAAAGCAAGAAGTCATTTACGCACACTAAAATGTAGCAATGTGAAACTAGACCATGCCGATGGTAGCGAAGGGTTAGAAGATTATGCGCCTTTTGATGGCATTATCGTTACTGCTGCTGCCAGCCATGTCCCACAAGAACTATTAGATCAGCTGGCAATCGGTGGGCGCTTGGTTATCCCTATTGGTACAAGCGAACAAACGCTTTTTGTCATTGAACGACTTAAAAACGAATACAAGAAAACTGAATTAGAACCAGTAAAATTCGTACCTTTACTGGGTGGCGTTGCAAAATGACTAAGCCATTTTTAGTTTTATTAATAATTGTGTTTTTAGTGGGCTGCCAAAGCAACCCACCAGCCCCCGTAGTGAATAAATCACCACAAACTAAAAAACAAACGCCTCCCAGCAGCGGAGCCACAAAAAACGATTGGCGGCCAAATACTTATCTTGTAAAAAAAGGTGATACTTTATACAGCATTAGTCTAGCCCATGGTTATTACTATAAAGATATTGCAGCTGCAAACAATATTAGAGACCCATACCCTATTAATATTGGCCAAACGTTAGATTTTTCTAGCCTAAATACCAACAATACCGCAGCCAAAACCACTGCAAGCAATACAGAGAACGAAGACGGTGTCGTAATCACACCCATTGATATCAATGATAGCGGTGCAGTGGTTTCTGTTGTCACCCCTGTATTAACTGGGCCTAAAGCAACACGTGAGCCCTACAGCTTAGAAGCACTGAATCGCCAAACCGTAACGAGCAAACCAACGACTAAACCCACTGTAGCTAATAAGGTTACGCCAACAATAGAGTCGACACAAACCACAACAACCGTTAAGCCAGTAACAACCAGCAATACGGGCTGGGCTTGGCCGACAGAAGGAAAAGTCACCTCAAGGTTTAATCCAGCGAGAAATAAAGGTATCGACATTGCAGGCAAAAAAGGACAAACGATTAAAGCCGCTGCATCAGGAAAAGTCATCTATACAGGTTCTGATTTACGTGGCTATGGAAAATTAGTGATTATTAAACATAACAAAACATTTTTATCTGTTTATGCGCACAATAGCAAGATAACGATAAAAGAAGGTCAAGCTGTCAAAGCTGGCCAAAAAATTGCCGAAATGGGTAATTCCGACACAAATGCCGTTAAATTGCATTTTGAAATCCGCAAACAAGGCAAATCAATTGACCCTGCACAATACTTACCGCAAAATTAATACCATAGTATTTAATACCTTATTTAAAGGAGCTTTTTATGGATCCAAATAAATACGCTAAGAACGCTGACATTCGGGCAGATACGTTACTACAAACCCTCATGTCTGTTAGCTCGATGCTACTAATGCTGCTCGGTCTTATTGGCCTGGGTCTGGAGCTATTTAAAGACGACGGCTGGATTGGAAACGGACTAGGCTATCTTTTCCAATCAACAACAACCATGATGTTGATCCCTGTCATTATTTTCGCACTATGGCTACTCAATCGTTGGATATCCACTTCTAACAAAGGCGAAACAAAAAAGAGTGGCAATTTACCCATGTACATTATGATGCTAGTAGGTGCTTATTACTTATTCAGACTTGTGACCACAGGTGGTTTTTAGTATTTTATTAAATAGGCAGAAAAAAAGCCGCTAAAAGCGGCTTTTTTTCTGCCGAAACATCCAGCTTTAATTTTGTTTTGCTTTTTCATCTGCGTAATACTGGCGCACAGTTTTCATATCATGCTCACGCGCCCACTTAATAATTTCATCTAAAGCTTCTGCACCAATTTCACCTTGCTGCGCATGGATACCTGCTTGTTCGCGAATGACTAAAATACCAGGAATTTTCTCAACTTCAAAATATTCACTGATTTCTGGATCTTTTTCCGTATCGACCATGCCAAACAAAATATCAGGATTTTTCTCTGCCGCTGCTTCAAACGTAGGCGTAAATGCCACACATGGATCACACCACGGCGCCCAAAAATCAACAACCACAAAATTATTTTTTTCAATCGTCTCTTTAAAATTTGCTTTAGTAAGGGTTGCAACTGCCATGATAAGTCCTGTTAAAAATCAATTAGAGCGTCATTTTATCAGATGATAGGCTGATTCCAACCACCATCAAAAAAAAGCTCCCCAAGTGGTCGACGTTTTCTCGCGGCCAACTCCCGCTGCTTCAATTCATCTGTCAAATTATTCACATCGTTAGCATAACCCACTGCAAGCATCGACATCATCTGATACTGCGCTGGCACACCAAATGCCGTACGTGCTTTATCACCATCAAAACCACCCATCTGATGGGTAACCAAACCCATGCTGGTCGCCTGCAAGCACAAGCTTACTGCCGCTGCGCCTGTGTCGTAAGCCCCCCAGCGATTAGGTTTTTGATTATGACTAAATTGTGTATCTGCACACACTAAAATAAGCACAGGTGCATTTTTAGCCCATGCTTGATTGCCTGGCACAATACAATCAAGCGCCTTTTCCCATGCGTCTGCATTCTGATTTTTATCCCATACAATAAAACGCCAAGGCTCATCACCAAAACAAGACGGCGCCCAACGAGCCGCTTCTAGCAAGCTAATAATTCGTTCTTGTGTTACTGTTTTACTCGCATCATAAGCTCTTGGGCTCCAGCGATTAGCAATGATTTCATTAATTTCTGCTTGGGTAATCGCTGGCTTTTGCATTGTTTTATACTTTCAAGAATGGATAGCTAGTATAACCTTTTCAAACTTATTTTAAAAACACCTTAGCTAAGCACATTACCTTATCAGGTAGCCTAGTTTCCAAGCGGTGTGTGGTCTGCATAATACCGCACCCCCTCTATGAGCAACGTGATTTCAATATCATCACCAACAGAAGCACCTTCTTTTTTCGCCCATCCAAACCCATAATCGCTGGCCTTTATAATGGTATGTGCCTCTAAACCTGTACGATAGCCACCAAATGGATCTTTACCATAACCCAACACTTTAAACGGGAAGAAAATTTCTTTCGTCACGCCATGCATGGCAAATCGCCCTGTCACCACACCTTCTGTTGCACCGCTGGCCTCGACTTTAGTGCTCACAAAAGTCATTTCACTATATTGAGCAACATCAAGATACTTCTCTTCCTTGATATGTGCGTCTCGTTTTGCATGACTACTATTGACACTAAACACATTAATTTTTACTTCAATCCTTGATTTCGTTAGATCTTTTCTATCTATAATCAACTTACCAGTCACATCACTAAATGTGCCAGAAGTTTTAGAAGCAACATGCCGTATACTCCAATTAGCAAAGCTATGTGTATTATCAATCTTATACATTTCGACTTCTGCAATAACTTGACTGCTAAGCAACATCAAGCATAAAGCTAATATTCTTTTCATTTTCTGCGCTCCTGATATTTTAATAACACTAGTTAATTATCCTAGGTAATGTAAAAATAGAACAATATAAAAATAGCAATTAATCTATAAAAAACAAACCTATTTTATGACATCTGACCACCACTTCATGCAGCAAGCCATTGCACTCGCACATCAAGCAGCCTCAAATGGCGAAGTGCCAGTAGGCGCAATCATCGTAAAAGATGACAATGTCATTGGCCGTGGCTGTAACACACCAATCAGCTTAAGTGACCCTAGTGCGCATGCTGAGATGTTAGCCATACGTGAAGCGGCAAAAACATTAAGCAACTACCGCTTAATTGGTTGCACCTTATACGTAACGCTTGAGCCCTGTGCTATGTGTACAGGGCTTATACAACATGCACGTTTGTCACGTCTAGTCTTTGGTGCTAGCGACCCTAAAACGGGCGCTTGTGGCAGTGTAGTCAACTTAATGGCAGAAACCAAACTCAATCATCACACAGAGGTTATTGGTGACGTTCTGGCAAAAGAATGTGGCGCCATACTCAGCACTTTTTTCAAACAGCGCAGGCAAAAATAATTACGTTCTTATGACAATAAAAAACCTGCCGAAGCAGGTTTTTAATAATGTGACTAGTTAATCGTCACCACCCATAAAGGCCATAAGCAAATGTAACAAACTAGTAAACATATTATGTAAGCTAATATAAATACTCAATGTTGCAACCACATAATTTGTTTGGCCACCACGTACAATTTGGTTAATCTCATACAAGATAAAACCAGCCATTAACAATACAATCACCGAAGAAATAGTTAGTGAAAGTGCGGGTACTTGGAAGAAGAAGTTAGCCAAAATAGCTAAAACCACCAACACAAAACCAATGGTTAAAAACTTACCCATGAAGCTGAAATCACGCTTAGTATTAGAACCAATAGCCGCTAATGTTAAGAAAGAGGCTGCTGTACCGCCTGCTGCCAAGCCAATTAACTGCGCACCGTTACTAAAATGTAGCGCATACTGCAAAATTGGGCCTAAAATCAAACCCATAATAAATGTAAACGCAAATAGCAACCATACGCCTGCTGCGTTATTACTGTTTTTAACCACTAAATATGACATGCCATAAACCGCTGCTAAAATACCAATAAATAGAAATATTGGGCTTGTCGTCGCCATCCATGCGAAATTCATATTAATACCGATCATCGCGCCGATGACTGTTGGTATCATGGTTAAACCTAGTAATGCATAAGTGTTACGCAACACTTTATTGGTTGCGGTTGAAACACTGGCCTCACGACCTAAAACTTGCATATTATCTGACATTAAAGTCCCCTCATTAAAAGTTACCAAATGGTATTGTTAGTAAGATAGCGACAATCCATAAAAGTTTCAAGTAACAAATTGTTAAATTTGCGTTAAAAACAGAAATTTAAGCAAATAAATCACCTTCTACCCGTCCTATCGTCGCCACACGTTTTACTGCATCGACAAATTCACCTGCTTTACGCAGTTGTATTAAATTTTGCGGGTGATGGTGGCCATGCATGCGCGCCAGCCTTGTCATGCTTTGCGCTGGCATTTCCCACTCCAAATTTTCAAGTAATTCATCTGCTAAATCAGGCCGATTACATAATAAAATCATATCGCAACCTGCATTAAGGGCTGCCAAACTACGGGTCGTAACATCGCCGCCCACTGTTGCACCTTCCATGCTTAGATCATCGCTAAAAATTGCCCCATTAAAGCCCAAACGCTCACGTAATATTTTTTGTAACCATTTTTGTGAAAAACCAGCCGGTTTATCATCCACTTTTGGGTAAATCACGTGTGCAGGCATAATAGCCGGTAAGCCCTCATCGATCATTTGCCTAAAAGGTTGCATATCATTTTGCGCAATTTGGTCAAATTCGCGCCCATCAACAGGAATACTCACATGCGAATCTGCTGTAACAAAACCATGTCCAGGAAAATGCTTGCCGACTGCTGCCATACCGCCTTTTTTAAGCCCTTGCATGACGCTAAATGCCAGCTCATTAATGGCACGCGGGTCTAAGTGAAAAGCACGGTCGCCAATCACTAAGCTATCGCCATAATCCATATCTAAAATTGGCGTAAAACTAAAATCAATGCCATGTGCACGTAACTCAGCAGCTAAAATCCAACCTGCTTCTGTTGCAAGCTCTTTTGCTTTTTTGCGATCATCATCCCAAATCTTACCAAACTCACGCATGGGTGGGATTTTTGTAAAACCTTCTCTAAAGCGCTGTACACGCCCACCTTCATGATCGACTGCTATCAATAACGGCGGTTGCCGTACTTTATGTATGCTTGCTGTTAACGCCTTTAATTGTGCGCAATGTTCAAAATTGCGCGCAAATAAAATCACGCCACCCACTAGTGGATGCTGTAAACGCTTAATGTCATCGGCAGTGAGTTCTGTGCCAACGACATCTAACATGACAGGACCTAAAGACATATCAACCTTCTATTATATTTATTGCTATTCTAAACCACCTGCAAACGATAAAGCGAAGTGATTTCTTTTAACCTTGCTATATATAACGGATCCGCTGCATCATTGGCTTTACCATGCTTAGGTTTGATATCAATCTTCTCTTTCACCACTAAACCTGCTGCCTCTATCCATGCAGATAAATCCTCGCGACTACGTAAGCCTAGATGTTCAGCGAAGTCTGAAAGTATTAACCAGCCTTCGCCATTCAAGGCTAAGTGACTTTTAAGGCCATTTAAAAAGCCTTTTAACATTTTGCTTTCTGGGTCATAAATCGCTTGCTCTATTGTTGAATTGGCTTTAGCAGGCAACCATGGCGGATTACATACGATTAAATCAGCGAGGCCAGCATCAGTAGATGGAAATAAATCTGCTTGAACAATCTCAACTTGATTGGCAAAGCCAAGTTTTTTTATATTGAGTTTTGCGCAAGCGATAGCACGTGGCTCTAGCTCTGTAGCAATAATTTTTTTAACACCACGTCTAGCCAGTATGGCAGCTAACACGCCTGTACCCGTACCAATATCAAATGCAATATTCACATTATTAAGCGCCGCCTCATTCACTAAATCAATATATTCACCCCGCACAGGTGAATACACGCCGTAGGCTGGTGTTATCGTCGCGGCTAACTGCGGAATCTCTACCCCTTTTTTATGCCACTCATAAGCGCCTATAACCCCAAGCAGTTCACGTAGCGAGAGAACAATATTATCTTTACGCTTTGTTTTGCCGTAAGCATGCTCACACGCGGCCTGTACATCAGGCGCTCTATCGTACGGCAATACGTAATCACCGGACAACTCTACCAACAACATACCCATGGTCCGTGCACGCTCTATTTGGCTTTTACGATGTAAGTGAAATTGCGCTTTTGGGTCTACTGGCTCTTTACTTTTTAATTGTTTATTAAGTTTATTCTGCGCTTTAGGTTTTGTACTTCGGTTATCAATACGGCGCGATATCGCCTGTGATAAATGCTTGGCATTTTGAAAATCTCCGCGCCACAACAAAGCGGTACCTTCACACACTAATTTATAGGCGGCATCTGCTTTAATCGTATCGTTAATCACCATTATTTTTTTGGGTGCGTGGTTATTAACCGTGGATTGCCAATCTGCGTTTTTTGCTTTATTTTTTTCTTGCCAAGTAATGCTGTTTGATTGTGTCAAAAGGTTTCCAATAGGTAAGTGAATACATATTATGTATGTGCTGCAATCATGCTTTGTTGATTAGTTGAAACTGGTTAGGCAACAAGCAGAATGCGGCACGATAACACAGTCAGTTTGAATCTATAGAAGATTTAACGTCTAATTTATCATGTAATTGATCACCTAATAAATTAATCGCCAAAATCAAACTCATTAAGCTGGCACCCACTATCATGACGTAATGTGGTGCGATTAACATATAGCGCACAGCATCTCGCAACATAGCACCCCAAGAAGCACTAGGTGCTTGTATGCCTAGGCCGAGAAAAGACAAACTGGCTTCAGCGATCATAATGCTCGCCAAACTATAAGTAGCCTCGACCACCAACACAGAGCTTAGTAGTGGAAAAATGTGTTTCACCAGCAATCTAGGCACACTTGCACCTAACGATATGGATGCCTGGACATATTGGCGATTACGCAAAGTCATGGTTTGTCCGCGCGTGAGTCGTGCATAACTCACCCAGCCAGTTAAGGATAAAGCCAATATTAAGTTATTGATGCCAGGCCCTAATACTGCGGCAAAAGCAATGGCCAACAAAATGCCAGGAAACGCTAAAAAGACATCGGTAATTTTCATCAGCACTTTATCAACAACGCCACCATAAAACCCAGCAAACAAACCGACAGCTACGCCAATCACCATGGTAATAACTGTCACCACAATCGCCACTAAAAACGAAACTTCTGCTCCGAGTAAAGTCCGTGCCAAAATACTTCGCCCTAAATCATCCGTACCAAACCAATGCGTGAAATTAGGTGTACTTAAAATGGCATTTAAATCGATGTCATTGCCATGCATGCCTAACATGCGACCAAGAAAAACGACACAAAGCCAAAACAGCAATAAAGCGAGTGGTAACTTTCTAAGCAATGCGTTCAATTGGCTTGCCTTGTTCGCGGGTCAACCAAGCCATAGATAATATCTGTTGCTAAATTTACCAGCACATAACTCAAAGCAATGACCAACACGCATGCTTGTGTCACAGGGTAATCACGTTTTTCGATGCTTTCCACCAACAAGCGACCAATACCATCCCAGCTAAAAATAGTTTCAGTAATGACAGTGCCCGCCAACAAACTACCCATTTGCAAACCGACGATGGTAATAATAGGCAGTAAAGCAGCACGTAATGCATGGCGACCAATCACCACTCGCTCACTTAAGCCTTTTGCCCGCGCTGTACGCACAAAATCATCATTGAGCACGCCGACAAGGCTGGTACGTGTCATACGCGTAAGAATGGCGCTTAAACCTAAACCTAATGTTAATGCAGGCAGCACAATGGCTAATGGCGAATCCATACCGCTTACAGGGAGCCAGCCTAACCACACGGCAAAGAACAACATGAGCATAGGGCCTAACCAAAATGCCGGCATAGCAGCAAAGCGCACACTCATCACAGTCACAACAAAATCTTGCCATTGACCTGCTTTTAACGCTGCATAAATACCTAAGGGCACACCAACGACCAAACCTATTATGAGTGATAACAAAGCTAATTTTAAAGTAGCAGGATAACGGTTTTTAAGTAAACTTGTGATGGATTCTTTAGTATGAATGGATTCCCCTAAATCACCATGTGCTAACTTATTAAGATAAGTGCCAAATTGAGTTAACAATGGTTGATTTAAGCCTAGCTGCGCGCGAAGTGCATCGCGATCTGCCGTACTGGCCGATTCACCCAGCATTACCTCTACGGGGTCACCTGGCACAAGATGGATAAGTAAAAAGGTAAGGGCTAACACGCCAAAAATAACAGTGACAAACCCCAGCAACTTACTAATCATTGCTAATTAGCACAGGTGTACCCGCTTGCACCATCTCAAATAACGCCACCACATCCACATTGCGCATGCGAACACAACCATGCGACCCTACTTTACCCATCTCTATCGAATCTGGTGTGCCGTGAATATAAATATAGCGTTGCATGGTATCCACATGACCTAATCGGTTTTTACCCACTTCTTGGCCACTTAACCATAAGATACGTGTGAGTATCCAATCCCTAACAGGAAATTTTTCCATCAATTCAGGTGTGCAAATCTCACCTGTCCAGCGCCGACCAACAAACACCGCATTATGCGCAGCCCCTTCACCAATTTTAGCGCGAATAATATGCTTTCCCAATGGCGTGCAACCGCTATCTTTCTCACAGCCAACGCCGTTAGCTGCGGTCGAAATCGGATACTGCGCTATTAGCTTATTTTCACCATCGGAAATTCTAAGCATTTGTTGTTTAATAGAAATTATAATATGCATGTAATAAAATTAACGGCTAATGGAATACAATGGATCAATCCAACCTTCTAACTTCCCTTCGCTATTAAAAAGAAAATTCTTAAAGCTAGGATCAACACCTACTTTATATGCACCATGTTTAAGATAGGTCTCCCCTGGTCGAACCCCTAATACTTGCTTCGCAATTTCCGCCAACTTAATAGCTTCTTTCTGTGTTGCCAATTGATGCATTGCCCAATCAATACTAGCTGTTGGACTTCCATTTACAAACTTCTGTAACGAACGACCTCCATCTAAGTGTGTCAATTCCGGCACCATAAGCCTGACATCATCAGCGAGCTTGTTAGTATAAAACGTTAACATTTTGGCGCGCTCTTCCCCTCCGAACTTAAGCTCCTTAATGACCCAATCACTATTCCCTTTCACAGCATGGACAATGGCATCCTTGCCTTCGCCAACAAATTTTCCTTCCACAACGAACCCAGAACCCAACCATTTCAGCCTGCTAAGAGGACTAATAATGCCAAATGCAACATGTATTAGCTCTTCATTCTCCTCACGCATGCATGGCTCACAATTCAGATGCTCTTTATCAATAGGCGGAAATGTGAATACCTCTTTCAGAAAACCTTGCAAATCTGGCGTTGCAATCTCATCCTGCTTTTCTTGTATTTCTTGCTTGTCCTTTTGTTTTTCGTGGAATCTAAATTGATTGATTACAACACTACACTCATCCTCGCTTAAACTAAATAAATGTGAAGCAACTTGAGCTGTTACCATCCAATCATACAATTCATCCTGTTTAATTGACGACACCATCGCGTATATAGTTGATTCATCTTGTAAATTATTATTTGATAAAATTTTGTCCATTTTTACTCCTTACCTCTATGGCCTTGTTCCCTTTAACTTAATTGTAACTAAATCATCCCAATTACCATCAGGTTTTGGTAAATAATGTTGGACCTCTTTACGCATAGCCGCGGATTGCCCTTCATACCATAATGGAATGTAAGGCAACTGTTGATGAATGCGCGTCGTCGCGGCTTGCCAATCTTGCTTAGCAAGCAAATCATCGAGTGCATTATCTTCATAACGCCCACGATTAAAACCATTCGGTGGCGTGCTGTTTGAGGCAAATACTTTAGTATAAATTTCTGGTGTTTTAATGCCAACCCAAGTTAAACCATATAACTGAAACTTACCCTGTTTAACTTCTTCAAAAAAAGTACCCCAATCCAAACTTCTAATTTCTATCTCAATACCCGCTGGTTGCATTTGCGCTTGCAAAATCGTTGCAAAACGAACGCGCTGGGCATCAGTTGATGTTTTATAAACAAGTTTAAGTGGCAGCTTAATACCCGCTTCTTGCAATAGCTTTTTTGATAATGCAGGCTTGTAATTATATGCTTTAAGCTCGGCGTTACCCGCGTAATGTTCAGGGGGTAATATAGCGTCAGCGATACGGGTTTTATTGACCATTACTTTATCAATAACGGCCTGTCTATCAATAGCATGCGCAATGGCCTGCCGCACTTTTAATTGCTTTAACACAGGGTCTTGCATGTTTAAACCAAGATAAGAAAAATTTGCACCAACGCTCGTTCTAACAACAACATCTGCTTTGCTTTGTAAATACTTTACAAGCTCAGGCGGCAAATCACCTTGCAATAAATCAGCCTCACCACGAAGTAATTTAAGTACTCGTACGGTAGGGTCTTTAACTTGTTGCAGACTAATGTGCTGCTTATCTTTCACACGTAACAACATGAGTTTATTGTGCCACGACACAAATTTTAGCGGGCCATTACCTACTGGCGCACGACTAAAATCATGGCCGCTATTAATCAGTTTCTCTGGCAATATCCCAATAATTAGTTTTGACACAAAATGTTCATCACCTTGCTTTAATACAAATAAAACATGATCATCATCAATTGCGCTGACATGAAAAATATTGGCAAATTCCGCTCTATGCGGTGAGTCCTGCAATTGCAAAATAGACTGATAAGTTGCCACTACATCAGCAGACGTTAAAGTGGTTTGGTTATGAAATAACGCTCTATCTTTTTTAAGCATCAGCAAATACTCTTGGTTACTCACCTTCAGCCAAGTAGCGAGCCCGGGTACTGGTCTAGAAGAAGTATCAAAATCAACCAAGCTTTGATAAACAAGCCTATTCACGCGCTCAGAGGCAGCATCGGTTGCATAACGGGGGTCTAAGTTAATTGGCGCTTGTGCAATCGCAAAATTAATCGCTTCATCATATCCGGCTTCTCGCTGACAACCCGTACTTGGCAATAGAAAAAACAACAAGCATATTGCGCGAAGCCTGTTTTTCAACATCTACGGCTCTATCTCATCATTAAACTCTTGCTCTACTTGACTATCATTAGTAGTCAGACGGTCATTAGCTGCTAGCTGCAAAGGTCTGCCAGCCTTAATCTCATTGACTAGATTATCCCCTATGTGCTTAACAACAAAGGCTGGTAATTGTGTTGAAGCCGCATTGTAGAAAGCAAGGCTATCAAACAGGTCGGTATGTTGTTGTGCCAAGGCGGACAAGTTCGAGTCTTGAAGGCTTGGCTTTTTAATAACCTGTGCAAACGTGTGCGCCAGCTGCTGATAATCATTTTCTATGACATTGCTTGATTGATTGTGATTAGGTGGTGTTCGTTTACTCTCTACCGCTT
>CAYXOR010000027.1:3899-33078 GCA_964466895.1 uncultured Methylophilaceae bacterium | reverse complement strand
GGCAAAGGCCTAAATAAGGTCTAAATTCTTTGAAAGCAGCTTCTATTTCTGCATGACTTAAATGATTCAGCCCGAATTCTTGTAAGCCTGGTGAGTCGATTAGTATGCTGTTCTCATTGACATGATAGAGATGAGTCGCGGTCGTGGTGTGTTTGCCGCTATCGAGTGCATCGCTAATTTCTTGTGTACGGATATTTTGTGCTGGTAGTAACGTATTGATAATCGTTGATTTACCCATCCCCGATTGTCCAACGAGTACACTTTTTTGGTGTTCGAGATAGGGCAATAGCGAAGATGTATCTTGCGTGGCAACTAAGTTTAATACGTTATAACCTAAATCTTCGTATAGTTTAAGTTTGTTTTTGGCATCGTTGGCTTCAGGTAAATCACATTTATTGAGCACAATAAGTGGTTTTATTTTTGCAGCTTCTGCTGCAACCAAGCATCGGTTTAAAAGCGCTTCATAAAAACTAGGTTGCGTTGCTAATACGATAATAATTTGCGTGACGTTAGCGGCCAGTATTTTACTTTTATAAGCATTACTACGATAGAGTAGGCTAGTGCGTGCTTCGGTGGATTCGACAACGCCCTCTTTTTTAGCAGTAAGCCTAATGTTGACAATGTCACCACAGGCTAAATCGGTTTTTTTGCCGCGGGTTACACAGCTAATTTTAGTGTGATCATCAGTCTCGACATCATAGCGTTTGCCATAAGAGGCAATGACTAAACCTTGTAGCAAGCTCGCGCTATTGGCCAAATTTATAATAGGTTTTATTGAGGTAGGCTGCTGCATTTAATTCTTCCTCATCAAACCATTTTAACCCTAGATTTGTATTGCAGGCACGGACTTGCGTTACAAGTGCTTTTGCGCTTTTAACTTTATGAAATGGACGTGTGTACATCTCGGAGCCATCACCACCATAGGTTGATGCATGACAGCTAATACAGTTTTTTTCGACCAGTGTTTTGCCTGCTTTAATGTCTGCTTCTGAAAATAGGTTATTTGCTGAAGCATGAAAGCTCAATATGCACAATACTAAAAAAAGATATTTAGACATTACGTTACCTCGTCATTTTTAATGTGTTAACTGCTAGTATACGCTGCTAATTTAGAAATCCGAATGCTGGCAGGTGGATGGGAGTCGTAAAAAGCAGAATGTAAACTATCTGGCGTAAGCGTAGAGGCGTTGTCTCGATAAAGCTTCACCAAGGCCTTAACTAAATGGTTTGCGTCAGCATGTTTGGCCGCATAGTCATCAGCCTCAAATTCGTTTTTACGTGAGTAGCTTGCCATGAGTGGCCGTAATAAAAATAAAAATACAGGTGAGACAAGCAAGAATAAGATTAACGCCATATAGTTACTGGGTGTTGTTACGCCTAGGCCTTGATAAAACCATGGTTGGTTAATGAGCCAACCTAATAAAGCCAAACCTAATAAACTTATTGCAAACATCATGATAATGCGTTTAATCACATGGTTGTGCTTGAAGTGACCTAGCTCATGCGCTAGCACTGCTTCAATTTCATCGGTGTTTAAGCGGCTTAACAACGTGTCAAAAAACACGACACGTTTACTACTACCGAACCCGGTAAAGTAAGCATTGCCATGGCTGCTACGTGCAGAACCATCCATGACATATAGGCCTTGTGATTTAAATCCACATTTTGTCAGTAGAGATTCAATTCTGGTTTTAAGTTCTGCATCCGCCAGTGGCGTGAACTTGTTAAATAAAGGCGCGATGAATGTCGGATAAACTGCCAGCATCAGAATGTTAAAAGCACTCCAAACAAGCCACAAATAAAACCACCAAAACTCACCTGCGCTTTGCATGAGCCAAAGTGCAACAAATAATATTGGCGCACCTAAAACCAAACCGACTAGACTATGCTTCATCAGGTCAGTAAAAAACATTTTAGGCGTCATTTTATTAAAACCAAATTTTTCATCTATGGTGAATGTTTTGTAGTAATCAAAAGGCAGGTCTATCAAGCTGCTAATAAATAAAGCCGAGACTATAACCAAAGCACCACGTAAGATTTCTTGATCGATGAGTATATTTCGCCATGCGTCGTCTATCCATTGTAAACCGCCACCTATGGTCAGTACCGCTAGGAGGATTGCTTGAATAGCAACGTCAATTAAGCCTAATTTTGTTTTTGCGCTAGAATAATCCGCGGCTTTTTGATGTGCTTCTAAGGTAATGCTTTCTGAAAAGGCACTTGGCACATTGCCTCGATGATTAAGAACGTGATTGATTTGGCGTGAGCCAAGCCAAATTCGAATAAATGTTGTAATAATTAGTAGTGAAATGAAAGTTAGTGTGAGTGTAGAGGTCATCATATTTAAGTAATCGGTTAAACTAGTCCTATTATAAGCTTATATTCTGAAGCATTTAGGTGGCTTTAGTTCGTAAGCGTTGTATTTTAACTAAAAAATAATGGAAATCATGATGGAAATCAAAAGCAGCGACTTGAATAACAATAATTTAATATGGCTAGATATGGAAATGAGCGGTCTACTTCCTGACTCAGATATGATTTTAGAGTTGGCGGCAGTTGTAACCGATGCTGAGTTAAATGTATTAGCAGAGTCGCCAGTGTTGGTTATCCATCAGAGTGATGCTGTGCTTGATGGCATGGATGCTTGGAACAAGGGAACGCATGGGCGTAGTGGCTTAATTGAAAAAGTTAAAGCTTCTCAATTGGATGAAGTTGCTGCAACAGAGCAAATGATCGCTTTCTTAAAATTACATGTGCCTGCAGGAAAGTCTCCTATGTGTGGCAATTCTATTTGCCAAGACCGCCGCTTTATGGCGCGCTATATGCCAGATTTAGAGGCGTTTTTTCACTATCGAAATTTGGATGTTAGCGTATTTAAAGAGCTTGCAAAGCGTTGGAAGCCTGCAATATGTTCAGGATTTAAAAAATCTAGTAAGCATGAGGCATTGGCTGATGTCTACGAGTCTATTGATGAGCTTAAATATTACCGTGAACACTTTATATTGAAATAATATAAAAAAATGGGGCGAAACTTTTAAAAAGTGACGCCCCAAGGGAGGAGATTTTAGCTTTGGAGAAGCTTGGTTAGATATAAGCATCATCTATGCCAGTTTATTTTTCTAATTTGTATTTGAATTGATTTTCACTTGAATGGTGCGCTAGGCTTGGTTTGCAGCAGTGTTCTTATTCTAGATTGAGGTAATGTTATGTATCTTCAAGTGTAATAAGATGCGCGTGGAACTGACCAAAAGTGACATGTTGTTGACATGAATAGCAGTTTCATCATGATGAATTGAACGCATACATAGGGTTTGGGTGATGCTATTTGATGAGCTATGGTATAAATTAGCTAATCTAGTTGTTTAAAATTTTTTGAAGGGGTTGTATGTTATTAGGACAATGGCTTGCCGTTGGTGCTGGCGCAGTGTTGGGGGCATGGTCACGTTGGGGATTGGGTTTGGTGTTAAATGCTAGCGTGATTCCATTAGGTACGCTGTTAGCTAATTTGTTAGGTGGCTTGTTAATGGGAATAGCATTGGCCTTGTTTATATCGACACCACAACATAGTGAAGTCAGATTATTTGTGATGACAGGTTTTTTGGGTGGACTAACGACTTTCTCAACTTTTTCTGCGGAGGCATTTAATTTATTGCATAAGCAAGAATATGCTTGGGCATCATTGCATATTTTAGGTCATGTGTTCGGTTCTTTGGCAATGACTGCATTAGGTTTTTGGATGATATATTCCATAAGGAACTAGGTGCTATTGTTATATTAATAAAAAACCCCGACATGTCGGGGTTTTTTATTAATATAACTTCTACGTTTAGTAGCGTTATTTTTGTGTTTCCACCATGACTAACGGCGCTTCTTTTCCATCAGTAGTTGCTTCAGTTTTTTTCCAATTAGGCGCTTTACGCGTCGTTTTTGGTTTTGCTGCTGATTTAGGTTTGGCTGTTTTAGGAGCTGGTTTGTTTTTTGTTTCTACCAATTGCAAACCGTTTTCTGACAAATCAACCGGTTTAGTCGTTTTAGGTTTGCGTGCTTTTGGTTTGCTTGCCTTTTTCTCAGGTGTTGCAGGTTTTTCTTTGGCCGTGGTTTTATCTGCTGCTACTGTCTTTTTGGCAGAGGTTTCTTTAACCGCAGGTTTTTTCGTGCGGGTGGTTTTTGGTTTTGCAGGTGCCGGAGAGGTGACAGGCGCTGCTGTCTCTACCTGAGGTGTTGCTGCTTCTGCGGCGACAGTAGATTTAATTTCTTGAGAAGTTTCAGTTTTTACATTTTGTGTTTCATCACGACCCTTATGATCGCGCCTTCCACTACGTCCACGTCTATTGCCACGCTCTTGTCGTGATGGTTGCGTTTTTTCGCTAGCTTGGCTCTCTGTTTTAGGGGCTGTATTTTTTTCTTCACGATTTGACTCGTTGTGATTTTTCTTGGCACTTTCAGAAGAAGTGGGGCGATTTTGTCGTGTTTGGTTCTCTTGTTTTCCGTTGTTAGCACGTGCTTTATCATTGCGGTCGTGGTTGTTACGGTTACGGTTGCGATTTCTATTGCGATTTCTATTGCGATTATTGTCGCGATTAGCATTAGGTTTTTCTTCAGGCTTTTCAATAGCAGCCAATTCGTTGTCATCACCACCTAACCAGCTTTTAATGCGTCCTAAAATGGAGACTTTTCCTAAAGAAGCTTGCTGGCTTGCGATGGGTGCTGGCGACTTGCTAACAATGGCTTTTACTAAAGCTTCTGGCGCTTTAGGCGCGGTTTCTTCGCTCAAGCTGCTAACGTAATCTGTTTCAGCAGGCATTTCTACTAAGTTATAGCTGGCACGTGATGCATCATCATCCATTTCATCTTGTTTGATGCGTGTAATGTTGTAGTTAGGTGTTTCCATATGGATGTTAGGGATGAAGACAACCTCTACACCTGTACGCTGTTCGATCTTATGTACGTCGGCCCGCTTTTCATTCAAGAGGAAGGTTGCGGCATCAACAGGTAATTGCACCTGAATAATGGCGCTATTCTCTTTCATGGCTTCTTCTTGGGTGATGCGTAAGATATGTAGCGCGGTAGACTCAATACCACGGATATGGCCTGTGCCATGGCAACGTGGGCAAGGGATATGATTGCTTTCGCCTAAGCTAGGGCGGAGACGTTGGCGTGATAACTCAAGTAAGCCAAAGCGCGATATTTTACCTGTTTGTATGCGCGCGCGGTCTGCATGTAATGCATCACGCATAGCATTTTCTACCTCACGTTGATTTCGTTGTTTTTCCATGTCTATGAAATCAATAACAACTAAACCACCTAGGTCTCGTAATCTTAATTGACGAGCAACTTCATCGGCTGCTTCAATGTTTGTGTTAAAGGCAGTTTGTTCGATATCAGCACCTTTGATAGATCGTGCTGAGTTAACATCAATTGAAACTAAAGCCTCGGTATGGTCAATAACAACAGCGCCACCAGAAGGCAGGCGTACTTCACGAGAGAAAGCTGTTTCAATTTGGTGTTCTATTTGAAAGCGTGAAAATAATGGGATTTCATCTTCATATAGTTTTACACGAGAAACATTACCTGGCATTACATGATCCATAAATTGAACTGCTTGCTCATGTACCTCTGCAGTATCAATCAATATTTCGCCTATATCGGCACTAAAGTAGTCACGAATCGCGCGAATAACTAAACTGCCTTCTTGGTAAATCAGGAAGGCCCCTTTTTGTAGGTTTGAGGCATCTTCAATGGCTGTCCACAATTGTAAAAGGTAGCTTAAGTCCCATTGTAGCTCTTCGGCATTGCGGCCAATGCCCGCTGTACGTGCAATGATACTCATGCCTTTTGGCATGGTGAGTTCTGCCATGGTGTCGCGGAGCGAGTTACGTTCTTCTCCTTCTACACGGCGTGAAACGCCACCACCACGCGGGTTATTTGGCATTAATACCAAGTAACGGCCCGCTAATGAGATGTAGGTTGTGAGTGCGGCGCCTTTACTGCCACGCTCGTCTTTGTCGACTTGCACGACGACTTCTTGCCCTTCTTTAATGACGTCTTGAATTTTTACGCGACCACTACCTTCAGGTTTTTTGCTGAAATAGCTGCGTGAGATTTCTTTAAAGGGTAAAAAGCCGTGACGTTCAGTGCCGTAATCGACAAAAGCGGCCTCAAGAGAAGGCTCTACGCGTGTGATAATGCCTTTATAAATATTGCTTTTACGTTGTTCTTTACTTGCGTGTTCGATATCTAAATCGATGAGTTTTTGCCCATCAACAATCGCAACGCGTAGTTCTTCAGACTGCGTTGCATTAAATAACATGCGTTTCATTGTATACTCCCGCGCTAAGCAGGTAGACTTTTGGACAAGAGAATAAAGTTCTGAAGATACGTCGATAGCGTTGGTTTATCTAGCTATATCGTATGTATAGATTAAGTAAATCAGTATGGCAAACCTTGGTTTGCTTTATAAGCAACTATTGTTAGTCACGCTTGATTACAAGCTAGCGCTTCCGCACATACGCTATATGAGTACGTTGTAATTGATTATAATGTCACTTTAAGTACTTAAAACTCATGCCTAACATAGGCATGAATCCGTTAAAATTCTGTCTTCAGATAACTTTAGTCGCACATTGTTCTTTTAGTCTGTGGCGGCTATAGCGCAATTATTTTATCGCTACTTAAATATGGCGAGCGGTATTAACCAAGTATTCTATAATTAATTTTTTTGTGTAATTAAACGGCATTTTTCAGCTCAAAATTAATCACAGATGGAGTATAGGCTTTATTGAGCTTTTAGGCAAAACTATGATGCAAGAAAATGAAAACAATGTTGTCAGTGAATATGCAGTGGCTAAACTCACCGTTGATGAGGCTAGTGAGGGGCAACGCGTGGATAACTTTTTAGCCAAAATACTCAAAGGCGTACCAAAAAGTCACATTTATAGAATCTTACGTAGTGGTGAAGTGCGGGTTAATAAAGGGCGTGTTAATGCATCACGAAAGTTAGTGTTAGGTGATGTCGTACGCGTGCCACCTATTCGTGTTTCTGTTAGACCCTCTTTGCCGAAGACGCCTCTTGATGCATCAACTTCTAAATTTGAAAATGCAATTATTTTTGAAGATGATGCTTTGTTGGTGATCGATAAACCAGCAGGTTTTGCTGTGCATGGTGGCAGCGGTATTGTCCGTGGAGTAATCGAACAGTTGCGCTTAGAGCGGCCTAAAGCAAGGTTTTTAGAGTTGGTGCATCGCTTAGATCGTGAGACTTCTGGCATACTGCTGCTAGCAAAGAAACGTAAGGTATTGGTCACTTTGCATGAGGCTATTCGTAATCATCAGACGGATAAGCGTTACGCTGTCTTGGTGGCTGGGGATTGGAAAGAAAATAAAAAGCGTGTTGTTTTGGATTTGCAAAAATATGTACTACCTAGTGGAGAGCGGCGGGTGAATGTGGTGACCGATAAAGCGAAGGATAAATTTAATGAGGCACAGGTTTCGGAAACGATCTTTTACTTAAAACAGGCATTCGAAGGGTTTAGTTTGCTTGAAGCAAAACTAATTACTGGGCGCACGCATCAATTGAGGGTGCAGTTAGCACATTTAGGGTTTCCTATTGTAGGGGATGATAAATACGGCGATTTTGCATTAAATAAAGCATTACAAAAAAAAGGTTTAAAACGAATGTTTTTACATTCAATTGAAACAAAATTAGAGCATCCTCTTACTGGGGAAAGGTTAAGGTTGAAAGCGCCTTTGCCAACAGCGCTTGAACGTTTTGTTCAAACACTCATTAAAAAACAAAAGGAAAACTGAGCGGTATGGGGAAGCAATTTGATTTAATTATATGGGATTGGGACGGCACGTTAGCTGATTCTACGGGCATGATTACTGAGGCAATCGTTTCGGCTGCCGCGCAAGTGGGTTTGCCTGTATTGGCACCTAAAGCCGCACGTAATATTATCGGCTTAGGTTTACGCGAGTCTATTGACGCCTTGTATGGGGACATCTCCGAAGAGAAAATACAGGCATTATCTAAACAATACATCACTAATTATTATGCGGGGGAGGAGGCGATTCCTCTTTTTGAAGGCGCTAAGGAGCTGATTTTGGAATTAAACCGACGTGGTTTTAAGCAGGCAGTCGCCACGGGTAAAGGTCGGCGTGGGTTGAATTTAGCCATCAAGCGTTCAGGTGTTGGAAAGTGCTTTCATGCAACACGAACGGTAGACGAGTGTTTTTCTAAGCCACATCCGCAAATGTTGGATGAGTTGATGGATATTTTAGTGGTGGGACCAGATCGCACATTGATGATTGGTGATAGTAGTTATGATCTGCAAATGGCGAAGAATGCAGGTGTGCAATCTTTGGCGGTGACTTTTGGTGCGCAAACAAGAGAAAAGCTATTAACTTATAACCCTAAAGAAATATTTGATGCATTTGATGCTTTAGATCATTGGCTTTTAAATGATGCCTAAAAAAACAATTACTTTTAATAGCCATGACTTGCATGAGAAATCATCAGGTTTACGTTTTGATTTGCCACCATTAGGTGAGCTTATCACTGGGTTTGTCGTGCGTTATGAAGGCAAGGCGTATGCTTATATTAATCAATGTGCGCATGTGCCCGTTGAGCTGGATTGGAATGAAGGTGATTTCTTTACGGCCAGCAAAGATTACCTGATTTGTGCTACCCATGGCGCACACTATGCACCAGAAACAGGATATTGCGTGATGGGGCCGTGTAAAGGTAAAAGTTTGCAGGCTTTACCTGTGACAGAATTGAATCAACAAGTTATTATTCATATTGACCAGTTACATAAAATTCATAGGAAAACTTAGATATGTCAACAGAATTAGGCCAAGAAGATGATAATTGGCAGCAAAAAACAATAGAGACGCTCGCACTTTCAGGCTTGAAAGAACAACGAACAGCGAGACGCTGGGGTGTTTTTTTTAAGTTGTTGGTATTTGCTTATCTATTTACAGTCATGGCATACGCATTAGGTTGGTTAGGTGCAGATACCAATGCTGCGACAGGTGACCATAGCGCCTTAATTAATATATCTGGTGTTATTGAGCCGGGAGGCGAGGTGAGCGCAGGTGCTGTAATCAATAGCCTGGCAGATGCTTTCGATAACGAAGGAACTAAAGGCATTATTTTGCGTATTAACAGTCCTGGTGGTAGTCCTGTCCAAGCAGGTATGATCAATAAGGAAATTTTACGACAAAAGAAACTACATCCTAAAATTCCTGTTTATGCTGTTGTAGAAGATATTTGTGCCTCTGGCGGTTATTATATTGCCGCTGCAGCAGATAAAATTTATGTTGATAAGGCGAGCATTATTGGCTCGATTGGCGTGTTAATGGATGGTTATGGTTTTATCGGCACCATGGAAAAAATGGGGATTGAGCGTAGATTGATTACAGCGGGTGAGAATAAAGCAATGCTAGATCCTTTTTCTCCGGTTAACCCTTTACATGAGGCTTATGCTCAAGCGATGCTAAATGAGATTCATGAGCAGTTTAAAACAGTTGTGCGTGAAGGCCGTGGTGACCGTTTGAAAGAAACGGCAGAAACATTTAGCGGCCTGTTCTGGAGTGGGGAGGAAAGCATCAACATAGGTTTGGCAGATGCTTTAGGTACTGTGGATTCAGTAGCACGCGAAGTGATTAAGCAAGAAGAGGTGTTTAATTACTCTTATCAAGAGCCCTTTGTTGAACGTTTTGCCAAGCGTTTAGGCGCTAGCATAGGTAATGCGATAGGGTTGAATGCAATCACTAAAGGTATTCAATTGCGCTAAGCGCATTTTAATTGTTTTAGCCTTAGCTCACATAGCTAGCAGGTTTACGGTATTTGACCATTGCTTAACTAAATGGTTTGCAAGCTTATTTTAGTTGCTTGGAGTGATTAATCAGGCCGTTAGTTGAGCCGTCGTAATCACAGACCATGCCATCACTAGTGAGCTGCGGTAAAATTTGACTGGCAATTTGTTTACCGTACTCAACACCCCATTGGTCATAGCTGTTGATGTTCCAGATCACGCCTTGCACAAATATTTTATGTTCATAAAGTGCGATCAGTTTACCAAGTGTATTCGGTGTAAGCTTGTCGAACATAATCGAAGTGCTAGGGCGGTTTCCTTCAAAAATTTTGTGTGGTAGTAAATCTTCAAGCGCTTTGCCACTCATGCCTTGCTCTTCAAGTTCGGCGCGTGCTTCTTCTCTAGTTTTTCCTAGCATTAATGCTTGGGATTGTGCTAAAAAATTGGCCATTAGGATTTTGTGATGCGCATAACCATGTTTGCCTATGGCGTAATGGCTGTGTACTGGCATTAAAAAATCACAAGGAACGATTTGCGTACCCTGATGAATCAGTTGATAAAATGCGTGTTGGCCATTGGTGCCAGCTTCACCCCAAATGATAGGGCCAGTTTTATATTGAATGCGCTTGCCATCGAGGCAAATAAATTTACCATTGCTTTCCATATCTGCTTGCTGCATATAGGCAGGAAAGCGTGCCATTCCTTGGTCATAGGGAAGTATTGCATGGGAGTCAACATGAAAGAAGTTGTTATACCAAACGCCAATCAGCGCCATAATAACAGGCATGTTTTGCTCTAAAGGAGCCGTTTTGAAATGGTTGTCCATTTCATGGGCACCAGTAAGCAAGTCTTCGAAATTGTCCATGCCTACATACAAAGCGATAGATAAGCCAACAGCAGACCATAGTGAATAGCGGCCGCCGACCCAATCCCAAAAGGCAAACATATTGGCAACATCAATACCAAAATCAGTGACGGCTGCGGCGTTGGTTGAGAGCGCAACGAAGTGTTTAGCTACATGTGCGTTATCTTTAGCACTTTCTAAAAACCAAGTACGTGCTGATTTAGCATTTGTTATGGTTTCTTGTGTGGTAAATGTTTTAGAAGCGACGATGAATAATGTCGTTTCAGCATTGCATTTTTCTAGTGCTCCCATGAGGTGTGCACCATCGATGTTCGATACAAAATGTACATTCAAATCAGGGCTGGCATAGGGTTTAAGCGCATTGCATACCATTGCAGGGCCTAAATCAGAACCACCAATCCCAATATTAACGACGTCTGTAATGCGCTTGCCGGTAAAACCTGTCCATGTGCCATTGCGCACCTTGGTGCTGAACTCGCGCATTTGTTTGAGTACAGCATTAATTTCTGGCATAACATCTTTGCCATTTACATAGACAGGCTCATTGCTACGGTTTCTTAATGCGGTATGTAGTACAGCACGATCTTCAGTAATGTTAATTTTTTTACCAGCAAACATGTTGTCACGCTTGCCTTCAAGGTTTGCTTCTCGTGCTATTTGAAATAGATGTGGTAGCGTTTCTTCCGTAATACGGTGTTTTGAATAATCAAGTAATATGTCCTCGAATTTGAGGCTGAATTTATCAAAGCGTTTTGGATCAGCATCGAATAAATCACGCATTTGCATTTTCAATACAATCTTTTGGTGTTGGCAAAGTGCTTGCCAAGAAGGGTGTTCAGTGAGTGCTGTCATGTAAATTTTCGGTTTTCAGTAAGTTGTTTTTAGTTTAATGGTTACCACAAAGCTGGTATGAATCAAACACATAGTTATCCACTATTATAACATCGGCAACTCGATTTCTTACGTATGCTAGGCACAAAATTTGGGTTGATTAATCATGTGCATGTTGAGATAGTGCCCAAGTCACATGCTCTCTAACCAGCACGTTAGAATTATTTTTGCGTATTGTTAGTGCTGAAACAACCGCTAGAGAGGTTGGAGCGTTGCCTAATCCTACAGCGATATTACGCAACCATTGTGTATAACCAATACGGTAAATAGCACTGCCAGCCATTTTTTGCTTAAATTCATCTTCTGACCAGCTAAAGCATTCAACTAGGCTGATATCATCTAAGCCATTACGTACGTTGAAGTCAGTTTCTTGTGTGGTTTCAGCAAACTTGTTCCAAGGGCAGGTGAGTTGGCAATCGTCACACCCATAGACACGGTTGCCAATAAGCGGGCGCAATGCTTCTGGAATGCTGTTTTTTAGCTCAATAGTGAGGTAGGAGATGCAACGACGTGCATCGACCTCATAGGGCGCTGTAATGGCTTGCGTGGGGCATACATCTATGCACGCAGTGCAAGTGCCGCAGTGGTTAACTGCCGCGGCATCTGCTGGCAGTGGTAGGTTGGTGTAGATTTCACCTAAAAAGAACCATGAGCCGCGATCTTTATTAATAAGCAGGGTGTGTTTGCCGCGCCAACCTAGCCCTGCTTTTTCAGCCAGTGCAACTTCTAATACAGGCGCACTATCAGTAAAAACACGGTATTCAAAATTAACAGGTAATTTCGTTATTTCAGTGCATAGCTGCTGCAATTTTTTTCGCATGACTTTATGGTAATCACGTCCGAGTGCATAACGTGAGATAAATGCTTGATTACTATTTTCAATGACTTGCCAGCTATCTTTTGTTTTTGGTGGTAAGTAATCTAGGCGTGCAGAGATGACGCTAACGGTATTGGGAATTAATTCGGCAGGGCGGGTACGCTTAGTACCATGTTTTGCCATATAATCCATTTCACCATGAAAGCCTTTTTTAATCCATGCCTGATGTTGATGCTCTGCATCATTCAAGTGAATGTCGCTAATGCCGATTTCAGCAAAGCCCAATGCCAGGCCAATTCGCTTGATGTCAGCGGCAAGTTGCCTATAATCGTTAGTTGTTTTGTTGGGGGCGATCATGGCTAGCCATTTTACACGTGAATTAATGGATGAAGCCGCAACGCTTGCGGTTGGGCAGCAGTTTGCAAAAAATGTAACCAATGGCTTGGTTATCTATTTGCATGGCGATTTGGGTGTGGGTAAAACAACGTTTGTTCGTGGTGTTTTGCAAGGTCTCGGCTACACGGGTAAGGTAAAAAGCCCAACTTACACACTGGTTGAACCTTATGTGATTTCTAGTTATAATATATATCATTTTGATTTATATAGATTTTTAGATGAGGAAGAATGGGAGATTTCTGGCTTTAGAGAGTATTTTAATGCGGCTAGTATATGTTTGGTAGAGTGGCCAGAAAAAGCCCATAATTTATTATCGAAGCCAAATTTTGATATTAAAATGGACTTAATAAATGATCATGACCCTGCTAAGGGTCGAAAAATAGAAATTGTTGCACATGGAACTTGTTGTAAATAGTTAAATCAATGTTGATGCAGTGTTTATTCAGGAAAATATGCTTAGATTGCCTTTTATAAAATACGTTATTATGTTTGCTGCTTTATGCGCAAGCACCCCTGTTTTTTCTGCCAATTTAATTACTGCAGCACGTGTTTGGCCGGCGCAAGACTATACACGCGTCACTTTTGAGGCTGAATCTGCTGTTGCTTATCAACAATTCACATTAAAAAACCCTGAACGTTTAGTTTTAGACATTAAGAATGTTGAAATCAATCGTGTCTTAAAGTCCTTATCTAGCAAAATATTAGCGGATGACCCTTATATTAGACAGGTGCGTGTCGCACAATTTAAATCAAACGTTGTTCGTGTCGTGGTCGATTTGAAGGCTGAGGTAAAGCCGAAGGTTTTTGCTTTAAAGCCTGCTGGAGAATACAAACATCGTTTAGTGCTTGATATTTACCCATTGGAAGACCCTTTAATAGCCATGCTTGATAGGCTTGAAAATCCAAATAATACTGATAATAGACAGCCTAAGCCAATTGTTGAGCCGTTGCCATCAGGTAGCAACAAACCAGGTAACACTAAGCCTAGTAATACGAATAAAAGAAAGCCGCGCATACTTACTATCGCTATTGATGCTGGACACGGTGGCGAAGACCCAGGTGCGCGTGGGGCAAAAGGTAGTTACGAAAAAAAGATTACTTTAGCTATTGCAAAAAAATTGAAGGCAAAAGTAGATGCAGAACCTAATATGCGCGGTGTGCTAACGAGAGATGGTGATTATTTTGTTTCTTTAAGAGGGCGCGTTATTAAGGCGCGCAAGCTTAAAGCAGATCTGTTTGTGTCTATTCATGCTGATGCTTTTACCAAGTCTTCGGCAAGAGGCTCTTCAGTATTTGCCTTGTCTCAACGTGGTGCGACGAGTGCTTCAGCACGTTATTTAGCTAAAAAAGAGAATGAGTCAGACTTGATTGGCGGTGTGAGCCTCAGTGATAAAGAACCAATATTGGCTAGGACACTTTTAGACTTGTCACAAACGGCCACAATTAGCGATAGTATTAAACTGGGTAAGGCTGTGTTAAATCATGTTAAGGGTGTCAATGTATTACATAAAAAGCATGTTGAGCAAGCGGCATTTGCCGTCTTAAAGTCACCAGATATTCCGTCGATATTAGTTGAAACAGCCTTTATTACGAACCCATCAGAAGAGCGTAAACTTAATAGTAGTAAACATCAAAACAAATTGGCGGCTTCTATTCTTTCGGGCATCAAGCAATATTTTGCATCTAGCCCTGCTTTAGCAAAGGTTGAAATACGATAACGTATGCTAGGGTAACCGACCCTTTGTCTAGCAAGGCAATCAATGATGCAATGTTCAGGTAAAATAAGCTTTTAATCGTTATTCTGCGCATGGCTCGAATCAAACAACTTCCAGATCAACTTATTAGCCAGATTGCTGCTGGTGAGGTTGTCGAACGTCCAGGATCTGCGTTAAAAGAGCTGCTAGAAAATAGCTTAGATTCAGGCGCCACCAATATACAAGTGTATTTACAGCAAGGTGGTATTAAGCAAATCAAAGTGATTGATAATGGTGTTGGCATCCCTAAAGATGACTTGAAATTAGCCTTAACACGGCATGCAACAAGTAAAATTAGCACCTTAGAGGATTTAGAAGCCGTTGCCAGTCTTGGTTTTCGTGGTGAGGCTTTAGCAAGTATTGCATCAGTGTCACGCGCACAAATTAGCAGTCGTGCACAAGCCTCTAAACATGCTTGGCATATCACTTCAAATGGCAGTGAATTGTCAGTTGTTGCACCTGCTGCATTAGATGTTGGCACTATTGTAGAGGTGGGTGACCTTTATTTTAATACGCCAGCACGTCGTAAATTTTTAAAAAAAGATGCGACCGAGTTTGGACACTGCGAGGCAGCCTATACTTATGCTGCATTATCTCGTCCCGATGTGGCTTTTACACTACAGCATAATGAGCGTGTAATAAGCCGTTATGCTATTGCAACGCCTGAAAAAAGATTTAATGAGGTGCTAGGTACTGAATTTGCAGCTGAAACGATTGCTGTTGATGAAACAGCAGCAGATTTGCGACTATGGGGCTTGATTGCTAAACCTACGTATAACAGGCATAGGCGCGATACGCAATATGTCTATGTGAATGGTCGGTTTGTGCGAGATAAATTGATTTCACATGCAATCCGGCAGGCTTATCAGGATGTATTGCATCATGATAGACATCCTGCGTATGTGTTGTTTTTAGCGCTTAATCCTAATTTAGTCGATGTTAATGTGCATCCAGCTAAAACAGAGGTGCGTTTTAGAGATGGCCAAGCAATCCATCGCTTTATTTTCCATGCGTTAAATAAAATGTTGGCAACGCCAACAGGTGTTTCTAATGCGGCGACAGCTAATCAAGCGCCACATAATCCTTTCTCTAGTAGACAAAACTACCCGCAACATCAAGCACAAATGCCATTAACGGCAGAGCAATCGACAGGTTTTTATAAAACAATGTTTGGTGATGCTGTAACCTCTAACAAAGAAGGTGATGTATTAAACACGACATCTTTAGGGGGTATACCTAGATCTAAATTAGAAGCTTCTTCCGATGTTTCTCAGGGTTTGCCTTCTGAAGTACTCGGAACACAGGCAGAATTTCCACTGGGTTTTGCACTAGCGCAAATTCACGGTGTGTATATTTTGGCGCAAAATGTGCAAGGCTTAGTTGTAGTTGATATGCATGCTGCACACGAACGTATTATGTATGAACGTTTAAAAGAGGCATTAGAAACGGATGCTGTTCCTATGCAGCCGCTGCTCATTCCGGTGAGTTTTAATGCAGATAGGCTAGAAGTTGCAACCGTGCAAGAAGAGCTTAGTGCTGGTCAGGGTAGTTTGAAGCAGTTGGGTTTTGAGTTTGCTATCCTTTCTCCAAATACACTCGCTATTCGCGCAGTGCCTATGTTGTTGCAACACGCTGATGCTGTCACTTTGGCGCGGGATGTATTGCGTGATTTACGTGAATACGGTGCTTCACGTGCGCTTACTGAGCGTAGAAATGAGATGTTAGGCACGATGGCTTGTCATGCGGCTGTACGTGCGAACCGCACGTTAACAGTGCCAGAAATGAATGCTTTGTTACGTGATATGGAGTCTACAGAAAGATCAGGGCAATGTAATCATGGCAGGCCAACTTGGTTTCAAGTTTCAATGGCTGATTTAGATAAAATGTTTATGCGTGGGCAATAGATAAACTTATGCGTATTACTTCTTCTTTTTGCCCTTAAACAAGCGCCAAATGTAGCTATCTGGTACTTCTAAATCATTAATAATGTAGTTGAGTGCTTTGATGTTGTTGAGTGTTGAGGGTAGTGCAGCACTGGCGCGTTGTGTACCACAAAATAGAATGCGATCACCAATAGCTAAGGCCATTGATGTATCAGGTACGAGTGATGGATGATTGTTTCTAACCAGTAAAATCGGCACTAGATGAAGTTTGTCATCACGATCAAATGGATCTTGTATGAGGTGCTGCAATTTTACTGTAGTGCCTTCGTTTAAATGTTCGTAAACACCGGGTGTGCTTTCACTATTTATTGTGATGGCCCAAGTTTCTGGTACATTTTCTCCAACGATATCAACCAGCTTGTTAATGAGTTCATTCGCCCATTGGTTATTTTGTTTGCGCACTAAAGTTAAAAACTCGGTCAGAAGTGGGCAGATCATATGTGCTAAACATTCGTGCGCAATAATATCAGTCGGTTGCATGGTGATATCAGCATTAAATTTCTTGAATAATGGATTGTTTTGTCGATGGTTTCTTCTTATAACAAAAAATAATTTTGGGTTGAGTTCAAAAGCCGTCATTACAATGGATAAGTTGTTAATATCATTATCCGTGCCCGCCACGATGCCAACAGCATCTTTAATATCAGCTTCTGTTAATGTTTTTGCTTCTGTACCGCTGCCAATAACGCATTTTTCACATGACGTGAGTTCTGGCATGGCTTCAATAATGGTAATTTGAAGATGCTCACGTTGTAAGTTTTCTATTACAGACTTACCAAATCGACCATAGCCACATACAATCCATTGGCCTCTAGGCGGGTTTTTAGGTGGCGTTAATTTTTCACCAGGCACCCCTGTCAGCCAGTCATGCAAATGATAGGTACTAAGTGCATGTACACGCATGGCAAGTTGGTCACCAAATAGGCTATATGGGTTAACAACGAGGTCGGTGCCAAATGAGGCCATGTTTGCAGCAATGTCATCACGTTCTGCACGAGCGATGACTTGTATCTTAGGATTGGTGAGTTTGACTGCGATTGCAACAGCAAGATTAACGTCATCATCATTGGTGAGTGCCACAACACCTCGACATTGTGGATGGTTAATACCTGCCCTTATTAGATTTTCAGGTGACTTGGCATCGGCACAAAGCGTGAGAATATTGTTTTTAGTTTCAGAAAGTTCTAGCTCGTTGAGGCGCTCTTCATTTTGCTCGATAACAACCACACGCTTGCCTTTTTCATCTAATATTTTGGCTAATAAGCTTGCGGATTGCCCATAGCTACATAAAATATAAAAAGGTTCGTTTAGCTTGCTGACATTATTTGTAAAACGCGCTTCCGTGATTGATTTGCGAAGATTTACATCTTGTAGCAACGTGATGATTTTACCAACTGCGTAAAACCAAGGGATGACGGTGAAGTAGATTGAGAACGTCATCCATATACGTTGTGCTTGACTATAAGGGTAGGGGATTTCACCAAAACCGATGGTTGTTGCTGTGTAACTAATGACATAAAACGCTTCAAAAATACTCATATGCCATGGATTGCCATTATCATCGACGCCAGGCATGAGCGTTAGACCGAGAGTGGCAATCGCAAAACTGGCGATGATTAAGATGAGTGGCCGCCGCAAGCGGCGCAGAATCATAAAGAGAATGCTATTCATGTTTTAACATGGCTTATTGTAGGTGTTCAATACTTGCTGGTCGTTTACTTAAAGTTAGCGTCTTTGGCTAATGGTTTCAGAGATAAGCAGTACAACTGATACAAAATTGGCCATGAGCGCGCCGCCAGAAAGTGAAACGATGTAGACCATTAAGCTGGCGCCGGGCATATTGCCATCAAGTGCCGCCCATAAAAGTGCTGCTGTGATTAATTGTAGATCTGCAGCAAGACTTGTGGATAGCAAAATAGCACCGACTTGTGTCCGGTCGCCAAATTTGAGCACGGTAGCAATAAGGCTAACAATAATGGCGGCATATAGTTCATATACATGGTGGTGGCTTGCATTGTCTATGTCACCTAGAAAAAAACCGAAATTAAGTGTCATTGCTAAAACGATAAAAAAACCAAAAACAACTTTTTCTAAATTCATATCAGGTCCGCCAGTAGTGAGTTTAATATTGTGTAATGAAAAATAATATAAAATGCATTTTGCGCGCTATATTATATAACTTCAATAGATAATTAACAGTATGAATAATAAATCTTTACCACCTGCTATATTTTTGATGGGCCCCACCGCCAGTGGTAAAACAGGTGCTGCAGTAGAATTGGTGCAGCATTTACCCATTGAGCTTATTAGTGTGGACTCTGCGCTCGTCTATCAAGAGATGGATATTGGCACAGCTAAGCCTGACATGGCAACGTTGGCGATGGCTCATCATCATTTGATTAATATTATTCCACCAACAGCAGTGTATTCCGCAGCAAATTTTAGAAATGATGCTTTGCAATTAATGGCGGAGATTACTGGGCGAGGTAAGATGCCTGTGTTAGTGGGTGGCACTATGCTTTATTTTAAAGCGCTTGAAAATGGGTTAAGTGGTTTGCCAGAAGCCAATAAAGTGGTGCGTGCTAAGCTTGATTTGGAAGCTGAGGCAATAGGTTGGTCTGAGATGCATAGAAAACTGGCTAATATTGACCCAGAAACTGCTGCACGATTAATGCCTAATGATAGGCAACGTATTCAGCGTGCGCTAGAAGTTTATGAGATTACAGGTGAAACCATGACACGCTTGTTTGCAAAGCAAATTAGTGACACATTGCCTTACCATTTAATAAAAATAGCCTTAATCCCAAGTGATCGTAAAGCATTGCATGCACGTATTGAATTACGGTTTGAACAGATGCTAAAACAAGGTTTTTTAGATGAGGTAAAAAACTTGTTAATAAAATACCCAAGTTTAACTGCAGAATCAACGGCTATGCGTTGCGTCGGGTATAGGCAAGCATTAGAACATTTATCTGGACAATATAGCGTTGCTGAGTTGCGAGATAGAGGTGTTTTTGCTACGAGACAACTGGCAAAGCGTCAACTGACTTGGCTGCGCGGTATGGATGGTAAGGTAGAGGTGGATTGTTTAGTACCTAATATGCATGAAACTGTATTAGAATTGATTAACCAATGGTTGCAAAGGGCGCGTAAATGAAAAAGTTTATTAAAGATAATTTTGTATTAGTTGTTGGTCTTGCATTACCCATTTTGTTAATCGTGTTTTTTTTCATCGCAACGGTGATTCCTAAATCGGTGTCGACACCACCGCAACATGAAATGTTATTCACGACGGTGGATTATCGATACCAAAATACGACTGATTATTCAGTGGACTACCTAGTTAAAGATAAGCATATTATGGTTAAGACTAAGTGGCGTGATGAAGAGCACAGAAATTACAATTCAAAAAAATTGATGGTTTATGACGGCAAAACCAATACGGTGCGTGAAATTGAGGTGGATGTTGATGCAATTGGTATGAATGCTAGTGTTGCCGCCATCATTTTGGACGGTACAAAGGATATAAAGGTTAATAATAATAAAACATCACCAGATGGGTACACCTTTGAGCAAACGGCTTATGGTAGTGGTGGATTGTTGGGCGGTCTTTTTGGAGGGCGTCGCCATAATAGAGACTATCGACTTAAAAAAGGCAGTGTTGCTTATGTTATACCGGATAGTGGCATCAATTATTATAATCAAGTGCGGTTTTTGGGCTGGGTAGTTAAAAATTAGGAGTGATCATGTCACAAAACATTGAGCAAGATAACATTGCTCCGTTGAATAAAGATGATGCGCTACAGGATATCTTATTACTGGCTAAACAAAATAATATTTCCCTACAAGAGATTGAAAATGCTTTTAATCGCACTTCAACACAGGTAGCCAATGTAAGGGGCAGTATTTTATCTAAACTTTTTGGCTACATGGGCGGAATATTTGTATTTGCTGGCATCGGTGTTTTTATTTCCATGTTTTGGGCTGATATTGGCTCTGCTTCTCGCGTCATTGCAACACTCGGTATCGGTTTAGCCATTTTTTTTATGGGGCTGGCATGCTTGACTGACAAAAGGTATACACATGTAGCCACACCATCATTTTTAATAGCAGCATTATTGCAGCCGACCGGTATATTGGTTATGTTGCAAGAGTATTCATCTGGTGGTGATTATCGATATGGACTGTTATTGATGGCGGGGTATATGGTGATTCAGCAAGGCGCTACTTTTTGGGTTAAAAGGCATACTGTTTTAGCATTTACCACCCTTTTATTTGCTTGTGTGTTTTTAGCGAATCTATTCGATATTTTTGGCGTCAGTGAAGAGCTCATTGCTATTGTGCTTGGCATATCGCTTATTTGCGCTGCTTATGCGCTAAAACAATCCCAACATAGTGCCATTGCCTCGTTTTGGTATTTTTTTGGTGCGGTATTGTTGCTTTGGGCAGCGTTTGATTTAGTTCAAGGAACGCCTTACGAGCTTGTTTATTTTGGCTTATCTGCATTCGTGGTGTTTCTAAGTACAGTGGTACGCAGCCGTGCATTATTATTTGTGGGTGCGTTATCTATACTGGTCTATATTGGCTATTACACCTCTAAGCATTTTGCTGATACTGTTGGCTGGCCAATTGCATTGGTGATTATAGGGGTGGCACTGATCGCAATGGGTGCTTTAGCTGTTAGGCTGAATAATAAATATATAAAATCAATAAGTTAAAATAGTTAATTCATGTGATTAATTAAGTTGTGTGGTTGTAAAAATAGCCTGTATGTTAATTAACATACAGGCTAAGATGAGCTTGCTCATGTTTTAGAATTAAATTTTTCCATCTAAACCCATTTGGAAGTATTTATGGATTATTTTTTCTTGGTTCTCTAATAACCAATCAATACTGGGTTCGTTATCCATCGCTTTTTTAATGGCTAAAGCGGTTGCTTTGCGATGTATGTCGAATAAGGTTTGATGATCTAAATCATCTTGCTCCGCTACAACAGGGTTAAGCCAAACAGAAACAATAATACCAAGGTCATTGGCTTTTTCTTTCGGAATGTCGCCAGCGCGTACAGCGTCTAGAACACCATTTGCAATCGCACCTTGAACGGTACCCATTAAGATGTTGGTATAGCGATTGTTTTTTACTGTAACTTTACTCACCATTAATGTTGCAGGACGTACCTGGATATCAGTATTCATAATGGCTAGGACTTTTGTGTGTCCTTTTACTTGGTTAGCCATTTGACTTGCAAATGCAACACCCATAGGGCCATCCATTTCGCCAATAATCACCTCTGGTTCAGCAGCGGTGCCAGCTGGACCACCTGCAACTAAAGCTTCGCCGACGCGCATAATAATTTTATCACTCATTTTTTTACTCCTGTGTTGAAATTTTAAAGGTTAAGTATTCGATTGGTAGCTTCCATGCATCCTTCAAATGGCGCTACCAAAGCCATTCGTATAAAGTTTTGACCGGGGTTTATGTCGTTTGCTTTACGTGCCAAAAAACTGCCAGGCAATACGGTAATATTTAAGTCGCGATACAAGCGTAGTGCCAATGTTGTATCAGATTCTTTCGTGTCAACCCATAAGTAAAAAGCGGCATCAGGCACCTCGACATCCCATTTTTTTTGTAAGGCTGGTATGACAGCGTTGAATTTCTCACTGTAGAGCCTACGATTTTCTACAACATGAGCTTCATCATTCCAAGCTGCTACACTGGCAGCTTGTACAGCAGGGTTCATGGCGCTGCCGTGGTAGGTGCGGTACAACAAAAACTTTTTAATAATTTCATCATCCCCAGCAACGAAGCCCGAGCGCATACCTGGGACATTTGAACGCTTAGATAATGAACTAAAGATAATGAGCCGACTGTAATCACGGCCTAGTAGGTGCGCAGCTTGTAATGCACCTAATGGTGGAGTAGATTCACCAAAGTAAATTTCTGAGTAACATTCATCAGCAGCAATCACAAAACCAAATCGATCCGAAAGTTTGAAAATATTTTTCCACTCTTTCAGAGATAATACTTTGCCAGAAGGGTTGCCCGGAGAACAGATATAGATCAATTGTGTGCGCTGTAATATTGATTCTGGCACAGCATCAAAGTTCATGGCATGCTGTGCTTCGGGTAATGTGTTAATAAAGTAAGGCTCAGCACCTGCTAATAAAGCTGCACCTTCATAAATTTGATAAAAAGGGTTAGGGCAAATCACAATAGGGTTAGGTTTGCTGTTATCAATGACCGTCTGCGCTAAAGCGAACAATGCTTCGCGACTGCCATTGACCGGGATAATTTCGCTGTTCACATTTAATGCAGGAATATTATAACGACGTGCTGCCCAGTTTGAAACTGCTTGTCTTAACGCTAAGCTACCCTGCGTTGTGGGATAATTAGCGAGGCCAGCAATGTGATCAGTTAACGCTTTTTGTATGATGCTTGGCGTTGTATGTTTGGGTTCTCCAATCGATAAATTAATCGGCTTATACTGTTTGTTAGGAGTGGTATTTGCAAACAATTCTCGCATGCGCTGAAACGGGTAGGGGTGCAGCAAATCTAAATTTGGATTCATAGGGGGGTATTATAGTGAGCAACGGCAATAATAAAAACTCTTTTGCGATTTTTGGCCTTTTTTTTGGCGCGAGTTTTTGGGGTGTTGTGTGGTATCCCTACCGCTTATTAGCAGAAGCAGGCATTTCGGGTGTTGCTGCTAGTTTTTATAGTTACCTCGTTGCCGCCGTAATTGCGAGTATTATTTTTGCTAGGCATTGGCGAGGGTTGTTTAATCAACCAAGTAGCATTGTCTGGTTGGCTTTAGCCGCTGGTTGGACTAATCTTAGTTACGTTTTAGCCGTTATCGATGGTGAGGTCATGCGTGTAATGTTGCTATTTTACTTATCTCCACTATGGACCTTAATTTTGGCGCATTTTTGGTTAAAAGAAAGTGCAAATTTAAAAACATTTATTGTAATAGGTGTTTCGCTACTGGGTGCGTTTATCATGCTTTATGATGTATCTAATGCTTATCATTTACCTATTCCTAAAAGCCAATCAGATTGGTTAGGGCTCTCAGCGGGGTTTGGTTTTGCCTTGACCAATATCATCACGCGAAAATCTACACATTTAAGCCTGACAGCTAAATCTTTTGCCGTATGGTTTGGGGTCATTTTGATGGCACTGCTCTGCGTGCCACTACTTGACACCTCACTACCTAAAGTGACCCTACTTAGTCAAATTGATTGCTTACTGTTGCTACTAATCGGATTTGGCTTGTTGGCTGCTACATGGTTGGTTCAGTACGGGGTGACACAAGTAGCAGCAATACGGGCGTCGCTTATCTTTATATTTGAGTTGGTTGTTGCTGCTATTGCTTCTTATTTTTTAGCCAATGAAATGATGACGACTAATGAGTGGGTCGGTGGTGCGCTAATCGTTACTGCAGCTTTGTTTGCCGCCAGTAACAATTAGACGAGTTCATTATAAATACCAACCCGACCTAAAGTTTATGAATAGTGAGATAAGCTAAGCCTTAAAATCACCTTTTAAGCCTTCAGTTGCAAGCCGTATTTTTAATGACAAATCATTACGTGAATCAGCATTAGTGAGTGCATTTTTTTCGTCAATTAATCCATCAGAAAACAATTTAAATAACGCTTGGTCGAAGGTGTTCATACCAATGTCGTTATTGTCTGCCATGACATCTTTAATCTCGCCCAGCTTTTGTTTCATAATCAATTCTGATACATAAGGTGAATTAATCATCACTTCAACAGCAGCCACACGTTTTTTTACTTTTCCGGTGACTAAGCGTTGTGAGATGATGCTCACTAGATTTAACGAAAGTCCTAATAGCAGGCCAGGTTTCGCCTCAGTGGGGAAGAATGAAACAATACGCTCTAGTGCTTGGTTGGCGTTGTTAGCATGTAAGGTGGCCAAACATAAATGGCCTGTTTCGGCATAGGCCAATGCTTGCTTCATGCTTTCCATGTCGCGGATCTCACCAATGAGTATCACATTGGGCGCTTGGCGCATTGCATTCTTCAGCGCGCTGTCAAACGAAGCAGTGTCAATACCAACTTCTCGTTGGTCAATGATGGATTTTTTATGTCGGTAGATGAATTCAATTGGATCTTCGATGGTAATAATATGGCCGGTACTGTTGGTATTTCGATAATCAATCATAGAAGCTAAGCTGGTCGATTTGCCTGACCCCGTAGCACCAACCATCAATATCAAGCCCCGCTTACGCATGATTAGACCTGGCAGAATTGTTGGTAACCCAAGTGTTTCAAAATCGGGAATTTCTGTCTTAATATGCCTAATTACCATACCAACTTCACCACGCTGGCGAAACACATTGACACGAAAACGCCCTACACCTGGTTTGCTAATAGCAAAATTACATTCCATCGTTGCTTCAAATTCTTCAATTTGTGTTTCGTTCATTAATGAATAGGCAATTTCTTTTATCATGCCCGGTTCTAAAACCTGATTATTGATTGCAACCGTGTCACCTTCGATATTTAAGTGAATAGCAGCTTTGGTACTGAAAAACATATCAGAACCTTCTTTTTCAATCATAAATTTAAGGACGGGGGCTATATCAAATGCGGCCATATTGTTTCCTAACTTTTTTACTTTGATGCGTATTGACGAACTTTAGCACATGCTTAGCTTGATGTGTCAGCCCCCGTTAAATATGCATGCCAAACTTGCTTGTACTGCTTTTCTAGGGTGCGTGCAAACTTTTCTGAATTGAATAAATCAGAGTGACGTATTTGGTTTTTAAGCGTTTCTTTTATCTCTGCCAGTGCAGTTGGGTGTGTTGCTAAGTGCAACGCTTTTGCTTCGTATGCTTGTAAAGATGTGCAAACCAATTCAGGCAAATGTACAGTTTCTAATAAACTGGCAGCAACACGTGAAGAGAATGTTTCACTTTTACAGGTTAATACTGGCAAGCCCATCCACAGTGCGTCACTTGTTGTTGTATGTGCGTTGTAGGGTAGGGTGTCTAAAAATAAATCTGCATGTTGTTGTCTTTCTAGGTGGCTTGCACTGGTAGTTCTAGGTGCAAAAATCAATCTTGCAGGGTTAATGCCAACCGATTCAGCTTCGTTTAATAAATTAGCTTTTGCCCATTGGTTACACTCCAGTAGCCAAAGCACACTATTTGGCACTTGTTTGAGTAAGCGCATCCATATTGAAAAAATATCAGCCGTGATTTTAAAAGTTTGATTAAAGCTACAAAATACAAAACCATCATCTGGTAGCCCGTGTTTATTTCTTGGCGTGGTTTTACCAATCTCTCTAAAGCTATTAGGCTGATAACAGGGTAGGGACAGTAATTTTTCGCTAAAATTATTAGCATTTGGCGCAATAATATTGTCCGCGAGCAAGTAATCAAATAATGGCGTGTCGTTGACGTTGCCCATCGTGCCCGGGTAGCCAAGCCAGCTGATGCTAATAGGTGTTGGTTTTAGTGCCACAATGCCTGTGCGGCTACTTTGTGTAAATCCAGTCAAATCGACTAAGATATCAATGTGATCTCCATTGATTTTTTTCGCGCCATCAATTTCACTTAAGTGTTGAATGTCGACAAAGTGATCAAAAGCATTTTCTAATCGCTTGCGCGCAGGTGTTTTGTCATTTACGCCGTATGAATAAGCGAATGTTTCAAATTGATTTTTATCCTGCTTCTCAATCAGTTCAGTGATTAAAAAGGCTAAAGGGTGTAGCCTGAAATCGGCTGATAAATAGGCAACCTTAATTTTGGTTTTGTTTTTTTTGTTGTAGGTGAACTTAAGTTTGTCTTTCAGTGTAAATAAATGTACGTAATTTTGTTGCAGGTACTGGCTTGCACATGTCTTTTGCTCTAACGCGGTAGTTGATGGCATTGCTAAAAAAGCAAACGGTGATATTTTTGCTTCGGGTATTGATCGCACCCAATGACGTATTGTTGAAATTTGCGCATCTAAAGGTTGCTTGCCCTCGCCTCGCCAATCACATATGTGCTGTTTTTGGTGCACTAAGTGGGCTAAAGCATGGTAAAGCTGAGGGTTGATTTCTAATGCTTTTTCGTAATTTTCAATGGCTAAATCCAGCTGTCCCAATTCACGTTGTACATTACCTAAATTATTATAAGTGTCAGCATCATTCGGATCAATATGCAGGGCCTTTTGGAAGCTGGTGAGTGCAGCTTTTGGGTTTGCTAGTTCGCGCTGCGCATTGCCCAAGTTATACCAATAGGCTGCATTGTTAGGCTGATGTTCTAATGCTTCTGCAAAACAAGCTTCAGCCAGTGCATATTGACCTTGATTCGCGGCGTTGTTACCAAGCCGCTGTAAGGCAAAGCAAAGCGCATTACGCACATCAGGGTTTTTGTTAACCAGTAGTATGCGTCTAAAGTAGCCCGCGGCTTCTTCAAAACGTTGTAAATGTACACAAAGGTTGCCACACGCAGCATGTAAATCCAATGCGTCAGGCTGTTGTATGAGTGCTTGTTGATAATGCTGTAGGGCTAAATTGAGGTTGCCTTCAGACTGTGCTTTTTGTGCACTTTCCAGCAGCTGTTTATTATCGGGCATGGTGTTATTTTAATTGAATATTAATATAAGGCACTGGCTAATTGTTTCAATGCTAATGCGCGCATTGTAAAACGGCTTGGATTAAGTTTCGAAGCAATCGCTGTATCTAAACTTAATGATTCGTTACTTAATGGTTCGTTATTGGCTAGTACCGCGACGAGTTCTCCACATAATGGTGCTGTAATCATACCTTTTGAACCATGGCCAGCGTTCATGTATAAGCCTTTTAGCCAAGGTAAACTTTTGGCAGCTACGTTGTATCGTGGTTTTGTTTCAAACATTTTAACGTCATCTAATAACTGTCCTGCGAGTGGTAAGTAATCTTTCGTTGCACTACGCCAGGCAACACGCCCAGTCACGTTTTGCATTTTTATAGCATCAAATAATGGTAATGAAATTTTACGCAATGCCTGTAGGTTGGCACGCGTGTCTTGATCGGATAAGTTTGCATTGAAATCATTAGGTGTGTAACTCGTTCCAATTGAATTAAACCCATCGACAGCCGGGCTTAGGTAATGGTCACTACAAACGATTGTTTTTATCTGTTTGCTAATAGGATTTTCAGGAAAGAAGTTAACTTGGCCTCTAACAGAAGTGATGGGTATATTTTTACTTTGCTCAAATTGTTTTATATCGTTAGCGTTACATATAACGACGATATCCGCTTCTAAGGATTCGTCATTACTTAATAGCACCTGCCAGCGTTTATTTATTTTTTTCAGTTCGAGCGCATTTGTCGAGACTACTTTAGTAATAAGAAGAGAACGGGTTAATATTTTGCAGAATACTTGTGGTTTAAGCCACCCAGCTTGAGATAAATACAATCCACCTTTGTTGAGTTTGATTCCAGCGAGTTCACTCGCTTTTGACGCATCTAAAAATTGCAATGTTTTGTGTATTGGCGATTGCTTGAAAAGTTTGTCTTGTCTGCCTTGTTCTCGTGTATCAAATGCGAGTTGAATCTGTCCGCAAGTATTATAAATTTTATTTTTAATATCTAATTCTTCGAGTAGTGAAAGTGTAAATGCAAAACCATTAAGGGCCACAGTGCTTAAGGTGCTAGGAGCGCTACTGAATTTTGGGTATAGCATGGCAACTGGGTTGCCTGAAGCCTCTTGTGCGAGATGATGGTGACGTTCTATTAGCGTGACAGCTATGCCGCGTTTTGCTAAAGCATATGCCGTGCTACAGCCTGCAATACCGCCGCCAATAATAATCGCTTTAGTCATGAATATTGTTTTTTATATCGGTATACTTTAGATAATGCATATTAACAACAATAATCTTAACATTGGATGATGAAATGAAAAGAACAACGCTATTTTTAGGTTTGCTAGCAGTCGTATGGGGGTCAATCAGTTTGGTCGCTTGCAAGCAAGAGGTGCAAATTGAGTTAATTAGTCAAGACTGGGCAAGCTACGGTAACGATCTTACTAGCCAGCGTTTTTCCACCGCAAAACTCATTAATACAGACAACGTAAAACACTTAGATTTAGCATGGTCACATAACAGTGGTGTGGTGGGTAGCTTTCAAACAACGCCTATCGTTCAAGCCGGCATTATGTATTTTTCATTGCCTTATAGCCATGTGGTTGCGCTCAATGCTAAAACAGGTGAAGAGTTATGGCGTTATCAACATGATAGACGCAAAGATTGGAAGTTGTGCTGTGGCCCCGCCAATAGAGGTGTTGCGGTCAAAGATGGTCGGGTGTATGTCGGCACGGTAGATGCACGTCTAATCGCTTTAGATGCGAGTGATGGGGCAAAGCTTTGGGACATTGAGGTAGTAGAAGCGGCGGTTCAAAGAGAAAGCCAAGAGGCTTTAGATGAAAATGACCCAAATGCCGCGCGTAAAGTAACCGGTGGTACAGGTGTCGGTATTGGGATGGCCCCGGTGGTTTATAAAGGGAAAGTGTTTATTGGTATTACTGGTGTCGGTTATGGTTTGCATATTGAGAACCCGAGAGAAGATGCCCCATTGGGTGCCGTTATTGGTGTGTCAGGTCGTTTTGGGCGTTCAGGTTTTATGGCGGCATTTGATGTGAATGACGGTAAGCGAATTTGGCAGTTTGATACGATTCCTGCAGAAGGTTGGGAAGGTGATTTTGTTGAAACAAC
>CAYXOR010000027.1:0-3799 GCA_964466895.1 uncultured Methylophilaceae bacterium | reverse complement strand
GGCAGTTTGATACGATTCCTGCAGAAGGTTGGGAAGGTGATTTTGTTGAAACAACGGACGATGGTGTTGAGCTGAACAGAGACATTGCGGCTGAGAAAGCAACATTAGATCAGTATCCTGATGCAGCTAAGTACGGTGGCGGCTCTGCCTGGAGCACGCCCGCTATTGATACAGAGACTGATACCCTTTATTTTGGTACGGGCAATCCCTCACCACAAATGAATGACATCTCAAGACCTGGCGATAATTTGTATACGGTTTCTTTAGTGGCATTAGATATTAATACGGGCAAAATTAAATGGCATTATCAGCAAGTGCCGCACGACTTGTGGGGTTATGATTTGGCTAGTCCACCGGTGTTGTTTAATTACAATGTTGATAGTGAGATTATTCCTGCAATTGGGCAGGCGAGTAAAACAGGCTGGTTTTATATTCATGATCGTGTCAGTGGCAAATTGCTTAAAAAATCTGATGCATTTGTACCGCAAAAAAACATGTTTGCTAAGGCAACTTTTGATGGGGTGGTGGTTTACCCAGGTATTCTAGGCGGTTCAAATTGGTCGCCAGTGAGTTTGGATGAAGGCAAGCAGTTGGTATTTGTTGCGGGCATTCATTCCCCTATTAAATACACATTGCATGAGACACCAGCTAAAGAAGGTGCAGCACCTATCCGTTACGCGGCCAGTGAACCTACCGATGACCTTAATTGGGGTGTGTTGTCAGCCGTTGATTTGGTGACAGGAAAAATGGCGTGGCAAAAGCAAACCGCACAAGCATTGGTCGGCGGCATATTAGCCACCGCGGGGGATTTGGTATTTATGGGTGAAGGGGATGGTAGCTTTAATGCTTATAACAGCCTAACAGGTGAGTTTCTATGGCAGGCCACCTCTAAGTTTGGTGTTAACGCGCCGCCTATTACCTATATTGTGGATGGTGAGCAATATGTTGCAGTGGCAAGCGGCGGTAACTCAATTATGGGTTACAAGCAGGGTGATGCGATGCTGGTGTATAAACTGAGTAATTAATGTTCCTTAATGGTGAGTGTTAGGCCAACCAATCTAGACACCACTATTGCTAGGTACATAACACCAGTAAACATTTGAAAAATACCAATCACACGCGCTTGGTTTGATATCGGCATGATATCGCCCATGCCCGTGCCAGACTGTATCGAAAAGCTCATGAAGAGCAATTCCATCCAAGTGCGCGGCGCATCAATGTTGACCACGCCGCTAATACTTAGCGGGTAAAGCTGCTGGCAAACAGAATAAGCCAGTGCAAAACCCCATACAAATAATGTAAAGGTAGCGCCTGCTGCAAATAGTTCGTCTAAGGTCACGACATTATCGTTAAACATATACATAATTAAGCTAATTGCCGCATAAAAGTACATTAGGCTTTCTAAGCCATGTGCCCAAATTAACAAATGGTCAAAACCTGCAAAGCCCGCAGTCAATGTTAGTAAAATAGAAGGAACGACCAATATCGTAGCAACCCAAGTGACGGCAGGAGAGCGATAAACAACAAGTAAAGCCAAGATAGGCACTGCCAAACCAAAACTGATAAAAGTTAAACGGCTGAACTGAGAGTTGCTCATAAACCCATAAAAAATCACACTTAACAATTGCACGCCTAGTAAACAGGCGTAAGGGTAGCGCTTAACAAAAGAAATAACGGCTGGCATATTGACTCCGGTTTATAGCTTTAACTTTCATTGGTTTTGTTTGTTTTTGCCTGTACATGGCTTAAATACTCTAGCCATAATGTAGGTATAGATTTTCCGTAGTTTGATATCCATATATCGCTAAACTTCGCCCCCTTAATTAATGCTAAATATGTATTTTTAAATGTTTTTGGATTTTGGTTTATCAGGTATCTGACAAACAGATTGCTTTGCCGGTAATACATTTGAGGTTTTAAACCATAATCATGGGCGTATTTATGGCCTAATAGACCACTTTTCTCCTCTGGCGTAAAATGCTTGCCTGAATTGATTGCAATAATTGCTTTTTTGTCAGATATTTTTTCAGCACCGCCACCGCCAGACACCTCAACTGCAAGGCCTTCATGAAACCAACCTGGAACTTCTGTCCAGCTGCGCCATAAGCCAATGTGTTGCCTGAGGTGGACATGAGAAAGTTCATGAACGAGTATTTGATTAAGTGTATTAATGCGTACTCTAATAATCGGCGAGATATAAATTTCATTATTTGTTGCACTGCCTCTGGTTTTAGGTGATGTTCCGCTAAATTTGGAATAACGCTCTTTGCTGGAAAAGATATAAACCTTAAGTGCTTCAGGATCTTTGAAATCTAAATATTGTTTCTTTTGCACTAGCGAAATGCTAGCGGGTAAACTTTTTGATACTTGCTTTGCTATATCATTCGCTTCAGAATCAAAAAATACACTTGTTGTTTCTTCTGACTGTTCAAATTCATACGTTATTCGCGCATAACTTGAGCATCCTTGAAAAAGGAATAAAGCAAAAATGAGAAAACTTTTATCTATTCCGTTCATGCCACACATCATTTAATTGTTGTACCTTTGTGTCCAAATCAACTTTTGCATTGCCTAGCTCACTTTTAGCGGTGCTGTGATTGGCTTTTAAACTATCTAACCTTGTTTGTTCATCTGCAACAACTTGTTCTTGCCGTTTGAGCTGCATTGACAGGTTGTCGTAGTTTGATCTTTTTTGCTGGTAGGTTTTACGTGCTTCACGCGCACGGTTTTGCTCACTACTAATGTCTCTTGCATAAGCAGTTTGACTTAATAAGCAGACAGATAAGACAAGTAGTAATAGAGGTGAAAATTGAGCGAAAATATTTTTTTGCATGACGAATATCCTTTTCAATAAAACGTAATCGATATTCTAAATGATTAAGCAGGTTATATTGCGCTTAAAATGAAAAAAGCCTCATATTGAATATGAGGCTTTTAGTTTTTGGCTCCTCGAGCTGGGCTCGAACCAGCGACAAACGGATTAACAGTCCGTTGCTCTACCAACTGAGCTATCGAGGAATTGGTAGTACTTATGAAGGCGTGATATTACTGATTAAGCGCCGATAGGTCAATGCCCAATTGCATGAAAAACTTAAATAGCATGGAAAAAGTTAATTAGAAAGTGCTTTTTCAATTCTATCGAGCGCGTTACGTAAATTATCCATCGATGTAGCAAAAGAAATACGGAAGTAGCCATCAGCGCCAAATGCTGAGCCTGGTACAACAGCAACATCAAATTGTTCTAATAAGTAGTCAGCCAGCCCCATATCACTCGCTTCATTAATCTTGCCAGCGTTATGCAAGTTGTTGATGGCTTCGCGCGCATCAGGGAAAGCATAAAAGGCACCGCCTGCTTTTAAGCAGCTTAGCCCTGGCATGTTGTTAAAACGGTCTACAACGTATACATGACGCTCTTTAAACGCGTCTAACATGGGCGTAATGCATGATTGTGGGCCTTCTAGTGCGGCTTGTGCTGCAACTTGAGAGATAGACGTTGCGTTGCTGGTAGATTGGCTTTGTAAAATACCCATGGCTTTAATAATATAAGCAGGGCCTGCCGCATAACCAATACGCCAACCTGTCATAGAATAAGCCTTAGAAACACCGTTAAGAACGATACAGCGGTCTTTTAATGCTGGGGCGGCATTGAGTATGTTGTAAAACTTATCCCCTGTTAAATTAACATGTTCGTACATGTCATCCGTGGCCACTAATACATGTGGATGTTTAAGTAATACTGCGCCTAATGCTTTAAGTTCTTCTAAGCTGTAGGCAGCGCCTGTGGGGTTAGAAGGGGAAT
>CAYXOR010000026.1:0-34471 GCA_964466895.1 uncultured Methylophilaceae bacterium | reverse complement strand
CTTTGACCCAACTACAAACACCCACACTTATCAGTCATTCTAATTTTTAAAGAGCAGTTTGCTTTTCAGCAATATTCGTTAACGCTTTGCGACAACGAGGAGCGCATTATACAGGCCTTACAGACCCCGTCAATACTAATTGTGAAACAATTTTAAATTAGATGACGCCACCATTAATAATGGTATTTTTTAATGCATTTCGCTGCGTTATTTTGTCAAGCGAAGGCGCGATTTTACAGGGACTAAGCTTTTGGTCAAGGCTTATTTAAAGGTATTACAAAATAGTTACAATTTTTGTGACTTTAAGATGTTTACAAGCTGAAGTGCTATCGGATTTTCTTTCTTAATCTCATTTCTTAATGCATGTTTAATAATCCATCTTGTTTCTTTATTTGCATTGACTGCCCACTTTTCTAATACTTCAATCGTATAGGCATAATTTTCTTTTAAAAAATCTGCAAGATTATTCGCTACAGATTTTCTAACATAAGCTGACGGATCAACTTTTAAATTTTCTAATACGGCAATAACAACTGATGGATCATGCGAAAACAGGGTGATTTTTTTAGCCCATGGCAAACGCGGCCTAAGCCCCTCACTGGCTAAACGCCGCACATGAAAGTTTTTATGTTTTGACCAAGCCTTAGCCATTGCCAAGGTTTCTGTTGGGTGTGCCAACAAGAAAGGTCGTATTGCATACTCACCTGTATTTCTTTTTGTTATTTCCTCAATGAGCTGTATAGAAGTATTGTAATCATCTAAACCATACTTCTCTACAAAAAACGCTACCGGCATGAGCCAATACCATTCCGTAAACATACCGGTTTCATTTCTATTCTCTGGGCCTAATATTTTGTGTAAAACAGAAATTGCATCACTATAGTTTTTGGGCAACTGATGCTGTAACGCATCTGCTATGGTCTCGACCCGCTGTTTTAACTCTTGCGCGCCTATAGCCGCCTCAATCTCTTGTATAAAAGACTCGCGATTAAACTGTGAACAATATGGCGTTATTTTCTCGGCCAGCATGAGCCCAAGTTCAACACCAAAATAGTATTTGAGTCGTTTAAATTCGCTCATATACTATATTGAAATTTAACACTTAAGGTCAATTGTTTATTCCCCAGTCGGCGGCATCGATTTATTAGAACCCAAACTAGCACGCAATATCAGATAACCGAGCACACCCGATGCCAGCGATCCAATAATAATGCCCAAGCGCTCATCAAATAGTAAGTTAACCCCTGACTCTTCAAAAGCTAACGAACCTATAAAGAGGCTCATTGTGAAACCAATACCGCAAAGAATGGCTGTGCCATACAAAGAGCCCCAAGACATGCCCGCTGGCAACTTAGTTAAGTTTAGCTGAATAGCAAGCCAACAAATACCGAAAATACCTACTTGCTTTCCAATTAACAAACCTAACGCAATGCCTAACGGGACGTTGTGAAGCAATTGTTCCACCCCAACACCAGAGAAACTAATCCCAGCATTAGCAAAGGCAAAAATAGGCAGAATAAAAAAAGCAACGGCTGTGTGTAAATCATGTTCCAAGCTTTTCAAGGGGGAATAATTTTTATCAGATTTTGATTTTATTGGAATAAACATCGCCAGCACGACACCCGTCAACGTAGCATGCACCCCAGATTTCAGCATGGCCACCCACATGACGATGCCAATCAGAATATACAGACTCTTTGAATCGATATTAAATCTATTTAACGCAGCGAGAATAACAATGCAGCCCAAAACAATAATAAGCGCAGTTAAAGAAATGCTGGCTGTATAAAATACAGCAATAACAATAATGACACCTATGTCATCAAATATTGCTAAAGAAGTGAGAAATACCTTGATAGCCGTAGGCACTCGCGAACCCAGTATGGACAATACGCCTAGAGCAAAAGCGATGTCTGTTGCTGCTGGGATAGCCCACCCAGCCATTGCAGCCGTATCACCCGCATTGAAATACATATAAATCATTGCGGGAGCCAACATGCCACCAATTGCACCTACACCGGGTAAAATTATATTTCGTTTATCCGAAAGCTCACCTTCTATCAACTCTCTCTTCAGCTCTAAGCCAATCAGAAAAAAGAACACCGCCATCAAGCCATCATTGATCCAAAGTAGTAAGGGTTTCGCAATTTCTAAAGCACCTATACGAATTTCAACCGGCGTATCTAACAATAATGCATAGTAAATTTGCAGTGGAGAATTCGCGCACACCAGCGCAAGCGCAGCCGCTAGCATGAGGAGAATGCCACTCGCTGATTCAAGCTTAAAAAAGTCTGAGATAAACGTCTTATGTGTGCTGCTCATACTTTTCCTTGCGCTCTAAAAGAACATTAACATATACCGCCGACAATAACCCACAGCCCCATCACAAACGGTATATCTAGTACATATGAAACTACCGTGCCGCCTATAGACAATTTAACCTTTTTTCTATTGGAATAGTTTTATAAAATAAGGTGAATATCGTATACCAAATAGTTAGGCGGCCGCAATAATATTGCCTTCCTGTACTGAACGCAGTATAAATTATGCATGCTTATCCTTTAGCAAAGGTGTAACCCATTCAAATATTCTCAAACAACCCCCTTATTTAAAAGATGTGAGCCTGTGATGAACGTATCATCGACGCGTGTACTTTCGTCGACCACCAGTGTTGCCAATGTCACTTTTATGATGCTGGCTTGCAAACCAAAGCTGACCCAAACAGACGCACCATCTATTGATAATGCTACGCCGCGTGCAGAAGGTAAGTTAAGCGTTTGCAACAACTTTTGCGTACTAAGTTGCCAAAATGTAACTAAGCCTGGCGTTGGGTGTGTCACCACAAACATATCGTGCTTAAGCACAGCCACCACACTTAACGATTCACCCAAAAGTTTCTGGGTCACCTCTTGCGGGTTAGTTAATACTTGTAGCGCCTTACCCTGTTGTTGCAAACTAATTGCGCCAATATAAGTTTTATCTAAACCTTTTCTAGGAGCAAAAACGACGATGGAGCCGCCTTGGCCTAAAGGATATAAATGACCCGTATTAATGTCTTAGTACTAATTTAGTGTGATTTTAGCAAACTTACGTTTACCAACCTGCGCAACAACCGTAACACCTTTATTTAACTGATAATTTTTATCCGTTACTTTTTGACTATCTAACTTAACACCACCTTGTTTTATCATGCGCATTGCTTCACTAGTGCTTGCTACTAAACCTGTCATTTTAAGCAACTGAGCAATGCCAACACTTTCACCTTCTATACTAATACTAATCTCTGGCACTTCATCTGGAATGCCGCCTTTAGCACGTGTTTGAAAATCGTTTAATGCTTTTTCAGCATCTTGCTGACTGTGAAAACGTGCGACAATTTCTTGCGCAAAACGCACTTTAATATTACGTGGGTTTTCTCCCCCTGTAACTTGTGCTTTCCACTCATCAATGGTTTCTAGGCTCTCAAAAGAAAGAAGCTCGATATAGCGCCACATGAGTTCGTCTGATATTGACATGATTTTGGCAAATATCGTGGCAGGCGCTTCATTGATACCGATATAATTACCTAATGATTTAGACATCTTATTCACGCCATCTAAACCTTCTAGCAATGGCATAGTCAACACACACTGCTGTGATTGCCCGGCTTGTTTTTGTAACTCACGCCCCATGAGTAAATTAAACTTTTGATCAGTACCACCTAACTCAAGGTCTGCCTTTAAAGCAACTGAATCGTAACCTTGCAATAGGGGGTACATAAACTCGTGAATGGCAATAGGTTGATTATTTTTAAAACGCTTAGAAAAATCGTCGCGCTCTAACATGCGTGCCACAGTGAGGCTGGCTGATAATTTAAGCATGCCAGCAGCACCCAAATCTGTCAGCCAAGCGGAATTAAAAACTATTTCGGTCTTATCACGGTCTAGTATTTTAAATACTTGGCTAGCATAAGATTGTGCATTTTCGGCTACTTGTTCTTTGGTTAGCGGTGGGCGTGTTGTACTTTTGCCTGTTGGGTCACCAATCATACCAGTGAAATCACCAATCAAAAACAAGACATGATGGCCTAAATCTTGTAATTGACGTAGCTTATTAATAAGCACCGTGTGGCCTAAATGCAAATCAGGCGCGGTTGGGTCAAAACCTGCTTTTACCCTTAATGGTTGGCCTTTTTTGAGTTTTTCAATAAGCTCTTGCTCTATTAATAACTCATCTGCACCGCGCTTGATAATGGCTAACGATTGATTAATATCAGTGTTCACTATGCTTTCCGATTTTAATGAAGATTCTTTTTTACAAAATGTTACTTTTTATTCAAGTTGAATTTCTGCTACTATGCATTGTTTGTTAAAGCTTTTTTTACATTAGAGTTGATTATATGCATTCAAGAAATCCAATATCTAAGCGGGCTATTTTAACGCAAGATACCTTATTTTGCCGACGGTAAAATAAAATAGCACTGGATATTTTTCTGTGTTGCTACTATCTTTTGCTTTGGTAGTGGTGCTTGGCACAACCCTATATTACTATTGTTTGCATAGTAGTAAGAATGGTAAAATTCAGATTGTTCTAAACAACGTTAACCAGCATGTAATATACATTGCAATATTTGAATGAGAAGTTACGTCAATTCACGGAATCATCAGAAAAAAGCTTATGTTATTTAAATATTTAATAAGATACTTGCTCTATCCGATCTTACTCATCATTACATTTGGGTTTTCTTATCATTCATTAAACAATGCTGATCGCTCACTTGCTTATGATATTGGTACACACGCCCTTACAATGGTGTCATTATTGATGCTGATTGAAATGCTAATCCCACTTCGCGGTACTTGGAAAGCTACTAGATCAAATTTTTGGCGCCGAGATCTTCCATTCATAATCATTGGCTCGATAGGTATTAAAACAGCAGATTATATTATTGCATTCATAGATAAAGCCATCGATTTCATTCAAATCACTACGCTTGCCCACCTTCCCTTCTTACTTGGTGTAATTTTAGCTATTTTGATCACGGATTTCATTACATACTGGATTCATCGTGCCTGTCACGAAGAAAAAGGCCGGATCGGAAGGTTTCTTTGGCGCATTCACATGCCACATCACATGCCAAAACAAGTCAACATAGTTATGCAAACAAATGCCCATCCAATAAACCTTTTTATTGGTCGCACTACATTTTTTCTCCCTTTATTTTTTTTAGGCTTTTCACCTGAAGTAATTTTTACTGTCGCCATTATCACCAACTTACAAGCGCTTGTTTCTCACTTTAATGTGGATATTCGTGTTGGTTGGCTAAATTACATACTTATTGGAACCGAATTACATCGATATCATCACAGTGCAAAGTCATCGGAAGCAAAGAACTTCGGTATTGTCACCTCAATTTGGGATCAGCTATTTGGTACTTTTTATTATAACCCTGGTGAAATACCAGAGAGCCTTGGTCTTGAAGATACTGACTTATATCCAAAAGAAACGAATATTATAGGCCTTATGATTTATCCATTCACCCGTAACAAATAACATTTACCAACAGCTAATTCACTATCAAACTTAACGCCAACTTGTTAGATAGCGCCTACTGCTTCTTGAGTTTTTCAATAAGCTCTGCTCTATTAATAACTCATCTGCACCGCGCTTAATAATAGCTAACGATTAATTAATATTAGTGTTCACTATGCTTTCCGCATTTTAATGAAGAGACTTTTTTACAATATGTTACTTTTTATTAAACATGAATTTTGCTACTATGCATTGTTTGTTAAAGCTTTTTTTACATTAGAGTTGATTATATGCATTCAAGAAATCCTATATCTAAACGGCCTACTTTAACGCAAAATACCTTTTTAGCCGATGGCAAAATAAAATGGCACTGGGTATTTTTTGCTGTGTTGCTGCCAATTTTTGCTTTGGTTGTATCACTTGGTACAGCACCTGACAGTGAGGCCAAAGACTTACCCATTAGGATAGTCACCAGCGAAGTGACTTTACCACTTCCGACAATTGTGCAACGGCAAGATGAAGTATTTTGGCAAGTTGACCAAGTAAGACGTGATGACACGCTGAGTATTTTATTCGACCGATTAGGCATTAGGGATGACAACGCGATGAAGTATTTAATGCTTAATCCTGATTCTCGTGCCATTAATACCCAACTGATTCCAGGGCGAACCATAGAAGCCAAAACAAACGCTGAAGGCAAATTGCTGCACTTAGAGTATGAGCTAAGAGATAATAATATTCTGGTTGCAGGATTAACACCAACAGGATACCAAGTTGCACAACAAAAACTTGTACTAGAAAATCATCATGTTTTAAAATCAGCCACTATTGTTAGTTCGTTATTTGGCGCAACAGATGATGCTGGCATACCCGACCAAATTGCTTTACAAGTTGCCGATATCTTTTCTAGCCATATTGATTTTAGTCAAGATTTACGCCCTGGCGATAAATTCAATGTGATTTACGAAGCTTTTTATAATGGCGGTGAATTAATGAAAACGGGCAAGGTGCTTGCTGCAGAATTTTCAACACGTGGTAAAAACTATCAAGCAGTACATTTCGGTGATAGTGACAGTAAATATTCATATTACACACCAGAAGGTAAAAGCTTACATAAATCTTTTTTACGTTCTCCTCTTGAATTTACGCGTGTTAGCTCATCTTTCAATCCAGGACGCTATCATCCGGTCTTACACCGCGTTAGAGCCCACAAAGGCGTTGATTTGGCAGCACGCTCAGGCACTAGAATTAAAGCAACAGGTGGCGGTGTAATCGCATTTAGAGGGCGCAAAGGTGGTTACGGCAATGTCATTCAAATAAAGCATAACAATAATATCACTACAATTTATGGTCACTTGTCCAAGTTTGCAAAGGGTGTAGTAAAAGGCAGCAACGTTGAGCAAGGCGATATTATTGGCTATGTAGGGATGACGGGATTGGCTACTGGACCACATTTACATTATGAATTTTTACTAAGAGACAAACACCGCGACCCAATGAAAGTTGATTTGCCTACTAGCAAGCCCATAAAAGCTAAATATAAAAAAGAATTTAATAAAAAAAGTTTAGCGATGATGGCAAAAATTGAAATGCTGAATCGTAATTTACTGACTGCAAATAAAAATTAATAATGGCCGCAGACCAATTGTTTATTGGTGTAATGTCAGGCAGCAGCCTAGATGGTATTGATGTTGCACTCACCGAACTTAGTGAATCAAATTGCAACGTTGTTGCAACGCATTTTTTACCCTACCCGCCGACAATAAAAGAAACACTGCTCTCACTACACCTTCCCATAGAAAACGAATTAGAGATAACAGCCATTACCGCCAATCAGTTGGCACATTTATATGCTAAAGCTGTTCATGCTTTACTAAAGAAAAGTGGAATCAAATCGCACCAAGTTACAGCAATCGGCTGTCATGGACAGACCATCCGCCATTGTCCGCAGTATAAAAATGATATTGGTTTTACCATTCAGATTGGTAATAATGCCTTGCTGGCTGAATTAACTGATATCACTGTTGTTGGAGATTTTCGCAGTCGTGATATTGCAGCAGGCGGACAAGGCGCCCCATTGGTCCCTGCATTTCACCAAGCAATGTTTGCCAGTAAAGATAAAAATCGCGCCATCGTTAATATTGGCGGCATCGCCAATATTACCTATTTAACCAAAACAGGCGAGGTGTTTGGCTTTGATTCTGGACCTGGCAATATGCTTTTAGATGGCTGGGTTAAGCAGCAATTAAGTAAAGACTATGACGCTTATGGTGAGTGGGCTGCCACCGGCATGATACATAAACGCTTTTTAAGTGACATGCTTGCTGAACCTTATTTTTCTGAGTTACCACCTAAAAGCACCGGTAGAGATTTATTCAACGACAATTGGCTAAAAAAACACTTACCAAACCCGCATGGCCAACCGCAAGACATTGCGCGTACGCTAGTTGCACTCACAGCGCATAGCCTACACCAAGCCATCAATAAGCACTGTCCAAATGTAGATGAAATATACCTTTGCGGCGGCGGTGCGCATAACACCTTGCTTGTAAATAGCTTAAAAGAACTACTCAATACAAGCGTAACCAACACTGACGACCTAGGTGTTAATATTGACTGGGTAGAGGCAGTGGCTTTTGCATGGCTGGCCAAACAAACGTTAGAAAAAAAACCTAGTAACCTGCCAGCAGTAACTGGCGCCAAAGCCGCTCGCGTTTTGGGCGTAATCTTTCCACGTTAAGCTTTAATACAACAATATTTTTTACCAAATGACATAAAACATATAATATTAGGTTGTAGCCATATTATAAAAAACCAAAATGCCTATTTCTTGGAACTTTACGCTTGTCCTACTTTCAGTTTTAGTCGCCATTGTCGGCTGTTTTACTGCATTAACACATGCACAACGCATGCGCGATAGTGTTGGTCGCATCGCTATCGCTTGGATGTTGATCGGCGGCATAACACTTGGCCTAGCTATTTGGTCGATGCATTTTATCGGTATGCTGGCTTTCCATTTGCCCATTAAGCTTAATTACGACCTTACGCTCACATTGCTTTCTGCATTACCTGCCATTGCAGCCGCTATGCTTGGCTTTTATGTCATACGCGAGAAGGTTGTTTCAAATCTAAAAATTATTATTGCTGGCGCATTAATGGGGATCGGCATTGCGGTGATGCACTATTCAGGCATGGCAGCACTCAAAATGTTTCCTGCCATTATTTACGACCAATTCTATTATGTACTCTCTATCATTATTGCCATTACTGCCTCATGGGGCGCATTGTTTATCATGATACATGGTGAAAAAACCAGATTAACGCCTCTTCTACGTTTTACTTTAGGCAGTTTAATCATGGGAGCAGCTGTTTCTGGTATGCATTACACAGGCATGCAAGGGATTATCATCCCATTCGGTAGTGTTTGTGGTGCTGGAGATGCAGCCATTGACCCCAATATTCTGGCCATACTCGTATCATTAATCTCATTGGTTTGGTTTGGGGGTGGCAATATTGCGGCGTTACTTGATCATCGTAACGCCAAACTCCACATGCGCTCACTTAATCAACTCCGCAAAGCACATGAAAAGCTGGAAAAGTCTGCAGATGAAAAAGCAAAGGAAATGACCAAAGATCTGCGCCTTAGTGAAGCAAAAACACGTGCTGTTATTAATGGTGCACTAGACTGTATTATTACTATCAATAGTACTGGTGCAATTGTTGAATTCAACCCCGCTGCTGAACGGGTCTTTGGTCATCTTAGTGCCGATGTACTAGGTAAAAATCTCTGTGAGCTTATTATTCCAAAACGCGATAGAGAGCAACACTTAACAAGCATATGCCAACATTTTGACACTAATGTTCCTTATGCATTCGATAAACGCTCAGAACTCATCGCTATTCGTGCCAATGGGGAGGAATTCCCCGTAGAATTGACACTTTCATCGTTACAGAAAGGTGAGGATCCACTGATAACTGGTTTCCTTAGAGACATTACAGAAAGTAAAAAAGCTGAAGCCGACATACACAGCCTCGCCTTCTATGACCCTCTCACCAAATTACCCAACCGCCGTTTGTTATACGATCGATTACAACACACAGTATCATCCAGCACTAGACATGATCAGTATGTTGGCATCTTATTCATTGATTTAGATAACTTCAAAATTCTTAATGATACACGTGGTCATGACGTTGGCGATTTATTGCTTATTAAAGCGGCAGACCGCCTTATCAAAAGCGTCAGAAATGACGATACAGTCGCAAGGTTGGGTGGTGATGAATTTGTCATCATATTAGAGGGTTTAAGTAAAAACCTTGACCAGGCTGCTTCACAAGCCAGAGCAATGGGGGAAAAAGTATCTCAAAGCTTAAATCAACCTTACCTTTTACAAGGTAAGGAGCATTTTAGTTCCCCTAGTATTGGTATTTGTCTATTCCATAATCAAGAACACTCCGTAGACGAACTTTTAAAACGTGCAGACACTGCAATGTACCAAGCCAAAAAAGCTGGTCGTAATACCATGTGCTTCTTTGACCCAACGATGCAAGTAAACGTAGCAGCACGCCATGCCCTTGAAGATGATCTCCATCAAGCCATTGACCAACAACATTTTCAACTTTATTACCAACCGCAAGTCAATGACAAGCTTAAGATTGTGGCTGCTGAGGCACTAATACGTTGGGCACACCCAATTAATGGCATGATCCTGCCTGATCAATTTATCCCTGTAGCCGAAGAAACAGGGCTTATCGAACCCATTGGCCAATGGATATTAGAGTCTGCTTGCGCTCAATTAAAAATTTGGGAGGCTGACCCGAAAACAGCTCAGCTAACACTTTCTGTCAACATTAGTGCCAGACAATTTCGTCAAACTCACTTTGTTGAAGAAGTCGAACTTATTCTAGAAAATACTGGTGCATCTGCAAACAAACTTAAACTTGAATTAACAGAAAGTTTAATATTAGACAATATAGAAGATTCCATCCAAAAAATACTCACTTTACAAAAAATGGGCATTGAATTTTCTTTGGATGATTTTGGTACTGGCTACTCCTCGCTCTCACATCTAAAACGCTTGCCATTAACTCAGCTCAAAATCGAAAAATCATTTATCCAGGACATTGGTTTAGATAAAGACGACGAAACGATTGTCCAAACCATTATTGGTATGGCGCACACACTAAACATAGAAGTTGTCGCTGAAGGCATAGAAAAGCAGGAACAACATCAATTCTTAATTAAGAATAACTGTAGATTATTTCAAGGCCATCTATTTGGAAAGCCCATGCCAATAGAAAGTTTTAATCAGCTACTTGAGAATGGTCTTAATAAGACTATTTTTAGCGAGGACAGCAACATGCAAGCGTCTTTAACATAGCTTATAATAGCCGACTGAATAAAAAGTTAAAGTCACTATGAAACACACTAAACCTACCAAAGCAACCATTACATTTGATAATGGTGCAAAACCTATTGAACTACCAATGCTTTCTGGCACCTTGGGCAATGATGTCATTGATATTCGCACCCTAGGCAAACGTGGCATTTATACTTATGACCCTGGCTTCATGTCTACGGCATCGTGTCAATCTAACATTACTTTTATAGACGGTGACAAAGGGTTGCTATTACACCGTGGTTATCCAATTGAACACTTAGCTGAACACTGTGATTTTTTAGAGGTTGCTTATCTATTATTAAATTCTGAGCTACCTAAGCCTGATCAAAAAAAATATTTTCATCAGACCATCGGCCAGCATACAATGTTACATGACCAAATGGTCAATGTATTTAGAGGCTTTCGCCGTGATGCACACCCAATGGCTGTGATGGTCTCTGTGGTTGGCGCGATGGCCGCATTTTACCCAGAACATACTGATGTAAAAGACCCTGAGCTACGTAGGATTGCCGCTGCACGGCTTTTAGCAAAGGTGCCTACCATTGCTGCTTGGAGTTACAAGTTTACAATTGGCCAACCATTTATATATCCAAAAAATACACTCAATTATGCAGATAATTTTATGCATATGATGTTTGCAACGCCGTGTGATGAATATGTACCAAACCCCACACTATCCAAAGCTTTTGAGCGTATTTTAATTTTACATGCAGACCATGAACAAAACGCCTCCACTTCTACCGTACGTTTAGTAGGTTCTAGTGGTGCAAATCCTTTTGCCTGTATTTCAGCTGGTATAGCATCATTATGGGGTCCTGCACACGGAGGTGCTAACGAAGCAACGCTTAAAATGCTAGAAGAAATAGGTGATGTTAGCCGGATTAGTGAATATATTAAACGCGCTAAAGATAAAACCGATAACTTCCGCTTGATGGGATTTGGTCACCGTGTTTACAAAAACATGGACCCGCGAGCTGCTATTATGCGTAAAACCTGTCATGAAGTGCTAGATGAACTAGGCCTACATAATGACCCAATATTTAAACTGGCGATGGCACTGGAGAAAATTGCACTAGAAGATGAATATTTTGTTTCTCGTAAACTATATCCGAATGTTGATTTCTATAGTGGTATTGTTATGCGCGCGATGGGCATTCCAAACTCGATGTTCACTGCTATCTTTGCGCTAGCACGTACCGCAGGCTGGATAACACAATGGTCCGAAATGCACACTGATTCAGAACATAGAATTGGTCGTCCTAGGCAGCTTTATACGGGTGAGAATAGCAGAGAATTTATTCCTTTAAATAAGAGATAATTTCTTACCTATTAAAAAAGCCAAGCTTATGCTTGGCTTTTTTAATTTGCTCTTTATTTAAGTAGAGAAAGAAGAACCACAGCCACAAGTTGAAGTCGCTTGCGGATTACGAATCACAAACTGTGACCCTTGTAAATTATCTTGATAATCAATTTCTGCACCCATTAGATATTGTAAACTCATTGGGTCAATTAACAACGTTACCGTATCTTTCTCAACTTGAGTATCATCTTCATTCACTTCTTCTTCAAACGTAAAGCCATATTGAAAACCAGAACAGCCACCGCCACTCACAAATACACGTAATTTTAAATCAGGTGTTCCTTCTTCTTCAATAAGCTCTTTCACTTTTTTAGCCGCATTATCTGTAAAGATCAGCGGTGCTGGCATTTCTATATCAGCTAAATCCGTCGTCGTATTCATTGCTAACTCCTTCTATTTCTTTCTAAATCATACATAAGACCACTAAACCTTGTCTTCAGTTGCATTTTCTTCTGTATGCACAAGTTTTCCATCAATCACAGCACCCATGTGCATCTCTAATGATTTGTAATGCAAATCCCCTGTGATACGTGCTTTTGTTTGTAATTCAATAAATTGTCCCGTTTTCACTGGGCCTATCACAGTACCATTCAATACAATTTTGGTAGCATTCACTGCGCCTTCAATACGCCCATTTTCACTTACTATAATCGTACTTGGTGTACCTTGCTCACTTACGTTACCACGTATAACACCATCTACACGCAAACCACCACTAAATGTCATATCACCCTGGACAATAGCATCTGCACCAATTAAGGTATCAATGCGATTATCAACTTTGTTTATTTTTTTAAACAACATTTACTTTCCTATCGACTAATAGCCATAATTTAGATTACTTTTTATTTAGCATATTCTTGTAAAAGAATAAGTCTTCTTTAACTTTAAGATTATCATCTTGAACGCTTGCTAACTCTTTAGCAAGATTATTATTTGTTGCCAACTCAATTTGGAGCTCACGTTGCGCCTGTATGAGCTTAGCCTCTAAGGCTTGATTCTCTAGTGCTTCTGCTTTTAAATAATCACTAACCGTTTCGTAATCATCACTACGTAAAAGCAAAAATGCTAAACCAAAACCAAATAAGACACACAGTGACGCCATGATGAGACGAAAATACCATGGCCTATGTGAGCGCACCGCAACACGTTTAGCGGTATGCCCATAATGCCTACGCACTCTACGTTCAATTTTTCTCATATTTTACTATGCTCACCTAAGGCATTAACGGCACAGCATCTAAACCGACAATCTCCTCAAAACCAAACATAATATTCATGTTTTGTACGGCCTGTCCTGCTGCGCCTTTAACTAAGTTATCAATCACAGATAACACAACGATTGTATCACCATCCTGTGGCTGATATACGGCAATTCTACACTGATTTGAACCACGTACTGTACGCGTCTCAGGATGTGCACCTATTGGCAAAACATCTACAAAAGGTTCATCTTTATAACGTGTTTCAAACAATTTTTGTAAATCCACATTTTTTGCTACTTTTGCATAAAGCGTAGCATGTATACCTCTAATGGCAGGCGTTAAATGTGGCACAAAAGTAAACCCAACCTTTTGGCTTGCTATAGCAGCTAATCCCTGACTAATCTCAGGTAGATGCCTATGCCCTGCCACAGCATAGGCTTTAAAATTATCGCTTGCTTCTACAAATAAGCCAGCTACTTGTCCTTTACGTCCTGCACCACTCACGCCAGATTTGGCATCTGCAATTAATGAATCTGCATTAATAACCCCAGCCTCCAGCAACGGCATAAAACCCAATTGCACTGCTGTTGGATAACACCCTGGGTTAGCAACTAACTTTGCTGTTTTAATTTTTTCCCGATTTATTTCTGGCAAGCCATATACAGCGTCTTTCACTAAATCAGGACAGGTATGCGGCATACCATACCATTTTTCCCAGGTAGCAATATCTTGAATTCTAAAGTCTGCCGCTAAATCAATGACTCTTACGCCTTTTTCAAGGAGGTCTCGTGTTTGCGTCATCGCAATACCATTAGGTGTAGCGAAAAATACAATATCACACACACTTAAATCAATTGTTGCGGGGTCTGAAAATGCCACATTGATATAACCACGCAAACTTGGAAACATATCAGCCACTAACATGCCAGCTTCAGCACGCGAGGTAACCGCAACAATTTCTGCATTAGGATGCACGACTAATAGGCGCAATAATTCAACACCGGTATAACCAGTACCGCCGACAATACCTATTTTTAATATTTTATTCTGCATAGTATTTGATAATAACAAACTTTACTTAAAATAAAAAAAGCCGCTATCGCGGCTTTTTTCTATCACTAACGCAATAAATCTAGCGTTTAGAGAATTGCTTACGACGACGCGCTTTGCGTAAGCCCATTTTTTTACGTTCTACTTCACGTGCATCACGTGTTACGAAACCAGCATGCTTAAGATCACTTTTTAGCGCTTCATCAAAATCGATCAAAGCACGTGTAATACCGTGTCGTACCGCACCTGCTTGGCCTGATTCACCGCCACCAAAAACATTTATTTTAATATCGAAGCTAGCGATATTATCGGTTAGCTCCAATGGCTGACGTACAACCATGCGTGATGTCTCACGTGAAAAGTATTCATCGGCTGGCTTATTATTGACAATAATATTGCCCTTACCTGTTTTTAAAAACACGCGCGCTACTGAACTCTTGCGGCGGCCTGTACCATAATTATATGTACCAATCATTTTTTACCTTAAATAGTCAATGCTTGTGGTTGCTGTGCTGAATGATCATGCTGATCGCCAGCATAAACTTTCATTTTCTTAATCATTGCATAGCCCAAAGGACCTTTTGGCAACATCCCTTTTACTGCTTTTTCTAATGCACGACCAGGAAAACGATCTTGCATTTTTCTAAAGGTAGTTGTCGAAAGACCACCTGGATAACCAGAGTGACTATGATATTCTTTATTGTCTGCCTTTGCACCTGTCACTTTAATTTTGTCAGCATTAATCACGACAATATAATCGCCCGTATCAACGTGTGGGGTATAAATAGTTTTGTGTTTACCGCGCAAGCGATGCGCACATGCGCTAGCTAAACGACCTAAAATAAGATCCGTTGCATCTATTACAAACCAATCGCGTTTTACTTCATGCGCTTTTGCTGAGAATGTTTTCATGTTATTACTACCAATGTTAAGCTTATTAAAATCAAGAGGGCGGATTATATGCTTTTGCATACCTTTCTGTCAAACAGATTCATTTAAATATGTCATGAAAATAATGAATTGTAAGTCTTAACTTATTTAGTTTATTAATTTAAGTTTTTCAATAAAAAGTTGAAAGTTGGCATGCAGATTGCTTATTTGTCATCATTACTAAAGTATTCTAAAGAAAGTGAATGCGAAAGATGCATTGCAATAATACAATTAAACAAGCTGTTACATTAGCGATTACCATTATCAGCCTTGGCTTACAAGGTAATGTCTATGCACTTGGCTTAAGCGATGTTGAAGTTCAGTCATATCTAGGTCAACCTTTAAAAGCCAAAATGAATGTTTATGGCGCAGAAGAGATAAAGGATGCAGCTTGTTTTAAAATGGGTCCTAATAGTAGTTTATCTAATGTAAACTTTAAGCTCGGCGCCATTAAAGGCAACCAAGCAACGCTTACACTGACTACCTCACAGGTTATTAATGAGCCAATTGTTAATTTATCCGTTATGTCGCATTGTGGCAGTCAGTTCCTACGTGACTATGTCGTATTACTCGACCCACTTTTAACCACTGAAATAGACCCCGCTTCTATTAAAGAAGCTAATGTCATCGATGTAGTTGAGATAAAAACAGTGGAGCCAACGCTGGTTAACAACACGCAGCTTGTTAAGCCTACTAAAAGTAGAAAAAATAATAACGCTGCGACTAAAAAGAAGCGTAGTTATAAAAAAATAAACAAAAACAAAGTATTAAACACGGCTAAAGCTGTTAGAAAAGCAAATAAAAGTACAAATAACACACCAGCAAAGACTACAACTATTAGCAAACCCCGACTATCTATTTCTGGTGGAACAACATCTGTTTTAGGTGCGAATACAATTGCTCTGCGCTTGGATAGACAGCTTACATTTACACCTGACCCCAATGCCTTGCCACTTGATGAAACTGCAATACAAGATGAAGTGACAGCAATGAATAATCGTCTTGCTCACCTTGCCCAGCAAGTAACAAAACTACAAAAAGAAAATGTTAAATTAATTTCAGAAAATAAATTAAAAACCAACCAGCTATCGCAAATCGAGCCACTTAAAACTAAGTTATTAAGTATTTTTTCTATGTTAAGCATAGGCATTCTGTTAATAGGTGGCTATTTTTCTGTTAACTGGTTGCGTCGCCGTAAAAATCAAATGCTCATTTCAAATTCTGATACAACATGGGTTAATTTAAATGGTGATAAAAAGAACACCAGCACCAATGAATTTAGTAAATTAGTTGAAGAAGATATTTTCGCTAAAGATAAAACGGACAAAAATCTCAGCACAACTGATGGTAACTTGTCATCTGAAGAAAATATTTTTGAAATTGCTAGCCTAGATGACGAAAATATTGTACTTGAAGAAGACCCTGAACTTTCTGTATTAGATCACGCAGATGTATTCTTAACACATGGACGATCTTCTTTAGCGATTCAATTATTACAAAATCACTTATTAGACCACCCAAAACAGTCCATTACCATTTGGTTATTCTTGCTCGATTTACTTGCCAAAGACAACTTAAAATCACTGTACGAACAAACTAAAACTGATTGTCAACAATATTTTAATGTCAAAATTCGCAATTTCGGTGCAGCAGAAGCAAACACCTGTGAATCTGAAGAGTTTATTGATAATTCATTAGAATCATTCCCACGTATTGTCAATGGCCTACAAAAAACATGGGGGAAACCTGAGTCCATTACTTTCTTAGATGATTTGATTTACAACAATCGTTTAGAGCCACGCATAGGTTTTGAAAAAAATATGGTGGAAGAATTGTTACTGCTAAAAACGGTAGCCGAAGAAAATTACAACTCAGCCGAAATCATTCAACTCGATGAGAAAAAAGTAGCATTAAAAGAACAAAAAGAAGCACAATTAGCTGCTGAGAAAGCGGGGGGAGTAGAGAAAATGAATAAACTAGCAATGAAAGACCAAGAAAAAATACATATGAAAAAAGATCAGGCTGAAGAAGAACTATTTGAATTTGAATTAGTTGAACGAAATTAATTTAGTTTTTAACGCAATATTCAGCAATTAAACCTAAAAACACAACGCAACCTATCCAATGGTTGCGTAAAAAAGCTTTAAAACAATCTGCCTTATTACGTTGCTTTATCATCTGATATTGCCAAAGTCCCAAACAAAACACCACAACTAAACCAGTAAAATAATAAGCACCAAAGTCCATATACCGTCCAACAGTAGCTAACAAACCTAGCATGATTATGTAACACAGCATAATAGCCAGCACATCATATTTTCCAAAAACCAGTGCGGATGACTTAACACCAATTTTCATATCATCATCACGATCAACCATGGCATATTCAGTATCGTATGCAATTGCCCAAAAAACATTTGCTAACAAAAGTACCCAAGCGATAGGTGGAACAGCGTCTGTTAGCGCTGCATATGCCATAGGAATACTAAAACCAAATGCAATGCCTAAATATGCTTGGGGAATAACTAAAAAACGTTTTGTCAGTGGATAAGTTATCGCTAAAAATAATGCCGCAACAGACAATAAAATTGTCTTTGTATTTAAAAAACTAACTAGGCCAAATGCAAACAAACTTAAAACTGCCGCTAAAAAGCTCGCTTCTTTTACACTAACATCACCATTCACTATTGGTCGGTTTTTTGTTCGTTCGACACTACCATCATAATGTCGGTCTGCAATATCATTCATTACGCATCCTGCACTACGCATGAGCACGACACCTGTTACAAAAATCAAAACTACTGGCCAATGTGGCTTTCCTTGTCCTGCTAAAAACAAACCCCACAACGTAGGCCAAAGTAACAATAAAATACCAACAGGCCTATCTAAACGCATTAAGCGTTCATAGGTATCCAATTTTACTTTGAATTTTCGTATATTCATTTAATAAGTAATTGCGGCAAAAAAATCTCTGTTACCAAAATTTTAGCGCAATTTAAACTAAAAATAGAGCGTCTTGCCCATAAAAATTCCGGTTGATGCACTAAGTGTTTAGCAGCATGCTTATAAAGTGGATGATAGCGTGACAGTTTTTTAAAGGTTAATGGCGTACGCTTTACTTTTGGGTTTGCAAATAAAGCGGCTCCTAAAGGCTTGTTTCCTAAGTATCGCAAGCCAAGCCACTCACCACGCAAGCTCGTCAGTGGCAATACGCTATGCGCATAGATCACTGGCTTACGATTTCCAACTAATATAACCTCTCTAATTAATACATGTTGACAAGTTTTAAAGCCCAGTAATTTTGCTTCTTCAGATATCGCTTTCTCTTGAAACGAGCGCACAAACTTTACTTGAAAATCATCATAACGTTGCTGTAAATAGACAGTTAATGAACCATTGTCGATCAATTGAGCGTGATAAGGCTGACATAAAAAAGGCTTTTTAAGCCATTGTTCACGAGAGTAAATTGCTGTTGGGTGCGTGTTCACGTTGCGCATTATCGCATATGCGGGCAAGATAGAATGCTTGAATATATAATATATAAAGATTCTCAGCGATGCAAAAAATCATCATTTATACCTGCATACTTGCCGCCCTATTATTGGGATTTGGCTATTGGTATTCAGTGACGCATGGCTCGGTCAATTTTAGATTACAAAGCCAAGCACAGCCAAACGGCAATCTTTTTCCTAGTGCAGAAATTATATTAATGGATAAAAATGGAAAAGTATTAGCCAGAGGGATAAACGGAAAGCATAAAATTTACAGTAACATTCATTTAATTCACCCTGAAATTGGTAGTTGCATGATGGACAAACAATCCTCATTAACCATTGATGGGAAAATATCATGGCAAACATGTTTTAAAAAACATTCGACATGGGTAATGCGTTGGATTAAAGATGTCAAACTTGTGCAAGTAAAACATACTAATTGCATCACCAAAAAAATGCCCATTATGATTTCTAAATACAACACAGAATGGATGCTATGGTGGGTACCTCTACCACATGTAGGCGGTATGCCCTACTCATACTATGACGCAGATATTATGCTAAATGAAGACAGCTGTATCTAACAGAAAAATTGTGTTGCGTAGCTATCAAACTTTCACTAATTCACCTGCTCCACCAAGCCATTTTACCAAATGCTTTTCCACTTGCTCTGGATGAGATGTTAATAACTGATCTGCAATTTCTTTTGCATTTTCTAACAAATCTGCATCACGCTCTAAATCAGCTATTTTTAGCATGGGCACACCACTTTGTCTTGTACCCAAAAATTCACCTGGCCCACGTAAATTAAGATCAGCTTGCGCAATCTTAAAACCATCTGTATTTTCGTAAATTACTTTTAGTCTGGCACGTGCAGTCTCTGAGAGCTTATTTTGATATAGCAAAATACAAGTGCTTTTTACTGCACCGCGCCCCACACGTCCACGTAATTGATGTAACTGACTCAAGCCCATACGCTCAGCATGTTCAATCACCATCAAGCTAGCATTGGGGACATCTACACCCACTTCAATAACTGTTGTCGCAACCAGCAATTGAATGTCACCGGTAACAAACGCTTCCATTACCGCTTGTTTTTCAGCTAGTTTCATACGGCCATGCACTAAGCCCACGCGTAAATCTGTAAAGTTTGCCTTTAAATTATCATAAGCATCTGTTGCAGCTTGCAAATCAAGCACTTCTGATTCTTCTATCAGTGGATAGACCCAATAAGCTTGACTACCAGCCAAGCATGCTTCATTGACACGTTGTAATATTTCATCACGTCGCACATCTGACACTAATTTAGTCACAACAGGTGCGCGGCCTGATGGTAGCTCATCAATGACAGATACATCTAAATCAGCATAATAACTCATCGATAATGTACGAGGGATAGGGGTTGCTGACATCATGAGTTGATGGGGCTCTGGGGCTCCTTTTTTACGCAAAGCTAATCGTTGCTGCACCCCAAATCGATGTTGTTCATCTATGATAACCAACCCTAATTGATGAAACTGTACCGCATCTTGAAATAAAGCATGCGTGCCAATCGCCAATTGTGCTTTCCCGTCAGCAATATCTTGCAATGCGGATTGTCGATCTTTTTTTGTTTGGCTACCTGATAACCAAGCAAGCTTGATATTCAAAGGCGCCAACCAAGTACTAAATTTTTTGTAATGCTGTTCCGCCAAAATTTCTGTAGGTGACATTAAAGCCACTTGCCAACCATGCTCTATCGCTTGTAACGCGACCATACATGCGACCACCGTTTTACCACTGCCCACGTCACCTTGTAATAAACGCTGCATAGGATGAGGCTGTGCTAAATCTTGGCCAATCTCTTGTGTCACTTTTTTTTGTGCTTGTGTTAGCTCAAAAGGTAACTGTACTAACAACTGTTTCACTAATGTTTTTGAACCTGCAATGGCTGGTGCATCAATGCTACGTCGCTTGGCATAATGTTTACGCATGGATAATTGTTGAGCTAGCAATTCATCAAACGCTAATCTACGCCACTCTGACGTTTCATGGTTTTCTAATGCCTCTAAATTAGCATCTGGCTGTGGGTAATGTAAAGCTTGAATACTGCTAGAAAAACTAGGTAAGTTTTTATAAATAGCAGAGGGTAATGTTTCGGTAAGCGGATCTGCATTAAGTACAAATTTAATGGCTTTACGTATAGCAGGCTGTGTTAGCCCTGCCGTTGTAGGATAAACTGGGGTCAGTTGTTCACTAACAGGCATCGCATCCGTTGCTACTTTACATTGCGGGTGCACCATTTCATAGCCAAAAAAACCATTACGTACCTCACCATAAACGCGTACTTTATTACCGACTTTCAGCGCATTAATTTGACTAGGGTAAAAGTGTAAAAACCGCAAGGTGAGCTGACCGCTAGCATCCTCTAATCGCACAATTAAAGCTTTGCGCGGCTTATAAGCAACCTCTGCGTGCACAATTTCACCCTGTATTTGCACAGAATCTCCTAAACGCAAATCACGAACGAACGTAATACGCGTTTCATCAATATAACGTAAGGGTAAATGCAACAGCAAATCTTGACTATTATTGATGCCTAATTTAGCAAAATTGGCTATTAATGGTTGTGAAAACGACTTTATTTCAGCTAACTGCATCAAAAGGTTACGTTTTCTTATTTCAATACTTAATTTTACAGCTTACTCAAAGGCCATGATGCCATCTGCTTCTACTATCGCGCCACGTGGTAGAGAGGCCACGCCGACAGCAGCACGTGCAGGATAAGGCTCAGTAAAATATTCTGCCATGACTTCACTGACCAAAGAAAAATTAGCTAAATCAGTCAAAAACACATTCAGTTTAACGATATCAGCCATTGACCCGCCTGCTGCTGCTGTTACGGCTTTAAGATTATTAAAAACCCTGTGAATTTGCGCTTCTATACCTTCCACTAATTCCATGCTATTTGGATCCAAACCAATTTGACCAGACAAATATACAGTATTACCTATTTTTACTGCTTGTGAATAGGTGCCAATCGCTGCAGGGGCATGATTCGTTTTAATGATTTGTTTTATTGTCATGATTTTCCTATTTTAAATAGATCTGAAATTTACTGAATTTTTTGTTCTTGATGCGTGCCTTTAACGCGATTAATCCTTGCAACATCAGGAATTTTACGCAAGCCTCGAATCAACTTTGCCAAATGTAAACGATTATGTACTTGTACAGTAAAATCAACATTGGTGTATTGACTACCATCTGCTTCTGCTACATCTACATTATCAATATTTGAATCAGCATCGGAAATAGCAGCCGCGATTTTTGCCAACATACCACGCTGATTAGCAACCACCATACTTAAATTCACTTTAAATAAACGCTGATGCTCCGCATCCCATTCGACGTCCAACCATTTGTCAGGGTCCAATTTAAATTGGCCAACTGCTGGGCAATCATGTGTATGAATCACGAGGCCTTTATCTTTATTAATAAAACCTAAAATTGGGTCACCTGGAATAGGTCGACAGCATTGTGCAAACTGTACTGCCATACCTTCAGAACCTTGAATCGTTATTTTATCTAAAGGCTTCGTTTGCTTTTCTTGTTTGCTACCATTATGTGCGCTAGCGATTAACTGATGAGCAACCATTAAGCTGAGACGCTTACCAAATCCAATATCTGCTAAAATTTCTATTTTATTTTTTGCGCCATAATCACGCATTATTTTGTCCCATTCAACTTCTTTAATATCATCTGGCTCAACATGCAAAGCCCTAAGCGCAATATTGAGCATGCGCGTACCCATTGTGACGGACTCGGTATCCTTCATCGATTTTAAATAATGTCGAATATGTGAGCGGGCTTTACCTGTCATCACATAATTAAGCCAAGCTGGGTTTGGTTTGGCTAACACGGCTGTAATAATTTCCACATGATCCCCATTTTGCATTTCTGTGCGCAAAGGCGCTAGCTCATGGTTTATTTTAACGGCGACACAGCAATTACCGACATCCGTGTGTACAGCATAAGCAAAATCAACAGCTGTTGCACCTTTAGGTAACGCTAAGATATTACCTTTTGGTGTAAAGACATAAACTTCATCAGGAAATAAATCAACTTTAAAGTGCTCTAAAAATTCATAGCTATCGTCACTTTCAGTTTGAATTTCTACTAAACGCTGTAGCCACTGATGTGTTTGTTGTTGTAGTTTTGTTAAATGTGCATCCGTGGTTTTATAAAGCCAATGTGCGGCCACTCCCGCCTCTGCGATATTATGCATTTCCTCACTACGTATTTGCACCTCCATTGGCGTACCATAAGGCCCAAATAAAGTGGTATGCAATGACTGGTAACCATTGGCCTTAGAAATCGCAATGTAATCTTTAAATTTACCTGGAATTGGCTTATACAAAGCATGTAAACTGCCTAAAGTTAAGTAGCAAGTAGCAGCATCTTTCACAATTACTCTAAAACCATAAATATCACTCACTTGCGACAATTTTATGGTTTTGCCCGTCATCTTACGGTAAGTGCTGTATAAATGTTTCTCTCTACCCTCAACAGCCGCCTCAATTTTTGAGTCTGCTAGCTGTGTTTCAATCGCTTCTAAAATTTTACTAATGACTTCTTTACGATTACCACGTGCTGTTTTAATGGCTTTCGCAATCACTTTACAACGATTAGGGTATAAAGATTTAAAACTTAAATCTTCAAGCTCTTGGTAAATAACATTAAGCCCAAGACGATTAGCAATTGGTGCGTAGATATCTAATGTTTCATGCGCAATACGTTTCCGTTGTTCGGGCTTCATCGCACCTAAAGTCTGCATATTATGTAAACGATCAGCAAGTTTGACCAAAATCACACGCACATCTTGACTCATGGCCAGTAGCATTTTACGCACGTTTTCTGCCTGCGTTTGTGCCGCAGTTTGCTGTTCAACTTTATCTAATTTAGTTAAACCATCTACCAACTCAGCCACTTGACTACCGAACTTTTCTTTAATTTCATGTGATGCTATATCAGTGTCTTCAACAACATCATGTAGCAATGCTGCCAACAAAGTTGGGACATCTAAATGTAACTTGGCAAGAATACACGCGACTGCAACTGGGTGCGTGATATAGGGCTCACCTGACTTTCGTTTTTGACCTTGATGCGCGCTATCGCTAAAACGATAGGCAGCCCAAACGTCTTCAATTTCGCTTAGAGAAAGGTATTCTTTGAGCAGAATGGTAAGCTGCGAATTTTCGCTATCCGCTGGCAAGAGTGGAGGGCCAGAGGCTTGATAAGATCCCGCTGATGATTTAATCGCGGTCTTAGACATACTAAAAAATTATATTACGAAGAACTGCGTTGTAAAATTTCTACACCTACTTTACCAGCTGCTATTTCACGTAATGCAATCACTGTCGGTTTATCACGTGAACCATGCATGCTGACAAGCGGGTCAGAGCCATTTGAAATTTGACGGGCGCGATAAGCCGCGACCAAAGTCAATTGAAAACGATTAGGTATATTGCCTAAACAATCATCTACAGTAATACGTGCCATGATGAATATTCCTTAATAAATTATGTCAGTGTTTGAATGAGCGTGCTATGACGCTGCGATTGTGTATTTGTTTTGAGACGTTGCGTGCGAATAATCGCACTTAAATCTTGCAAAGCATCATCAAATTTGTCATTAATTGTAACATAATCAAACGCTACTAAGTGCCGCATTTCCTCACGCGCCGCAGCCAAACGCTTTACGATCACTTCTTCGCTATCTTGCCCGCGTCCTTTTAAACGCTCTGCCAATGTTTCTAAAGAAGGCGGCACAATGAAAATGCTTACCGCCTGCGGGTATAATTTTCTAACCTGTTCTGCACCCTGCCAATCAATTTCTAAAATGACATCATTGCTGATAGCCAAGGCATCATCAACACCTGCTTGTGATGTCCCATATCGTGCATTATGCACATTTGCACTTTCCAAAAAACCGCCAGATTCTAAAATTTTTAAAAATACAGCGTCACTAACAAAATGGTAGTCCACGCCATTTTGCTCCCCTTGACGAGGCTGGCGTGTCGTATGCGAAACGGATGTTTTAATCTGCGTATCTTGTGCCAGCAGCGCTTTAACCAAGCTGGTTTTACCTGCTCCGGACGCTGCTGTTACTATAAATAAATTACCTGAGATCATCCTTCTATTTTAGACGATTTTTATGTATTTTATTGCTTATTCAGCACTAAATTTATTCAATATTCTGAATCTGCTCACGCATTTGCTCAATCAACACTTTTAACTGCATCGATATTTTCGTTGTTTCAATGGCAACCGATTTCGCACCTAATGTATTCGCTTCACGATTCATTTCTTGCATTAAAAAATCTAGCTTTTTACCCACTAAGCCACCAGTGGCAAGGATATGCTTCACCTCCTCTACATGTGCGTCTAAACGCGACAACTCCTCATCAACATCAATGCGTTGTGTATACAACACAATTTCTTGACGAATACGTTCATCATCTTTGCTCTGCTGCGCTTCATGTATTTTTGCTAATAACTTTTCTCGGTATGCTTTTACCATGGTTGGCAACATGGGTTTTACTTTAATGATGAGCGCTTCTATTTCACTCAAGCGATCTAAAATCATCACTTCCAACTTATTGCCTTCACGCCCTCTCGCAGCAATCAGCTCTTCTAGCGTTTGATCTAGTACCATTTTTAAGTCTTGATCTAGCGCCTCCTCATCGACAGTTTTACTTGACAATACACCAGGCATACGCAAAACGTCTAACATATTGATTGGTTGCGTTTCAGAAAAATATTCTGCGGCCGTTTTCATATCTTTGGCAATTTGTTGCAACACTAAATGGTTAAGCGTTTGACCAGAACCAGCTGTGATTGTTTGTACAAAATTAAGCCGACATTCAACTTTCCCTCGCCCCAACTTGGCTTTGAGTATGTCGCGCACCTGTGCTTCATGTTTACGGCAACTATCATCTAACTTAAGCTGCAACTCAAGATAACGTTGATTAACTGAACGAAGTTCAACCTGTAAAACGCCATTATCTGTATTACGCTCACTAGACGCGTAGCCCGTCATGCTGTATATCATGTCTCTTTATTCACAAAAATTGGACTATCTCTTAAAGTAAATGCTGATAATTGTATCAAATGTGTATGATTTCATGCGAGAATATCCCGATTATGTGCCATAACACTTATTACCAACATAAAATTACTTAATGGCAAGTTCTAAAAATCAAACATTGCCTATAGGGTATATGTTACATGACTATGTTATTACGCAAGTCTTAAGTACTGGTGGATTTAGTTTTGTCTATCTTGCGCAAGACGCAGATAAAGATATTGTAGCGATTAAAGAATATATGCCTACCGGTCTTGCCCTTCGTGAGGACGGCGCCACGGTCATGATTAATTCTGACGATGACTCAGCCACTTTTAGGCACGGCCTTAAATGCTTTTTTGAAGAGGGCTTAGCGTTAGCAAAAATTGATCATAAAAATATTGTACGCGTTACTAATTTTTTCAGAGAAAATAATACCGTCTATATGGTCATGCAATACGAGCGTGGCAAATCATTACAAGAATATATTCTTTCTCAAACGGAACCTGTAAGCGAAAAATTTGTTCGACGTGTGTTTGGTGAGTTACTTAATGGCTTACGCGAAGTCCATACACGAAAACTACTACATCTAGATATCAAACCTGCCAATATTTACATCCGCTTAGACGGCTCACCTGTGTTATTAGATTTTGGCTCCGCACGACAAACATTAACCTCGGTACAACCTAAACTATCACCAAGTTATACCCCTGGTTTTGCCCCACCTGAACAATACTTTGAAAGAAAAAAGTTAGGCCCATGGAGCGATATATATAGTGTTGGGGCAAGCATGTATTCTTGCCTAACAAGATCTGCCCCCATGTCGGCTAACCAACGTATAGAAAAAGACTTTTTAGCCCCTGCAGTAAAAATAGGCAAGGGAATTTATAGCAAAGATTTATTAGAAATAATTGATAACTGCTTAAAATTAGACTACATGAAAAGGCCTCAAAGCGTTTTTTCATTACAAAAAACTTTACTCACCCATGTCGCGCCCGTTATTGCTCCAAAAAACAGTCTGGTAAAAAAAATAAAAACCGTACTCAATAAACCATTATAGTTAAAATATGAAATTTACAATTTACCAAAATAGCCGCCAAGGGCCCAGAGATTACAATCAAGATAGGTTGGCCTACTCCTACAGTAAAGATGCCCTGTTGCTCGTACTAGCTGATGGCATGGGTGGACACAGCCATGGTGAAATAGCTGCCCAACTGGCTATTAAAACACTAACGGATGCATTCCAAAGACTTGCTGTACCTGTGCTCAATAGCCCTGCTAAATTTTTAACAGACTATATTCAGCAAGTACACGATATGATCGAAAACGTCACACAAGAAGACGATCTTGTTGAGTCGCCTCGTACCACTATTGTTGCTGCAGTTATTCAACGTGGTTTTCTCTATTGTGTCCACGTAGGCGACTCGCGGTTATACCACTTCCGCGACAATCATTTACTGTACCGTACTGAAGATCACTCCGTTGTGCAGTCTCTTTACAATAAAGGCATTATCAGTAAAGAAGAAATGGCAACACATCCGTACAGGAATAAAATCTACAACTGTATTGGCGGTGAAACAGCGCCACAAATTGATTTAGCCAATAGAATAGAATTGTCAGAGGGTGATACAGTCATGCTATGTTCTGATGGCGTATGGGGTTACGTAGATGATTTAAAAATCAAAGAAATTTTATTAAAAAATATTGATACCCCTACTGTCACAAATAATTTACTAGATGCTGCTGAAGCCGCTGCAAATGATAAAGGTGATAATTTAAGTGCCATTACGGTCCAGTGGGGCGAAAGGGTCAATACTCAAGATTCAGTTTCTACACAATTAATGCCATTGGGCGAAACCACGACTATTATTAATCCAGTTACACATCAAAATGTTAATGATGACTCCAGTGGTCTTTCTGATGAAGATATTGAAAAAACCATCGCAGAAATTCAAGCAGCGCTCATCAGAACACAACAATAAACTAGCCTTTGCTATAAACTAAAATTTCTAATAATTTTCTAATAATTTAAAGTGCAGCTTTTTCTGCATGGCCTATAATTGATTTTTTCTTAAAAGTCGCCCTTATGTCAACACAATCAAACCGCCCTAGCGCACGTGCCAATGATCAACTGCGCAAGATAGAAATTATTCGCAGCTATACAAAGCATGCAGAAGGTTCTGTGTTGGTGAAATTTGGCGATACACATGTGCTATGCACCGCAAGTGTAGAAGAAAAAATTCCGCCTTTTTTAAAAGGTCAAGGGCAAGGCTGGGTCACAGCTGAATATGGCATGTTGCCGCGCTCTACTGGTAGCCGTATGAATAGAGAAGCTGCAAGAGGCAAACAATCTGGCCGTACACAAGAAATTCAACGTTTAATCGGCCGTAGCTTACGCGCAGTCATTGATTTAAAAAAGCTAGGAGAGCGCACAATCCATTTTGATTGTGATGTTATCCAAGCTGATGGTGGCACGCGTACTGCTAGCATTTCTGGTGCTTATGTCGCACTACAAGATGCCATCACCTATTTACTTAAAAACGACTTAATTACAGAATCCCCACTCACCGATTCAGTCGCTGCAATTTCTGTTGGCATTTATAAAAACACGCCTGTTCTAGACCTAGATTATATTGAAGACTCTGACTGTGACACAGATATGAATGTTGTCATGACAGGAACTGGTGGCTTTGTAGAAATTCAAGGCACAGCAGAAGGGGAAGCTTTTGATCGCAATGCAATGAACGCCATGATCGATTTAGCAGCGCATGGTATTACACAAATATCAGATTTACAAAAACAAGCACTAGGCTTATAACAGCGGCTATGTTTAAAAAACTTGTTATCGCTAGTGGCAATAAAGGCAAACTACGTGAGATTCAAGCAATGCTCTCACCACTCAATATTGACGTGTTGCCACAATCAGAATTTAATGTCCCCGAGGCACCTGAACCACACTGTACGTTTATTGAAAACGCCCTAAGTAAAGCACGTCATGCAAGCCTAGCCACGGGCTTGTCAGCCTTAGCTGATGATTCTGGATTATGCTTAGAAGCACTAGAAGGCGCTCCTGGCGTACAGTCAGCTTACTTTGCTGGCAAGCCAAGTAATGACGAAAACAATAACGCGCATCTACTCACAACATTAAAACAATATGACAATCGCTTTGCCTACTATTACTGCTGCCTGGTGCTAGTGCGCAAACATGATGATCCTCAACCCCTTATTGCGGAAGGCATTTGGAAAGGTTCTATTTTAAAAAAAGCACGCGGCAATAATGGTTTTGGTTACGACCCCTTATTTTTAGATAGCATGACAGGGAAGGCATCCGCAGAGTTGGTACCAGAAGTTAAAAACAAAATCAGCCATCGTGGACAAGCATTACGTAAAATGTTGCATTTGATTGAGCACCTAACTTATTAATAAATAATGATGAAAACCTTACCAACATGGGTGCGAGACGATAAAAGCGTCGTCGCCTGTACCGAAAAAATTCTTGTGATGAAAGAAAACTTTGATGAGATTCAGCAAATAGTGCAAGATGCATTTGAAGATGGCTTATTAATGGAAGTATCAGAAGCGCAAATGCGTGAAACATTACACTTATTGATAGAACAACTTCATAACCCCTATAACAAAGGCTAACTGCGCTTGAAAAAAATTATCCCCATCAAGATTGAGGAAAGTTTTAAGCCCACAAAACCAATTAATCCCAACACACCTATATTAGGTGAAGCAACGCTTTCTGGCCTAAAAAATCCACCGCCACTTTCTCTTTATATTCACATTCCATGGTGCGTAAAAAAATGTCCTTATTGTGATTTTAACTCGCACGAAAGCCGTACAGAGATTCCAGAAGCACGTTATGTACAAGCGCTCATTACAGATTTAGAACAGTCAGTACCACGCATTTATGGTCGCAAAGTAAAAAGTGTGTTTTTTGGTGGTGGCACGCCAAGTTTATTGAGTTCAAATGCTATCAACGAAATCTTAAATGCTGTCAATATGCTTACCCCTTTAGATTACAATGCTGAAGTAACATTGGAAGCGAATCCCGGCACCATTGATACAGAACATTTTCCAGGCTACAAACAAGCGGGCGTCAATCGTATATCACTCGGCATACAAAGCTTTAATGCAAATCATCTAAAAGCTTTGGGCAGAGTCCATGATGATAAACAAGCAACGCAAGCAGCCAAACTGGCATTAAAAATCTTCGATCGTGTTAACTTAGATGTGATGTACGGCTTGCCAAATCAAACACTAGATGATGCATTAAACGATGCCACGCAAGCGCTTAGACTCGCCCCAGATCATTTGTCATTTTACCATTTAACATTAGAGCCCAATACGCCGTTTTACCGGTCGCCACCTAGCCTACCAAGTGATGATGCAAGCAGTGAAATGCAAGAACGTATTGAAAAAATATTGGCGCAACATGGCTACTATCACTATGAAACATCCGCTTTTAGCAAACCTAAAAGCCAAGCAAGACATAACCTTAATTATTGGTCTTTTGGCGATTATCTAGGTATAGGTGCAGGCGCGCACAGCAAATTAAGTTATCACGATAAAATTACACGTGAAACACGGCATAAACATCCAAAAGCTTACATGGAAAATGTAGAAGCTGGAAATGCTGTGGATAACACTTGGCAAATTGCGCAACAAGATTTAGGTTTTGAATTTATGATGAATGCGCTCAGATTAACTGATGGGTTTAACGCCGAGTTGTTTCAACAACGGACTGGGCTACCACTAACAATAATCGCCGAGCAATTATTAGAAGCATCAAACAAAAACTTACTAATACAAGACCCAAAATCTATTAAACCTACGTTATTAGGGCAACGCTACTTAAATGACTTACTCACAATCTTTTTAAATTGAGCCTTTAACTTCCCAATAACCGCTTTGAATATCAAGCACTTGAATTAAAAGTAAAATTTCATCTACAACCAATTGGCCAAAACCAGTTCGTTCGCCATTTCTATTATCAGTAACGAGTTCCGTCAAATAGGTTCTTGCTGAGTCTTTTGGCCATATTTGTGTAATTCTTTCCACAATATGCGGAAACTCTTCCAAGCTTTCGGGGACAATAATGGCAACATCTCGTTTCTCCCACAAAGGCGTAATGACATTAAAGGTTTGATGCATTTCTAGCGCAAATTTTTCAAACTCCTCTTTTAAATTTTCTTTTCTTAAAAGTTCTAATAAATACAACCAAATATTAATTGCTGATTTAGGTTCTGCTCTAATCGCCCATTTAAGATGTGCAATGGCCTCTTCTAACTGATTTTTATACACTAATACTTTAGCTTCTTCTACCACTGCATAATGATGATGTTCTTCAACGACTGTATCGGCCTTAAGCGTAGTGTCGATTAACTTCGTATCCTTTTCTGGGAATGCTTCTTGCTTAAGATCACCAAAACTTATAGTGTGCGTCTGTGAAGTAACAGAGTTTACAAATGCGAAATGTTTTCTTTCGCGATATTTTTTTAATAAAAACACACCTAATAAACTCAGTAAACTTAGTGATAACAAACCCAGCCATAACAATTTATTAGACAAAACTAAATACTGATCAGGTCGTTTTTTTAGTGTCTTAGGGACTATTGCTGTTGATTTAACAGTTATTTCATTTATTGGTGTTTTAGCATCTAAATTTTTAATTTTCTTTTTAGTTTTTAGAGAAAAGGTTTTATTAAAGAACCGCTTTAAATCACTTAACTTTGTTTGTAAAAAAATAAGTTTTTCATTTACTTTTGCGATTTCTTTTTTTAAAAATTCATTCCTAACGACTAAATTTTCATAGTCTCGAAACAAACTTTGAGGTAAACGCTTTACTACGGATTTTATGTTGTAACTCAAACGTAGCAAATGCTTACTCGCTTTTTTTTGAGCTGATCTAATATGATCTGATTTAATTGGTTTAATCGCTGAAGAAAGCGATTGTAAAGTTGGAATCACAATAGCAGTAGGCTTTGTGAAATGATCATTAGGATTTAAATTCGGTAGACTTTCATTCGTTAAATGTTGCGTTTTAAAAATAAATTGGTGCTGCATATGTTTGTTTTTTGGATAAAACTTTGCAGCTAATTCATTAAGACTCTCTCCTGGTAACATTGGCCAAGTCATACTATCTTCAGTATTTGCAGGCTGATCTGATAACTGTAAATTATCAGGCTTGGCACTGACCTTAAAAGCCAACATCAATACCACCAAGAAGATTAAAAAAACTCTCAAAGTCTTTTTTATTCCTGCTTAACTTTTTAAGTTGCGCCTTGCGCGTAAAATAGCTTGTATAACTTGAGTTGGCGCAGTGCCGCCAATATGATTGCGGCTGGCAACTGAGCCTTCTAAAGTCAGCACAGAAAAAACATCTTCCGTTATTGTTTTACTAAACTGTTGCAACTCTTCTAAAGAAAGTTCTGATAAATCACAGGACTTTTGCACAGCAAATCTCACTGCTAATGCAACAACTTCGTGTGCATCTCTAAATGGCATGCCTTTTTTAACCAGGTAATCCGCTAAATCAGTTGCCGTCGCATAACCCTCAAATGCTGCTTGGCGCATATTATCTTTATTAACGGTAATGCCGCGCAACATATCTGCATAAATTTCCAATGTCACTAACAAAGTGTCTGCCGTATCAAATAATGGCTCTTTATCTTCTTGGTTATCTTTATTATAAGCAAGTGGCTGGCCTTTCATTAACGTGAGCAAAGCAATTAAATGCCCAGATATACGGCCAGTTTTGCCGCGCACCAATTCTGGCACATCAGGATTTTTCTTCTGCGGCATAATGCTTGAACCCGTACAAAAACGATCTGCAATATCAATAAAAGCAAACCGAGGTGAAGCCCATAAAATTAATTCTTCAGAAAAACGCGATAAGTGTGTCATTAACAATGCACTTGCGGCTGTAAATTCAATAGCAAAATCACGGTCAGATACTGCATCCAGTGAGTTTTGACAGATACCATCAAAACCTAATTCTTTAGCGACCATCTCACGGTCTATCGGATAACTTGTGCCTGCTAGCGCAGCAACGCCTAATGGCAATTGGTTAAATCGTTTTCGACAATCCGTAAAACGAGAAGCATCACGCTTTAACATTTCATAATAAGCGAGCAAATGGTGACCAAATGTTACTGGCTGGGCAACCTGCAAATGCGTAAAACCTGGCATGATGGTATCAGCATGCTGCTCAGCCAAATCTAAAATACTGTGTTGCAATTGACTAATTCCAGCCAAAATACCGTCACTGATAGTCCGTAGCCAAAGACGAATATCTGTTGCCACTTGGTCGTTACGACTACGCCCAGTATGTAGACGTTTACCAGCGTCACCAATTTTATCAGTTAAACGTTTTTCAATATTCAGATGCACATCTTCTAAATCTAGCAACCACTCAAATGTACCAGCACGCACCTCTTCTTTAATCTCTGCCAAACCTTTTTCTATCGCAGTTAAATCTTTTTTTGAAATAATACTTTGTGCTGCCAACATTTTGGCATGTGCTATTGAGCCTTGAATATCAACCTCAGCTAGCCGTTGGTCAAAATAAACAGAAGCCGTGTAACGTTTCACCAGCTCAGCAACTGGCTCATTAAAACGTCCAGACCAGGCTTCATTTTTAGCATTTAGGGATGATTTTTTATCTTTTGCGTGATCTTGCACTTTTAAGGACTTTATTAAAATAAGGTTATTGTGAAAAAATGTTTATGAATAATACACTTAGATGTAATATTCATATACATTCTAACCTAGAACTTGCCGTGCGCAAAAATAGTCGATTACCCAACTTTCATAATTTAGGCATTCTGCTTCGTATTTTAATCATTGTGAGCCTACTAGGCGCTTTTGCCGCGATGGTACAAACCAAAGCACTCGAGGAGTTTTTGCCTTTGTTGGCTGAGCTATCAACTGTAACGCTCCCTATTTTATTATTAAGCATGCTTTGTTTATACGTACTTTACCCCGTGCTCAATAAACTAAAATACTGGCAAAGTGTGCTCGTTATTTTTCTACTAGTCATTACCATCACAGTCATTATTACGACTTCAATACAACATTATCTTTCTTTTGATATTGTCTCCATTCCCTATCGGGCAATTATTTTGAGTGCTCTTATTACTGCTGTCACCCTCTATTACTTTCATTTACTGCAACGAGCCTACTCCCCCGCCATAGCAGAAGCACGCTTGCAAGCGCTACAAGCGCGCATTCGCCCACACTTTTTATTCAATAGTATTAATGCTGTGTTGTCTCTCATACGCACCAAGCCAAAACAAGCAGAAACAGCCCTAGAAGACATGGCAGATTTATTCCGCGTATTAATGGCTGAAAATCGTGATTTAGTCCCATTAAAAGAAGAAATCGAACTCTGTAAACAATATTTAAGTTTAGAAA
>CAYXOR010000025.1:32087-34514 GCA_964466895.1 uncultured Methylophilaceae bacterium | reverse complement strand
TGGCCGGCAAGATTCAAAAATATGAAGGTAAAAACATTGTTGTCTATTTTGAAGGCAGTCGATGCATCCACGCTGCGCGATGTGTTTCAGGTTTACCTAACGTTTTTAAGCCTAATGTGCCTGGGCCTTGGGTTGAGCCAGATGCGGCTGATGTTGATGAACTCGCTGCATTAATAAAAACTTGCCCGTCAGGCGCATTGCATTTTGAACGCAAAGACAATGGCGTAGATGAACCGAAGCCAGCGATCAATAGTATATCCATCGTTGCAGATGGACCTCTCGCTATCAATGGCGATTTGATAATGGGTATGCAACAAAGCTCCTCTACGCGGGCCACCTTATGCCGCTGTGGTGCATCTAAGAATAAACCCTATTGTGATAACAGCCATAAAGAAATTTCATTTCAAGATAATGGCACGCCTGAAACAGGTGATTTGTCACTTGATCTACAGTCTGCACCACTTAATGTTAGCCCTATTAAAAATGGCCCATTAATGGTGGAGGGTTCTGTTGAAATGCGCACGACAGATGGCATGGCAGTTAATCGTGTTGAGAGCATCGCGCTTTGCCGATGCGGCGCATCAAAAAATAAACCGTACTGTGATGGCAGCCATGCTCAGGTTGGATTTAAAGCTGAATAAACAATGCTTAAAATAACTGGTTAGCATTAGAATAGTTCGCGAGGTGGAAATAGCGTGACGTTAAGTGCCACTTTGGAATGATGGGTTAGAAATATTCATCCTAGTTTAACTTTATGCAACCATTTGATGTAAGGGATTAGTAATATTAATTCAAGCCTAAAATTAAGAGCAATATTGCTAGATGGAATCCTGTTTATTAGTGGGTAAACCATTGAGAAAATACAAATAGCTGCGCTGATGTAAGCCATAGCCAGGCATGCATTAATACCCCAGCTCTTGTTAAATAAAAGACCAAATGCGGAGACGCCAAGCGCTATAAAAATGCTTGATATTAAAAGGGCCATTGGGCTAAAAGGTGAGCCATGGTAGCTTAAACCAAAGATACCGTAACTGGCTGTTGGCTGGCCAAGAACTTTTAATATGAAAGGTATCAAAGGTGTAGCAATTGCAAAAACAATAAAAAGCCAGCCAAAAACCTTAATCCATTTAGGAATTTCCGTATGTTCATTATTTATTAAATGAGTAGCAGCTGGTATTTTTTTACTGGCCTGATTGTTAAAGCTTAACTGCGAGTGTTCTTTTTTGCACTTTGGACAAGAGCCAGTTTTCATGGCTTTGTCCCAAGCTTTATCAGCTTCGGAGAATTTGAATGAGCAATATTGGCATTTAAAAGTAATCATAGTTTCTAGCGGAGTTCGCCAGACTTTTTATCTGATCATGTGCTATTTGCCTATCTAGTGAACCAATAGGGTAAACACTACACTGGCAAGCCGTTTTGCTTAGCAGTACACATGAGATTAAACTCAATCTCGTACACAATCGACGTAATAGATCGCTTTACCATCAACAACTTCTTTAACCAGCCCATGCACATCAGTTTCAAAGCCTGGGAAGCGCTCATTAAAGTGACGTGCGAACTTAAGGTAATTGATAATCACTTTGTTGAATTGTTCGCCAGGAATCAATAATGGAATACCTGGTGGGTATGGGGTTAGTAAGACCGCCGTGGTTCTGCCTTCTAAATCATCAATCGCTACACGATCAATATTACGATGTGCCATTTCAGCAAAAGCATCGGTTGGCTTCATCGCAGGCACCATGTTAGATAGGTACATATCAGTTGTGAGTCGCGCTATATCATTGGCTTTGTAAACATCATGGATTCCAGCGCATAAATCTCGCAAACCTAAGCGTTCATAGTTAGCATGTTTTTTTGCAAATTCAGGCAACACTTTCCAAATGGGTTGGTTCTTATCATAGTCATCTTTAAATTGTTGTAGTGCAGCCACCATGGTGTTCCAACGGCCTTTGGTGATGCCGATGGTGAACATAATAAAGAATGAATATAAGCCTGTTTTTTCAACAATCACACCGTGCTCAGCTAGGTATTTGGTGACGATAGCAGCAGGGATGCCACAATCATCAGAGAAGTTGCCTTTAATGTCTAGCCCAGGGGTAATGATGGTGGCTTTAATGGGGTCTAGCATGTTAAAGCCTTCGGCTAAATCGCCAAAGTCATGCCAGTCTTCATTGGCTTTTAGCATCCAAGCATCTCGTTCTTCTATGCCTTCTTCTGAGAGGTCATCAGGCCCCCAGACTTTAAACCACCAGTCGTCGCCCCATTCGTCATCTATTTTGCGCATAGCACGTCTAAAGTCTAATGCCTCGATAATAGACTCCTCTACGAGTACATTGCCTTCTGGTGCTTCCATCATGGCAGCAGCTACATCAATACTGGCTACGATTGAATATTGTGGGCTTGTTGAGGTATGCATTAAGTAAGCCT
>CAYXOR010000025.1:0-31987 GCA_964466895.1 uncultured Methylophilaceae bacterium | reverse complement strand
GCATGTGGTAACCATGCTTCATCAAAATGTAGAGTGTCAATTTTCCCATCGAGCATTTCTTTAATTTCTTCTACGTTGTAAAGCACGCCATCATAAGTGGACTGTGTGATGGTCAGTACACGCGGCTTCACATTTTTATCTTTAATAAATGGGTTTGCTTCGATCTTTTTCTGTATATTTTCCCAAATGAATTCACTTTTGGGTATTGGCCCGATAATGCCAAAATGATTACGTGTTGGCATGAGAAATACAGGAATTGCACCCGTCATTATAATAGCGTGCAACACGGATTTATGGCAGTTGCGATCAACGACGACGATATCACCTGGTGCAACAGTCGAGTTCCAAACAATTTTGTTTGAAGTTGAGGTGCCATTGGTCACAAAATATAAATGGTCACAGTTGTAAATACGGGCGGCATTACGCTCTGAGGCCGCAATTGGTCCTGTGTGGTCTAGTAATTGACCCAGTTCATCTACCGCATTGCAGACGTCTGCACGTAGCATATTTTCACCAAAGAACTGGTGAAACATTTGACCAACAGGCGATTTTAAAAAGGCAACACCGCCAGAATGGCCAGGGCAATGCCATGAATATGAGCCGTCAGCAGCATATTGTGTCAGGGCTTTAAAAAATGGAGGTGTTCGGCTATCTAAATACGTTTTTGCTTCACGTAAAATCATGCGTGCAATAAACTCAGGCGTGTCTTCGTACATATGGATAAAGCCGTGTAACTCTCGCAGTACATCGTTAGGGATATGACGGCTAGTACGGGTTTCACCATGTAGAAAAATGGGAATATCGTCATTACGATAACGGATTTCTTTTACAAACGTACGTAATGCTTCAATCGCTTCAGGTTTTTCTTCTACGATTTCCTCATCATCAATAGATAGGATAAAGGCTGAAGCACGGCTTTGTTGTTGCGCGAAAGAAGCGATATCACCATAGCTGGTGACGCCGATGACTTCAACGCCTTCATCTTCTATGGCTTTTGCCAGTACGCGTATTCCCAAACCTGATGAGTTATCAGTACGAAAGTCTTCATCAACAATCACGACTGGAAAATTGAATTTCATGTGCTTGCCCTAAGTTTTGGGTAGCGTAACACCGACTTGCCCTTGGTATTTTCCACTACGGTCTTTATAGCTAGTTTCACAGATATCATCTTCATCCGCTTCATAAAATAACACTTGTGCACAACCTTCGTTAGCATAAATTTTTGCAGGTAATGGTGTGGTGTTACTGAACTCTAAAGTGACATAGCCTTCCCATTCTGGTTCAAAAGGCGTGACATTCACGATGATGCCGCAGCGTGCATAGGTCGATTTTCCTAAACAAACAGCTAATACATTGCGTGGAATACGAAAATATTCGACCGTACGCGCTAAGGCAAAAGAGTTAGGCGGGATGATGCAAAAATCTTCTTCAACCTCTACAAATGAGTTTGGGTCAAAGTTTTTTGGATCAACAATCGTGCTATTTAGGTTGGTAAATAACTTAAACTCTCTAGAGCAACGAATATCATAGCCATAGCTTGATGTGCCGTATGACACCATGCGCTCACCCGCTGCATTGACCTTGACTTGCTTAGGCTCAAACGGCTCAATCATGCCGTTTTGTTCTGCCATTTTACGAATCCAATTATCTGATTTAATGCTCATTGTTTATCGCCACCTAGTTCAATGCTATAGCGCCAAAATTGATCTTCAGATTCAAAAATAACTTTTGAAGCTTCTGGATCACGGCTGCCTGCTGGATATTGATGGACAGGTGCTTTGTCTTCAGCCCAAGCTTTTACCACAGGGTCTACTAAACGCCATTGTGCTTCAGCCTCGGAGATATGTAAGAAGTTTGCATTGTCACCTTGCATTAGGTTTAGTAATAATGCTTCATAAGCATCTACCGTATCATCTTCTGCTTGACGGTTCTCTCCATCTAACTCAATGGAACGCGTGTTGATGTCTAAGCCTGGGATTTTAGATTGAATTTCTAATCTAATACATTCACGTGGCTGAATACCGATGATTAACCAGTTTTGGTCTTGGCCGCCATTAATTTGTAAGGGTGCTTTTTTAAAGCGAATGGCAATACGTGTGTCAGCTTCGTGTAGGCGCTTAGCGGTGCGGATATAGAATGGCACACCTTTCCAGCGGGGGTTATCGATAAATAGTTTTAATGCTGCATAGGTTTCGACAACGCTACTATTGTCCTTGAGTTCTTCTAAATAGCCAGGCACTTTTTCACCGTTGACTTCACCTGCTGTATATTGTGCGCGAAAGGCGTTTGTTTCCAGTTTGTCAATTGGAATAGGGCGAATTTGCTCAAGCACATCAATTTTAGCTTCACGGATGCCATCAGGCGTTAAGTCTTTAGGCATTTCCATGGTGGCTAAAGCAAGCGTTTGTAATACATGGCTCTGAATCATGTCACGTAGTGCGCCAGTACTATCGTAGAACTCTGTACGATCACCCACACCCAGTTTCTCAGTGTTGGTGATTTGCACGTGGTCAATATATTGATTGTTCCAAAGTGGCTCTAAAATTGTATTAGTAAAGCGTTGTAATAAAATATTTTGTAATGCAGATTTACCTAAGTAATGATCAATACGGTAAATTTGATGTTCTTTTAAATGTGTTGTTAATGATTTTTGTAGTGTTTTAGCAGAGGGCAAGTCCGTGCCAAATGGTTTTTCAACAACAATACGACGCCAGTATTTATCTTCATTGACTAAATCAACCTTAGCAAGTTCTTCAACAACAGGACCAAAATCAACAGGGCGCACAGATAAGAAATACGCAAAATTCTGTGGGAATATGCGTTCATCCGTCAGTACGTTTTTCATTTTAACGAAAGCTTCTTTGTCATCAGGCATATTCGCTTGATAAAAGTTACGTGCAATAAAACGTTTAAAGACGGTTTGATCGTAGCCATTTTTAAATTTGGTATCGAGCATCTTTTTGATGCCTTCAAGCCAAGCATCTAAATCAATTGCTCTGCGGCCTACACCAAGAATTTTCATGTCAGCAGGTAGGCGTCCAAGTAAATCGAGTCTAAATAAACCAGGGTAAAGCTTCACACGTGCTAAGTTGCCTGTTGCACCAAATAAAACCAGCGTGCAAGGGTCGATTTGTGTTGTCATGTAATTACCTTAGAATTGAACTTAATGTTTATAAAAGTGTTTGTTTTAGTTTGATTTCATATGATGCCCGCCAAAGGCATTGCGCATCATGGACAGTAGTTTGTAACTATAGCCTTCATCTTCTTGGCTGGCAAAGCGCATTTGTAATGCCAAGGTTAGTACTGGTGCAGCAACGCCTTGTTCTACCGCTTCAACCACTGTCCAGCGACCTTCGCCAGAGTCCGCGACAAAGGGTGCTACATTTTTCAATGTTTGGTCTTTGCTAAGCGATTCTGCAGTTAAATCGAGTAACCAGCTTCGTACTACAGAGCCATGCCGCCATAATTCAGTAATCTGTGCTAAATCAAGATCAAACTCTTCTTTACCTTTTAATAATTCTAAGCCTTCGGCTAAGGCTTGCATCATCCCATATTCAACACCGTTATGTAGCATTTTTGTAAAGTGACCAGCACCGACGGGGCCTACATGCGCCCAACCACGATCTGGTGCATGGGCAAGCGCTTTTAATGCGGGTGTCATTGTTTCGGCGACTTCTTTCGTTGCGCCAACCATTAGGCAATAGCCATTATTCAAACCCCAAACACCGCCAGATGTACCAGAATCCATAAAGCCAATACCCAGTTCGGCTAACATTGCTCCACGACGTTGGCTGTGTTTGTAGTTGGAGTTGCCACCATCAATCACAATGTCGCCTTTATTCAGCATCGGTGCTAATGCGTTAATTTGTTTTTCGGTAATATCGCCAGCAGGTAGCATGACCCAAATAATTTTTTGGCCTTCTAGTTTATCTAGCACGTCCTCTATAGAAGTGGCGGGAATCAGCCCTTCTTTTTCGGCTAATTGGTTAACTGTGTCAATATGATGGTCAAAACCCACCACTTCAATATTATTACGAAGCAAACGGGTCGCCATGTTGCCACCCATTTTGCCTAAACCTATCATTGCTAATTTCATGCGAACTTTCTATGGTAGAGAATTGGTGAAACACCCATCTTTTGGATGTGATGTACTCAAGATTTAATAAAATTGATTATTATTATAATAATCCGTTTGAGTTAAGTATAATTATAGCAAATGCAGCCTCATTTTTTGAGCGCTGCTTTTTCTTTTTTTGTAATGGATAAGGTTTTTAATGACACAAAGTAACACACGATGGCATAGTTTTAATACGCAAGATGATATAAACCAAGCTGCGTTAAAACGCATTTTACAATCTGCTGACGAGGCTATCGCAAAACATGGCAATTTTTTAATTGTTTTAGCGGGTGGTAGCACGCCTAAAAGCGTCTATCAGCTACTCGCTAAAGAAGATGCAGACTGGGCTAATTGGCATGTTTATCATAACGATGACCGTTGTTTTCCTGTCGACCATGTAGAGCGAAATAGCAAAATGGCACGCGATGTATGGTTAAATCACGTGGCTATCCCACAAGACCAAATTCATGACATTCCAGCCGAGTTGGGAAAGGTTGAAGGCGCTAAGGCCTATGCAGAAATATTGCATAATGTACGTGCTTTTGATTTGGTTATTTTAGGCTTAGGTGAAGATGGACATACGGCGAGCTTATTTCCTAACCAAATTGTCGATAACAGTGCAGATGTTGTGCCAGTTTCTGATGCACCGAAGCCGCCTGCTGATCGCATCACGATTAGTCAGAACCGTTTAAACAAAACAAACGAAGTCATGTTTCTAGTCACTGGCGCAGGTAAGCAAGAAGCTGTTGATAAATGGCGTAGTGGTGTAGCGATTCCGGCCACATTAATTCAGCCTGCAAACGGAGTGGATGTCTATTATTATGGTGTGAAAATTTAGTTGTTTCTATTTTGGTGATTACGAGTCAGCGTAGATTGAATTTATGATTTAGCGTGATTAGAGGCTTGTTTTAAAAAGTTATACAAGCCATCAGCTTGTTTTTTTCGCGCTGTTGTCAGTTCGCCAGGTTTGGTCACATACAGGATGGTGCCATCAGGGGCTAGTATGGCAGCACCGGGTATACCTCCTCCAATGGGGTTTCCGTAACGTTTTGCTATATCTAAATTAGTATCAAAATTTCCTATATTTACTTTGACTAGCTTAAATGCATTAGAAATTTTTTTAGCGCTTTCCCCACTGGTTAATGCGACATCTAGACCGCGACAGTCAGCGCACCAATTGGCACCAAAAACAATGAGTAATGGCGTTTGATTTGTTTTTGCTGCAGTTAATGCTTGTTGTATATCCATTTTTGCATTTGCAGATACGTCGTATGGTCCAGTTTTAGAGCATGCAGTAATAGCGGTAAGAAATATAAAGAAAAAAATAAATTGTTTCATGCTCGTTTGGTTTTGTGTGGTTTACATATGGGTAGTAAATTATAATTTGATTCTAGTTTTAAAGGTTAAGCAAAACAAAGTTTATTCGGCATATTTTTTGCTTAGCTCTTATTATAGGTAATTGGGATTTTTTCTAACGTAAGGAAATATGAAAAATAAAATAAAACTAAAAAAAGTGGATACTATTTGGCCATCATTAAAATATGAGCTTAGAGAACGTAAAGCGCATTTAAGTACATTTATAAAGAGTTTGTATTTTTGGGAGCACGAAATATTCATATTTCCAGTAAGTGCGATGCAGACTACTAAAATACACTTTAAAGGGCGATCTGAATCGGTGCCTGTATTAAAGGCTTTGTTAGGTGTTCGCAATAGCAATGAAGATGCGGAAGTGCAGAAAAAAAATAGCTTTAATAATGTTTTTGTTTATGAATTTCCTGTTCCTGGCACCTTATGTATACCGCAGTGTTTATCTACAATGGTCAAGCTGGACAAGCCAGTTGAGGATATTTTAGCGAGTTACTCACGTAGTTTACGGCGATCAATTACAAAACAAGCACCCAAGTTTAGACATGTGGTGGTGACAGAAGATGCGCAGGTCGAAGAGGTCGATCATGTAATGTTAAGGCCTTATGCAATAGCCCGACACGATTTGGGTGCATATCATCTTGGTATTAGCGATATTAAAAATTTAGCGTTGAGCCGTTTTGGTCGATTAGATTTATTTTATATGGAAGATGATTTGGTTGGGTGCCATCTTGGTAATGCTTATGTATATAGAGGCGAAAGTTATTGGCATGTGAATCGTTTTGGATATACAGAAAATATCTTTTCAGATAACAGGCAATTAAATGAAGCTAACTCGATAAATTTACATCTTGCGTTGGTGACGGCTATTAAAAATGGGTTTGACTACTGTGACTATGGTATGAGCTTGGCTACGCCAGGTCGCGGGCCAATTGAGTGGAAGCGTCGCCGTAAAGGTTTTCTAGCAAGATCTGAGAGCCCTCATTTTTATTTAAAGCCACCTGAAAGTGGTGCTGCGGAATTTTTCTGGCATGCACCTCTTTTTGCAATAGAAAAGGGTAAAGTTACCTTAAATCTTGGGCTGCCAGAGAACAAAACAATAGAAGAGGTTGCTGAACGTTATGTTGCAATGGGTTATATAGGGCTAAGTAAAGTTTATCTTAATTGTTCAGAACTACCATCTGAAGAAGTTATCCAATTGATTCAAGGCTTGTATGCCAAACAAGAATCTCAGCCTAAAATTGTAGTTAGTGTCGTCAAGTAAGCTATGTTAGGTGTTTTGAATCACAATATTAGGGAATTTACTACTATGGTCTAAGCTTGCATTCGCTATTTTAATGCTAGCTTTTCGTGCTATTTCTTTATATATCTTGGCAATATTGCTATTGGGTTCATTAATCACTGTTGGTTTGCCACTATCAGCTTGTTCGCGGATTCTAATATCCAGTGGCAAGCTGCCGAGTAAATCAACGTTGTAATCTTTGCACATTTCCGCACCGCCGCCAGCCCCAAAAACATGTTCCTCATGTCCGCAGTTCGTACAAATATGCGTACTCATGTTTTCTACAATACCTAAAATCGGTATACCGACTTTCTCAAACATTTTTAAACCTTTACGCGCATCTAGTAGGGCAATATCTTGCGGCGTGGTGACGATGATTGCGCCGGTAACAGGAATTTTTTGCGCTAGTGTTAGCTGAATGTCACCCGTGCCAGGCGGCAAGTCAATGACTAGGTAATCCACATCTCGCCATTTGGTTTCACGTAATAATTGTTCTAATGCCCCTGTTACCATCGGACCACGCCAAACCATAGGCGTATCTGTGTCAACTAAAAAACCAATAGACATTGTCTGTATGCCATGGGCTTCCATTGGCTCCATACTTTTGCCATCTTTACTGTCTGGGCGCCCACTAATGCCTAGCATTTGTGGCTGACTAGGGCCGTAAATATCGGCATCGAGCAAACCAACGGTTGCACCCTCAGCAGCCAAAGCCAATGCTAGGTTGACTGATGTCGTTGATTTGCCTACTCCACCTTTACCTGATGCGACAGCAATTACATTTTTAACGTTAGGTAGCAGGTTAACGCCTTGTTGCGCTTTATGTGAAGCAATGCGACTGCTAATATTGATCGTTACATTGTTAACGTCATTAAGTGTTTTAAGATGTGTTTCTATTAGGCTTTTAATTGTTGGCATGATGCTGTAAGCAGGATAACCTAGCATCACATCCAAGCTAATATCGTTATGATTAATTTTGATGTTTTTGATAGATTTGCTGCTAATAAAATCCCGGCCTGTATTTGGGTCAATCAGCGTCTTAAGTGCAGTTTCGATGTCTTGTTCAGAGGTTGGCATGATCTTTTGTTTGATTTCAAAGAGATTGTAATTTTAACTTATGTGAGAGCTCACGTCATTTGTTAGAATAGCGTTTTCAGCAAAAACGGTTCATTTACCATGTCACGCAAAATCCTAGTTACTTCAGCACTTCCATACGCAAACGGTAGTATCCACTTAGGCCATTTGGTTGAGTATATTCAAACCGATATTTGGGTGCGCTTTCAGAAAATGCAGGGTCATACTGTGCATTATGTTTGTGCAGATGATACACATGGCACACCTATTATGTTGCGAGCAGAGAAAGAGGGCGTTACGCCTGAGGCTTTGATCGATAAGGTTCATAAAGAACATGCGGCCGATTTCGCTGAATTTTTTGTCGATTTTGATAATTACTATTCTACTAATTCACCAGAAAATAAAGCGCTTTCACAAGCAATCTATAAAAAGCTTAAGGCTAATGGAAAAATTACCACTAAAATCATAGAGCAGTTTTTTGACCCTATAAAAAACATGTTCTTACCAGACCGTTTTATTAAAGGTCAGTGCCCTAAATGCCATGCTAAAGATCAGTATGGCGATTCGTGTGAAGTTTGTGGTGCAACTTATAATTCAACAGAGTTAATTAAACCCTATTCAGCGATTTCAGGCGCTGAGCCAGTACGCAAAGAAACTGAGCATTATTTCTTTAAACTGTCTGAGTGTAGTGATTTTTTACGTGAATGGACGCGCGCGGGTAATTTGCAAACAGAGGCTGCCAATAAGATGGCGGAATGGTTGGGAGAAGCAGGGGACAATAAACTGAATGACTGGGATATCTCACGTGATGCACCTTATTTTGGTTTTGAGATTCCAGATGCACCAGGAAAGTATTTTTATGTCTGGCTAGATGCGCCAATAGGTTATATGGCAAGTTTTAAAAACCTGTGTGGTCAACGTGGTTTGGATTTTGATGAGTATTGGAATAAAGACAGTACAACAGAGCTTTATCATTTTATCGGTAAAGATATCTTGTATTTTCATGCTTTGTTTTGGCCGGCAACCTTAGAATATGCAGGTTATCGCAAACCGACAGGGGTGTTCGCACATGGGTTTTTAACGGTTAATGGCGAAAAAATGAGTAAATCTCGCGGTACTTTTATTACCGCGCGTAGTTACTTAGACCATATCAAGAATCCTGAATATTTACGTTATTACTATGCAGCTAAATTGAATAGCAGCATGGAAGACATCGATTTAAATTTAGAAGATTTCGTTGCGCGCGTGAATAGCGATTTGATTGGAAAATATGTCAATATTGCGAGCCGCACTGCCGGTTTTATTAATAAGCGATACGCGGGAAAAATTAAATTATCCGATAAAAATAATGTCGTTGCTCAGCTCGTGTCTGCGAGTGATGTGGTTCAAGCGTTATACAATGCACGTGATTTTGGTAAAGCCCTACGTGAGATTATGCGTTTAGCTGATTTGGCTAATGCCTATGTGGCAGAAAAAGAACCATGGGTGATGGCAAAACAAGAAGGCGTAGACGAAGCGTTGCAAGAAGTCTGTTCTAATGCTTTAGAAATGTTTCGTTTACTGACGCTTTACTTAAAGCCAGTGCTACCAAAACTAGCGCAGGAAGTTGAAGCATTTTTGAACATTAGCCCATTAAGCTTTGTTAATGTCATTGATGCATTGCCAGTAGACCATGTTATTAATAAGTACAGCCATTTAATCACGCGTATTGACTCGAAAGATATTAAAGGTATGACAGAAGCGAACAAAGACAATTTACAAGCTTCAACAGACACTAAACCTGTAGCTGAAGAAACGCATTACATTAATATTGACGATTTTACTAAAGTGGATTTACGCATTGCAAAAATCACTAATGCGGAGCATGTAGAAGGTGCTGATAGATTGTTAAAATTGACTTTAGATATTGGTGAAGAAAAAACGCGCCAAGTATTTGCGGGCATTAAATCAGCATATGACCCAGCAACCTTGGTCGGTCGATTAACGATCATGGTCGCTAACCTAGCGCCGCGCAAGATGAAGTTTGGCATGAGTGAGGGTATGGTGCTAGCCGCTTCAGATGAAAGCGGCGGGCCATTTATTATGTCACCCGATGCAGGCGCGCAACCTGGGATGCGCGTTAAATAGAACGGATATATTTATAAGTTAGTGTTCTATTGATAGGGGCCGTTATGGCTGGTGCGTTGTTATTTTTATATCGTACTTTTTCTTTGTTCTTTTAGGTTTTTTCTTGATTTTTTTCTTAGTTAAGTTATTAGGCTTCGCATCATTTTCCTTAGCTTGACTGCTTACAATGACTTTTTTACGTATGCTTTTAAGTGTTTCAGAGCCGATGCCGTTCACGTTTTCAAGTTCACCAATAGATTTAAAATCCCCATGTTTTTTGCGGTAATCCATAATCGCTTTGGCTTTTTTTGGGCCAATGCCGTTAATAGATTCTAGTTGTGAACGATTGGCTGTATTGAGATCAATAGCAGCATAAGTGCTAAAACTGAAGGCAAGTGAAATAAGTAAGGCGACTAGTATTTTTTTCATTTTTAATTCCTAACGCTATTAAGCCAGCGATAATTTTAATGATTTATAGTATTTATGTACAGTGCTTATGTATAACCATATGGTTGCTGCAACGGCAAGAAAGATACCAAACTAGATGCCTTGCAATATTGCTTCTAACGCTTTAGTTGGATTGTTTGCTTGCGTAATGGGTCTGCCAATAACAAGGTAATCAGCGCCTAACTTAAGCGCTTGAGGTGGTGTTAAAACACGGTGCTGATCATCTTTGCTAGCAGAAGCAGGGCGTATGCCGGGCGTAACCAATAAGAAGCCCTTTTTTGTTTCTGTTCTTAAGCGTTTTGCTTCTAGGCCTGAGCAGACGACACCATGTAAGCCTGCCACTTGTGTCAGCTTGGCAAGCTTGAGTACTTGGTTCTCAATGCTATTATTAATACCAATTTCATTCAAGTTCTCTTGCTGCATGCTAGTCAGAATGGTAACGGCGATGAGATAAGGTTTGTTGCGTGTTTTATTAACGCCAGCTAGGGCAGCTTGCATCATTTCAGAGCCTCCACTGGCATGGACATTCAGCATCCAGACACCTAAATTGCTTGCAGCCTCACAGGCTTTAGCAACAGTGTTAGGGATGTCATGAAATTTAAGATCCAAAAAAACTTTAAAGTTTTTTGCAGTGAGTTGTTCCACTAATGCAGGGCCTGCAGCAGTAAAAAGTTCTTTACCGATTTTTAGCTTGCATAATGTTGGGTCAAGTTTTTCGGCTAATAGCAGCGCCTCTTTGGCGTTGGCAAAATCCAGTGCGACAATAACTTTGGAATCCATAGTGTTCGTTCTATTTCTTAATGGTCATTTCACGGTTAATAGCCTCGGTAGGCTCAGCAGGGAGCGACTCCCAAGCATTACAAGCAGGGCACTGCCAGTGATATTGTTTGGCACGAAAGCCACATTGATTGCAATGGTAAGCTGCACGATTGCCAATGGCGTTACGTACTGTTTGTTGCATTAGTTGGATATCTTGTGAACTGTTTTTTTTATTGCTGTTATCCGCCATTGCTCTTGCTTGTAAAAGCTGGTCCAAGGTTTGCAAGCTAGGCTGACGGATTAGTTCATTTCTTGCTAGCTTGGCTGCGCTTTCAGCACCTTCTTCTGCTAATGTTGCTTCATACAATGCGGACATCAATGATGGTAGCTTGTAGTTCTCTAGGTATGTATTTAAAAGTGCTAGGCCTTCATTTAATTTTTTAGTTGCAGCAAAACTTTTTAGAAGTTTTTTTGCAACTAAACCTAAGTATTCTGGTTGTTGGAATTCAATGCGCTTCCAGTGAGAAATTGCCGTTGCATTGTTGCCTGCTTTAGTATTTAGGTCACCCAATAATACATTGGCACGCACACAATTTTTATTGGCATCTAATGCGTTAAGTAATTGTGTTTTTGCCTCTTTAGGTTGCTCACTAATGATGGCATTCATGGCTAGCTCACAATAATACTGAGCAATTTCTTTTCTAAATGGAATGCCCGAGAGCCGCTCAAGTTCAATGGCGGTTTGTATTGCTAACGACCATTCGCGTTCTCGTACATATATTTCCAGCAAGGAGTGAAGTGCAGGTTGGTGGTAACGTTGATCATTTAAGCCTTTAAATAATTCTTCTGCTCGATCAAATAAACCGGCCTTAAGATAGTCATGTGCAAGTTCAGCTTTAACCGCATTTTTTTGATTATCTGTTAATTCTTTTTTATCTAATAAATTGAGGTGCATATTAATTGCGCGGTCTGTTTCACCTGTACGTCTGAAAAGGCTACCTAATGCAAAATGCAATTCTAAAGAGTCTGTGTTGGCGTGTATTGCTTCTGAAAAGGCATCTACCGCTTTATCATGCTGCGCACTAATAAGAAAATTCAGCCCTTTAAAATAGGCTGCTGGCAGCGTTGTTGATTCTGCAATCAACTGTTTAATATCGACGCGTGCTGCTATCCAGCCCAGTGTAAAAAAGAGCGGGGGAATCAGTAACCACCAATATTCAAATTCAATTGTCATGCGTTGTGTATTCTATTGTTTAGCGTATTTTACCTAAGCAAAAGCTTAGGTGCTAATGTTTCTAAGTTTTGTAGCAAAAAGTCTTGTAGTAAAAAATACGGAAGACGAAAAAAAACAGCACAAAATTTGTGCCGTTTAGTTGCGTGCCGTTTGATTAAACCCAGCATGTCAATTAACTTGCAGAATCCACACGATCACGTAATTCCTTGCCGGCTTTAAAGTGCGGTACGTGCTTAGCAGGCACTTGTACTTTACTACCGGTTTTGGGATTGCGGCCTAAACGAGGCGGACGATAGTTGAGGCAAAAACTACCAAAGCCTCTAATTTCAATACGCTGCCCAGTTGTTAAGTTATCAGTCATTGCATCTAAAATGGCTTTAACTGATAACTCAGCATCCTTTACTACCAATTGTGGGAAGCGTTCTGCGAGTAAGTTAATTAATTCTGATTTTGTCATGTTTATAATTTCTTATCTTAATGTATCAGTGATTGCAAAATTACTTTTTACTATCCATTTTTGCTTTTAATAAAGCGCCAAGATTTGTTGTGCCTGAAGCAGCTGCAGCATCTTCTGCTGATGGTTTGCTTGCTTTAGTCTTAGCAGATTTTGCTTTTGATTTGGCTGGTGCGTCATCGCCGTCTACATGTGTTGCCCCTGTAGGGTCGTCAGTGAGTTGTTTGACGCCTAGTGAAATACGCTCTTTATCAACATCTATCGCTAAAATTGTTGTTTCTAATTCATCACCTTTTTTGAAAGTTTGAATCGCTTCTTCGCCAGATTGTGACCATGATAAATCAGATAAGTGTACTAAACCATCGATACCACCTGGTAGGCCGATAAAGACACCGAAATCAGTGATGGATTTAATTTGGCCTGTCACTTTATCACCTTTGGTATGTGTTGCTGCAAAGTCATCCCAAGGGTTAGGCTTACATTGTTTCATGCCTAATGACAGGCGGCGGCGATCTTCATCAATTTCTAGAATCATGACTTCAACTTCGTCACCTAGTTGTGCGATTTTGCCTGGATGGATGTTTTTGTTTGTCCAATCCATTTCTGATACGTGTACTAAGCCTTCGATGCCAGCTTCTACTTCAACAAATGCGCCGTAATCAGTTAAGTTAGATACTTTACCAAATAAACGTGTGCCTACTGGGTAACGGCGGCCTAGTGATACCCATGGGTCATCACCAAGTTGTTTAACACCTAGAGAAACACGGTTTTTCTCTTGATCGAATTTTAAGATTTTTGCTTCAATTTCATCACCTACTGTTAACAACTCAGATGGATGTTTAACGCGACGCCATGCTAAGTCAGTAATGTGTAGTAAGCCATCAATACCGCCTAAGTCGACAAATGCACCGTAATCAGTAATGTTTTTAACAATACCTTTAACGGTAGCGCCTTCAACCAATGTTTCCATCAGTGCTTCTCGGTCTGCGCCGGCGGTTACTTCTAATACGGCACGACGTGAAACGACGATGTTGTTACGTTTGCGATCTAGCTTAATGACTTTAAATTCCCATTCCTTGTTTTCGAATGGAGTGGTGTCTTTTACTGGACGTATATCAACTAAAGAACCTGGTAAAAAGGCCATGATGCCATTGACTGAAACGCGTAAACCACCTTTAACACGGCTGCTAACATAGCCTTTAACAACAGCACCGTCGTTCATTGCTTCTTCTAGGTCTAACCATGCCTGAATTTTCTTCGCTTTATCGCGTGAAAGCTGCGTTGAACCAAAGCCATCTTCGAGTTTTTCAATGGCTACTTTTACAAAGTCGCCTAAGGCAACTTCAAGCTCGCCTTGAGGGTTTTTAAATTCGTTTATGTCAATAACGCTTTCAGATTTAAGACCAGCGTTTACGATAACGTGGTCGTTGTCGATTGAAATAACTTCGGCGGTGATTACTTCACCAGCGCGCATTTCCTGTAAGGCTAAGCTTTCTTCAAAAAGTGCGGCAAATGATTCGGTTGTAGATGTTGAGCTAGAGGTAGAAGCCATTAAAAATGTGTATCCAGTAAGTCCCACTTAAGTAGTGGGTCCACCTAATAGTAGATGGAAAAATTAAATAAACGTTTGCACCGCATTTGGCACAAAACACGAACCTGCAATAGTACACAAAAAATATCGTGTGTTCAATGACTTAATGGAATTTAATTGATAAATTTACAATTTTTTGTAAGCTGACAAAACAAATGCAACCGCTTCTTTAATACTACGACTAGTTGTGTCCAACAATAGTGCATCTTTTGTTTGCATTAATGGTGCTACGCTGCGTTGTGTGTCACGTAAGTCACGTTGTTGTAAATCTTGCAAAATTTCTGGGGCATTGGCTTGTTGATTTTGCTTAATCAGTTGTTTGTATCTTCTATCTGCACGTACTTCTACATCTGCCACTAAGAATATTTTTAGAACGGCATTGGTAAATACTACGCTCGCCATATCACGGCCATCGGCAACTAGGCCTGGCGCTTGCCGAAAACTTTTCTGCAATTTAAATAATGCATCACGGACTTGCGGATGAACTGCAACCTCTGATGCACCGCGTCCAGTGGTGACGCTGCGTACTTCAGTTGTCACACAATCGCTGTTCAGGTAAATTTCATTATCTTTAAATGCTATATGCAGCGATTGTGCAAGTTCTCCCAAGGCGTTTCCATTGTTTAATGCGATGTCATTTTGCGATGCAGCTAGCGCAACAATGCGATACATCGCACCAGAATCTAAATAATGGAAGCCGAGTGTATCGGCGACAAGTTGAGCCACAGTGCCTTTGCCAGACGCAGAGGGGCCGTCAATGGCAATAACAGGGATCGTGTTGTTAGCTGACAATGTTTGCAAATTCCGTGAAATAATTAGGAAATGTTTTTGCCACACAATTAGGGTCGTTAATGGTGATAGGCACGCCGCCTAAGCTTACGAGTGAAAAGCACATTGCCATACGGTGGTCATCGTAAGTGTCAATTTCAGCATTCGGCGTGAGTGTCGCTGGCGGGGTGATGCTAATGTAGTTTTTGCCTTCGGTCACTGTGGCGCCGACCTTGCGCAGCTCAGTTGCCATTGCGGTTAAGCGGTCTGTTTCTTTTACGCGCCAGCTAGCGATGTTGTGTAAAGTTGTCTTGCCTTCAGCAAATAAGGCTAAAACAGCCAAAGTCATCGCAGCATCTGGTATGTGGTTACAATCTAAATCAATTGCCTTTAGTTTTGCAGTTGTTGGTTTGCTAGCAGTCACTTGATTTTTGTCATAGTTAACGATGCCGCCCATCGAGGCTAAAGCATCTGCAAATTTAATATCACCTTGAATGCTATCTGCGTCTATGCCCTTTACCGTTACATTGCCAGCAATAGCGCCAGCAGCTAAAAAATATGAGGCACTAGAAGCATCACCTTCTACATAAATTTCTTTAGGAGAGGTGTAAGCGCTGTTGGCTGGGATTGTAAAACGTTGCCAGCTATCGCGGTTAATGTTTACGCCAAAACGTGCCATTAGATTCAATGTAATTTCAATATAAGGTTTTGAAATTAACTCCCCCACAACTTCAATCGTTGCTTGTTGACCCGTCAATGGTAAAGCCATTAGTAGGGCGGTTAAAAACTGGCTAGAAACATCACCACGGATTTGAATAGGCTGATTAATATGAAGCGATGCAGGTGCAATGGCCAGTGGCGGGTAATTCTCGTTGTCTATGTATTTAATATTGGTGCCGATTTGATTTAATGCACTAACCAAGTGACCAATAGGGCGCTCATGCATGCGTGGCACGCCTGATAGTTTGTAATATCCATTAGATAATGCTAATACAGCGGTCAGTGGTCTAAAAGCAGTGCCTGCGTTGCCGAGAAAAAGATTTGCACTTTTTATAGGAAAGTCACCATCCACACCGGTAATTGACCAATCTTCTTGCTTAGTGTTTGAGGCGCTAACACCGAGCGCTTTTAAGGCTTCTAACATGCGGTTGGTATCGTCGGATGTCAGTAAATCGCGAATTTCTGTTGTACCTTTAGATAGTGCAGCTAATAATAATGTACGGTTTGAAATGCTCTTGGAGCCAGGTAGTTTGATGCTGCCAGATGCCTTGCTAGCAGGCGGTAAATGTAGTTGTTCCATATCTTTTAAGTCTTTATTTCTTATTATGAGCCCATTGGTTGCGCGCTTTGCTTGCTCGTTCAAATAAGGCTTCTAAGCCTGCAGTATTATCATCTTCAAGTAACTGTTTTAATTGTGACAATCCTGCCTCGTAAGCATTAATTTCTTTTAATAATGCTGGTTTATTGGCTAGGCTAATATCGCGCCACATTTCTGGGCTGCTACCAGCAATACGGGTGAAGTCTCTAAAGCCGCTTGCAGCAAAATTGAATAGTTCAGCTGCATTACTGCGACTGGCAATGTTGTCAACTAAGGTAAATGCTAGTAAATGTGGTAGGTGACTAACAGTAGCAAAAATACTATCGTGAGCTTCTGCACTCATTTCAATGACATTTGCACCACAGTCTTGCCATAGCTGCCGCACTTTGTTAATGGTTTCTGTACTATTGGTAGAAGAGGGCGTTAATACAACATTTTTTCCACTAAACAAGTCTGCCGAGGCAGCGCTAGCGCCAGATTTTTCTGCCCCTGCAATCGGATGGCCACATACAAATTGTTTGGTTTGTTCTCCCAGTATTTCTTGTGCAATACTGAGAACATTAGTTTTTGTGCTACCTGCATCGGTAATAATGGTATTGGCATTTAAATGTGGTTGTATGCTTTTTAAAATAGCTTTTGTTTGTGCGACGGGGGTGGCGATTAGCACCATGTCGGCATCGGTTAATGCTTTGCTAATATCGGTTTCTGCTTCATCTATTATCCCAAGTGACAATGCTTGATCTACATTAGCTTGATTACGCCCTATACCGACGCAAAGAGGCGCATTAGCTTGTTTTTTTAACGCTAATGCGACCGAGCCGCCAATGAGGCCCACACCAAATATAACGAGTTTTTTCAAAGGGAAAATATTGTAAAATTTTTAAAACAGAATTGTAACATCCCAAACATGTGATTGTTTGATGCTTTATCGTTTTGCGCTTAATCTTAAAAATTTATTAAGTACATAGGGCAAAGGCGTTTTAGATAGCCAATGCCTGTTATCAGCAACCCAAGGGTAAGCGCGGCTGAATATTGGATTTAACGTTTTGCTACCCCACAATTTCCCTAGTCTTTTAAAGCCGCTAGCTGAGTAAGCTATTGCAAACACATCTGTACCTTTTAGCCATAGGCCTTTTGCATCTACCGCGTGGATGCGCGCCATCATCAGCTCGCGTGTGACGGGGCAATGTGCAGGCATTGACATGTTGGTGTTTGAGCAGTCAATTAATATCAATTTTTTATCTACGTCTGTTTCTTTAAGTGTCTCCATTTCTGTTTTACATAGGGGGCATGATGCATCGTAATAAATGGTGAGCGGATATTGAATATTCATTTTTGGCCGCCTCCACGAATAAGCATTTGAATTTTTGCACCATACTTCATTATCTTGGTCAGCGTTTCAGGTTTCAGTTTAAGCATTTCATCACCCCAGATTGAGAGAGTTTGCATGAACGCTAGCATTTCTGTAACTCTTTTTTTTGCGTCAGTTTCACTTTCGTCAAAGTTATTTTCAGCTAAGTATTTAGTTAAAAAGTTAACCGTAGGGTCAAACTCTCGATTTTTACGCTCAGTAATAACGGTGTTAAATAGCTGCCAAATATCGAGTGATGTTTCAAAATAATCACGCCTGTCTCCCATAAGATGCGTGATATGGACTAAATGCCAGTTTTGTAGCTCTTTTAAGCTATTGCTTACATTAGACCTTGCGACCATCAACACGCCAGCCACCTGTTCTGCATTAAGCGGTCTGCCCATGTAATAGAGTAGGGCGTGTATTTGGGATACGGTGCGGTTGATACCCCACTGCGTCCCCATTTCTCCCCAGTGCAGTATAAACTGCCTGCCGACATCGCTCAGTGTAATTTCTTCACTAACCTCTTCTAATGTTACTTTTTTCATTGGTAGCCTTAATTTTTAATGATTGACATATTATCTGTTATATCATATATTTCTGTCAATACAGAATTTAAAGAAATGTTGAGAGGTGTGTATGAATGTACTGGTATTAGGTGGTAATGGCTTTATCGGTAGCGCAATTGTGAATGCATTATACAAATTAAACAGCAATGTGTTGATAGGCACTAGAAAGCGGGCGCAAGGTAGCCATGTAAGAACAGTGCATATGCAAAATATGGCAATTATTAATGACTGGTCAGAGATGTTGAAAGATGTTGATGTCGTCGTTAATACGGTTGGCATTTTGCGAGAGCGTAAAAATGAAACCTATGAACAGGTACACCAGATTGGTGTTATGTCTTTAGCTAATGCATGTCAAAAACTAGAAACAAAATTAATCCATATTTCAGTGATTGGTCTAAGACAAGAGGCAAAAAGTAGATTTTTAACCACAAAACTAGCGGGTGAGAATGCTATTTTAGTAAGTGGAGCTGATGCGATTATTGTGCGCCCCTCATTGTTGGATGGTGAAGGTGGCTATGGTGCAAAATGGTTTAGACGCGTATCAGCTTGGCCAATACAATTGGTGATGCAGTCAGAAGGTTTGATTGCGCCACTACAAGTTAAAGACCTTGGTGAGGCAGTCGCAGCATTATGTCAGATGGGTTTTAACGACTTACCTAAAGTGATTGAATTAGGCGGAAGCGATATTTTAACAATCCCACAATATTTAAAAAAATTAAGAAATAAAGCCAGTTTTCCTGCATGGCAATTAGCTGTTCCAAAAGTGCTGGTGCGTGTAGTGAGTCATTTGTTGGATCTATTTAATTGGACACCATTATCTTTTGGTCACTATGAGTTAATGCAGGGCTATAACGTGCCTGCTAACAACTGGTTGCCAAAGTTATTAGGTAGAGCGCCAACAGCGGTGGGACGTTTGGCGACATCTGATGGTGTTGATCGTGCATGGGTGAAAACTTGATTGCCTAAGTAGAAAATGATACCCATTCACCATCAATCAACTTTTCTTGAGGTTTAAAGTTTACTTTGTAAGCCATTTTTTGGTTTTCTTGAATCCAATAGCCCAAATACAAGTAAGGTAAGTTAAGGTTTTTTGACCATTCTGTCAGCCACATCACTGCGTATGTGCCGTAACTGGTTTTTTGATCGCTAGCATTGTAAAAGGTGTAAACCGCAGAGATGCCATCACGTACTATATCCACAATGCTAATGATTTTGATTTCATTTTGCGCGTCTTTAAATTCAATTAATAAGCTTTCCACATTACTTTGGCAAATAAACTGTTGGTATTGTTTTACATCATCAATGTCATTGTTGGGTACTAGGGCTTCATCTGCTGGGTGGCGCAAAGCTTGATATTGGGCGTACAAGTCAAAATGCGCTTGTTTAAAGTTTAGTGGCAGAATAGTAGCCGTCAAATGTGCATGTTGCTTATAAGCACGTTTTTGACTGCGAGTAGGCATAAATTGGTTTAGTACGACACGTACAGAAATGCATGCATTGCATTCTTCACAATGTGGACGATAAGCAAATTTTCCACTACGTCTAAAGCCCTGAGATATTAATTCACCATAGCTTTTGGTGTTAATTAAATGATTTGGCGTTGCAATAAGGCTTTGTGCAATTTTGTTAGGCAAGTAGCCACACTTGTATTCAGTGGTGACATAAAACTGCAGTTTTTTGAAAGGGGGCTCATTAAGAAACGACATGTTTTAGATTTAACACTTTTTTATTCTTATGTAAATACTGTCACTTTATGTTAATTGTAGCAAAGGCTGTGAATTTTTATGGCGTATTGCAATAAATGTTTTGATTTAACCCTTTTTGTTGTTGAGTTTCGTTTAATCCACAAGACAATTTTTTATTTAATATTACGGCATAAGAGGGTACATCATGGCAGATAGTAATAACTTCGATTATATTAATTTTAGCATGCGTTCTTGGTTAAAACCTTCATTTGGAAAAAAGACTGAAGAAGATTTTGATAACATGGAAGGCTTTACTATTCATAACCCTGACGGCAGCGATATCAAAGTAGATCTGTCTCAGTATACAGGGCGTGGGACTATGAATAATATCTTCCTAGAAGAAAAAGAAAGAATCGCTGACCTCCTTAATGGAGGGGCTTATACCTATCCTGAAGACTCCATGGCAAGAAGAGAAGATGGCTTGCTGGCTAGCACAGGATATCTAAGACAAACATTAGTTAATGCTTATACAAAATTAGCGGCTTCTGAAGAAGGTACCGAATTCTTTACGCAAAATGCAAAACAAGTATTTGCAGATTATGATGCGCCACTCGATAGTGAAGTATCATGGGTTAGTCCGCAGCCATCAAAAAACCCGGCGGCAGGTTGGGAAAAGGGTGAGGTGGCAGGCAATGTGTTATACAACACGTTAAGTGATAGTTATGCGCTTATCTATAAGAATCATCGTGGTGTAGCAGCGGCTAATCTTCAAGCAGGCCAAGAAGAATTAGGTCAAGAGAAAGTGCTAAAAAATTTACATGAGGTGGACGAAGCTGGGCTTGCGGCTTTGGTTGTCAAACAATTGCAAACAGAGCCGGATTTAACGCCTGAGCAAAAAGCAAAAATGATTGAAATGGTGAAAGGACGTCCGTCGGATGAAGTTACACCTGATCGGGAAATAACTGAGGAAATTTCACCTTAAGTTACGTGATTGCTTCGAGATGCTGAATGAAACTATCGCAGGTGTTCACTAATTTAACCTTTTTGTGCTTTGATATTTTCATTGCTAATACATAATTATTTTTTTCAGGAAAGGAAACATGATGGCAGGTGAAAGAGCAATTAATACGGTTGCTATAGATACGCCTCTCTCTACGGTTACACCTATATATGGTTGGAATGGTAAAGAAGAAACCTCTAACTTAGTCGCTATTGTTATTCGCAACCCAGATGATAGCCAGATTAAGGTTAGGTTGTCTGAATATACAGGACACTCATTCACAGAAAATTTAATCAATGAGGTGCCAGAAAGCTTTTCTGATCTAATGGATGGAGGAGATTTCACTTATCCACAAGAACACCAGGCCAGAAGAGAAGCGGGTTTGCTGGCAAGTACAGAGGACTTAAGAAGCTCGCTAATTGAGGTATATACCGCAATAGCGAGCACGAAAGAGGGTACCCAGTTCTTTACTGAAAATGCAAAACAGATATCTGCACGGGATTCTTCAATCTACGATGCAGAAGTGTCATGGGTGAGTCCGAAACAATCTAACTCTCCTGTGGAGCGTTGGAAGGAAGGCGAAATGACAGGTAATATGAGGTATCGTGACTTAGTTGATCAGGTTAAGGTTATTCAGGGTAATCATCGTGGTGTTGCAGCAGCCAGTCCTTATATTGGTCAAGAAAACTCACTAGATGATATAGGGAATATGAGTCAAGAGCAGCTTAGAGAAGCGGTGCGGAACATCATAAGATATGACTTGGAATTAACGAATCCACAAGAGGATGCAATGATTGAAATAATGGAGAGACCAGCTGCTGAGAAAGGCAATAATGAAATCTCAACCAGCAGTAATGTTGAATCTAGCCTTAATCAGCAGTCACTTGCATTAGTAGTCATGCGTGAACTTGATCAGCATAATTTTTCTCAAACACAGCAAGTAGCGTTAAATCAAATGGTGTTAGAGAACGCTCATCCCAATCATGAAACCGTGGATAGGGTAGAGGAAGCTCTCTTATAGCCCGAATTATCTATTGTGCAGTGTAAATTAACTAATAGGTTTCTTACTAAGCCCGAAACCACCCAATTAATATAACAGGATTCTGATGCATTATCTCCTGTGCAGAAAGCAGTAGTTGATGCTCATCTGGGTGGCAAAGCACCATCTGTTACAACGTCAGAGCCAGCAACTTTAACACCACAGTAACAACAGGATCTTGAACCCTAATCATATCAGTGTACTTAAATGCTGAATGAAAACATCGCGTGCAATTTCACGTCCGCCAAAATTAGCCAAGAGTGGCGTTTTCATCTGACAATCAATCATACCAACACCTTGGACTTTTAGGTGCTTAACTAAGTTTACAAAAGCGATTTTTGAGGCGTCAGTATGTGTATAAAACATGCTTTCACCATAAAATATTTTCCCTATCTTCACGCCATAGCAACCACCAACTAATTGATTATTTAACCAGCATTCGCTAGAGATGGCGTAGCCCAATTCATGAAGTTCACAATAAGCATCAATCATGGCACGGTTAATCCAAGTGCCTGCTTGATCAGGTCTTTCTACGCGACTACAGGCAGTTACCACCTTGCGAAAATCCGTGTTAATTTTTACTGTAAATAGTTGTTTTTTAATGGTTTTTTTAAGTGAATTAGAAATTTTTAGTTCGTCAGGAAATAACACCATACGCGGGTTAGGGCTCCACCACATAATAGGTTCGCCTTCGCTAAACCAAGGAAAGATGCCATGTTTATATGCATCTAATAAACGTGAGCTGGTTAAATCACCCCCAATCGCAATGAGGCCATTGGGTTCGCTTAGCGCTTCTGAAAGCGGTGGAAATGCACAATCGCCATCAATGGCAGCAACATTACCAGTAGGGAGTTGATAATAACCTTGGCTCACATTAAGTTAGCATCCATAAGGCCATACCTACCATGGTTAAATCTTCAATAATAGTCACCGTGCTCATGGGGAGGTTGAAACCTGTGCCTAAGCAAGCGCAGCGGATTTTTTGTTGCTTCATCACCGCTAAAATCACACCGATAGTAGAAAAGCCCATGACGATAAGCGTTACCCAGTTAACGAATATGGGTTGCCAACCTAACAAATACCAAAGACCTAAGCCCAACTCTATAAATGGGTAAATGTAACCATAGGCTGGCATCCGTTTTGCCAGTAAATCGTACATAGCATAGCTACTGGCAAAGCCTGTTAAGTCGAGTAGCTTAAAAAAAGAAAAAACCAAGAAGAAGCCTGCCATAAAATGTGGCATCCAACGTGTTAATTCAAAGCTACCATGCATCACTTCTACCGTTAATGTGGATAAGAGTATGTAAGCAAACACCAATAGTAGGGGTTTATATGTGGCAAACCAGTTTTTTGTTTCAGTTGTTTCAGTTGTTTCTTGTTCTGCTATCGTTTGTTTTACCGCTGCTTCGTTTTGTATGGCCGTTAATTTACAATTGCCAACTTGTGCAAGTGCGGCATTGAGTGCATGGATATCTACTGTCGCATCAGTCAGTGTCGTTTCAGGAGGTTCTAGTGTTACTTCGGCATGTTGTGCAAATGCTGCAAGTGTTTTTTGTACGCGGTTTAAGCAACCACCGCAGGTCATGCCAGAAATGGTGTATTGATGTATTGTCATGATGAAATTAATTTTAAATTGTCTATAGTATCAATATGACGTTATTAATGAATAATTCAAGCAAAAGATAATGGAGGCAATATGCAATATTTGATTGTAAAGTATTTAATCACTGCAGGGGTTGTGGTGCTGGTTTCTGAAATAGCTCGGCGTAGCGATAAGCTAGGCGCATTAATCGCTGCACTACCAATCGTCACGATACTGACGCTTATATGGCTATTTGTTGAAAAGCAGCCCACAGTTAAACTAGCGAATCATGCCTACTACACATTTTGGTATGTGATTCCCACGCTGCCTATGTTTTTATTATTTCCCTATTTGCTGCCAAAATTAGGTTTTTGGTTAACGCTAGTCGTTTGTATTTTGTTTACCGTATTTTGTTTTTTTGTTTTTTCCTTGTTGCTTAAAAGTTTTGGCATCAATATCTTATAAAAATAGCTTCTAAATCAAGTAATTACCGCGTAAAATCTCCGTCTTATGGAAACTTACGCAACCATGTTGGCTAAACCGATCCAAAGCTATCGTCCCTATTGGGCGAAACGCTTTGGTGTTGCATCCATATTGCCAACTTCTCGCGAGGAGATGGATGAACTGGGTTGGGATAGTTGCGATATTATTTTAGTCACTGGCGATGCTTATATTGACCATCCTAGCTTTGGTATGGCTTTAGTGGGCAGGTTATTAGAAGCGCAAGGGTTCCGTGTGGGTATTATTGCGCAGCCTAGTTGGCAAAATACAAGTGCTTTCAAAGCATTAGGAAAACCAAACCTGTATTTCGGTATCACCGCTGGCAATATGGATAGCATGGTCAACCGGTATACCGCAGACCGTAAAATCCGCTCTGATGATGCTTACACCCCTGATGCAGCGCCACATAAACGACCTGACCGAGCCGTGCTTGTCTATAGCCAGCGCTGTCGCGAGGCTTTTTCCAAGGTGCCAGTCGTTATCGGCAGTATTGAAGCTAGCTTACGTCGTATCGCACACTATGATTATTGGTCAGATAAAGTGCGCCGTTCTGTTTTAGTGGATTCTAAAGCTGATATTTTAGTTTTTGGTAATGCTGAGCGGGCTTTGGTTGAACTGTCACACCGTATTGCCAAAGGCGAAAGTGTTGCAGATATTCAAGATATCCGTGGCACAGCTTTTATGCGTAAAACGATTCCAGAAGGTTGGGATGAGATAGAAAGCACCAAGCTTGACCGCCCGGGCACGGTGGATAAGCATATTGATCCGTATGAAATGAAAATGGGCGCAGGCAGTAGTTGCGAGGCAGATGCCAAAGATAAAGAATCAAAAAAAGACGAAATTAAACTGCCAGCAGGCACTAGCCCAATTAAAATTATTCGGAAAACGAAAGCAGATAGAAGTAAGCAAGTTGTGCGTCTGCCTTCATATGAAGAAGTCTCTAGCGATTCAACCTTGTATGCACATGCTTCACGGGTATTGCATTTAGAGGCTAACCCTGGCAATGCGCGTGCATTGATACAAAAACATGGCGATAGACAGGTATGGTTAAATCCACCACCGATTCCACTGACGACTAAAGAGATGGATTATGTGTACGACTTGCCTTATGCACGCAAAGCACATCCTGTTTATAAAGATGCCAAAATCCCTGCATGGGAGATGATTCGTTTTAGTGTCAACATTATGCGCGGCTGTTTTGGTGGCTGCACTTTTTGTTCAATTACTGAGCATGAAGGTCGTATTATCCAAAGCCGTAGTGAAAAATCTGTACTAAAAGAGATAGAAGAAATTCGCGATAAAGTCGATGGCTTTACTGGCATCATTTCAGATCTAGGTGGCCCAACGGCCAACATGTACCGCATTGCCTGCAAATCTGAGAAGATTGAAAAAGCCTGCCGTAAACTATCCTGTGTTTATCCAGAGGTTTGTGAAAACCTCAATACCGATCACAGTGCGCTTATTCAGCTTTACCGCAAAGCGCGTAGTATTAAAGGTGTTAAAAAGGTGCTTGTTAGTTCTGGCTTACGTTACGATCTAGCTGTTAAATCACCCGAATACGTCAAAGAGCTGGTACAGCATCATGTCGGCGGCTATTTAAAAATTGCGCCAGAACATTCAGAAGGCAATGTGCTGGATAAAATGATGAAACCAGGCATGGGCGCTTACGATGAATTTAAAGCCATGTTTGAAAAGTTTAGTGCTGAGGCTGGTAAAAAACAATATCTTATCCCGTACTTTATTGCGGCACATCCAGGTACGACCAATGAAGATATGCTTAATTTAGCGCTATGGCTTAAAAAATATCGTTTCAGGTTAGATCAAGTACAAAACTTTACCCCAACACCCATGGCCATGGCCACAGCTATGTATCACAGCGGTAAAAACCCATTACGTAAAGTGACTGAAGATTCAGAAGATGTACCCGTACCGAAAGCGGGTGGTGTACGCAAATTACATAAAGCCTTTATTCGTTATCATGACCCACAAAATTGGCCAATGCTGCGTGAAGCTTTGAAAAAAATGGGACGCGCAGACTTAATTGGGCCAGGTAAAAAACAATTGGTGCCAGCATTTCAGCCTGCAGTGATTGGCAAAATTAGGCAGTCTGATGGCAGTGTGTTTAAGCCAAAAGCTAAAGCATCGTCACGCCGCAAACCTGCTGGCATGCCAAAAGCATTTAATAATTTTAAAAATGCAGCAAGGCCAGCACGTAAGAAATAAATGAACGATTTTTTCTTCGTATATTAATCGTTTTTTGGTATGTGCTTTGCCTATTTCCTTATTTTCCCTATACTGAGTAAATTTAAAACTAACTAACGTATTGCATTTTGGCTGATAAACCTGATATATATGACACTCGGAGAAGTAAAGAATTGTCTATCAATTTTTTAGTAGAGGTGTTTACTGATAACGACGTCGTCCATATTTATTACAAATTATTATCACCGAACGATACACAGTAAGAATCAGCCTTATTTAGCAGGGCATATTACAGATATTGGTTTTTTACCAAGCGGTGAAATAATTGAATCTAAAACAACTTCAGGTAAAAATAATAACCCCAAAAGACAAGTAAAGTACTCAATTGCTTTGGATTTTTCTTGGGTCTCTTCCGAAGGTCATCTTTATCCTGCGCCTGATGCTAAATTTATATATTACCCACAGTACCCAGAAGTTAGATTGTCAGGTTTTCTAACAAAGAGTGGTTTTGATATGAGCGGGTGGATGGACCCCACCAAAAAAGGTAGAGCAGAAGGGCGGGTCCTTTTTTTCGGCGTAACACGGTCTAAGAAAATACTTGCTTATTTAGCAGTGCCTGATTCAAGAATTGCGACAGAGGTTGCCGACACTCCTTCTACTGATGTAACGGGTGTGCTAAAGAAGCTAAGACTTAGGGGCGTTAAGAGTGACCTCTCTTCAAGGGATGTGCTGATACAGGAGCTAAGAAGAATACATCTAAAAGGATGGATTGAAAGTAAAAAACTGAACAAAGCTGGAGTTGCTTTAGCCTATACGGCGCAGAATGGAGGAGGCTACACGCTAGAGGCTGAGTTGGGGGTTATTCCAAATGGTTTTGCAGACCCTGATTTTATGGGTTGGGAGATAAAGCAATTTGGCGTTAAGCGGTGCAGTCTTATTAACAGCAAACCCTTGACACTTATGACTCCTGAGCCGGATGGTGGTTACTATACTGAGCATGGTGTTGAAGCTTTTATAAGGAAATATGGATATGAGAGCGAAAGAGTTCCAGATAGGATGGATTTTACAGGTAGTCACTATGCAGGGGTTGAATGTGCTAAAAGTGGATTAACGCTTGTTACCCAAGGTTATGACCATCAGAATCATGTGATTACAGATGCGGCTGGTTGCATAGCATTGTTGGATAGTGATGGTAATCCAGCTTCATTATGGACCTTTAACAAGATAATGGAACATTGGAAAAAGAAGCATGCAAAAGCTGCTTATGTGCCTGCCTTGTCAAGAAAAGAAGAGAGTGGGACTAAATCCTACAGTTATTGCCAGAATGTTAGGTTATTTGAAGGGACTTCTTTTCTTCGGTTACTTCATGCTTTTATAGAGGCGCATGTTTACTACGATCCGGGTATTAAACTTGAAAATTGCAGTACAACCCCTAGAAGTAAGAGGCGTAGCCAGTTTAGAATCAAATCTAAGCAATTAAGAGGTCTGTACGAAAAACAATCAGATATCGATGTTCTTACAGAATAGTGTAAATATTTATTGCATCTGGGACAAAAAAGGGAAATAATTACCTTAATCATTCCCTTAACGTAATAAAAGGCTAGTTTACATGGATGCAATGGTCACGACCCGTGAGTTACTCAATCGTTCGCTTGAGCGATATACATATTCAGATATTGCCAAGAAACTCGATGTTACAGCTAAAACTGTAAGAAACTGGGAAGTCAGGGAGGATGGGCCCCCTAAATACCAAATACATCAGCTACAAACACTTTTATTTGGGAATGAAGACAATGTGCCCAATGCAACTGATTTTACTTTCATAGATCTTTTTGCTGGGATTGGCGGCATTCGTATGGGCTTTGAAGCGAGTGGGGGGCATTGCGTGTTTACCAGTGAATGGGATAGGTACGCGGTAAAAACTTACTGTGAAAACTTCGCGACTGATCATCCCGTTGAAGGTGATATTACAAAAATAGCTATTGAAAATATCCCAGACCATGATGTGCTACTTGCGGGTTTTCCATGCCAACCATTTTCTATCGCAGGAGTATCAAAAAAGAACTCAATGGGTCGTGTACATGGCTTTGAAGATAAAACTCAGGGGACGCTATTTTTTGATGTGGCTAGAATTATTAAAGAAAAGCAGCCAAAAGCATTTTTACTAGAGAATGTAAAAAATTTAATGAGTCATGATAAGGGAAGAACTTTTCAGGTCATTAAAGAAACGCTTGAAAATGAACTTGGTTATAAAATATTTGTAAAGGTCATTGACAGTAAAGGTTTTGTGCCTCAGCACCGGGAGCGTATTTATATTGTAGGTTTTCGTGATGAGACGGATTTTACTTGGGATGCTTTTCGTGCAAAAGATAAAGCAGCGAAAACAATGGGTGACATTTTACATAGTCAAAATGGACTTGAAGAAGCAGAGAAAGAATACACCTTGGGGAAAGAAGCAACAGTGAACAAAAAATATATTCTCAGTGATAAGCTATGGTCATTTTTATTTGGTTATGCAGCAAAACACAAAGCTAAAGGAAATGGTTTTGGTTATGGCATGGTGACTGAAAAAAGCATTTCTCGCACGTTGTCAGCTCGATATTACAAAGACGGTTCAGAGATTCTTGTTAATCGAGGTAAGGGAAACCCACGAAGAATGACCCCACGAGAATGTGCACGAATTATGGGGTACCCAGATAGTTTCAAAATCCCTGTTTCAGATACACAATCATATAAGCAGTTCGGGAATTCAGTAGTAATGCCAGTGATAAAAGAAATAGCACATATTATGAAACCGCATATAATGACTTTGATTGATGAGGACGGAACAAAAGCGCATCAATCAAGTCTTTTTCTATCTGCTAGTAGTTGATACAGAAAACTTATGTAGTTTATGCAAATTCTCGATATTAAATATCATAGAAAAGAGTTTTTATGAGATTGTTTACTTATATCCGGCAGGTTAACGTGTGTGTTTTGACGGTGATGTTTCTATCTTACTCTATGATAGGACAGACAACAGAAAAAGGCTTGTTTTGGAAGATGGAATCACCCAATGGCCATGTGAGTTATCTCTTCGGCACAATGCATACGGATGATAATCGTGTGACAGATTTTTCTTCCACCATTACAGATGCATTAAAAAGTGTAGATTTGTTTGTGATGGAAACACAGCCAAATAACGACCCTGAAAATATCGTGATGCAAGATGCTTCTTTAGAGACGATGTTAACAGAGGCTGAGTTAGATCAACTTAGAGTGTTGACTGATTTTCATGTAATGCATTCGCATAAGGTGCTAAAAATGAAGCCTTGGCTGTTGGCCATTGTGTTTAGTCAATCCAAACCGCAGACCCCTTATGCACAAGATAGTTTGCTCAGGTATGGCGCGCAAGGGTTTAAGAAACCTGTTGAAGGTTTAGAAACTAGCCAAGAGCACTTTGCTGTAATTGATGATTTTAGTCTTGAAGAGCAATTAACCATGCTGCGCGCCGCTTTAAAGCGTACACAAGAACAGAAAGAGCGTGACTTTGAACGGTTAATGGCTGTTTATTTAGGGGGTGATAGCGATAAAATTTTAGCGTTAGATGCTGAAATTACAAGTGCTACTTTATCACAATCATTATGGAAAAAATTACGCGTTAAATTGCTGGATGAACGCAATGTGTTAATGGCACAGCGTGCTGTAGAAAAAGCAACAAAACAATCTGTTTTTGTGGCTGTTGGTGCTTCACATTTAGCGGGTGAAAATGGCTTTATAAATGCTTTTAAAAAAGCGGGATTTACATTAAAACCTATTAAGCAATAATGATTATTACTTAATAGGTTGGCTGATGTTGGCAGGTGTATACTAATATTCAAACGATTCCATCGTAAAAAAAAGAAAACAATGATGACACTATTCCGCTCACTATTATTCAGTGTGTTAATGCTCAACCTTACCGCTTGTGCCACAAATAGCTTGGCAGGGGATGAAATGGTAAGGCATAAATTTTCTTTTAATAGAAGTGAATTTGATGGTCAAGCAGGTTTGGATCGTGTGCAAATACTGAATTTCCTTTATGGCAACCCTGATGGCTATGCAGCTAGAAACTCACGTGTTTATCGTGAGCGTGGAGAATCAGAGCAAAGAACTAGTGCTCGGGTTAACACGATGCGCTCCGACCTTAAGATTTTTTATATGAAATGGTTAGATAAGCAGACAGGCAAGGTGCATGAAGTGACCATCGACCTGGTTAAAAAGCTACCGAAAGACTTTAGTCGTAAACATCGTTTCTTTGCTTCTTTTAAACAAGGGCAACTCTATGCTTATGTGATTACCCCTGAAAGAATAAAAGAGGGTGAGCTACCAAATGGACCACGTGCTTCTAACTACCTTAAAACCATTACCATTTACCCAGAACAATAAGCTGAACTGATATGGCCACAACATGGCAAAAACCTAATCCACAAATTGCAGGTGTGCTTAATGCAGTGCGAACATACAAACTTAGAAGGTGGTTATGAAAACAATATTTCGATTTTTTTTATTAGGTATTTTGATGCTCAATCTAACCGCTTGTGCCACAAACAGCTTAGCAGGGGATGAAATGGTAAGGCATAAATTTTCTTTTAATAAATATGAATTTGATGGTAAGGCGGGAGTTGAACGTGTGCAAGTGCTGGACTATCTATACGGTAACCCTGATGGTTATACAGCAAGGACTGCTCCCGAGTATCGCAAACGTGGTGAAAGTGAGCAGGGAACAAGTGAAAGGCTGAACACGATGCGCTCTGACCTTAAGGTTTTTTATATGAAATGGCTAGATAAGCAGACAGGTAAGGTGCATGAAGTCACCATCGACCTGGTTAAAAAGCTACCGAAAGATTTTAGTCGTAAACATCGTTTCTTTGCTTCTTTTAAACAGGGGCAGCTCTATGCTTATGTGATTACCCCTGAAAGAATAAAAGAGGGTGAGTTACCTAATGGCCCGCGTGCTTCTAACTACCTTAAAACCATTACCATTTACCCAGAGCAATAAGCTGAACTGATATGGCCACAACATGGCGAGAACCTAACCCACAAATTGCAGGTGTGCTTAATGCCACGCAAACAGCACACGCCTATGAACAAGCGGCTGCGATTGCTGCTGCCGCAACGCCTAAAACTATTACTGATGATCAATTTGTGTTCTTTGCTGCCTTTGATGGTACGCGCAATGATAAAGGTGACGTGGCACGGGGTGGCAACCTGGAAGACACCAATGTTGCGCAGTTATTTAAGCAGGCTCATAAAGTACAAAATGACAACCTAGAAGGAAATCTTCGAACAGAATACTACGGAGGCCACGGCACGGAAGGGTCTTTAGTGGCTTCTGCTTGGTTGCCTTTTATGGTGACGCAAGAAAGCATTAATACCGCAACAGAGGCTTACGGTGACTTTTCAGAACAAGCTTCTGATTGGTTAAAAGATCACCCAGATGGCGACGTAACCACGGCGATGACTGCTTTTAGTCGAGGCGGCGCGACGGCTGCTGTGTTTACCCATATGCTGTATCAACATGG
>CAYXOR010000024.1:0-40613 GCA_964466895.1 uncultured Methylophilaceae bacterium | reverse complement strand
ACCAATCGGATGTGGTCTCAACTTGCCATAAACCGGGGCGCATGTTGATTTCTGCCGCGACTGCGGTAAAAGGAAGTATTGGGAATAATAAACTAAGTGCAAAAAGTATTTTATGCATGGCTTCTCCTAGTAGATGGTAACGCTTCACTTTGTTGTTTGGAAGACATAGTACAAAGATTCAGTAGTTTCTAATCAAAATAAAATTAGGTGATTAAACTTGTCGCCATGAGTTGGAGGCAAGAGAAGTTTAGGAGTATATTACATATATACTAGGTGCTTCTAGAACTTAGAGGCCATATTAATAGTTATTCTTGCTAATAACTAACAGTGCCTAGATTTTATCAGACTAACATCATTGAAATGCAAAGTAGATGGACAGCAATATAATTTATATCTAAAAATAATACGGAGATAAAAAATGATTAATAAAAAAATATTTAGTTTATCTGGAATTAGTAGTGAAGGCCAAAGAGTTTCTCGTATTAATGCACGTGTCGGAATTAAACTGCCAGATGAAGATCAAATATTAACCATTAGTCTACCTGTTAATAAGCATGGAGAAGTAATTTTACCTGCTGGCATTGATCCTAATATAACGGTTATAGATGCTCAAATTGAAACCAATCAAGGTGAGTTTATACAAAAACTTGATATTTCAAGTTTTCAGCTTGGAGATTTAACAGAGAATGATATTCCAAGTTTTGAGCCAGATGCTGAGCTTATCAGCGTATTACAACCAAGACGACCAGTAATAAATGCTAACTGGTCACGTAGAGGGAAGTTTTCTGTATTAGGTTTAGGAAAATATCGTTTTGAAGGGTATCAATTTTTTGCTCACTCAATTACCTTACCAAATCTCAAAAAAATATTAGAGACCTTTTCGATTGATGTAGATACATCAGAAAGCTGGATACATATATCGGATACTGTTCAAAAGTCCCTTTCACTACAAAAATACCGAGGCGGCAATATAAGTTTTGATGGTGCATTTAGTATAGATTTATCTGTCGCTAAAGCGGCGGTTGGTTGGGTGTGGATTTTAACAGGCCCAAAAACCATAATAGGTTTTCGTGAGGACGACCCTGTCCTTGAAAAAGATATAAATATTGCTATTATTTTGCCTATAGATGCAGTGCCAGACGTGGTCGAATCTGCTACAGATGACCAAACTGGCAAAGAGGCGTGCTCTGATTGTAATACTGCTCCACCATTAGATGCAAGCGAAGCACAACTCATTGAACATGCAGAGTTATTTAATGATGACCCAGGTCCATTTTGTCAGCCTTTTAAAAACCCTGAACGTATTTTAGGTGAAAAAAGATTTAGTACTATTTTAAGGGTCGATCAACCAGAAATTGCAGCAGCAGCAGGTATAGAAGCCAAGCGAAAGGCAGAAATATTTGAAGATGCGGTTGAGGGGGCTGTTGAAAATGGCCTTGGTGATTTTCAAATTAATGTTGATAGCATTAGCAATTTTGTAGCTACTAGAGGCAATATATCGGATGTATTGTTTTCCCCATTATCAAAAGAGAAGCAAAGAAAAGGTAGGCAAGTTCCGTCTGGACTAACTTTAATTGATTGGGAGGGTGACACTTCAGGGAGCCAAGCGGTTTCAGTAGCGAGAGGACATATTTTAGAGTGGCGTGTTAGATGGCGTTCAAATGGATATTCATTAGGTAATGTGGCACATACCCTGACTTTAGCACCACGACAAATTAAGCGTATTATGAAGGTTGACTTTGAACGTCGTGAACGTGCAATTAGAAGAGAAAGCCTAGAGTCAGCAGATGAAGTTGATCAATCAACAACGTCTGCTCGTGATTATGCTGATGTAGTTAGCGGCCATCTAAACGAATGGGCACAAGGCAGTTCTAAATCTTCTACCACAGGTGCTGCAGCTGGCATTGGCTTTGCAGCGCCAGGTTTTGCAATAGGTGGTGGCGTAACCCATGGTTCTGCAAAGTCATCAAGTCAAACATCGGGTGAAAAGAATGTCTCCGCATCAGAAGAGCAAAAATTGCGTGATGCTATTCGGCAACATGGTGAATCTATTCGAAGTTTAGAGTCTACTATTGTTACAGAAATTTCGCAGGAAGAAACAACAGAGGCAGTGTCAGAAGTGATTAGTAACCCAAATTTCTGTCACTCGCTCACGGTTGTTTATTACAATATTTTACGGCATTTGCGAGTTGATACAGAACTAGGCGGACTGACAGAGTGTCTGTTTGTGCCTTTTGCTATCACGCCTTTTCATGAAACTTTTAAAGTTGCAGGTAAAGGGGAATTTAAATCTCCTGATGTACAGCGTTTGATTCGCCATCATGATGTGTTTGAACGATATTTAAAAAACAAACGCCTAAAGTGGGTGCTGCCCTATCTTAATGATTATGCTAATCAATTTATAGATATAAATGGTGAAGAAACGATACCTGATGAAGCACGAACACAGCAACATCTTACTTCTTTACGTGGCGTTTTATCGATTAAGCTTGATATTCATTCACCACTTCAAGGTGATGAAGATGAAAAGGCAATTAAAGATCTACAGGCCTCAGCCTCTGACCTTAAACAACGAGCAGCTTTTTTGGCTAAATACATTAGTTCGGCCTTTTCTCCATTTGCACCTTTAATATCTAAAAGTATTGCAGATGTATCGAGTAAATTATCGGCCTTAAGTCCTGAAGAAAGGGAGAAGGTTTTTCAAAGAGATATAGCACCTAGCATAGCTCAAAATTTTTGCGATAAACTAACGTTGAGCATAAAAGGTAATCCAGTAGTGGCAGATTTCACCTTAGATACTTACTATCAACAAGGAAAAACACTAAAAGTATATTTTAGTGTGTCTCGTGATCAGTTAGATACTATTACAAGAGAAAATATCGAAGAAGTTATTATAAAAGCAGAGTCAAATTACCATTTACCTTTATATTCAGTAGCTAATATAACAAGCGCTAAAATTAAATTTAGTACAGACTACTACCAAAGATCTGTCTCTACAGGACGTATAGCAGATGATTTAGTGGTAGTACCGCCAAATGTTATAACAAATAGTGGTATTCATAATACTCAAGTGATGGTGAATGATACGGCGCAATTAGAGTTTCCTGCATCTGCCTGGGAGAGACGTAATTTACGAAATGATATTAAGCGAGATATTAATAAATTAACTGAGCATATAGATAGTCATTTACATTTTTATCATAAAGCTATTTGGTGGATGATGGATCGTGATGAACTTTATACACTATTAGATGGTTATGTTCTTTCAGAAAATAATGGGCGTAGTATAGCGTCAGTTGTTGAGCGTAGCCCAGTGGCGATATTAGGGAACACACTTGTTTTTAGAGTTGCACGTGGCGCATCGATCAATGACGAAGAAAGATCGCTTGAAGATATATTTAAAGACTATCAAGATGACAGTAGAAAGTCTGACCCTATGCGGATTAGCTTACCGACAGGCGGTTTATATGCGCAAGCACTCAAAGATGAATGTGAAGCATGCGAAGAGCACTATGGTAATACTGATTGGGTGCTTGAACGTGAAGAAGTGATGCCACAAGAAATAGATGCAGGATTGTTATCTTCCCGACGTGCTGAGCCACAGAATCTTACACCAACAGATTTACCAGATTCTATTATTAATATACAGAATGCCCCAGCTGCGCCTGCGCCTAGTGGATTGCAAGGTGCTTTTAACGCGCTTTCAAATCCAAATAACTTTAGAGATATGGCTGGCTTGGCTGGCACGCAAGCTAATGCACGAGCGGCTATGCAAAGTGCATCAGCTTTAGCCTCACAATTCGGAAACCTAGCCACGCAAAGTCACCTTGCTTCTAAAAAGATGGATGCAGATGCAGCAGCAATTTCAAGAACTAAACAAAAAGAAGATAATAATGAGGTGCCTGATGGGACAACAGAAAGGTTGGCGAAGAATTTAGATTTAGGTGTACCGGAATTAGAGCTGTCACCAGACTTAGAGAAAACTTTTTCTTTTGCTGAAGGTAATAATAAAGAGATAGCTTTAGAAACAGCTACAGGTAAGGGTGGGCATAAATTAAGCATTAAACCTAGTGGGTCTGTTCTGCAAGGAGAAGGTGCTGAATATATTAATGTATCAACTGGTTCAAGTGGCTCCGCTTTAAGCCGTAGCGCCAACCCACCAATTTCAGTAGATGACCCACTTAACTCTGACTTTATCATGTCGCATGCGTTTTTTAACTCATATAAGAGTGAACAAGAGTACCTAGGCGCCTTTCCTAATCAAGGTCCAGTAGAGCGTATTGATAGTAAGGAACGTGAGCGTGCGAAAAAACGTGGATATATATTTCAAGCAAATTCTGTTGTGGGTCAACATATCCTTACTGAAGGAAAAGGTCAAGTTCGGCTTTTAACGTACCTAATATACGACTTCCCTGTTGGTGAGAGTAGTATTCCTATTGAAGACCTTAAGCCACTTAGTGATTTGCTTGTTAGTCGTGCTGATGCATTCAGGAAGCTACATATAGGGCTGGAAATAATTGTTTTAGGGGCTTCAGATGCAACTGGTAATGAAGAGGATAACTCACAACTTCGTTTAGACCGAGCAAATAATGTAGCTGCTTTATTGCAATCACAAAAATATAAAATAACACACATAGAAGCGTCCGAAGGAATCGCACCTGAAAATCATAATGAGCTCGGCAGAGCACTAAATCGAGCAGTAACAATTCATGAGAGAGCTATTAAGTTAGAAACTAAGGATATAAAAAGGAAGGCAGCTGTTATTAAGTCAATTCCTGCTATAGCTAAAGCTAAAATGAAAGCAAAAGCTAGTAATGGAGACGTAGATGCTAGTATAGGTTTAGTTATACTAGAGTTATATGAGTCTAATGGTGATTTGACAGTTTTGCTTAAGGATAAGGCAACAGAGTATTACGATGTTTATGTTCCAAGTGTAACTTCTGACAACCCTTTATATCGAGCTGATAACTTTTTCATAGATATGCGTATTCACATTAAAAAAGAGATAGAAGTGGCGCCAAATGAATTATTGGCAACAGATGCAGAACTGGCAGCTGAAGAGTTGGTCGACCTTTTATTGAATATAAGTAGTATGACATACTCAGGTATTAGCCGACATGTGCATTATAGCGGGTTAAGTACATTTAGATCCACAAATTCAGTCAGTGTAATGACAGGTGAAATAGAAAAACGCTTGAACGATAATAATTCAATATATGGCAGAGCTAGCGAAAAAATAAGTCCTTTGATCGAACCGTATAAAGTTAGGCTTTAGTATGAGGGTGAATATTAAGGCCGCTTGCTACTGTTAATGCAAGAGATTCACCACACTGGATGAGGGTAGTTTAACTTTAGAAAGGGGGTTGCAATGTGTTGCCCCCCAGTGTTAACGATCTGAATAGGCTTTACTAGTTAACGTGTTTACCTAAAAATTTGCGCATTGTGTTGGCAATAATTTGTCCATCTTCTTCTAGTGCAAAGTGTCCTGTATTAAGTAAATGAAACTCAAGCTTTTTTAAATCACGTTTATAAGGGTGCGCGCCTGCTGATGGGAAAATTTCATCTTTATCACCCCAAACAATCAACGTAGGTGGTTGGTGTTTGCGAAGATATGCTTGCCATTTTGGGTAAAGCGGTGGGTTCGTGCCATAGCTATAGAAAAGCTGAAGTTGAATCTCTTGATTACCTTCACGGTCTAGCAGTGGCTGCACATGATCCCAAGTGTCTGGGCTAATAGCTTCTACATTACGTACGCCATTGGTGTATTGCCATTTAGTTGCGCCTTCAGTGAATAGAAATCGTAGCGCCTCATCATTTGTCATATTTGGTTTTTTGTATGCGGCTTTAACATTTTTCCACCAGTCATTATCAAGTCCTTTATTGACCGCATCGCGATCTTTCCAGTAGGCTTTAATTGGCTCCCAAAAGTTATTGTCTAATCCTTCGTCATAAGCATTCCCATTTTGCACGATTAATGTTTCAATTCTCTCAGGATGTTTTGTTGCTAAACGAAAGCCAATCGGAGCGCCATAATCCATTAGGTAAAGGCTATATTTTTTTAAGCCGATCTTAGTTGTAAATTTATCGATAATATTGGCAAGGTTATTAAAGCTGTAGTCAAATTTATCGACTGCAGGCATTGCGCTATAGCCGTAGCCCGGATAATCTGGCGCGATTAGATGGTAGCGATCAGATAATGCAGGAATTAGATTACGGAACATATGTGATGAGGTGGGAAAACCATGCAACAATAAAATAGTGGGGTGCTTTGGGTTGCCAGCCTCGCGGTAAAAAATATTTACCCCGTCTATTGAGACTGTTTTATATTTCACAGCGCTTATTTTTTGCGCTGCTAATGCTGGTTGTGAAAAGCTAAAGCTTAATACCATTGTCATTAAAACAATTTTCCAAATATTGAGTATAAGTGCGTTCATGATGTGTTCTCCTAAAGTGTTTAAATTACATTTAAATATTGCTATGTTTTTAATACATGCGTGATGATGCACGCATGTATTGTGTTAAATAACAGGTGCTTTACCTAAGTCAGCTTCGTTGCTATTAAAGAACTGGTTAAGCTCAGTAAAACCACCTATTGGCTTTTCATTAATAAAAATTTGTGGAACAGTACGACGTCCACTTTGCGCCAAGAGCTGTTGCGCTTTCTCACCATCTTTAAGCGCATCAACTTCTTGGTAATCTACGCCTTTGCGTTGCAATAAATCTTTAGCTGCGTGGCAATATCCGCAGCTTTGGCTAGTGACTATTGTTACTTGGTTCATTATTTTCTCCTGGTTATTTAAGTTAAAAATTGTTTGGTATTAGGCTGTTGTAGCGAGGGCGTTATCTGGAATGCCAGATAAGAAGTTCGCATCAATCGGTGTATCGTTAATATGGTTAATGTAGTTGCTAAGTGTTTTAAAACTGATACCTAGAATGACCTCTAACACATGCTGCTTTTGGTAGCCTGCTTGATAAAATGATTGCAAAGTTTCTTGTTCAACCAAGCCATCTGCAGTTAATACTGCAAGGGTGAAAGTCCTTAAAGCTTCTAGTTTTGTATCTTCTAATGGTTGGTTGTAGTACACAGCCTGCACAATCTTGGCAGGAATCTTCTGCATTTTTGCGATGGTGCCGTGCGCCGCAAGACAATAAGTACAGTTACGGAAGCGGCTGATACTGAGTATGACCAGTTGCCTCTCTGTGACAGTCAATGCAGTTTTATCAAATAGTGCTGATAAGTTTAGATAGGATTCCAGCGTAGCTGGAGATTCCGCCATAGCACCAATAAGATTGGGGATAAACCCCATCATTTTTTGTGCGCCCTGTAAAAGTGTTTTAGATGCTTGTGGCGCAGTATCTAAGGTGTGCGTGATGAACGCTGACATTTCTTGACTCCTCAATAGTTAATATAGTAAAACTATTAATCTTATTGCAGGGAGCGTGCCAGAATTTATATTAACCTAATAATTCATTTATAAACAAATGGTTATAGTTGATTTTTGGGGAAATCAAAGGGATTTTATCGGTGTTATTTCCACGATATATCGTAAATATACGATATTTTGTTAGCTAGCAGTGTTTGCGCGTCGAATGCCTAGTTTACTCATGCGAGAGCGTAAAGTGTTGGGATGCATTTCAAGAATAGTAGCGGCGCCATGCTCACCTGAAATGGCCCAGCCTGTACTTTCAAGTACTTTAATTAGGTGATTTTTTTCCATTTCAGCAAGGGGCAATAAGCGAGTATCGTTATTAATGGAATTGTCTTGTGTATTCTGCAGCGTAGGAATTTGTAGCGTTTGGTCTGCAGTTAAGATAACAGCACGTTCAATTACGTTTTCCAGCTCGCGTACATTCCCAGGCCAGCTATAACTTAATAGATTGTCCATAGCATCTTGTGGGATATGGTTAATTGGTTTGCTGGTTTTCTTTGCATATTTTTTGGCAAACCATTGCGCGAGTAATGATACATCGTGTTTTCGATCTCGCAGGGGTGGGATGGTTAATGGAAATACGCTGAGCCGATAATATAAATCCTCGCGAAAAGTCCCTTCAGCAATCATTTTCCTCAAGTCTCTATGCGTGGCCGCAATTACCCTGACGTTGATTTTGATCGTATTAGAATTACCAAGCCGCTCGATTTCACCCTCTTGTAATACACGAAGTAGCTTTGCTTGCAGTTCCAACGATAGTTCTGCAATCTCATCTAGAAAAATAGTGCCTTCGTTGGCTAATTCGAATCGTCCAATCCGGCGTGCTGTTGCCCCTGTAAAGCTACCTTTTTCGTGACCAAATAATTCACTTTCTATTAAATTACTAGGCAAAGCGGCACAGTTAACTTTGATTAATGGACGAGTATTACGTTGACTTAGATTATATAGCGCGCAGGTAAATAGCTCTTTTCCTGTGCCTGTTTCGCCGAGAATTAATACGGTGGTGTCTGTTGGTGCAACCTGCTCAACTTGGTTCAATACTTCTTTGAGCGATTGACTGTCTCCAATAATATTTTCAAATTTATGATCAGGGTTAATTTGTTCTTTTAAGTAGGTATTTTCTTCATGCAAGCGGTTCTTTAATTGTTCAATTTTAAATAGTGCATCTTTAAGTTTTTGTTCTGCCTGCTTAATCTTACTCACATCTTGGAACACCACGACTGCACCAACAATGGTACCATCTTCCAAAATGGGGGTGCTGGTGTAGTGCACAGGAAAACAGCTTCCATCTTTGCGCCAAAAGACCTCGTCAGTGATGTGATGTACAGCACCATCTTGTAGGGCTGCATATATAGGGCATTCATGTTGTGGGTAATGGTCACCGTTAGCTTTGGTGTGGTGATGTTTTCCATGCATCGGTTGTCCAATAACATCTTCTTCTGTCCAGCCAGTCATCTTTATTGCAGCGGGGTTTACAAAGGTGCCTTTGCCCTCGCTATCTAAGCCATAAATCCCCTCGCCAGCGGATGTTAGAATGAGCTTGTATCGATGCAGAATATGATTGGCGTCTGTCATGAAAGAAAGTATAACATTTAGCTTTTAGTACATTTGCTAGTCTAAATTTAAATAAATATTTTATGAACCCAGAAGATTTACAAAAATTAGTCACGATGACCATGCCTTATGGCAAACACGCGGGGTGTGTATTAGCAGATTTGCCTGGTAATTATTTAAATTGGTTTGCGCGTGAGGGTTTTCCTAAAAGTGAGATAGGCCGCTTGTTACAGTTAATGCAGGAGATTGATCATAATGGACTATCATCTTTACTTGAGCCTTTAAGAAGCAGAAGTTAGATAGTTGAATATGATGGAAATTTTAACAGTCGGTAAATTGTGGGATTTAGTAAAGCATACCGTTACTTGGTTAGCAAACCTGAAGCGCGCTAAATATGCGCGTAAAAAAGAATCGGTAGCGGCATTAAAAAAAGTGGTGATAGCCGCACGTAAAACATCGGTTTATATGCGGCAGTTAAAAGAAGTTGGTAAGCGCTCACATTCTACAGAAGCTGAACTTGCTGTGTTATGGACAGAACTAGGTTTTGCCTTGCAAGATTTAGGTGTTGATAAGCTCGCTAAGCGTTGTGCCATAAAAGGGCGGCAATGGGCAGACCCAAGCCAGTTTGATCAGCGCTTTTTAGATAAGGCTGATGTGGGTTTAGAACGAATGGAAAAATTAGCCAACCAAATGTTAATAGAAATACAGACATAGATGCCAAATAAAGCATACAAAGTGCCTAGCGGCGATATTTAGCTATTGATAATTGTTGTACAGGTCATTGCCAGTTTTTACTTTTCATTTTCAGCGTGCAAGTTATCATATAAAGTAGAAAATGCGTTCAATATCAATTGAATGCCATTAATATCAAAGGCATCAATTTTCTCTATTAACTCATCAGCATAGTTTGAGACCAGGTTAAAGTGATATTGTTTACCAATACTCGATAAGTTGTTGGCAAAGCTTTTTATGTCGGTGATATTGTTATTATTTTGTATTGTTTGCAATTGTGTTGCTAATGGGTCTAGTTTGTTTAATACCGCTGGTAGCACTTTTTGTTCTGTAGGTGAAAGCGCAATGCCTACTAATTCTTCAGTGGCTAGTTTAACAATGTCGTGTTTTAGAAATACACTTAGTGTTTGGAATAAATCGGAGCGAAGTACAGGTTTTCTTAAATAATCATCAAAACCTTCACTTTTTAGGCGGTCATATTCATCTTTCATAATCGATGCAGTTAAGGCGATTATTGAAATATTTTTGATGGCTTTAATTTTTTTAGCCGCTTCATAACCATCCATAATAGGCATTTTGATATCCATTAAAATTAAATCAATATCTTGTTTTTCTATTATATTGATAGCTTCCTGACCATTGCTGGCTTCAAAAAAAGTTAGCTCGGTATTCGCAAAAAGCTCGCGTACTAATTGGCGGTTGTTTTCAATATCATCAGCTACCAAGATATTGGCAGGCGCAAACTGTATTGTATCGGCCTCAAAATTGGCTGATTTGAGGTTGTTATCATGTTTAACAGAAGCAACATCAATGTTATTCAAGCTAACTGTGAATATAGAACCGACGTCTACAGTGCTTTCGACGTTGATAGTGCCGCCCATTAGTTGCGTTAATCGCTTGCTAATTGAAAGCCCTAGTCCTGTACCACCAAATTTAGTTTGATCTTGTCCTTCTGTTTGTTCAAATTCATTAAAGATGGCTTGCTGTTGTAGCTTGGGAATTCCTATGCCAGTATCTTCTATTGTAATCGTTAAATTTAATTTACTCAGTATTTCGTCTTTGTTGTCTGCTCTTGCGCTTAGTTTGATGTGACCATGTTCAGTAAACTTAACCGCATTGCCAAGAATATTAAGTAAGACTTGGCGTAACCGGACGGTATCTAGCATGAGGCTTTCAGGGATATTAGGATCAACTTCTAAAATAAGATCTAAGCCTTTGCTGCGTACATTCAACATAAATATATTGGCTAGGTCATTGAATAAATCATGGGGATTAGATGCTGTCTTTTCGATTTTCATCTTACCCGCTTCAATTTTTGATAAATCTAAAATATCATTGATTAATAATAGTAGCGAGTGTCCAGCAGATTGAATTGTTTTAACAAAACCTTTGTGTTTAGGGTCATTAATTTGCTCGTTGAGTAATTCGGTGAAACCGATAATGGCATTCATTGGGGTGCGAATTTCATGGCTCATATTAGAAAGAAATTCAGATTTAGCAAGATTGGCTTTTTCAGCGCTTTCTTTTGCTTTTTTTAGTTCAGTTTCTACTTCAATACGCTTGGTCATATCAACAGCAATGGTTAATAAAGCAGATTCATTCTGGTAATAAATAGGCATAATTGAAATCATCATGGAGCGAAGCTCTCCATCAAGTTTTTTAAATCTTACAATTTGTTGGTCAACTTTTCCTTTTTCAGCAATCTCTTTTAAAATTAATTGACGGTCATTAATATCATCGTATAAATCTATCATGCTGAATTTCTCAACATCTTCAGGATTAACTTTATAATCATTTAAGACTTGAGGGTTTACAGTTAGGATGTCTCCATTAATGTTTGTTACTACAATTTGCAGTGGAATCTTATCGATTAATGACTTAGTTTGCGCTTCAATTTTTGTTCTTAACGCAACTTCTTTTTTTAGTTTTCTATTCCAATAAAGGATAACCGCTGAAAATAGTAGAAAGATAGAAGCGGCGGTTGCTAGTAATCGGTAATCAGTTTTAGCAACAAACTTGTCCTCGCCCCAGGTATTTAAAATAGCTTGTTTTTCAGCTGGGCTAATATGACGTAATGCACGGTTAAATAATGGCACCAATGGTTTGAATTCTTGCGTCATACCAAAAGCTAATTCTGTATCAACATGGGTTTTCCCAACAATGCGGATATTGTTCATTCCACGTGCAGAAATTTGATAACTTGCCTGCGCTAATGTTGCCAGTAGCGCATCGACCTTGCCTGTTGAAACAGCATTAAGGCCATCTTGAATGCTGTTTACCTGTGTAAAGGTGATGCTAGGGTGTCGCTTGCTAATGGCTGGCACATAACCATAGTTTTTAATGACGGCTATTTTTTTATCTTTTAATTGATCGATATTATCAACATAGCTAACGTCTTTTTTCATAATGATAACAACGGGGCTAGTAAGATAAGGGTTGGTAAATGTTAATGTTGATTTTAAATTTGAATCAGTGGTTTCAGACAGGATGTCTATCTCACCTCGTTTCACCATCTCAACGGAATTGCTCCATGTTTTGGATGGGATGATATCGACTTTAATGCCTAACTTTTTCTCAATTAGTTTTAAATGTTCGGCAACAATGCCAATATAATTATTTTGCTTATCAAATGCCTCATAAGGTAGCCAATCGGGATCACCAGTGAAGCGAATGGTTTGATGCTGATCTAACCACTTTAACTCTTCAGTAGTCAGTGTTAAGGGTTGTTGATTGCTATTAGCTGGAACTATTTCTGCGTGACTCGTGTTTATAAACGATACTAGTAATAGGATGATGTACCAAGACTGTGGTTTAAACATCATCTGGTTGTTAGTCAAAGGTTGAAAAACTAAGCATTATCTTTAATGATTGTGTATTTAAGCGATTTCAGAAATTGCAATAAACTCGTCAAGATTAGCTAAGAATAAATCCACTAACTTTGGATCAAACTGAGTTGCTCGATGCTCTTTGATGTAGTCAACTACTTCATTCATCTTCCAGGCTTTTTTGTAACATCTGATATGCGTTAAGGCATCAAAAACATCCGCTAATGCTACAATACGACCATAGATGTGAATTTCGTCAGCTTTTAATCCTCTAGGGTAGCCTTTCCCATTCCATTTTTCATGGTGTTCATGTGCAATGATAGCGGCTGTTTTAATCAACTTACGGTCTGAACAACTTAACAATTGATAGGCGTTAGTCGTATGTTGCTTCATGATATTAAATTCTTTTTCGTTGTATTTTCCTTTTTTGTGAAGAATTTCGTGAGGAACCGTCATTTTACCAATATCATGCATGGGTGAAGCATGAAATAGCATGTTGGCATCATCTTCATTTAAAGAGGGATGATAGTGAGCTAAGAGAGAAGATATTTCAGCGACACGGCGAATATGTTTACCTGTTTCATCGGAAGTGGCTTCCATCAATTCAGTTAACATCCAAATCATTTCTTTTTGGTTTTCTTCTAGTTCGGATAATAGTCGTTGTTGTGAAAGGTTAGATTTGATTTCTAAATCTATATTTCGTTGCTTAAGAATTTTTTTTGCTTGAGAAAGCTGAAGGTGGTTCTTTACGCGTGCCAAAAGCTCATCCGCATGAAAAGGTTTGGTGACATAATCAACACCACCAACCTCAAAACCTAGTGCAACGGAATCAACATCAATACGAGCTGTTAAGAAAATAACAGGAATGTCTTGCCACTGCGGAGCTATTTTTAGCTGTAGGCAGGCTTCAAAACCATTCATCTCTGGCATCATGACATCTAGGAGGATGAGATCGAAAGGGGTTTTTGCTGCCTGAAGAATGGAAAACATTTCTTTAGCGGTGCCAGCAAAGGAGAATTTATAGTTGTCTTCCTTAAGAATATTCATTGCTACTTGAATATTATCAGCAACATCATCAACAATTAGAATGCTCCTAGTATCAGCCATGGTTAATACACCCCTGTCGGTTAGCTTTTAATCTCATTATAGTATGTGTTGTCAGTTGGATACAAGCGATTCAATGGGGGGGGCATAGTTACTAATCAATGACTAATATTGTAGGTCATTTTACTATTAAGTATGTAGGGTGAACAGTATTGTAGTCATGCAGGAACAATAGGCTGTTAATTCGTTTGAAATATTGAGTCTTTACTATTAATATGAGGTATTAGGGTTAGGAATCTATAAACATAGTGGCTATTAAAACAAATAAAACTTCAATTTACAGCATCATTTCTTTAGAGATAGTTGATTATGTAAAAAAAACTGATGTTGAACAATTAGAAATTAAAGACCAACTTGATTGTTTAATTAATCAAGCAGTTGTTGATATCTCTCAAAAAGATCGCATGATTGTCGATACAGACAATGGGGCAACGATTATTTGTAGTGGGTCACTAGAAAATGCGTTAGAAGATGCCTTATTTATTTCGTTGACTATCCGTGATGAGATATTAAAAAGCAATGCTAATAGTTCGGAGCCGCTAGCGGTGTTTTTTGGCATTAATACAGCTTCAGTAGGACAAAATAAGCTTAAGCCAAAACTTGTTGAAGAGGGTGTTGTTGAAGCGCAGCGTATTATGCATTTTGCAAATCCCAATCAAATTCTAGTTTCTCATGCTTACTATGAATCTGCGGCTAAGTTAACGCAAGAAATATCAGAAATGTTTGAGCCTTTTGATCAGCATACTGATAAAAAGACGCTTTATGCGGTGCGCCTGTTAAATGAAGGAGTTAAGGTAAAAGAACCTGCAGCTATAGTAGTAGAGTCTAGCGAGCTAGGTCGTTCTTCACTGGTTGATAGCGTATTTGATTGGACCTATATCATTCCGGTGTTGTTATCATTAGCACTATTTTTTGTATTGTATGAATTGGTATTAATGCCATCTGATCCCCCTACTAATACAGTCGTCGAAACTACCGTAGAAGAAGTGCCTGCGGATTCAGATGAAGATGAAAGTAAGTTGATAGAAGGGCCGGAAGTCGCAGCCAACCCAGCTCAAGATACAATGATAAAGTCTAAGATAAAACCTAAAAAAACTGAAAAAAAAGTTGTTAAGGCGAAGCCCAAAACAAGCATACTGAAAGAAAAAGAAACGGTAGCAGTTGAGGAAGAAAAGCCAGCAGCATCAACAACAGAGACCGTCGTTAAGAAAGAGAAATCTACTTGGGAAAGCTTTAAAAAGAATGTCACTCAAGGTGCTAAGCGTGAGTGTACACAAGCTGAAATCTCATTGAATCAATGTGCTAAATAATCAGTTGTTTTTACTATGCGTTTGCACTAAACGTTTTAATTCTGGTAAGCAAGACCCACATTTAGACCCGCATTGAAGTTTATTTTTTAGGGTGATTAAATCGGCACCTGCCTTGCAAGCCTCAATAATGTCATTTTCTGCTACATCTAGACAGTTACATATAATTTTTCCACGCCCGCGTTGACCTGTGGGAGGTTGCGGTAATGGTGCAAGTGCCCAGCGGCGAAGTTCTTCGGTAAATATACCAGTGGTCATGACCTCTTTTAACCAATCGGTTGCTAGGGTTTCCCCCATTAATCTGACGCCTGTGACTTGTTTATTCTCTACAAGTATCCGTTTAGAAATGCCACGCTTGGCATCGTTATAAGTTAGCAGAGGCATGCCATCAGTCATGCCTAGTAATGTGTCAATTTGTGCGACTAATGCGGCATCTGGAGGCGAGGTGTGTGCGGCACGTAAAATTAACATGCCCGACTGGTTGGTTTCAGATTCACGTCCAAATAATCCACAATTAGCATAATCAAAGTGTTGCATTAAATCGCGCACTTTTTGTAGTAGATTTAAATCATGACAGCAGCGCATGAGGGTCATACGCCAAGGCAGGTCTAGTTTTTCTATTTTAATGGCTGTGTGTTTTAACTCAGGTTGTTTTGATGTTTTATCAAAGGCTTCTGGCATAAGTGCATTGACACCTAGGCCCTGCATAAATTGACTACCCCAATGCATGGGGATAAAGGTTTGTGAAGGACTGACTTCATCAGAAGTTTGTACTGCAATGTGCATGCTGCCACGTTTATTGCTGACTTTAACAATGTCACCTTCTTTAATAGAACGACGTTGCATATCACCGGCGTTCATGGAGATCACAGGCTCTTCTACATGATTAAATAGCTGCGCAACATTGCCTGTGCGGCTCATCCCATGCCATTGGTCGCGTAAACGGCCCGTGAGTAAATGCAATGGGTGACGCGCATCTGTTTTATCGGTTGTTGGCTTGTAAGTAGGGTTAGAAAAGTGTGCTTTTCCACCTTCTTTTTGGAATACGCCATCACTGTACAGGCGCGCTTTTCCTTTCGTCTCACCGGTGACAAATGGCCATTGTTGTGGTCCATTATTAACAAGATAATCATAGCTTAAACCTGTAATGTCTAAATCACGCCCACGCGTTGTTTCGCGGTGTTCGTTAAAAATTTCTTCTGTCGTGTTATAGGTAAACAGGTTTGATTTTTTAGATTGATTTTCAGAAAGTCTTTTTTCTAGACGTTGTGCAAAATCAACAGCAATTTGCCAATCATGGCGCGCTTCGGCAGGCGGTGCTACCGCTGGGTTAACACGGGTAATACAGCGCTCAGAGTTCGTCACAGTGCCTTCTTTTTCGCCCCAAGTGCTAGCGGGCAAAAGCACATCGGCATAATGGCAAGTTTCTGTGTTATTAAACGCATCTTGTACGACAACTAGCTCAGCTTGGTCTAATGCTTCTATTACGCCGTTAAGGTTGGGCATGGATTGCGCAGGGTTGGTACAAGCAATCCAAATTGCTTTGATGCTGCCGTCTTTGACCGCTTTGAACATCTCCACGGCAGTTTTCCCTGGTGTTTCAGGCACACTGTCAATTCCCCATAATTTGGCAACTTCTGCCCTATCATCTGCGCTGGCTAAATTACGGTGACCTGAAAGTAAGTTAGCCATGCCGCCTACTTCTCGCCCACCCATCGCATTAGGTTGCCCTGTCAGTGAAAGTGGCCCAGCACCTTCTTTGCCAATTTGTCCGGTGGCTAAATGTAAGTTAATAAGCGCAGTATTTTTATCTGTGCCGTGTATAGATTGATTGAGCCCTTGGCAGTACATAGAGAGCGTGGGTCCTTGTCCAAACCATTTGGCAGCTAGGATAATATCGGTTTCTTTAATGCCGCAAATATCAGCCACCATCTTGGGTGTGTATTCACGCACGGTATCTTTCAATGCATCAAAGCCCACCGTATGCTGCTTGATGTAATCAATATTCAGTAAGCCTTCCCACAACATAACGTGCAACATGCCATTAAATAAAGCGACATCAGTGCCTGGCAATATAGGTAAGTGTAAATCAGCGGCCTGAGCAGTGTCTGTTAGCCTTGGATCCACAACGATGATTTTCATGTTGGGGTTTTTGGCTTTTGCATCTTCGATGCGGCGGAAAATAATGGGGTGTGCAAAGGCAGTATTACTACCTGCAATAAATAAACATTCAGTATGGTCAATATCTTCGTAACAAGCGGGCGGCGCATCGGCACCCAGTGTGGTTTTGTAACCTGTTACGGCAGAGCTCATACACAGGCGTGAATTGGTGTCGACATTATTAGTACCTATTAAACCTTTTGCTAGCTTGTTAAATACGTAATAATCTTCAGTTAGCAATTGGCCAGAGATATAAAAAGCAACAGAATCTGGCCCATGTTCTGCAATGATTTTTGCAAAACGATCGGCCAAATAATCTAAAGAAACATCCCAAGACACGCGCTTACGTTTTGTTTCACTACTCAGTCGCATCTCTGGATATAGCGCGCGCCTATCTGGCTTTGCGCTTAAGTGTAAGGTGGCGCCTTTGGTACATAATCGTCCAAAGTTAGCGGGGTGATCAGGGTCACCTTTTACGTTGGTAATTTTGTCATTTTCTGATTCAATAATAACGCCGCAACCTACGCCACAATAGCAGCAGGTGCTCTTAGTGCTTTTGGTTTTTGTTACGAATGTAATGGGCGATTCAATGGTCAAACTTAAAGTTCCAAGTACACAATATCATCTTCAATTTTAGTATTAAAGCATGCGGTCTTGCCTTCGTCAGGTTCTTCCGCTTTGCCATCGACTAAGCTAATTTTCCAATTATGTAGTGGGCAGGCTACTTTGTCACCATAGACGATACCTTGAGATAATGGACCGCCTTCATGCGGACAACTATTATTGAGGGCAAATACGCGATCGTCTTCTGTACGGAACACCCCTATATCTCCTTTTTTACTGCGCACTACACGTGAACCTAGTTTGGGAATATCGGTTAAAGGGCAAATTTTTATCCAGCTCATAATAACTCCGAAATTAATCTTGGCTTAAGAAATGGCCGATAAGTAAATTAATAAAATATTTAATACAAAAGAAAAAATAGCTAACCATTGCCATTTTTGTAAATGTGCACGTGCGATAAGCGGTGTACGTTGTATGGTTAATGGTTTGAGTTCACCATGTTCAAGTGCTAACAACATCTCATCCGAGGTGGTAAAGCGGTTCTCAACATCTCTAGCAACTGCTTTAAGTATAATATTTTCTAACCAGCTAGGAATCTCAGGTCGATACCGTGTTGGGCGTACTGGTTCACCAAAATGTGGTGTTTGAAAAGGTTCGATTTCACCGTAAGGGTATTTCCGCGTGAGTAAATAATAGAGCGTGACGCCTGCCGCATAGATATCTGTAGCGATATCCGCTCCTTTACCATTAAATAACTCAGGTGCCATATAGCTAGGTGTGCCAGGATTTTCCATCGTGGCCGGTGTGGTAGCAATAGCGTTAAGTGCTACGCCTAAATCCAATATGCGTAATTGCTGATCCGCACCAATGTGGACGTTGTCAGGTTTGATGTCTCTATGCACAATGTTTAAACGGTGCAACATGCTTAAACCGTGTAATAAGTTCGCGCCGATTTTTGCAACGCCATTGACGGTGAAGTGGTGGCCACTATCTAGGCGCTCTTGCAATGTTGCACCTTCATGCCAAGTCATTACATAGTATAAAAAATTGCGCTGTTCGATATTAAGTGGCAATACTTGTGGCATGCATTTTGTCACCACGCGTTTTGCTAGCCATTCCTCGTTGATTAGGGCTTTGCAACTATCGACATCATTGGCGAGTTGCTCCTGCAAGGTTTTAAGCACAAATAATTGCCCCGTCGCACTTTTTACTTTGTAAAGAATATTGGTGCGTGAATCGTGCAATATCTCTAGCACTTCAAATTCGTCTAGTTTTTCTCCAATTTTAAGTTTGGCAGGTACGGTTAAATTGAGGGTGTCTGATAGTAAATCGGCTAAGCCATCAGCACCCAGTGCATCAATGCGGACAACCAGGGCAGTGCTGTTATCTTGGCCGCCTTTAGCAAGTGCTGTTTTGGTTAGGTGCTCACTTATTATTTGCGGCGTGCTGTCTTGCATCAAGGCGGTGCAAATAGCTTGTTTATTTAATGGTTCCCATACGCCATCACTAACAATGGCAAATATATCACCAACTTCAATTAGACCATCAACATAATCGACAGGTAAATGTTGATCCAAACCCACGGCACGTTTTAGTACATGGCGCATATCAGGCCTGTCCCAAACATGGTCACTGGTTAGCTGTTCTAATTTTTTATTGCGTAGACGATAAATACGCGTATCACCGACATGTGCGATGACAAAGCGTTGGCCTTTAAGTACTAGTGCTGACAACGTTGTTGCCATGCCAGCTAAGTTGCGGTTCCTTGTTGCTTGTGACAGCACCCAGCGGTTTGCTGCTGTGATGACGGTGTCTAATGATGCATGTGTTTGCCATGTGTCTGGTGTAGCGTAATAGTCGGCACATACGGTGCGTATGGTCATTTCTGCTGCTTCACGGCCACCAGCATTGCCACCTATGCCATCAGCAACGGCTAGCAAAGCGCCTTTGGTAGTAAGCTGCGCATCAGTTGGCGAGACAACGCCGACGTAATCTTCATTACGCTCACGTGGGCCAACGATGCTACTTTCGCCTGTGGTAAATTTAAGTGACATGTCATTCAGCAATCAAAAAAATAATGGTGACTATACTTTAGCGGAGGTGGCTGCGACTGAACCCCATGTGGTTCTCCAGCGGTTTTTCACCCCCATTAAACCAAGCATGGCCAAAATAGCTAAACCCGCGAATATCAACAAACCAATTTGGTAGCTACCGGTTATTTGTTTAGAGTAGCCTAAGCTAGACGCTAAGTAAAAACCACCGATGCCGCCAGCCATGCCGACCAAGCCCGTCATCACACCAATTTCTTTGCGAAAACGCTGGGGTACTAATTGGAAAACTGCGCCATTGCCCATACCGAGTGCGATCATTGCAATCACAACAACAATAAGACCTAAAACTTGCGCTTGCAAGCCAAAGCTTAAAATAAATAAGAAAAAAGCAGCGACTGCATACATGATGGTTAATGTACGAATGCCGCCGATACGGTCAGCTAAATTGCCGCCAAAAGGGCGAACTAAGGTGCCTGCAAATACACAGGCAGCAGTGAAGTAACCAGCATGTACAGCGTTTAACCCATATTGGTCATTAAAGTAAATAGTAAGCGATGACGCGAGGCCTACAAAACCACCAAAGGTGACCCCATAGAAAAACATAAACCACCATGCATCTTTGTCTCTTAATATCGCGATATACTCGCTGAGTGATTTTTCAGGTGGTGTATCGGGACTATCTTTAGCGATTAAACAATAGATAACAAGTACTAAAACAAGTGGAATCAACGCTAAACCAAATACGTTTGTCCAGCCATAAGTGATGGCTAAACTGGGTGCAAAAATGGCTGCAAATACGGCGCCTGATGTAGCTGCGCCAGCAATACCTAAGGCAGTGCCTTGATGCTCTGGTGGATACCAGCGTGAAGCTAAAGGTAATGCCACGGCAAATGATGCGCCAGCAAACCCAAGAAAAACACCTAAAATAAGGGACTGCTGAAAGTTTTCTATACCGTGTAACCAGGCGAATAATAAGGTGGCAATGACAATAGTCTGTGCGATGATGCCTGCTTTTTTAGGTTTGATTTGATCAACTAACACGCCCATCACAATACGCAATAATGCACCAGATAGTACAGGGGTTGCGACCATTAATCCTTTTTGGGCAGGTGTTAGCGATAAGTCTCCTGAAATTTGTACGGCTAAAATGCCTAATAACACCCAAACCATAAAGCTAACATCAAAATATAAAAATGCAGAAAACAGCGTAGGCTTGTGGCCTGCGGACCAGAAATTTTGTTTCATTAGCGCTTCCCTTAAGCTAACTTTTAACGAGCTATTTTAGATGGTGATGGTTTCATATTCTTTATGTTTATCACGGTTTTGCACCCGTTCGGCCCAAGGGTTAACAGCGCCTTGTAGTGTATATAGTAAACGCTCGTATGCGGCCTTACGGCCTGTAGGGTCTTCTAGTACACGTTGTTTTACATAATCCAGACCAACACGTTCTATCCAATGTACAGTTCTGTCTAAATAGCGTGCTTCTTCACGATAAATCTGGATAAAGGCACCTGAGTATTCCATGACTTCTTCGCTGGTTTTAACTTTACATAAAAACTGTGCTGCTTCCGTTTTAATGCCGCCGTTGCCGCCAACGTATATTTCCCATCCAGAATCCACGCCGATAATACCGACGTCTTTAATGCCAGATTCTGCACAGTTGCGTGGGCAGCCAGAAACAGCAAATTTCACTTTATGTGGTGCCCACATGTGATCAAAGGCTTTTTCGATATCAATGCCCATTTGCGTTGAGTTTTGTGTGCCAAAACGACAGAATTCTGAACCGACACAAGTTTTAACGGTACGGATGGATTTACCATAAGCATAACCAGAAGGCATGTCTAAATCAGCCCACATGCCCGTTAAGTCTTCTTTTTTAACACCGAGCAAATCGATACGCTGACCACCCGTTAATTTAACCATGGGTACTTTATATTTATCAGCAACATCGGCAATTTTGCGTAATTGGTCAGGAGATGTTACGCCGCCATACATTCTAGGAATCACTGAATAAGTGCCATCTTTTTGAATGTTAGCGTGTACACGCTCGTTAATAAAGCGTGATTGTGGATCATCCACTGCCTCATGTGGCCAAGTAGAAATAAGATAATAATTAAGTGCTGGCCTACAGGTAACGCAGCCGTTAGGTGTATTCCAGTCCATTCCTTTCATTGCATCCGGTATGTTCAGATATTTATTGTTACGGACTTCTTCACGGACTTCTTCATGATTTTTTTCTGTGCAACCACACATGGCTTTGCTGGTAGATGGAGGTGCATAGCCGCCACCTAAAGTGGACACTAAAATTTGTTCGACTAAACCTGTACAAGACCCACAGCTTGAAGCGGCTTTGGTTTGTTTTTTAACATCATCAATTGTAAACAAGCCTTGTTCTTGAATCGCTTTGATAATCGTGCCTTTACAAACGCCATTGCAGCCGCACACTTCCATCTCATCTGTCATGGATGCTGCCATGTTTTGACCTTGATGGCCTGTATTGCCTAAGCTGTTTTCTTGACCAAACATAAGATGGTCACGAATTTCATTAATTGGTTTGCCGTCACGGAGCATTTGGAAATACCAGGCGCCGTCGGCAGTGTCGCCATAGAGTACGCTACCGATGATTTTGTCATCTTTAATGACGAGTTTTTTGTATACGCCGCCAACGGCATCGTGCAACACAATTTCTTCTGTACCTTCCCCGCCAGTGAAATCACCTGCAGAAAACAAATCAATACCTGTCACTTTTAATTTTGTTGAGGTGACAGAGCCTTTGTATAAACCAATACCGAAGTTGGCTAAGTGTGTAGCGCATACCTTAGCCATTTCAAATAAGGGTGCAACTAACCCGTATGACATACCTCGATGCGTCACGCACTCACCCACGGCGTATACGCGTGGGTCAAATGTTTGCATGGTGTCGTTAACGACAATGCCTTTATCGCAATGGATACCGGCAGATTCGGCCAGCGCAAAGTTTGGTCTAATACCAACTGTTAGTACGACCAAGTCAGCAGGAATCTCGAACCCTTCTTTAAAGCGTACGGCTTTTACGCGACCCTCTTCATTACCGACGATGGTTTCTGTATTGGTTTCTAAATGAAACTTAAGGCCTTTAGCTTCAAGTGATTTTTGTAGCATGGCGCCGGCTGTTTTATCTAATTGTCTTTCTAGTAGCCATTCGTTCCTATGGATAACCGTTACATCCATGCCTTGAATACTAAGGCCATTGGCTGCTTCCAAACCGAGTAAGCCACCGCCGATGATGACTGCATGCTTATATTTTTTTGCGGTGTCTATCATGTCGTTGGTATCTTGTATATCACGGTAACCTAAAACACCTTCTAGCTCTTTGCCAGGAATAGGCGGCATAAAAGGCTTAGAACCTGTAGCAATGAGCAAACGGTCATATGAGGCACTTGAGCCATTTTCAGCATAAACAAACCGTTTACTGCGGTCTATTTTATTGATGCGTGCATCGGTATGTAGCGTGATATTATTTTCTGCATACCATTCACGTGTGTTTAAGATAATATCGTCAATCGTTTGCTCGTTAGCCAATACAGGTGAGAGCATAATGCGATTGTAGTTTGGATATGGCTCATCACCGTATACTGTTATGTTGTATATATCGGGTGCGATTTTTAATAACTCTTCAACGACACGCATACCTGCCATACCATTACCGATAACGACTAATTCCATTTTTTGCATAATATTTTTCTTTCAAAGACGCAATATTCTTTTGTTAAAGCAATAGCTATGCCACCAACTAAATTACATTTAATACAATGGCTTAGGCTATATTTAATGTAATTTTATTAAGTGCTGTAGGCTAAAAAAGTGCGCATGCACCAAAATGGTGATTTTCTGCGATGTTAATTGATATACAGTCTATTTAAAGGGGGTGTAAGGATTGATTATTTCTTTTTGTAAGTTGATAAGAGATGCTGAGTTTTGTAATCAAAAGTTAGACCTCCATCTTTGGCGTTAACTTTACTTAACAACTTACTTTTTTAAACAATCAACATGGTTGCAGCTTGAAGGAGTTGGGTGGATACATCCGCTATTTTTTTATTTCTTTGCATCGCCATGCTTCGCAACATTTTGTATGCTTCATTTTCATCAATATTACGTTGCTTCATTAAAATACCTTTTGCGCGTTCTACGACTTTTCGTTCATCTAATTTGTCACTAACAAGGTCAAGTTCTTCTTTAAGTTGTTTTGTTTCTTCAAATCTTGCTATTGCTGCATCAATCACGGATGTTAGCCTTTCACTGGGAATGGATCCTACTACGTATGCACTTGCGCCAGCACTCGTAGCAGCTTTTATTTTTTCTTTGTTACTATCATTGGTAAACATGATTACAGGTATTGCACATTGATCCGATATTTTACTGACATTATCTAATATGTCTTGATTGGGTGAAGCTACCTCAATAATGACAACATCAGCCTTAATTTCAGAACACTTGGTTTGCAAATCTACATCTTCATTGATGCGTGCAATCACATCAAACCCATTGTCAATTAAAGATTGTTTTAAAGGTTTGTTATTAGGTTGCACATTATCAAGAATCATTACTCGTAACATGTTTTTCTTCGAAAACTATAATATATTGATTAATAGCAATAGGCGTGCCAGCCTTTTGGTTTTTAATTAAGCTATTGAATTTAAATGATATATTGCTCATATTGCGTGAGCATGTAGGTTAGTTGTTGATGATTGATACGCACATTTATAGTGCGCATGCACCAGTAATGTATTGGCGTCAGCCGTTAATTACTTTCGAATCTTATTGTTCAATGGGATCAAGAATGCGGAATATTAATCGTGCATTCTGTAAAGTTGTTAATTATTTTGTTTGAAATTTCTTTCGCTTGTTATGGTCTAGTCATTTACCATGCGTTCTTAATGCCTATTTATTTGTGTGGCTTAAAGTGGGCAATATCAAAATAAGTCAACATTAAAGTGGGCCATGTTTATATCATCATCTAATAAGCAAAAGATAGTATTGGAATTGCCGCCACGTGGTGAGCGTATCTTTCAATTGCGTATTCGGCGTAATGTGCTTGTTGCTTTTTTTGTGTCACTATTGGTTCACTTAGCTGCGTTATGGTTTTTTCAGCCTAAATTGTTTTCTATGGGTGCACCAGTAAAAGATGCGCCACCTTTAGAGGTAACTTTAGGCCCACCACAAAAGAAAGAAGTAGCACCTAGTGAGTTAGTGTTGCCTGAGCCACCACAAATTCCTACAGAGCCAGTTAAAGAAAAACCAAAAAAAACTAAAAAGCCTGTAAAAGCGCCTATTAAAACGGTGAAAAAGTCTCCAGTCGAGGTGCCTGCAACGAAAGAAATTAATAAAGCATTACCTAAACCAAGGCCTGAGAAAACGTCGCCAGATCCGTTACCCGGAGAAGATATGCGGGCTTACATTAAGCGTCAACAACAAGCTAGGTTAGCAGCACAGGGTGCTACAAAACAAGATGTAGAGGAGGTGTTAGCGAGTAATAACCCGCAAAGTGAAGGAGAAAAGCGTGATGCAAAGATTCTTAAAAACTTAAATCTAGAGGGGGCCAATGGCATATTTGAAATTAGGGTGCTTAATCGGAATAGCGCCCAATTTAGTTTTAAAGGATGGAAAAATAATGTTAATACAGCTCGTTTAGAAATTTTTGATGTGAGGGTGACTGATACAGCTGATATTAAACGTGCCGTTATTAGAAGGATGATTAAAGTGATTCGTCGTGATTATAGTGGAGACTTTAATTGGGACTCGCGTCGTTTAAGACAGGTGCTGGTGCTATCAGCACGCGTACAAGATAATGCTGCTTTGGAGAGTTTTATGATGCGTGAGTTTTTTGGACCTGGTAGTAGGTGGCGCTAATGTTTTGTGGGTTATCTAGGGCCTAAAAAATCAAGCTTACCAAGTTCAACACCGTTGTGACGCAGAATATTATAAGCAGTCGTTACATGAAAATAGACATTAGGTTTTACCCATCGTGATAGGTAGTCTAAGCCAGTAAATTCCAATTTAGTTTTGCGCACCATCAGTTCAATATGGCGCGTTTCGGCATTTTCTAATTGTGATGGTTTAATACCTTCTAAAAAAGTAATCGTATTGGCAATTCGCGCTTGTAATTCAACAAACGAAGTTTCATCATCTTCGTATTTAGGCACTTCAATATTAGCAAGGCGTGCGCCTGCACCTTTGCTCATATCAGTTGCAATTTGTATTTGGCGTGTCAATGCAAACATATCTGGAAATAAACGACCATTGAGCAATACAGTATGTTCAATCTTTTTGGTATCAGCATATGTTTCCCCCTTTTTTAGAATATTGGATAAGTTATTTAAAGTAAGTACTAGTGGAGGGATGCTGATATCGTACATATTAGCCATGTGTGTAACTCCTATATAAATTGAAAGATAATGACGCTAAGTCTTAAGCTAAATACGACAGGACTTTTAATCATAAAGTTGCATGTGATTCTACTGCACTTAATGCAATTGTTGTAGTGTTAGCTTGCGTAACTTAGGGGATAATTTGGCTGTAATACCAACGACGCTTAAGGTCATTAAACCACCGAAAATAACGGATGGTACTAAGCCCATTAGGCGTGCTGCCACACCCGATTCAAACGCGCCTAATTCATTAGAAGAGCCGATAAATATACCATTAATAGCGGAGACTCTGCCCCGCATTTCATCAGGAGTCGCTAATTGCATAATCGTACTGCGTAATATAACTGAAATGCCATCTAACGCACCAGCCGCGATGAGTACGATGATGGCTAGCCAAAACTGTGTAATTAATGCAAAGGCAATGATGCATATACCAAAGCCGGCAACTGCTGCTAATAACCAGCGTCCAGCATGTAGATTAATAGGGTGTTTTGTCAGCCATAGCCCTGTCAATATTGCACCAGCAGCAGGGGCTGAACGCAAAATGCCTAAGCCTTCCGGCCCCATGTGGTAGACATCTTGTACGAAGGCCGGCAACAAGGCCACTGCGCCACCAAATAGGACGGCAAACATATCTAACATTTGTGCGCTAAACACTATTTGGTTACCCCAGACAAAACGTAAGCCCTCTACAATGCTGGCTAGCACAGGTGCGCTATCTTGTGCTGGTGGTTCTTTTACTTTCAAACTTAAGATGGCTAGTACTGCGCCAACACATAAAATGCTTGCTAACGTGTAAGCGGCCGTTTTGCTGGCAAAACCAACCAATAAGCCGCCTATTGCAGGGCCAATTACGAAGCCGATTTGAAAAACAGAGCTGCCGACACTTACACCACGTGCAAACGATGGGCGTGGCACAATAAGTGCATATAAAGTGTTGTAGCTAGGGGTAATAAAGGCGCGTGCAAAGCCTGTGATGGCAATGGTTGTGTAAATCCAAATAGGGGCGTCGGCCGCAATTAAGCTTTGTGAAATAGCACTTAGTGTCAAAGTACTTAAACATAATAATGTGGCGGACAATATAGCAAATAGCCGCCGTGAGTAATAATGGTCTACCGCATGTCCTGCAAATAGGGCGCTAGAGAAATATGGAATGACTTCGGCTAATCCTACTAGCCCCAATGCTAATGGATCATGCGTGATTTCATAGATATGCCAACCAACAACAACGGCCATAATCTGGTATGCCAGAATCATTTGTAAGCGAAAAGCGAGTAACTTGGCAAACGCAAATTGATGGTTGCTTAGTAATTGATTGATAGAGAGAGGCATGCGCGCATTATAAATTCAAAACAAGACAACCCTTTAAAAAACTAGCGGTAATATTAATTTTAATTAAAAAGTATGCAAAAAAATGGTTAAAAGAATCGTTATTAATTGTGTGAATGATGCAGCACTTATTATGTAGGAAAGCAGGTAAAATATGGCTTTATCTATCTCATGTATTTTCTATTGAATGCAAGTTGATTTATCACAAGCCATTACGCTGCTTCAGCGTGGTGAGGTCGTCGCCATCCCAACAGAAACGGTTTATGGTTTAGCTGCGGATGCTAATAACGATCAAGCACTAAGTAAAGTTTATGCGCTTAAAAAACGCCCTGCTAATAATCCATTAATTGTGCATATTGCGGACATAAGCCAAGTATTAGATTGGGCAGAAACCTTTTCTCCGCTAGCGCAAAAATTAGCAGTAGCTTTTTGGCCTGGCCCTTTTACATTGGTGTTACCAGCTAAACCCCATGTATCCAACATACTACGTGCTAATCAGCCTACCGTTGCCTTACGTGTACCCAATCATGCGAGTACATTAAATATACTGCAGCAAAGTGGTTTGGCTTTAGCTGCGCCATCGGCTAATACGCATACACAAGTTAGTCCAACTACTGCAGCACATGTCACAGCAAGTTTAGGTGGGCACGTGGCGGTTTTTGACGGGGGCGCGTGTAAAGTAGGCATAGAATCCACTATTGTTTCTGTAGCAGATGACAACTGGTACATACTACGTTTAGGGATGATTAGCGAAGCAAGGATTGAGGCTATAGCCAAGCAACCTGCATGTAAAGGTCATCAATCTTTGCCAGTAGCGCCGGGTCAACAGAAATTGCATTATTCTCCTAATACACCGATACAATTGTTTGCTTCGCAACTGGTCTTGCAAGCCTATGCCGGTAAGCAGGAAGATTGTGCCGCACTCATTATTGGTCAAGGTGATATAGCGAATACTCAGACCTTTTGTTTGCCAAATAACCCAGACCAAGCAGCAGAAAGACTCTATAGCACCTTGCATCAAATAGATGCGCTACATAAAAAGGAATTGCTGGTTGAAGTGCCGCCTAAAGCAGCAGACTGGTCAGCCATACGCGACCGTTTAGAACGCGCAGCCCATAAAAACACATAAACCACTTGTCATTACACATAAAAAGGCGTAATTTTACTGTTATGCAAGCTGTTTGATTCGGTGTTCTTTCAGGAGTTTTCCATGGATAACAAATACGGTTTAGGTGGTACAAAAGTTGCAGTAGAGCATCATGAAACGCATCATAAAACAGAAGCGTTGCATACCGTTGAATGTAAATTTTGTGGAAGTAAAGACCTGACTGCGAGCCCGACTATGCACGATCATTTATGTAATGCGTGCGGCGAGTGGCAAAGCGATGTGCCACAGGGGTATTCAACCGGCCGTAGTAGTGATTATTAGCGGCTTTGCATCATTATTACGCTTGGCAATATTGTGTTAAAAATTGATTCACAATGCTCATTTACTACAAGTAAACGCTGCTTTCTCATCATTTTTTGTCTTGTATTGCCTTCGCTCATCACATAATACAAAGGCCGCTATACTTGTTTGCTTATTGCGCTTTTGGCTTTAGTGCCTCAGTAAATTCTATATCTAAATATTCGTCTATTGCTTTTAGTGCAGTGTGTGTCTTTTCAACCTCCGTTACATTGCCTGCGCGGTTAGCGATGAGGCCTAACGCAATAAGCGTTGCGGGATGGTTCGGGTGTAGGGTTAATGCTTGTTCAAAGTGTTGTTTGGCTTTGTCTAAGCTACCGACTTGCTCTTCTGCTATACCAGCATAGTAAAAGGCTTCAGCTGATGTCGGCTCAGCTTTAATCCATTGTTGTGCAATTTCTTGCAGTTCATTCCATTTTTTGTTTTTAAAGGGTAATGTTACGCGCATAAAGAAAGGTCGCTTTTCTTCAGGTGCATCCCAAAATGGTGACTCATTGGTTGCCATGGAGGTTGTTTCAGGAGCATCTATCAATGCTTTGACCCATTTAACTGGCATGCTGAAATAATAGGCTTTTCTGCCAGGACTTTTAAAAGTGCTGATTGCAATGAGTCTGCCTTTGCTATCGAAAATAGGGCTACCACTAGCACCCATGACGAATGAAGCATCTGTACGTACGATTGCACTGTCTTCTAAGGTGTATAGCGCCTTGATTTTGCCTTCAGAGTATTGCGGTCTTGGTGGCCCGCCCGGGAAGCCAATAGAAAATATTTCTTGTTCGTATTGCAAGCTATCCGAATCCCCAAGCTCTACAGGGGTCATGTCTAAGTATTCAAAACGTAAAATACATAAATCATGTTTCCAGTCTGCCTTAAGGGCTACTGGAATGAACCCTTTTCCAAACTTGGTGATTTTTGCTCCTCTTCGATTAGCCAGCACATGGCAGTTAGTCACAATTAAATCTTTACCTACTGCGACGCCTGTCCCTACACCATGGCCTCCTGATTTAGTGGCGACATGTACTTTCACGACTGAGGCTTTTAATTTAAAGCTCAATGCGTTGCGCGCGTAAGAAAGCTGACTGCCAAGCATGAGAACCAGTGCTAAAAAAGTGATCAAAGAGCGCATCGTATAGACCTTTGTTTAGAGGGTTATATAAACTTAAATGAACTAGTGGTTTTAGTAAAGTAACATAGGTCACAAATGCTTCAATTATTTAATGTCAGGTTGATATTAAATAAATATTAAATTGGGGATGAAAGTAACGGCAAAGCCTTGTAAAATAGATAGTTTATATTACCGTTAATTTTTAGGGCACTACGCCATGTTAATTCAATCAGAAGTCGTCGATTTAGCAACGCCTACGGGCACAATGCGTTGCTACGTGCATCGTCCAACACATAATAAGCCAGTGTCAGCAATACTATTTTATTCTGAAATATTTCAGCAAACAGGCCCTATTGAGCGTGCCGCTATTTTTATGGCTGGTCATGGTTATGCCGTTATTGTGCCAGAGGTCTTTCACGAGCTTAATCCCATTGGTACGGTGTTAGGTTACGATGATGCCGGCCGCGAAAAAGGTAACGCCGATAAATCGGCAAAAGATGCGCAAGGGTATGACACTGATAATCAGGCCATGATTCAATACCTTGCAACGCAAGATTGGTATAACGGCAATGTGGGTGCGATGGGTTACTGTATTGGTGGCCATTTGGCATTCCGTGCGGCACTGCAGCTTGAAGTGAAAGCGACTGCTTGTTTTTATGCAACTGACTTGCACCTCAATACGATTCCGAATAAACCTAAGCAGCACAGTATGGAAAAGTTAGCTGATATTAAAGGTGAGTTAATGATGATTTGGGGTAAACAAGATACGCATATCCCAACAGAAGGACGTCGCTTGGTATTGGACAAATTAACTGAAACTGACATAAAGTTTACTTGGCATGAGCTTAACGCCCAGCATGGTTTTATGCGCGATGGTGACCCACGTAACGACCCACAGTTGGTTGCTATTTGTTATCAAATGGCATTGCAGATGTTTGGTAATGCTTTATAGCAACTATCAAGATAGGCTGATTATTCAGCCTGAGTAGTACCTGTATTTTCCGAAGCTTTCGCCATAAGCAAAAGTTTTATTTTTTTACTTAAATTATCCATTTAAAAGAGAAACATTAATGACTACAAAAAATGCTGATATTGGCCTAATGGGCCTTGCGGTTATGGGACAAAACCTTGTCTTAAATATGGCGGATCATGGCTACACCGTTGCCGTGTATAACCGTAGCACCGATAAAATGATCAATTTTATTGAAGAGTGTAAAAACAATGAGCCTTCACATGAGCGCGTGGTTGGCCATGAAGATATGGCTACATTTGTATTGAGTATTAAACGCCCGCGTAAAATTGTGTTGCTCATTAAAGCTGGCAAACCTACTGATTTAACGATTAATGCATTGTTGCCATTCTTAGAAGAAGGCGACATTATTATCGATGGCGGTAATGCTTTATGGACAGATACCATTCGCCGTGAAAAAGAATTGGCTGCTAAAGGGATTGATTTTATAGGGTCTGGTATTTCTGGTGGTGAAACAGGCGCCCGTTTTGGCCCGTCACTAATGCCATCTGGCACACGTAAAGCCTGGGCAAGTTTAGAGCCTATCTGGCGTGATATCGCCGCTAAAGTGGACCCCGAAACAGGTGAGCCGATGGAAGATGCAGAGCCAGGGAAACCAGTAGAAGGTGGTTTTTCTTGTGCTGAATATATAGGTCCTGATGGTGCTGGCCATTATGTGAAGATGGTACACAATGGTATTGAATATATTGACATGCAGTTGATTTGTGAAGCTTATTGGCTCATGAAAACCTTGCTGGGTATGAAATCCGACGAAATCGGCAAAATATTTGAAGAGTGGAACAAAGGCGAGCTATCAAGTTACTTGATAGAGATTACTGCCGACATCCTGCAACAAAAAGATCCTATGTCTAAAGAGTTTTTAGTTGACATGATTTTAGACGCAGCAGAACAAAAAGGTACAGGTCAATGGACAGCAGCCAATGCGCTTGAATTAGGTGCTCCAGCTAATGCGATTGCGGCGGCGGTTTATGCACGTGGGCTTTCTAGTGTGAAAGAAGAACGTGTTGCAGCAAGTAAAATTCTTAAGGGCCCTAAAATCACACCATTGACTGGCAAAGAAAAAGAAGCAGTGATTGATTCAATTAAAAACGCGCTATATTGCTCAAAAATATGTGCTTACGCACAAGGCTTTCAGCTAATTGATAAAGCGCAAGTGGCCTATAATTGGAAACTTAATTTTGGCGAGATTTCACAAATTTGGCGTGGTGGTTGTATTATCCGTGCACGCTTCTTGCAAAAAATTACAGAGGCCTATGCACAGAATTCGCGTTTGAAAAATTTGATGCTAAATCCGTATTTCACAGATGCGATGAATGAAGGTCAAGAAGGATGGCGTAAAGTGATTGCTTTAGCCGTGACGAATGGTGTACCAGTGCAAGGATTTGCTGCTGCGTTAGCTTACTATGATGGTTATAGAAGTGCCGATTTACCAGCGAACTTGTTGCAAGGTCAGCGTGATTACTTTGGCGCACATAGTTATGAGCGTAAAGATAAGCCACGTGGCGAATACTTCCACTTGGATTGGCCAGAACCTGGTCGTCCACAGTTAGAAATAGAATAGTTGAAGTTTAGAAGTAACTAAAGTATGGAGGGTGGCTGATGCCATCCTCTATTTTTTGTACAACTGTTTAACTTGCGAGCTTGAGCGTTTAAGGTTTATTTAAACACAGTCGCAACTTGCTTCTAAAAAGCGGCTAAGTGGAATCGCTTTTTGCGCGTTTGGCATATTAGCGTTATCTACTTTACTTGTTTTAGAGGCACTTGCTGAAGCATTAACTTTATCTGCGGGTAAGATTTTTTTAATACCTGCTTTTTTTACTGCTTGTTTCATGATACTTTCCTTTTGGGATTGAAAAAATACTGAAATTTTGTTTCAGTAGCAATGTAGATATTAATTTAGCAAAAAAGTTCATGTTTGTTAATAGGTTTATTCTATAAATCATTAAAAGCATTAGATTTTTAACATTAATTTACACATTTGTTGCTAAAAACACATAGATTGGTTGAATGATATGCAAATTACGATTAATGGAACTGCTAAACAGTTTGAATTAGATGCTATGACGATTGCTGATTTAGTCGAATGTTTAGAAATTACGGGTAAGCGTATTGCCATAGAGTGCAATGCGGAAATTGTGCCGCGCAGTCAATATGCAGAAGCCATGTTAAAAGACGGCGATAAGTTAGAAATTGTGGGCGCTGTTGGTGGCGGTTAATGGATGAAAAGCATAAAATAGCAGAATGACAGATCAATTAATTATTGCAGGGAATTCCTATCATTCACGTTTGCTAGTAGGAACAGGAAAGTATAAAGATTTTAAAGAAACACGTGCCGCCATTGATGCGAGCGGTGCACAAATAGTCACAGTGGCAATAAGGCGTACCAATATAGGTCAGGATGAAGGTGAGCCTTCACTATTAGCGTATCTTCCACCCAGTGAATATACCTATTTGCCGAATACGGCTGGCTGTTATACGGCTGATGATGCTGTGCGTACATTACGTCTAGGGCGTGAATTGTTAGATGGACATAAACTGGTGAAGCTAGAAGTTTTAGGTGATCCTAAAACCTTGTATCCCAATGTGGTTGAAACCATAGTCGCGGCTAAAGTCTTAGTTAAAGATGGTTTTGATGTCATGGTGTATACCTCAGATGATCCAATTATTGCCAAACAACTTGAAGATATTGGTTGTTGTGCGATTATGCCTTTAGCTTCGTTGATTGGTTCTGGCATGGGGATTTTAAACCCTTGGAATTTGCAAATTATTATTGAAAATGCAAAAGTGCCTGTGCTGGTGGATGCGGGTGTTGGTACGGCTAGTGATGCCGCTATTGCGATGGAGTTGGGCTGTGCAGGTATTTTAATGAACACGGCTATTGCGGGTGCACGCGAGCCTATTTTAATGGCATCGGCCATGAAAAAAGCAGTCGAAGCCGGGCGTGATGCTTTTCTTGCTGGCCGTATGCCGAAGAAGTTATATTCTGCAAGTCCAAGCTCACCTACGTCCGGTATGATCAGTTAGTTAGCCATGGATAAATATGCTTTTTCAGTACATGTTGCGACGGCCTACTTGCCTGATCAATCGAATGACAAGGACAAGCAATTTTCTTTTGCCTATACCGTAACGATAACGAATATTGGTGAGGTCGCTGCACAGCTTATTAGCCGTCACTGGTTGATTACGGATGCTGATAATAGTGTTTCAGAAGTAAAAGGTCTGGGCGTTGTCGGTGCGCAGCCACTGTTACAGCCAAACGAGTCGTTTGAATATACAAGTGGAACCGTGTTAAATACTGAGGAAGGCACAATGCAGGGGACTTATTATCTTGTAGCGGTTGATGGCACACAGTTTGAAGCAACCATCGAACCTTTTTTACTGACTGTGCCAAGGGTATTACATTAAGTGATGAACAATATTTTTGTATGGCTGAGTATTTTGTTATTGGTTACAGCCTGCGCAAAACCATCCGTTAGTCCAGCTAATGAAGATTGTAACTGTACGCAAGTAAAAAATGGACAAAGTGTGGACACGACACCCATACAACTGCCCGATATGGCAATACCCGACGAAATAAGCGCAAATATTGAGGCTGAAGAGGTGCTTGAAATAGAACAAGCCGCTGAATACCCATTATTAAAACCCGCTACTTGGCAAGATTTAGATGGGCTGTTACAAGATAACCTTAAAGCCGCATGGCCTGCTTGGCTGCAAAGCTGTAGTCGTTTAATTAAAAAACCACAATGGCAGTCAGCTTGCAACAAGGCCAAAGGGCTTACAACACCGAGTAACGCCCAAATAATCGATTATCTAACGGAACACTTTGATGTCCACTTGGCTAGTAATGAAGATGGTTCTGATACTGGCTTAATTACCGGCTACTATCAACCGATGTTAAAGGGTAGTAAAAAGCAGTCAAAAAAATATCCTTATCCTCTATATAGTCAACCTGCAGACTTGGTTACAGTTGAATTAGCGACAGTACGTCCTGAGCTAGAACATAAACGCGTTCGTGGTAAGTTAGTCGGCAATAAATTGGTGCCTTACAGTTCACGTGCTGAAATTGAAACACAGCCTTCACCGTTAGCGGGTAGTGAGCTATTTTGGATTGACGATATTATTGATGTATTTTTTCTACAAATTCAAGGTTCAGGTGTTGTCCAGTTGGAAAATGGAGAGCAGATACATGTCGGCTACGCGAATCACAATGGACATGACTATCGTTCAATAGGACGAATACTGATTGATCGAGGTGAATTAAGCCGTAGTAAAGCTTCTATGCAGGGCATTAAAAATTGGGCACGGAAAAATCTAGATAAATTACGAGCGTTATTAAATAGTAATCCCAGTTATGTATTTTTTAGAACGTTACCAAAAGGGTTGCCAGGCCCTATCGGTGCATTAGGCGTGCCGATTACAGCACAAAGAAGCGTGGCAGTTGATTCGAAGTTTATACCACTAGGGGCACCAATTTTTTTGTCTACTACTCAACCAAATAGTAAAAAAGTGCTTAAGCGTTTAATGATGGCGCAAGATAAGGGTGGTGCTATTAAGGGTGGCGTTCGGGCTGATTTCTTTTGGGGTGCGGGTGATAAAGCAGGGGCTAAAGCAGGTTCAATGAAGCAATCTGGGAAAGTATGGGTGTTATTGCCTAAAGGCTACATTGTTAACAATAGTACCAATCAATAGTCATTAATGACGGAAATGAAAAAGGGCGCTGTAAGCGCCCTTTTGAATAATAAGTAAACTTATTTATTCATTACATACATAGTTACTTCAAAACCGAAACGCATTTCAGTAGCTGCTGGTGTTGTCCACATAGTAGTTCTCCTTTTTCTTTAAATTCGTTATGCAAATAGCATTACGTAGGTTCTATATTACGTCTTGATTTAAAAAAGTCATTGTTTAATCTGCTTAAAACCATCTAATGATTTCCATTATATTAATGTTTGCCTTTCAAGCGTTTTATTAATTTTTTTATACCTTTGCGGCCAATGGTACGCTTCAAGCCTACTTTAATGTCATACAAGACAAATGGTATTTTGTATCGGAGCGTAAGCTTTCTACCACTAAGACCAAGGTAGATACACATAAAGCGTTTGCGCCCTTTCTTATGCAGTTTGTGGCAAGCTCTAGTAAGGTCTGCAATTCTTAATCTTGGTGCAATTGCATGGTTGTAGTGGTGGAGCCGAGCCGTATCGATTAGAGAAAAAGAGAGCGTATTATTTTTATGAATATTAACTAAGATATTGCCACCAGAAAAGTCTCTAAAATAGATGCCTCTGCTATGCATATTGTGACAAAATTGTGCAAATTGTTTATAGACTAATTCTTCTGGAAGTCCAAGATGTGATGCATCACCATTTTTAAAAGCGGAAAATAGCTGCCCAATCGTACAATCAGATTTCACATATTCACAAAGATAAAAATTTTGTTTTAAAGTTGTGTCACCAATCTTCTCAAAATAAGCAATAGGCTGGGCTGTCGCAATGCCGCGACGTAATAATTCCATCGCGCCATTCCAACTACGCTTAGCCTTACTAGGTTTAAAGCGATCTAGAAAGGCTTTATGTGGATACATTTTAACGGGTTGTTTAATCGTAAGTTGTTTTGCTTTGTTACGTGGGTCTTCTTCAGCCCAAATTACATTTCTTGCGTGACGTAAAGCACCCAGTTTTTTTGGGCTTCGTAGTTTTTCAGGATGCAGTTTAGCTAATAATTGATTCGCATCAGTTTCATTTTTGGCTAATATTAAACCTTGCCAGCCTTGATCACTGAAATCAAAGTATTGATTACCTTTTACGTGGCGATGAATAGATAAATTTTGTGCTAACGAAGGGTCAACTACCGTATTCACAGTATTATTCTTATCCCACAATAAATAGATAGATGTTTCTGTAATGAGTGCGTTGTTTGTGTCAAGTGCATACCCATCTCTGTGTAATAGTGTGGCAGATTTTAAATCGTCCGAATTATAAATATCTTTCAGACGTGCGGCTTTGCCATTGATGGCCCAAGCAATATGAAATTGTTTTTGTTGGTGCGTAAAATGATGAATCTCCAAACCATTACCGCTCGCTATCGTAGCCTTATAATAGGCACCAGTTAAATATTTAATAATGGTTTGCATGGCATAGAAACTAGGATATTCCGTGTAATTTTTTAACTCACCATCTGCAGTCCTATAATGTGCTATTCGTTCTAAATCTGGATAGTCTGCATCAGTAAGCCCGTCATTAATCAAACCTTCACGATTACAGATCAATGCACCCCAGTTTGCTTGCTGTAGGGCACCAGAAGCTGCTAATAATGTGAAGTAGCGTGCAAGGTAATCAGCTTGCTTCTGTGGTCCGTTTTCAATTAAACGCTCGATGCGATAAATAGCCCAGAAAGCCGATGATGATGTCGTATTGGCCACGCCAAAGTTTTGCCCTATCTTTTGTAAAGTGCGTGCTTTTTTAATAACGTTGTATTTAAAAATACGGGCCCATTTATATTTAAAGATACGATGATCAAAGCGTTCAGGTTCGCTGACTCGTTCGACAAACAGGTTGTCAGTATGCACATCAGGTAATTGATTTTTTGCTTTTAAGGCTTTTAATACACTAATGTTATAGACGGGTTCAAAATCTTGAATATTTGGGCCGAGTAATTTGATTCTCCGAGATTTTATTTCGGCATGTGCTATCTGCCACGTCGTTAAAAAACTATTGAATGTAAAGCCAGACCAGCGTTTACGGTTGATGGCATTGCCAATTTCTACTTGTGTAACCTGCGTACCATAGCGGTCTAACACTGTCACCAAAAAAGTTTGCCATTTAATTTGTTGTTCACTGTCATGCATATTTCTAGCAGCATCAAATGGGGCTATTAAACGTAGCGTTACATTAAAAGAGTTTGTGATTAACTTTTGTAAAAAACGCGCACTAAAACTATCTAAGTCTGTATAGGTGAAATCAAGGCGTATGTTCTTAATGCCTAATTCTTTGAGTTGCGTAATGATATACGCATCCACGTCAGGATCTTGGTTACTTGCAACACAAACACCAAAAAAGTTATTATTGATGGTATGACCTGGCTGAGGTAAATGCCCTTTTTTAAGGCTAAACCCGTTTTTAAATAGATAACTTAAGCTATCAAAGGCAACTTGTTTGGTTGATATGGGAGATGATTTTTTAGTCATTTAAAAATAAAATATACAGTATAAAAGGTAGCAGGTTAATTTAGAATTAGTAAGGAATAGTTGTTACTAGGCAGAGGTGCTAATTAATATTAATTCCAGACCCCTACAACTCCACATCATCAACACTAGCCTGGCTTATTTCTTCATTAAAATTTAGCGATGGATTAGCGGCTAATTGCAAAGGCCTGCCTGCTTTAATCTCATTGTAGAGGTTGTTGCCTATTTGTTTAACAACAGGCGCTGGCAATTGCGTTGCAGCTGCGTTGTAAAAAGTGAGGCTATCACTTAACGCTGTATGCTGTTGTACTATGCCTTGTGGATGCTTAATCGTATCATTAAACGTTTGTGCCAGTTGTTTGTAATCTTGCTGATTGCTAACAGCTTGCGTGGCTTTCTCTGCTGTAATTACTAGATCACCTGCTGGGTTGGTGCTAAGTCGGTTAGTGCCATTGATGACTTTGCTGGTTTCACCATCTTCGATGGTGAAACGACCTTGGGTGATGATGCTGATGTCTTCAGGTAGGGGTTGTTTAGATAAATCTAGCGTATTGCCATTGCCTTGTATGGTTAAGTCTTGCTTGAGTTTGTTTAGCTCAATGCTAACGTTATCAACCTTAAGGGTGTTGTTATCAACACTGTAAGTACCCAAGTCAGGGATGGTGTTTTGAGCTTCTTGGTCCTCTGGTTTGTGATGGACAGAATATTGGGTAAATAGGCCACCGGTGACCACCACTGCGCCCGCTAGGTGGTGGTGTTGCCATTGTAATATTTCCTCATCTTGCTCGTTTTCCCTCGCTGGTTGATAGGCAACCGTATGCAATGTCGGTGAGATGGTGCCAGCTGCCAGCCAAGTGCCGCCGTGGTTTTCTCTGATGCTTTCACCTGATTCCTTCGCCACTTTGTGTTCTACTTCTTTTGCTGCGTATTCTTCTGCTTTATTGTCATATTGCTTACTGTGTTGCGTTAAGCGCTTAAGAAACGCAGGATCTAGCGCATGGCCACCTTCGTGCATGAGTATTAAGGCAGGCGATAGCACGCCTAGGTGTTTTACGTCTTTATCAATGCCGTCAATTGGGCCATTCAAATCTAGAAGGCCGGAATGCTTGGCATCGGTGTAAGACAAGGCGGCATTCGGGTTCCAATCAATGGTGCGTGCTGGATAGCTAGCGGTTGGTTTAGCTATGCTCGCCATGGCCCCAGCATGGGCTGGGGTAGGGGTGATTTCAGTTGACGCTTCAGGGTGATATTTTGCGCCATTTGCCGCACCAACAAAGCGAATGCTGATGCCTTCGTCTCGCATGTCATTGAGTAACTGGCTGGCTTTTGCCTTTGGGCTTTGTTGTAAATAAGCCAGTGCTTCGTTTAGCTGTGCAATATACGCAGGCGTGGCATTAATCAAGTTAAAGTCACTGGCGCTTACCTGGTCTTTTAACTGTTCAGCCATGTTTCATTACTCCACATCCGCTGTTCTTGGTATCCAGCCACTAGCACAAATATCAGGGTGGCGCTGGTAAAAAATAACATCGTCTGAGCCGCTAGCACAGGTCTGGTAAATAGTCGGGTCTCGGTAATAGTTATTACGCCATATTTCACCTTTACAACCAGCCATTCTACGTGCCTGTTTTTTTTTATAATAGGCTTCATTGTCCCCAAATGCTGCTATAAACCCGACCGCTTCATGGCTCACTCTAATCTCATCCAAAGACACCGTTGGCGTGCCTATTTTCCTTGCCCAATGAAACAGTTCCCGGTTCATGGTCCAATTAGCACTTAAAGGCACTTGTTGTTGATTCGGCAAAAAAAACATGGCATCGACCGCGGGCTCATAAGTATATTCTGGGCCAAACTTTAAGGTAATGACAGCACCATCATCAAGCGTGAACCTGGCGGAGGAAGCGCCTTCACTGGTGTCTTGATAAGAACGATAAAAAAAAGATTCATTCTCTGGGATCTGTTTGATGTTGGCTTTTTTTAAGATGTCGATAAGTGCTTTGATTCGCGCTTTGTCTTCGCTGATAAAATAACACCCTCGTAGAGGCAATGCCTTAACCAATGCCGATTTCGATTGGCTGAGTTTGTGGTAGAGCTGGTCGATGTCAATCGATTGGACTGGTTGCGCCTGCCCGCTAGGCGCTACAGCAACAGTTGCGACAATACATAATAATGAGATGCGTAATAGTTTAAAAAGTCTTTTCATGGATATTTCTATTTTTGTATAGGTTCATTTTATGTTTGAATGGATGCTTTGTAAACAGAGTGAATTTTGAGGGCAGAATGATTGTGATTCTAGTTAATAAAATCAACCATTTTGATGGCGCTGTTTTTCTTTAACAATGTGGGCGTGTAGCATTTCTGCAGACAGGCCAT
>CAYXOR010000023.1:26937-43225 GCA_964466895.1 uncultured Methylophilaceae bacterium | reverse complement strand
TTTTGATTGCTTCCACATCGCCGGTGTCTGCCACAATCGTGGTCATTTCTTTAAGTTGGTCTAATAAATTTGCCATTGCATCCTCCTAATTAAATTACAAAGTCTATAAGTAATACATAAAATAACCCAAACATTATATCTCAATTTAAAGTAGAAACTGCTTCTACCTTACATAACAATACAAACCTAGCAAATGTAAAACAATATTAATTCTGTTTACTTAAGCTTACATGTCATCAATACTTTTTATTAAGTATTCATATTTTAGTTGTTTACCATGTTGCAACATAAAGAAAATATTTCAAATAATGCATTAACACTGTTGGCTGAGAGTAGCAAATGGACACTTGCGCGCCATCAATGGCTTGTCGACAATATGCATAGTATATTAATGGATGAAAGTCCACCCTCGTTTGATAAGTTATACAAGTTTAATGATATCGTATCTAAGAACGCAAAGCTGACAGATGACCTTAACCATCATTTTAACTTAGTAAAAGCAACACTTGAATCCATGTGGGAAGATACGATATCAGCTAGCCAACCCGTTTCAGGCCTTACAATGCATGATCAATTGGGAAATTACCAAAGACTAACGCACAATTTTTTGGCATTAGTTCAGGAAGCCAACCAAGAACTATGGCAAGAATATGCTACACGTAATTTCCTGACAGGCACTTGGGCAAGATTAAAACTACAATCGTGCCTAAGCCAAGCATTAGAACATGCAAAACAACATAAAATAGCATGCTCAATAGCCTTGTTAGATCAAAATAAATTCAAATCAATTAATGATCAATGGGGACATGCGACAGGAAATGAAGCGCTGGTCAAAACAGCAACACTCATTGAAAAAAATTTAAGGCGAAAAGACAAGGTTTTCAGGTGCGGTCATGATGAATGGTTAATTTTAATGCCAGATGTTGGCACTATTCTAGCAGAGAATATCATGCAAAGAATTGCAGCAGTATTTGAAATACACGAATTTGAATACAAAGAAGGCGAAGTGTTTAAATCAACTTTCTTCCATGGCATCGCCGAAGCTGCCAATGCGAACACCGCAGAAGAATGGATATTGGCAGCTGATGCCCATCTTTATTCTCATAAAACCAAGCAAATGCAACATTAATCTTCATGTGCTTGATAATCAATGATAGGTAATTGTAAGCTGAATATTGTTGGCTGGCCAATATCACTATCCACCTGAATAAGCCCTTGATGCTTTTCAGCCACCGTTTTTACAAAATATAATCCTAACCCTGCACCTTCTGACATTCTCTCTTGCCCTTTAACACGAGAAAATCTTCTAAATATATTTGCCTGCTCAACAGCTGAAATACCCACACCTATGTTAGTGACCGAAAATATTGCTTGTGTTTTATCATTATTTAAAGTTAAGAAAATATCCACAACTGTATTGTTGTAACCATACTTAACCGCATTGGAAATTAAATTAAGCACTGCACGATGAAGTAAGCCAAAGTTCCCTTTTACCCAGACAACACCTTCAACAACATTTCTTTGCAAACCCATGTTTTTTTTAATAGCACTTGCATATACATCATCTACTGCTTGGTGAATGAGTCCAGCAAAATCCACTTCATTAAAACTACTCACTTCCATCATTTCCGCCCGTGATGCATGCAAAAAATCCTCTGAAAGTGACAAAGCTTGTGACAATGGCTGTTGCAATTTGGATGACAGGTGCTGGTATTCTTTTAATGCCATCAATGCTTTAGCGATTGGCGCTCGTATATCATGCGAGATAAATGCCAACGTCTCCTTTCTGTCATTTTGTAAAAACCTTAATTGCTGTGTCGCTGCTCGCACTTGTGCAATTCGAGCACTAAACCTATCGTAACCTTCTAAACCTAAACCAGTTTTTTGCAAAGGCATAGTAATTAAATGATGTCTTAAATAATCCAACTCAAAATCTAAAAACTTTTGCGCAGCTTCTAACTTACGCCAACTCCAAATAGGGTATGCCAATAACAATGGTACCAATGCAGCCGAAGGCGGCACCCAAATATTCAACAACCGCGGCAACAACCCAAAAAACATAACAAGTAACACTACAAAAAATAATGTACTTAAAAAACCTGATAAAGCATGCAGCTTAGGCAACCATAATAATGGCAATACTGCGATGATAAAAACCAACATAGTAGATAACCAAAATGGCGCATCAGTAATTAAATTGTCGTTCCGTAATGACTCTAATAAATTCGCATGAAACTCTACACCAGCCATAGGCATGCGCAATCCTGAAACAGGCGTTGTCAAAAGATCGCCCATTCCCAAAGCCGTTGCGCCTACTAATACAATTTTGTTTTCAAATAGCCCTTTAGGGTAATTGCCATTGAGCACTTGCACATACGAGACTCGTTGGAAATGGCCTGGTGGCCCCACAAAATTGATTCTACGTTGTTTGTTTCTAGCTAATCGATATTGATTGCTCTGTTTTTCTGAAGTATTTTTTAAAAAATTATTTTTAGTCTTTTGCTTTTCTACCGTATTAATAACGGCCTGAGAAAATAATTGCCATGCCGGTGTACCCATACCTTCAAATAAATAAATGCTTCTCGCAATACTATCTTCATCCAGTACGGCATGTACTCTGCCAATATCGGCTACATGTTCCATCAAGTCGGGCAAAGGTAAAATCTCTACTATTTGACCATTCGCTCTGGTTTCTTCTAGCATCATCGGCAAGACAACATTACCCGCTTCAGCGATTGCGGCTGCCAATGCTTTATCTGCTAAGGGATCATGTTTATCTGCCTCAGAAAAAATTACGTCAAAACCTATGGCTGCTGTATTTTCATTTTTTAGGCGATGAATTAATGTGGCATGTGTTGTTCTAGACCAAGGCCAACGTCCTAACTGAGACAAGCTATTTTCGTCAATAGCAACAATCAAAACATCCTTAGGCGCATCAATACTAAAAATCTTTTGCCCTACATCAAAGATAAGATTATCAACACGACTAAAGAGATTGCTTGCTTGCAATACGGCCGCTATCAACAGCAACATCAAAGCTGACGATGCTAAATCGTTGAACTGCAACCGGTTTAATGTAAAGCTAAACACTATTGTGGATATGCATCAAATTTATAGCTAGCCTCAGGGCTTACCGACCCATCACCATCAACATGCTTAATTAACAAGGTTTGTGGACCATATTCTTTAAGCAAGAAATTAAATTGACCTTTTATATCTTGACCTACCCATACCTTACTTTGATTGTTCACTTCATTATCAACATCCACTTCATATGTAAGGCCCTTTAGTGGATCAGCCAATGTCACAAAAACTCTATTTTTTACAACCTCAATTTGAAGCTGACTAATATCTGGTTTGGGCGGTAAAGCTTTAAAATTAAATTGGCTTTTATTCACAAATGGACCAAGGTCATCAGCACCATTTTTCGTTTTCCCAATGCTGGCGACTCGCCAAAAATACTGGCCTGGAACTAAAGCTTCTTTTAATTGAAAAGTTTCCTTGTCGACACGTTGTTTAACGAGCACTTTCTCAAAAGCAGCGTCATAAGCAATCTCTACCAGATAAGATTTCACGTCGTTCACGGCATTCCACTTAAATTCAGGCTGTGCAGTTCTTACCGTACTATCTAACGTCGGCTGCATTAGCACAGGCGCAAACGGTCGTGCATTAACATCAAACTGTTTTATTGCATCGTACCCAGCCAATCCAAGCTTATCCTTAGCACGTACACTCAAATAATATTGGCCATCAGGCACATCGGTAAAAACCAATTGATTGCCTTGAGACTCAGCTTCTGCAACAACTTGTTTAAACTGATTGCTAGGTGACACTTTTCCCATCCAAGCAACGGCACCTTTTTGTCTCGGCATATCGAAACTAATTGGCAATGTTGTATATTGTGTTTTCAATTGCGATATATCTGCTGCTGGTAGTAATTCCACTGGCGGAATGGGTGGCTTGCCTTTTTCAGCAAGGCTACCATAACCTTTTTTTACACTAATTTTTTTACCTAATGCAGCAAGCACAACCTCACCATCCAACGTTTCTTGCTTCATAGACTTCACATCTGCCCGCACACGGAACTTAGTTCCCCTTACTGCTGCAATCGCGCTTGGTGTAATAATTTGCATGTCATTACTAGGGATATGATTGGGGTTTGCATGCGTCTCTGTTTGCCCTTGTTGCAAGCGTAATTTAGTATCAACCATTGCCCCGCCGCTATAGATACTTAACGTATCTAACACCAAAACCGAATTAGACGACAACGTTGTCTCTGAACCGTCAGCAAAGCGTAATACCACTTTACTATTTTCTTTCGTGACCAATTTTGTGCCTGCACTGAGCTTTTGCCCAACCGTGATCATCTGAAATGTATTGCTTGTTTTTTGCAACTTTGCATGACCTGATACTACAATCACTTCAGCAGAAGCTGGCCCTTGTTTCAAAAGAAACACGGGTACAAGTAATGTCTTACCCACCGGAATATAATGAGGATTTTTAATATGATTGATACGCTGCAGTATTTTCCAATCATCGGGATTAATCAAATGGGCTTTACCAAAATTAATTAGGTTGTCACCAGGACGTACTGTATAACGCCAATTGACAGCGTCTGCTGCTAAAGCGTACTGACAAAAAAAGGTAAATAGCAAGATAACCGTTACTTTAAATTTCAAGAACCTAGCTAGTGAAAACCTTAACATGAGTCTCTATTCCAATCGCGCCAGACGATAGCCTTGTTGATAAACAGAAATTAAACGCCACCCAAACTGAGGCAACAACTTAAGCTTACTACGTAAGTGACTCACATGCACGTCTATGGTGCGTGTATCAATGTCAGGCGTTGTTCCCCAAATCACTTTTGTTAAGTGATTTCTTGCAAGCAAAACACCTTCTTGCCTAAAGAAATATAATGCTAAGTCGATTTCTTTTTCAGTCAGCTTAATAGGTATACCATCTAACACAAACGTTCTCTTAGAAAAATTAACGATTAAGTTGTTATACTCAATGACATTCAATGCTTCCGCCTTAGGGTTGGCGCGACGATAAAGTGCATTGATTCTAGCCAGTAGCACTTTAGGGTTTGGCGGCTTAACAATGTAATCATCTGCCCCTGACTCAATCACATCTGTTACATCCTCCTCAGCGTCATACCCTGTTAAAAACACTACGGGTGGGTATTGGCCTCTAATTTTCAAGCTTTCCAGTACTTCTCTACCACTCATGTCCGGCACGTCCCAATCCAATAAGGCAAGATCATACTGCTCTTCTTTAAGCGCTTTAAGACACGCGCGCCCTGAAGAAAAATGGTCAACCTCAATACCTGATGCGCGTAAGACAGCGGCAATCTCCTCAGCAAATAAAATATCGTCTTCCAAAAAAGCAATTTTCATTCATTATCCCAATAACGTGGCAACTAATATTTTACCAAAACAAGCATAAGCACAATGTAAACTATTATTAATTCTGCAATAAAGCACTTACAAACAATGTTGCAACCGTTAAATCTGCGCTAGTCCCAGGATTAATGCCTTTCTGTTTTAAATTCTGATCAAACTGCATTAGTTTGGATTGATATTGTTTAGGGTTTGTTTGTTTTAAAAATGCTGTTTTATGTTGCAATGCTATCGCTTGCAAATCATTAGCTACCTTAAACCCATATTTACGCACAACATGGCTATCTAGATAATTTGCCATCCAAAATAAATGTAACGCCGTTACCGCCCATGCAGGATTCTGCCAAAGTGCTAATGCAACTTGATATTGCAATAAGCCGACATAAAATACATCATTAAAACCATTACTATACTGCAATGCAATAACATCCCTGTCTGCCGCCGTTTTCATTGCTTCTAACAAAGTGCATTGCGCCTCATTTTGCACATCGTGTGAGTAGCCTGACCCTAACCCAGCTGGCTGCGCTAATGTAATGGCATTAAAAGCTGATTGCGCATCATCAATTGTGCTATTTGCCAATATTTGCAGTAGTTTCTTGTGCAAAGCATCTTTTTTAATGTCTTTCATTTGTAAATTGATAGCGGCATGAATAATGGGTGCACATAGAAGCACAATGCCTAAATTAGTATTGCACCCTACTGCTTGCCAAGTAGCGTCAACAGCACAATTAATACGTGCTCCTAGTGTTAATTCAGGTCGTGCAATAACGGCAGATGAAACGCTCGCACTTTTAATGAAATCCTGTACGACCATGCCATGACCATCGGCGAATAGATGAACATTGCCAGGTTTAAGTGCTTCGATTTCTGCCAAACAAGCAGCCTGATAGGTTTGCGCTAAATAATGATTTATATTCACGGCGCTAGCTTAACAAGTCATCAACTAACATTTGCGCAATATTAGCATTCGTTGTAGCCTGCAGCCCCTGCCAGGCAGGGATGCTATTAACTTCCAATACAAACAGATCACCATTTATATCTCGAATAATATCAACACCACAGTAGTCAATTTGTAATATTTTTGCTGCTTGTAATGCTATCGATAATATATCCGCATTTTCAGCTGACTCACAAAGCGCACCTTGGGCGACATTGTTCAGCCAATTTTTTCCACTACGGCGCATGGTGGCGACCACATTCTGCTGTATGACAAACACGCGATAATCATGGTAGTCATCCCCTGTATTGATGAACTGCTGTAAATAAAAGACACCCTCAACAAAAGCATCTTTAGGCAAAGGTAACCGTGTTTTAGTTCCAAGCAGCTTTACGCCTTTACCTTGAGAGCCAAATAAAGGCTTTATCACCAATTGATTCCCTTTAGAAAGTTGCTGCTTAATCACATCATGGGCAAACGACCGGGACTCACACACCCATGTTGCTGGTGTCGGCACCCCATTGTTTTTAAGTAAAAAGCTGGTCATCGCCTTATCGACAGTACGCTCAATTGCTTTTGCATCGTTATAAACGCGTACGCCCTGTAATCGTAAAATATGTAAAATATTCAGCCGCGTAATGACTTGCTGCAAAGTGCCTGCAGCAATGCCACGCACAAATGCAATGCTAGGGATAGCATCAAAATGCGGAATAACAAGCTTTGGCTTATCACCCGTTAAATCAAGCTGACAGTTTTGCAACTCGACAAAAACAGCCTCGTAACCGCGCGCTAGAAAAGCATATTTTAACGCACGTCCATGCCAACCACCTTGCTGAGAGACTTCATCAGAAAAAATAGGGACTTTAATCATTAAAGTATAACTTTAATAGTTAGTTATAATCAATTGAATTAATTAATTAAATGACTCATTAATGAGCGCTTCATCAAATGCACCCGCAAAAAAACTATTACCTGTCTCCATGTTCGTCACCGTTACCTTAGCAGGGGAAAATAGCAATGGATCTATTTGATAAAAATCCATGTTAACGGCTTTAAATATCTCGGCGAATGGACGACCATAATCTTTAGAGGCACTACTCGGCATCTTGCTTGTTAACTTAGCCGCTTCCTCATCAGTGCATTTCACATACAGGTGCACGAACCCACCAAACAGAATCGCATCGTTTGTTCTACCCATGCCTGTTAAAAAGTCAGGGGATGGTGGTGAAATAGGCGCAATACCATAGCCATCCACAAATTGTTCTAATGGAAAATGTAACGCATGTAATTTATGTAAAGCCACTTCTAACACGCGCGCTGTTATTTGCACGGTTCCTGCTAAGCTGCTTGTTGGCGTTAGAATAAAAGTAAGATTAGCCGTCGCAATTTCAGTATCCCGCGATACTTTCTCAATCACCTCTACTGGCGGGACTTTGTCAGTTTCTAACACCAACACTGTTCGTGCGCACGTATCTTTATATTCCAGCTCAGTAAAAATTTCTTCGCGTTGTGCAATGGCACGTGCTGGCCCGCTGCCTAAAGAGAAGAATTTTTCGTGTGACAATGCCCAGCCTGCATACTGGCTACCCAAACAAGCCAATACTGGGCGCATGGCGTGCACCTTAATACTGAGTGGCCACTGCTTAAACGTACTATCATTTTGCAGCGTCACATCACCTAATCCACCCATGCATATTTCTGCAATACGTCGACCTGCCTCTAAACCACCAACAACATCTATGCCAGCATCAATAATTGTGGCGCCAGTGGTGTGTGTAGAGGTACTTAAATTAAGCGCACTAGCATTTGCAAGTAAATTGTCTAGCAAAGGCAGCGTACGTTCGTTAATACTCACATTTGTCATTTCTTTAAAACCCATCGATATATAATTATAAAATTTAAGTTAAAAATTCACTTTCAAAGGCCAAGGCACGTGCCTGCACTCTATTTTTAGCAAGTGCAGATGTTTCCGCCTCCGCTAACACGGTACAAATTGGCATGCCACTCTTAAAACAACGCCCAGTTTCAGGGACGTCACTAAGCCATAAGGGCCAGCCATGCGTACTGCTCACTAAAGTATCACACTTAGCATAAACCACTTGATGCGCCTGACTACTTTGACACACTAAATGTTTTGTCTTAACACTATCCACGCTAGAGCTCTTTTTACTTGCGGCTATATGCATCGCCATTAAATTATCTTGCTTAAACGTATATAAATCCATACTTGCACTTAAACGTGGGTTGATTTCTAGCACAACAACATCATCACCTATACAGATAGCATCACAACTATTTAAGCCTACTAAACTTAACGCTTGAGATAGTTTTTTCACATAACTTGTGAAATTAGCTTTAGCAGATACGCTAATGTCGGCATGACTTGCTGCACCCTTATATCGAAAGGGTACATTTTTATCAGCGCTCAGCCATTGTTCATTAAATCCTACAACATTTACGTCCTGTTCCACAGCTAAAAACAAACAGGAGACTGACTGCCCTTCTTGAAACTTTTGGTAATAAACGCCCTTTTCTGCAGGATTGCGATCATCAACAAATGCAATATGGGCGCCACCACTATTTCCAATTTCTTTTTGCAACCATCCTTTAGTTTCCAAGGGTTTTCTATCAGCAACTTCAGGATAAGGCACACCCAAATGACTACATAACTTAAAAAAATGGCCTGGTATCTTGCACTGCTTAATCACGTCCGGAGCATTGCCTAAAACGCTAACATAGCGGCTAATCTCATTTAAAACGTCAGGGGCCTTCTCAAACCCTGCCCCATAGCAAAAACCAACAATTCTATCCAAATCAATGTTGGCCATTATTTCAAGTAATTCACCACTATTTAACTGCCCATTATGCTGATGCACTACATAAACACACTTGGCCAATTGCTTAGTGTCCACATCTGCAAAACAATCGATTGCAATAACTTCATAGCCAGCATCTACTGCAGCTTTAACATAAGGCCTGCTAGCAATCGCAGCAATAATGAGTGTTTGTTTATTTGCCGTCACCACATGCAGCAATCTCCGCGGCGTTAGCACATGCAAGCTCAAACGCTTGATTGTAATCAAGATGAAGTGGAGATTCGCTGTCTAGCATTTGCTGTAATAGCTTATGTTGTGTGGTGTATTTAAGCTGCCCAACAGCCAACGCACCAAAACCTGTAATAGGAGTATCGCCGATAAGCGCACCATTAGTCATTACATCTACGCCGTCAATGCCAGATGGTGCTACTGCATTCACATCGGCCATCACTTTTAAAGTTTTAGAATCAGCATAATCAGTTGCTTCAATAACCCTAACGCCAGCAGGTGTTGTGCATAGCGCCACTGTTGCTTTTTGCAAGGCCGCTTTTTTAGCACTAGCGTTACTACCATCAATAACAGTTAATGTGATGCCATAGCGTTGCTGCACATTGTCAACATAAGCCTGCATCGTTACCACGTCTCTGTGCGCTATCATGTGCACAGTTGCACCCTGTTTTGCAGCAATCAATGCCGCCGTTGTACCCACAGTGCCATTAGCGCCAAAAATAGCGATTATTTGTTGGTTTAATGTTTCTTGTCTGCTTTTTAAAAATTGATCTACTTTTGCTAACATAGCAGCCGCTGTCGTAAACGCACCAGATGGATCTGAAAAGGTAGAAGCTTCAAATGGTGGGAACATGGCACCTTTTGCTTTTTTTTGCATATCAAGTGCTAAGTGAATATCTCTACCACCAAAAAACAAAGCTTCACGTTTAATGCCGCTTGGGCTACGTGAAAAAATGGCATCCTGTGTTAATGCACTCACCTCATCTAAAGTAACATTAATATAAGGCATGATTTTTTCATAGCCCGCATCAAACGCCATGTTGACATCAAATGGACTGGCATTTTTAGCGGCGGTTATTAAATGCAAAATACTTACTTTTTTCATATTAGCTCTTTCATGTATTTTCATTCCCTATATTAATACTAGCGCCTGTATTATTCGCCGAACAAACAAGCCAAGCTAACTGTTGCTCTTTAAATACTGATTTCAATTGTACCAAGTATTGCTCAGCCGCATCTTCGCTCTCAACAACAGCAAAACCTGTTGGACCCCAAGAACTTTGCCCTACACATGCCACGCCTTCTTCAGATAAAAAATGTAATACTTTAGTCACTAAAGCACTTGCATAACGCCCGCCTTGCACCGGTGAAAAATAATCTCCTGTATAAGCTTGTAACGCAGCAATCGCTTTACCAAATGCATCTAAATCACCATCATGCAATGCAGGCAAAGCCTGCATCAGTATCTGGTGGCTAATTTTTTCCGTTGCTTGCAAGTCAGCATTTTCTAAAACAGCAAAAGCGTCAGCCTCTTCAACACCGTGCACACCAACATGCGCATGATCAAAAATCAAGATTATTCGCCACGATGAAGGAAAACGATGCTGTGCAATAATAGGAGGTACTTTCGTGTGTGCACCTCTACCACCATCTAACACCAGTCCACCATGCACAAAAGTACCCACACCGATACCAGAACGCATACCCCGTCCAATAATAGAAGCGATTTTTACTGGCGACAAATCAAGTTTAAACAACTGATTAATACCAGCGCCAACTGCAAGCGCCATTTGTGTTCCAGAACCCAATCCAAAATGCCTAGGAATCTCTTCATGCACTTTAATACTGACATCTTGCTTAATTTGAGCATATGCCAATATTGTAGATTTGCTTTTACGCACATAATCAGCCTCTATTGTCTCACCAAAAACGTGATTACCGACGGCCAACTCTATCAAGGTGCTTGGTGCATTTAAGCCCAAACCCAAACTACCAAAACGCCGACCAAGCTGACCACTTAAGTCAAAAAAACCCATATGCAATCTTGCAGCAGTTTTTACAAATAGATGGGGATTAATAAACTGTTGATTTTCAGACATTTTCTAGTGCATTGTTCATTTATATTAAATTAATCATTATATATAGTTGTTCCCAACCCTAAAAGACTATTCAACATAGCGTGACACCAATAAATGAATTTGGCATAATGTACCTAGTATATAAATTATAAATAGCAATTAATCTGCCTCATCAAAAGCATTCAATTTCGTGAGCATTAAAATTTTTAGTCTTAAAATTAAAGGGGTTCTGTATGTCTAATCTTGTCATTCCGTTTGAAGAGTTACGCAATACTGATGTGCCATCTGTCGGCGGTAAAAACGCATCATTAGGGGAAATGATCTCGCAACTAAGCGCTAAAGGTGTGCGCGTCCCTACTGGCTTTGCCACAACAGCCGATGCTTACCGAGAGTTTTTAGCCGAAAGCGGGTTAGATAAAAAAATTAATGCAGAACTTGATGCTTTAAATGTAGATGATACGCAAGCCCTTGCAAAATGTGGCTCAAAAATACGTGAGTGGATTATGGACACCGAGTTCTCTCCTGCATTAAAAAAGGCAATCGAAGGCGGCTACAATCAATTAATTGAAAAGTCGGCCAAGGGCACTACATTCGCCGTACGTTCATCTGCGACAGCAGAAGATTTACCAGATGCCTCATTTGCGGGGCAGCAAGAAAGCTTTCTAAATATTCATGGTTTAGACAATATTAACCATGCCATTAAAGAAGTGTTTGCTTCACTATACAACGACCGCGCTATTTCATACCGCGTACATAAAGGTTTTGTACATGCTGATGTCGCCTTATCAGCTGGCATCCAACAAATGGTGCGAAGCGATATCGGTTGTGCTGGTGTGATGTTCACCATTGATACTGAATCTGGCTTTAAAGATGTCGCGTTTATTACATCTTCGTACGGCCTAGGCGAGACCGTCGTACAAGGCTCAGTTAACCCCGATGAATTCTATGTACACAAACCATTATTAGCACAAGGAAAACCCGCGATAGTACGTCGTACCATGGGTTCAAAACTGATTAAGATGGTGTTCTCTGATGCAACACAAGCAGGTAAATCAACTGACATCGTCGATATCGACCCTGCCGACTCTGACCGTTACTCACTCTCAGACGAAGATATATTGGAGCTTGCTACCTACGCAATCACCATTGAGGAACACTACGGTTGCCCAATGGATATCGAATGGGGTAAAAATGGCTTGGATGACAAACTATACATCTTACAAGCACGCCCTGAGACCGTTAAATCTCAAGAAGCAATGAGCAACGTCACTGAAACCTACACTCTACAAAAACATTCAAGCACTCCGTTAGTGATTGGTCGTGCTGTCACGCAAAAAGTCGGGGTTGGCCCAGTACGCATTGTGTTAGATCCAGATGATATGCATGAAGTACAACCAGGTGACGTACTTGTCGCAGATATGACGGATCCTAACTGGGAGCCTGTAATGAAACGTGCGAGTGCATTAGTCACTAACCGCGGTGGTCGAACATGCCACGCGGCGATTATCGCGCGCGAGTTAGGTATCCCCGCTATCGTCGGCTCAGTTAATGCAACCGACCTGCTTCGTGAGGGTGAAGTGGTGACGGTGTCCTGTGCAGAAGGCGAATCAGGCTTTGTTTATCACGGTGCGCTTGACTACGAAGTAACTACACAAGAAAATCAGGCACTGTCTAAACCACCTTGCAAAATCATGATGAACGTTGGCAACCCTGATATGGCATTTGGCTTTTCACAAATCCCTAATGATGGTGTCGGCCTAGCTCGCTTAGAATTCGTCATTAACAATATGGTGGGCATACATCCTAAAGCCATCTTAAATATTGATGCGATGCCAGCGGCAGTGCAAGAAACCATCCACAACCGTGCACGCGGTTATGCTAACCCCAAACAATTCTATATAGATAAAGTGGCCGAAGGTGTAGCAACCATTGCCTCTGCTTTTTATCCTAAACCTGTGATTGTCCGTACCTCTGATTTTAAATCTAACGAGTATAAAAAACTGGTTGGCGGTGATATATACGAACCAGATGAAGAAAATCCAATGATCGGGTTCCGTGGTGCAGCACGCTACATTGCGGAAGACTTTAGAGCGTGTTTTGACATGGAATGCCAAGCCATGAAGCATGTAAGAGACACCATGGGGTTAACCAATGTTGAGCTCATGATTCCATTTGTTCGCACGCTAGAAGAAGCCAAAGCAGTGACTGAGATCATGGCAGAGAATGGACTCAAACGCGGTGAAAATGGCTTGCGTCTTATCATGATGTGCGAAATTCCATCGAATGCATTAATCGCTGAACAGTTTTTAGAATACTTTGATGGTTTCTCTATTGGTTCTAATGACTTAACCCAGCTGACTTTAGGTATGGATAGAGACTCTGGACTATTAGCAGACGGTTTTGATGAACGTAACGATGCGGTTAAAGAATTACTTAAAATGGCGATTAGCACCTGCAATCGTTTAGGCAAATATGTGGGCATATGTGGACAAGGGCCATCAGACCACCCCGACTTTGCTGAGTGGCTTGTTGCTGAAGGCATCCAGTCACTTTCATTAAACCCAGATACCGTTGTAGCAACATGGCAACGTCTGACAGATAAATAGCCGGCGCGCATCATGACAGAAAAACAAAAACGCGCAGTATTTATCGTGTCTGACAGTACTGGCATTACAGCTGGTGCGCTTGGTAAGTTGCTGGAACATTTTCCAGAAACGGAATTTACCTATTCACGCATGCCATTTACGGACAACTTAGAAAAAGTATTGGCAGCACAAGTGAGTATTGAGGTTGCAGCAGCAGCGAGTCACTCAAGACCTATTGTTATTATGTCAATGGGCGATAAAGAGTTAAGTATCAAACTTAAAGAAACTAACGCCTACTATATTGATTTATTCAGTGATTTTATCGACCTGATAGGCAAAGAGCTCGGCCAAGAACCATTAACAGGCTCTGGTATTGCTTATGGTGCCATGGGTGATAAGTATCATGATCGAATGGAAGCTGTTAATTACACGCTAAACCATGACGATGGTATGACCAATGCTGATTTAGAAGAAGCTGAAGTGATTTTAGTCGGTGTATCGCGCTGTGGCAAAACACCTACAAGCATTTATTTGGCGATGCAATTTAGTATTAAAGCGGCTAACTATCCATTAATTCCGGAAGACTTTGAGCGTGGAACATTACCAGCAGCGCTGCTTAAACATACCGGCAAAATGTTTGGCTTAACTATTAGGGCTGATCGCTTACACGCCGTGCGAAGTGAACGTCGTCCAGATAGCGTTTATGCTTCGTTAAATAACTGCCGTAAAGAAATTACAACAGCTGAAAATATGATGCGTAACCACGGCATTACATGGGCTGATTCTACTAGCCGGTCAATTGAAGAGCTATCAACCATTATCCTACAAAAAATTAAAAAACCGAAAAAAACCAACTAGCAACCCAATTATGTCAGCAACTTTAATCGTTAAGTTTATTAACTTAACGATTAATGGAGTTGATCAATGTTAGAAAAATCATCGCTTTCAGACATATCATAAATATCCTGACTGATCGCGTTTTCAATTTCATCGTAATCATCAAACTCTTCACCAGCCAAATCTTCAAACATTTGGTCTAATAATTTCTTTTGTTCAATATCTTTTATTAACCTAGCCATGTTTACACACCCTTTCTTGATGGAAATTAGCTACTTGCTATGATTAATAGAAGCATTTTGCATGCCAATATTTAAGAATAAATAGTTTGCATTACTATGTTGAAAAATTGCACTTACCAGTAAAATAAAGCACGATGAAACGATTATTAATCAACTCAGCGCTTACCTATTTACTATTAGGGATAAACACAATGGCAAATGCAGACTGCAAAGCACTCTACAACCACCAATTAACCACTTTAGATGGAAAAGCATTTAATCTTTGTGACTATCAAGACAGGCCGATTATCGTCGTTAACACAGCAAGCAAATGCGGCTTTACACCGCAATTTGAAGCGCTAGAAGCCCTATATAAACAGTACAAATCAAAAGGTTTGTTGGTCATTGGTTTTCCATCAAACGATTTCAGGCAAGATCCTGACAATAACAAACAAATAGGAGATTTTTGTAAATTAACTTACGGCGTTGAATTTCCAATGATGGCGAAAAGTGCTGTAAGAGGGCATGATGTGAATCCATTTTACAAGCAGTTAATTGCCAAGACTGGCACTAGCCCTAAATGGAATTTTTACAAGTACGTTATTTCACCGGGTGGCGAAAAAGTGACAGTCTATTCAAGTTTTACCAAACCTGATTCGAAAGCAATTTTGAAAGAAATAACACCACACCTAAAATAAATTAAGTTTAAAAAGATGCTATTCGTAACCTTGTGGGTTTTGTGATTGCCAGCGCCAAGCGTCTGCACACATGATTTTTAAATCACGTTTAGCCTCCCAGCCTATTAGCTGCTTGGCATAATCCGTATCAGCATAGCAACTTGCAATATCGCCTGCTCTGCGTGGATGTATTTGATATGGGACAGGCTTGCCAGAAACTTCACTAAAAGTTTTAACCACTTCCAACACTGAATACCCATTACCCGTGCCTAGGTTTATCGCTTCCAGACCAGTATGTTTAGATAAGTACTGCAGTGCCGCAATGTGTCCATCAGCCAAGTCCACCACGTGAATATAATCTCTTACACCCGTGCCATCTGGCGTTGCGTAATCATCACCCCATACATTTAATTTTTCCAAATGCCCTACCGCCACTTGGGATACATAAGGTAATAAATTATTTGGGATACCATTAGGGTTTTCACCAATTAAGCCACTTTCATGTGCGCCTATTGGATTAAAGTAACGCAACAATGCAATACGCCATGCATGATCAGCCTTATGCACATCACGCAAAATATCTTCTATCATTAATTTAGTTCTGCCATAAGGGTTTGTTACTGACAGAGGAAAATCTTCTTTAATAGGGACTGTTTTAGGATCGCCATACACAGTTGCCGATGAACTAAACACGATATTTTTCACACCTGCTTCCGCCATCACCTCAAA
>CAYXOR010000023.1:10826-26837 GCA_964466895.1 uncultured Methylophilaceae bacterium | reverse complement strand
TCTAACTGATCTAAGTATTGCTTAACGGCCATGCCTAACGCATTGGAATAATTGGGTAACAACACGTTAATATCATTAAAATTTGTGTTGATTAACGTTAAAGGACAAGTGCTAAAACCACCGTATTTAGCATGATGCTGCTGGTTGAGTTGTTCAAGATAAAACAGTGTGGAACGACTAGCCAACCCCAGCACGCCTAATTTTTTTGGTTGTAATGACTCCATCTACTTAGTCTTCTATTGTTTACGATTCAAAATGTAATCCGCAAAATATTTTTTGCTATCAGTAATAACGTTAACAATCTCAAAATCTGTTTTTTGTAATATGTTTTCCATAATCTGATGATTGTATTTACGCGACACTTCCATATGAATTTTCTCGTCTCGTTTAAAGTGATAAGTTTTACCCGTCGCCGATACAGTGACACTTTGATTCACTTTACTGACTAAATAACTTTTTGCGACACCCTCTTCTTCTGTGTACTCAGGCCTATGATCAAACTGTTTAACATTAAAATCGCCCCCAAGCTCAGCATTAATACGGTGTAGTAAATTAAGGTTGAACGCACGGGTAATACCTTCTGCATCATTATAGGCAGGCAACACAATATCAGCTGATTTAATTAAATCCACACCCATCAATAATTTATCCCCTTGATTAAGATTTGCACCTAAATCATAAATAAACTGGCTAGCTTGTGCATCTGTTTGGTTACCTATGTTCGAGCCTAAAAATAACAAAACTTTAGGGTGATGGCTTTCTTTTAACGCATGCAGTATTTTAAAATAATCACCATGCTGCGGCTTAATAGATAAATTTGGCAACGCTGCTGCTAAGTTTTCTTGCAAATGTTCTAGTACATTGGATGAGATATCAATTGGCATATAATCAAACTGATAACCTTGCACTAGTAAGACTTTCAACAACTCTTTGGTTTTACTTCCATCACCCGCCCCCAACTCAATTAACTCAAAATATGTATCCTTAGTTATTTCAAGTGAAGCTATCATACGCTGAGATTGTTTAGTGAAAATCTCCATCTCAGCACGCGTCAAATAATATTCAGGCAGTTGCATGATTTGCATAAACAATGCATCGCCGCTTGCATCGTAAAAATATTTTGAAGACAAACGTTTGTCTTGTTGACTTAAACCAGCATCAACATCTGTTATAAACTGTTCACGCATTATTGTGCCAAACGTATCCCAGAATATTGCCATTGGTGATGCGGATGAAAAAAGTTTCGATAGGTTGCACGGCTATGATCAGCAGCTGTAGCAACTGACGCACCTCTTAATACCATTTGGTTTGCCATAAACTTACCGTTATATTCACCCACCGCGCCATCATTAACTGAGAATCCAGGGTATGGCTGATAAGCAGACGCTGTCCATTCCCAACGTTTACCCCAATCTAACTGATTGGCTGCTGCCTCCCACTCAAATTCTGTAGGCAAACGACAACCTTTCCAATGGGCGAATGCATTAGCCTCATAGTAAGAGACATGCGCCAATATCGCATTTGTATCGACGGGCTTTAACCCTGCTAAGGTGTAGTGGTACCAATCGGCTTGCTTTTTATGCCAATACATCGGTTTACTTATTTTATTTTCAGTTACCCAGCGCCATCCTTCATCTAACCAATGCTGAAACTGCTCATAACCACCCTCTTCAATAAACGTAATAAACTCACCGTTTGTTACTAAGGCTTTAGCAATATTGTAATCATGCAAATACACTTTATGCGCTGCCAACTCATTATCAAAGTAGAACTCTTCGCCCAGATGTCCTATCTGGTACACCCCTTCATCCACGGACAACCAACCAGAACTTACATTTTTATCGAGCAATAAATTAGCATTTTTCTCGTAGACAGGAAAAGTTGGGTTCAATGAAAAAACGTACTTCAGATCAGTTAACAATAGCTCCTGATGTTGTTGCTCATGGTTAATACCTAAAACGACCAAACTATTAATTTCATCAGATTGTGGTGTAGATAGCAACGCCGTCATATGGGTATCAACATACGCACGATATTGGTAGACCTCATCGACCGTTGGCCTCGTCATTACCCCACGTTCAAACCGGTTTGCACGCGCACCAACTGTTTCGTAATAACTATTAAAAAGGAAATTAAAGTCTTTGTTGAATGCACAATAGCCACTAAGATGTTTCTGTAAAATCATCTCCTCAAAAAACCATGACAAATGTGCCAAATGCCATTTTGGTGGACTCGCAAATTCTACTGCTTGTGGGATATAGTCTTCAATATTGAGCGGCTTACATAACGACTCAGTTTGTTGTCTTACTGCCAAATACTGATTGAGTAAAGTTGTTGAATGCATTAACGCAATCAATCGTAATCATCAGAAACTGAAGAAACTACTTGCGCTAACGATTTATCAGCTTCATAACCAGCTTGTTCTAAATTAATTCTGTACTCGCAAGATGGAAGGTGGCCTGCTAAGCGCCCATTAATAACCGTTGTCCCAACCTTACAATGGACGCATCGGTAACTATGCAATTGATCTTCAAGATGCTCTTGTGGGTAATCTATGTAAAAAGGCTTTTTCATCGTGTTTCTTTAAGATCAAAACCTTAATATTAACGCCTAAACTAGAATGTATCTAGCATCATTTTCTTTGATAGAGAAAGGAGGTTCTAAAATCTCCATGCATCATCACTAACCGTGTATTTTATTTTCTAGCGTAATTGTCTAATCTATCTAGGCACTTTCCGGCGTTCAAACTGATCAAAAGACACTTCATTCACTTCGATACCCTTAACTTCCAAACTGGAGTCAAATGAAACATGCGCATCTTCAGCCTAATTAAATAGGTTGGCAAAAAACGTTTTGTTTTGAAGCTCAATCAAAGAAATATTTCCTCTGGTTGTTTTTCGACGTTCAAATTGATCGAAACTTACTTCATTCACCTTGATGGCTAAATCAACTTCCATTAACTATTGCCCTAACTATTACAAAGTTTACATACAAAAAATATATATTTCTAATTTCGCTTATATAAAACAAAATATAACCATTACAAATTCCCGATCAATGAAGATTAAAATAGTGCCAACTGTATTATCAACTGCTTAATTTTTTCCACCAATAGCCCGAATTGACTATAGTATTAGAAACCAAAACCTCAATGGGCTAATGATTTATGGGCTGGCCCCTTGATTCACATGCTTACCCCTAAAGTTACCCCAATAAAAGCGATGTAAGTCATATTAACTAACATTTTAATTTATACAGAACTTCCAATCCACTTCAAACGCCTTGAATAATATTGATGTGCAGCTCAGAAATATCCTCTGAGTTTAAAGCGCAATCTAAGAGTTCAGCGTGAATTTCAGCGCTCAAATCACCGTGCTTATAAATATCACCATTAAAGTGCTTAGCAAGTAAATCACTGTCTTTAAATAAGTAGAACTCATCTAAAGATACCCAAGTAGGCAATGGGAAGCAGCTGCAATCTTTAACTAAATGAAAATTTGGATATCTATGGGTTATTTGACATCCATAATCTATCAAGTATCGACTGCCTTGTGAGGTGGTCTTTACCATCAATGATTGACCATTATGTGAAGCAAGAATTATTAGGTATTTCTTACCTACTGCCCCATCATGAAAAATAAAATTATCATGAAGAATTATTGAGCCTGGTGTCATGCTCAACTAAAATTGCTAATTAACTCATCTCGCTCTTTTGCTAACTTTTTGACTTCATCAAATTCTTGTTTGAGAATCGCAAGTTCATACGGGATTTGTTGTTGTTGTTTATTTTGTTCGTTGTATATTTTATGCCAAGGTTTATTTTCTAAGTGAGTAGCCTCGACCATATCATCAGCCTGTGTGTCAAAAAACTCACTAGACAGCATCTCCAATATACCCAACTCTCTTTTACTAAAGAATTTAGATTGAAAAGGTGCGAGAGGTTTAACTTCCAACATCCTCCCCTTTTTAATTGTCGCCTCGTTAAATAACACTTTTTCAGCCAAATCTTCTTTAGGGTCGTTAATTTCGTTAAATATAGAAACGGGAACAGGCCCCATTGGCCAAGCAAAATAATCCAAGCCTGTTACAGACCTGCCTACTTGCTTATAATGTTCAAAATCAAGGAAATAAAGTAACTTACACAGCTTAGTTTTATGAAAATGACGTGTGTTATCAGCGAAGTATATAATCGCGTTTATCAGCTTTTCTCTACTGTGTTTAATTAACATATATATACCTAACGACTAAAAATTAGTTTTATTTAGGTAGTTTAATTCTACCTCAATCAACTAATTAGTGACAATTAATCAGATAGCTACGCCATTTCACCAAATTTTTTATAGCATTTTCCCATTAAATGGAAGCACTCCCTTTTTAAAATCAATAAAATCAAGGGGTCAGCCAACTAAAACCAAGGTAAAATCAAGGAAGGTAAAATCAAGGGGTCAGCCTAAAATCAAGGGGTCAGCCAACTTGATTCTTACTAAATTTCAAAAAAATCAAGGCAAAAAAATCAAGGGGTCAGCCAACTTGATTCTTACTAAATTTCACTAATTCTTACACCCGCAAGGGGTGTCCCCAATCTCGCTAGGCGCTAAAGCACCAAGTCGATTGAGATGGCGGAGAGTGAGGGATTCGAACCCTCGATAAAGTTACCCCTATACCACCTTTCCAGGGTGGCGCTTTCGACCACTCAGCCAACTCTCCGCGTACACAAAATTTTGCGACTTACAGGAAGCGGATTATAGCTGATGTATCATGTTTAAACAAAGCTGCACCTAGCATTGCTAAGCACACTATTTTTTATGTAAATAGGTATCGACCAAACCTTTACCTTTAACTTCCACTTTGTGTCGTTTTTCAAAAACGTGGTCGTGTTTGACTAATTTATATGTGGATTCGCTCAGTTGAATAGAATTGGTTAGTGCAGTCGATTCCATACGGCTTGCCATATTGACAGCATCACCCCACAAGTCATAAGAAAATTTGGATGTACCGATGACACCTGCCACCACTGAGCCACTACTAATGCCAATACGCATTTCTAAATTTTGTTCTGTCTCGTTGTTAAATTCAGTCAATTCCTCTTGCATTTTCAATGCTAGTTTAAGCACAATATTGGCATGATCATCTAAATCAGTTGGTGCGCCACCTGCAACCATATAACCATCCCCTATTGTTTTAATTTTTTCTAGTCCATGCGCATCCACTAGCTGATCAAAGCGTGAGAAAAGCTGGCTAAGCAACGCTACTAACTCTGCTGCTGACATTGAGGTTGTTAATTTAGTAAAACCAACCATATCTGCAAAAAGAATCGTCACTGACTCATGATGGTCCGCAATACGCATGTCGTTGTCTTTTAAACGATCGGCGATTGATTTTGGCAATACATTAAGCAATAACTTTTCTGACCGTGCTTGCTCCATGACTAACTCTTGCAGCGTACGTTCTTTTTGGCTTTGAAAGTAACGCATGACAGCATATAAGATACAAGTGGTACCCATGATATTCATTAAAAAAAAGGTGTCTTTTATGTGGGCCGGTATGGGTAATGAATTACCGATAAATTGGTCATTAAGCTTCCAAGATATTGCAGCTAAAGCAGCAAATAAAATGAACCACGATGTTGATTGGCGTGTACCCAAAATCATCAACGCCCCAATTGGTGAAAGAATTGCCCATATGGCAATGCCGCTTGAAGCCTCGTATCCACCAATGACCCACTGCATAAAAAATGGCATGACCAAGAGCATGATAAGCTGTGTAAATGTAAAGTATTCAAACTTTTTAGAGCGATAAAAAAACAGCAAACTCGTGTAAGAGAAGATAATGTATAGATATGGCACCAACGCCATTAAAGCGTAGCCTTCACCCAGCCCTGAAAGAGTGAATATCCAAAATATACAGACTAGACTCTCAGCGAACACTAATATAGTGAGTATGGCTTTACCAAGTGAGTCGTCCGTAGGATGGCTAATTTTTTGCCAAAATTCACGGGTTGCCATCTTAAATTTTAATGAAGATTCCTGCATATACTCAAATTCTTAACCTAGTAAAATTTAGCATTCATTTTTAACCTGAATCAAACTATAACTGACACAACCCATTCTTACTATGGTTTACTAATAAATAGTCCATTGTTGGCGCGCCTCACTTGCATTTAAATTGTTTAAGGGCTAGTGTTATACAAGCTATTTATACAGCTACAACCAGTATAAATTTTATTTTATTTAGGAGTGAAGCATGGGTTTAGAAACATTGAGTGGTCTTGGTGTAAAACATCCTTTTAAAGCCAGGTATGATAATTATATTGGTGGCAAGTGGGTAGCACCGGTTGATGGTGCCTATTTTGATAATGTCAGCCCTGTAACGGGTAAAGTGTTTTGCCAAGCTGCTCGCTCAACCGAAAAAGACATTAATTTAGCACTCGATGCAGCGCATGCTGCAAAAGACGCTTGGGGCAAAACATCCTATGCTGAACGCGCTAATATTTTAAATAAAATTGCAGATGTGATGGAAACAAACTTAGAAGCCATTGCTACTGCCGAAACGATTGATAACGGCAAGCCACTGCGTGAATGTACTTTTGTTGATATTCCATTAGCAATCGATCATTTTAGATATTTTGCAGGCTGTATAAGAGCACAAGAAGGCTCAGTCTGTGAAGTGGATGAAACGACTGTGGCTTACCATTACCATGAGCCTTTAGGCGTTGTTGGGCAAATTATCCCTTGGAACTTCCCTATTTTAATGGCTACTTGGAAGTTGGCACCAGCATTGGCTGCTGGTAACTGTATTGTCCTTAAACCTGCAGAACAAACACCCGCTTCAATTTTAGTCGTTATGGAACTAATCGGTGATTTATTACCCGCTGGTGTGCTTAATGTTGTGAATGGTTTTGGTTTAGAAGCTGGCAAGCCGCTTGCCAGCTCTACCCGTATTGCAAAAATCGCCTTTACCGGTGAAACCTCAACTGGCCGTTTAATTGGTGGCTACGCAGCACAAAACTTAATTCCTGCTACGCTTGAATTAGGCGGAAAATCGCCTAATATTTTCTTTGCGGACATTATGGATGCCGATGATGCTTATTTTGATAAAGCGATTGAAGGCTTAGTCTTATATTTAGTTAACCAAGGTGAGGTATGCACCTGTCCATCTCGCGCTCTTATACAAGAGTCTATTTACGACAAATTTATGGCGCGCGTGTTAACGCGTGTTAAAGCGGTGAAGCAAGGCAGCCCTTTAGATATGGAGACCATGGTGGGAGCACAAGCCTCACAAGAGCAAGTAGAAAAAATCATGAGCTATATTAAAATAGGTCAAGAAGAAGGCGCTGAGCTGATTGTTGGCGGCAAACGCAAAGCGCAAACAGGTGACATTAAAGATGGGTTTTATATTGAACCCACCATTTTTAAAGGCCACAATAAAATGCGTATTTTCCAAGAAGAAATTTTTGGCCCGGTATTGTCTGTAACAACATTTAAAGACGAAGCAGAAGCATTAGAAATTGCCAACGACACCCTTTACGGCTTAGGTGCTGGGGTATGGTCACGCAATGGCAATATTGCCTACCGTATGGGGCGTGGCATACAAGCAGGACGGGTGTGGACAAACTGTTACCATTTATACCCTGCTCACGCAGCGTTTGGTGGCTATAAACAATCAGGCATAGGCCGAGAAAATCACAAAATGATGCTGGATCATTATCAGCAAACTAAAAACCTACTTGTTAGCTATAGTGAAGACAAGTTGGGCTTTTTTTAAAAAACCAGTCTATGACGACTGCGCTTGCTAAGGTATTGTTAAATAATGGCTCAAAACCTTCACGTACCAACTATACGCTGTGGCTTTTCACCCGCTTTACCCTTACCTTAACTTCGCCCGCCACATAATACACAAGTTTTTTTGAATAAAAGGCGTATTCCCTACCCATCTTTTTGGACAGACAAAATGGATGCCACCAAAGCCAAAATACAAGTTTCACGTATTGAAAGTACAGAAGCGGCTAACCAGCTCATAGACCAATTAAGTGAGAAATATGGCGAGCTCATGTTTCACCAATCTGGTGGTTGTTGTGACGGTAGCTCCCCCATGTGTTTTGGCAAAAATGAGTTTCAACTAGGTGCTGCTGATGTTCATATTGGCGATGTCCATGGCATAGGCTTTTATATGAGCAAAAGCCAATTTTCTTACTGGGAGCATACACATTTAACATTAGATGTTGTTGATGGCATGGGTGGCCAATTCTCATACGACAATGGTACGGGCAAACGCTTTCACATCCGCTCACGTTTATACTCGGACGAAGAATGGGCTTATTTAGAAAAAAACCCGGTAAAACACTGCGACTAACCATTTAAATATTGTAAAATACGCGTGGCGGGCCTCCCCGCATTGTAAAGTAGCCAATCTGGTCAGGTGCGGAAGCAAGCAGCCACAACTATTGAGCAAGTGCCGGGGATAGGGCTCGCCCTTTCTTTTTTAACTTTGTTAATCTATCAATGTTTTTCAGCTAAAATAACAGTATGGCATATCAAGTATTAGCACGTAAGTGGCGTCCAAAATCTTTTGAAACTTTAGTCGGGCAACCGCATGTGGTGCGCGCTTTAATGAATGCACTTGAGCAACAACGCCTACATCATGCCTATTTATTTACAGGCACTCGTGGCGTTGGCAAAACGACACTTGCACGTATCTTAGCTAAATCACTCAATTGTGAAACGGGGATAACGGCAAAACCTTGTGGTGTTTGTACGGCCTGTACTGAAATTGATAAAGGCCGCTTTATTGATTTAATTGAAGTGGATGCTGCCAGTAACACGCAAGTAGATGCCATGCGTGAGCTACTTGAAAATGCACAATACGCGCCAACTGTTGGTCGTTTTAAAGTGTATATCATTGACGAAGTACACATGCTATCCAAAAGTGCATTTAATGCGATGCTCAAAACGCTAGAAGAGCCGCCAGCACACGTCAAATTTATTCTTGCGACTACTGACCCGCAAAAAGTGCCTGTCACGGTACTTTCACGCTGTTTACAGTTTAATTTGCGTCAAATGGCTAGCTTCACCATTACTGAACACCTAAATGATGTGCTGACTAAGGAAAACATTACTTACGAATCAGCCGCCATTCAACTAATTGCCCGTGCTGCAGATGGCAGCATGCGCGATGCATTATCGCTAACAGACCAAGCCATTGCTTATGGCAATCAAACCGTCAATGAAGCTGAAGTGCGTACTATGCTGGGTGCGATTGATCAAACATATTTGTTTGAAATGATACAAGCACTGATTAATAACGATGGCGATACACTGATTAGTAAGGCGAAAGAAATGGAAGTGCGTAGCCTGTCATTTGAAGCAGCCTTAAATGATTTAGCTAAGCTTTTACATCAAATTGCAATTGCACAAACAGTACCATCGAGCATAGAAAATGATTATCCAGAGCGTGAAGCCTTACTCGATATCGCGCAAAAAATACCTGCGGAAACACTACAACTATATTATCAAATCGCCCTGCTCGGCCGACGCGATATTGGGTTAGCACCCGATGAGTATGCTGGATTTACAATGAGCCTACTTCGTATGTTGGCATTTTCGCCTAAAGAGAAGCTACCTTTAAAAAAAACTGAGCCACAAGCTGTAGCGGATGAAGCAAAACAAGCTAGTGCCAGTGCAAGCGAAGCTAAAAGCGCTACGACACAAGCCAAAATTACAGCCCCTATCGTAGCTGACAGCACAGAAGTAGTAGACACCCCCCACACACCCCGAACAGAGGATAAAGAAGAAAGATTGTTTAATGGTAACTGGCGAAACTTAGTAGAAAATAATCTAAAACTTGGACTTGCACGTGCACTTGCGCAACAATGTGAAATGGTAGCTTATGATGAGAACAGCATTACATTGCGCGTTGCTGAGAATCAAAAGCATTTAATCAATACCAACTATCAAAACAAGCTTTCTCATGCTATTAATGAGCATTTCGGTAAAAAAATTCGTTTAACGATTAATGTTGAAAGCGAAGCAAACTCACCAGCCAAACAAAACGCAGCGGAAAAAGCCATTATCCAATCAGATACAGAAAAAGCCATCATGGATGATGAGTTTGTTAAAACGCTTATTGATACGTTTGATGCACAAGTAATCCCCAACACAATTAAACCAATTCATTAAAGGAGAAATGTAATGAAAGGCGGCATGGGCAACATGATGAAACAAGCGCAAATGATGCAAGCCAATATGCAAAAGGCTCAAGCAGAGCTTGCAACCATTGAGGTGGAAGGTAGCGCGAGTAATGGCTTGGTTAAAGTAACAATGACCTGCCGTAATGAAGTAAAACGCGTCCATATTGATGATAGTGTGATGGATGATAGAGAAACATTAGAAGATTTAATCGTCGTCGCACTAAAAGATGCAACACAAAAAGCAGAAGCCACATCAACAGCACATATGAGTAGCTTAATGCCAGCAGGCATGAAACTACCTTTCTAGTTACTCTGTGAAAAATCCACCTGCACTGGAGCAGCTGATAGAATCATTACGTTGCCTACCTGGTGTTGGGCCACGATCAGCCTTGCGCATGGCTTATTACCTACTACAACGCGATAGAAAAGGTGCGAATGGCTTAGCACTCGCATTAAGTGGGGCACTCGAAACAGTCGGCCATTGCCAGCTGTGCAATAATTTTAGCGAACAACCCACCTGCCAAGTTTGCACATCAGAAAAACGTGATGCTTCCATGCTCTGTATTGTAGAAATGCCAACTGATGTCATGATGCTAGAACAAACACAATCTTACAATGGGCTCTATTTTGTCTTAATGGGCAGGCTCTCGCCTTTAGATGGCATTGGCCCAAAAGAAATTAACCTAGAAAAACTGCTGAAGCGTGCACAAGATGGCACGATTAAAGAAGTGATTTTAGCAACAAACTACACGGTTGAAGGTGAAGCAACCGCACATTATATTATTGAGCTACTGAAAACAAAGGGGCTACAAGTAAGCCGTATTGCGCGTGGTTTACCGATGGGCGGAGAAATAGAATATATTGATAGCGGCACCTTAGCCCAGGCATTGGTTGAACGTAAAAGCGTTAACTAAAAGTTAAAGTAACTGCAAAATATCCATAGGAGCTAGTATCATCTCATCAGCACCCCATTCTTCAGGTTTATCGCTACTATCAATATAGCCAAATAAGGCAACAACCGTTTTCATTCCAGCCGCCTTGCCTGCTTGAACATCCCGCTCTGCATCACCAACATAAATACAAGTTTCTGGTTGAACTTGAGCCTGCTTGCAAGCCATTAATAATGTTTCCGGCGATGGCTTAGGTTGTGGGGCATCATCACCGCTAATCACGCAAATAGCTTTTTCATCCAAACCTAAACTCTTAACCAAGGGCTGGGTAAATCGGCCGGGTTTATTCGTTACAATGCCCCAACTGATACCTTGTACATCAAATGCATCCAATAACGTTTGCATACCGTCGAACAATTGCGGAGAGCGTGTTAATACAGACTCATATAAATCAAGATACTCATCTCGGAGGGCAATAAAATCGACATCATCAGATGTAATACCAAAACCCAGGCCAAGTAAACCACGTGAACCATGTGAGGCATATGGTCGAATGACAGCATCAGAAAGTGCTGCTTTACCATGTTTTTCAAGCAAAAGATTAAGGGCATGACCTAAATCAGGTGCGGTATCAACTAAGGTGCCATCTAAATCAAAAAGAATCGTCTTAGTCGTCTTGAGCGGCATCATCTATGCACTGTCATACTTTGTGGCATGTACAATATAATTCACAGAAACATCACTATTGAGCGAATAATGTTGCGTGAGAGGGTTATAACTCATGCCAATTTGATCTTCCAATAACAAATCGCTCGCACGCATCCAAGCAGCCAGTTCAGAAGGCCTAATAAATTTAGCGTAATCATGTGTGCCGCGAGGTAGCATATTCAGTATGTACTCTGCACCCAAAACTGCAAACACATAAGCCTTAGGGTTACGATTAATCGTAGAAAAGAAAACATGCCCACCAGGCTTCACTAACTTAGCACAGGCGGCAACGACGCTTGCAGGGTCAGGCACATGCTCTAGCATTTCTAGACAAGTCACGACATCAAAAGAAGCTTCATGTGTTTTAACTAAATCTTCTACGGCAATCAGTTGGTAATCAACTTTTTCACCGCTTTCTAGACGATGCAACTGTGCTACTTTCAGCGCCTTTTCACCTAAGTCTATTCCAGTAACATTTGCACCTTTTGTCGCCATGGATTCAGAAAGAATACCACCACCGCAACCAACATCTAATACTGTTTTCCCCTTAAGTAAAACAATATTATCGATATAATTTAAACGCAATGGGTTGATGTCATGCAAAGGTTTAAATTCACTCGTTTTATCCCACCATTTATGCGCTAACTCGCTAAACTTTTTCAGCTCTGCTGTATCAACATTCAAAGACTTACTCATACAAATTTACTCACTTTAGGTTGCCACTTTTCAACAATCTCTCTTAATGCTTGTGGCTCAATGTTTTTATAAACGCCAGCACTATCTGTCGGTCGATGATATTTTAAATCGCCATTAACCCATGTATGACTGACCTGTTCACGCTCAACCACGTAAACCAAATGCGATACGGGATCAAAACATGGCTGACAATTCATATCTGACATTTTTACCGCAGTTAAATCTGCAAATTTCCCTATTTCTATCGAGCCTATTTTATTATCTAGGTTTAACGCCTTAGCACCGTTGATTGTCGCCATTTCTAATACCTGATAAGCCGAAACTGCCGTTGCATCACCACTCTGACCTTTAGCTAGTAAAGCAGCTAAACGCATCTCGGCAAGCATATCTAAACGATTGTTACTGGCTGCACCATCAGTACCCAAACCCACATTAACACCACTACGCATATATTGATTAACAGGCGCAATGCCACTAGCTAACTTTAAATTTGACGTTGGACAATGCGCTATGCTACACCCATATTCTAACAATATTTGTATTTCAGATTTTTCTAAATGCACGCAATGCGCCATTGTCACATGAGGGCCTAACAAGCCCAAGTTTTCTAAACGTGATAGTGGCCGTAGGCCATGTATTTTTTCACTATTCACCAACTCTTCTTGCGTCTCATGCACATGTATATGCACACCAATGTTCACTTGGTCTGCAAGCGTAGCAATACGTTGGAAAGTAGCATCAGAAACTGTATAAGGTGCATGTGGTGCAAAACTAAAATCAAGCAAACTTTCATCTCTGAAATAATCACGTGTATCCAAACCTAGCTGGATATAGTGATCTGCATCATTAGCATAAGGCGTAGGTGTATCTAACACAATCAAACCCATGTTTGCACGCATACCAATTTTTAAACTGGCTTCGGCGACAGACTTAGGGAAAAAATACATATCACTAAAAGTTGTTGTGCCACCGCTTAACATTTCTGCACAAGCGAGTTGTGTACCATCATGCACAAACTCTGCCGATACCAATTCCGCCTCTGCAGGCCATATATGTTTTTGCAACCAAGGCATCAATGGCAAATCATCAGCTAAACCACGCATTAAGGTCATAGCCGCATGCGTATGCAAGTTAATTAAACCTGGCATCAGCATGTGCTCAGTAAGCTTTATTACCTCATCTGCTTGATACTGTTCTTTAGCTTCCTCAACCAGACAAAGGTCAATAATTTTCCCAGTATTAATAACGACTGCATAGTGTTCTAACAATGTATTATTAGGCACAATAGGCAAAACCCAGCGCGCCTCAATAATTAAATCAACAGTTGTTTTCATCTTGATATTATAACGTCTAAAAATAGCACCCATTAAAAAAGCCCCGCTAAAGCGAGGCTTTTTTTAAGACTAATTTAAGTGTAACTAAACCTTAAATACAGCCTACTTCTTTTTTAGTTTCCGCGCGAATCTCAACACGACGGTTTGGTGCTAAGCAAGAAATTAATGCTTTAGTTGCTTTAGTACCTTTACACATTTTCACAGGAACTGATTCACCACGGCCAGTTGTTGAAATAAGTGAAGAATTAACACCTTGTGTTACTAAGTACTGGCCTACCTGTTTTGCACGGCGCTCAGATAGTTTTTGGTTATAATTAAATGAACCAGTGCGGTCTGTGTGACCGGTCACAACAACTAGCGTAATATCTGAATTTGCATTGATTTTAGCTGCTGCCTCATCTAATGCCGCTTTACCTTCACTTGAAATGTTTGATTTATTATAACCAAATAATTTCGCTGCGCCGACTGTAATTGTATCCATTTGTGGCACACATTTAGGTGCTGGAGCAGGTGCTGGGGCAGGTGCTGGGGCAGGTGTTGGTGCTGCTGGAGCAGGTGCTGCAGCGGCAACCATTGGTGCAGCTGCACCAAAGCGGAAGATACCACCGATATTAAGCAACGTATTACCTATTGTTCCTGACTCATCAATATCTGTACCAGCCACTTCAACTTCTGCGCGGCTCCATTGATGACGTAAATCAGCTTGCAAACCAAATCTGTCATTAAACAAGTATTGTGCGCCCAAGCCCACACTTGCTAACCATGATGATTTCTTACCGTCAACGTCAACACCTGGTACTGAATAATCAACATCGTTGCGTGCCCAGCCTAAACCTGCTAATAAGAACGGGCGGAATTTATCGCGACTAAACATATATAGCGCATCTAATTCTAAAGTTGTTTGTTTATAATCGCCACCAGCACCAGCAATATCTAAATCTTCATCAGCACGATTCACGCCTAGACGACCTTGTAAGTCCCAAGTTGGACTAATTTCTTTACCAATGCTCAGGAAGAAACCATGACCATTATCTGCTTCTAGATCACTGTCTGTATTCATATAACTCACACCTGGTACTGCATACCAAGCACCACGGTACATATCTTCAGCTGATGCTGAAAATGCTGAAATACTGAGTGTCGCTGCAACAGCAAGACCTAATAACTTTTTATTCATTGTAAAACTCCTCTGTTAACCTTCAAATCAAACAAAACATTAAAACAAACATCTACTTGGCAACTATACTTAATCTAAGTTAAGTATGCAACGTTGAAAGCAAGCTTTCTTCGACCTCTCGGCCATGTTCGTTGTGTAAATGCAACAAACTACTCGCCTCTCGTACTTTTCGATAGGAAAGTGCTGACTTCCTAATGAAATTATCACATACGCCACCACGCAAACCGATAAAACCAGGCTCAATCTCACGTAAGTAAATCAGTTGATTTAATCTTAATGAGCCAGCAAGTCCTGACAATAACCCATTCTCTTTACATGCCAATGTAAATTTATGTAAAAAATCGATTGACTGCTGCGTTATTAACGAATGTTCCTTTCCCTTTGTGTCTATCATTGCACCATAAAAGCCCATCTGCTTTAATTTAGAAAGTAATGTCAAATCAATCGTTTCCTCTGCGAAAAAAACGGCTACAAGTTTTATGTTTTGTTCCACAAGTCTCAGTATTTCAGCAATAAAATTAGGTGCTTTAAATAATTCACTGAATGCTAATTTAATAATACTCACTCCTAATTGATGGCGTGTTTCAATATCATTAACAAGCGCACCTACCGTTTTATGTCCCTCGCCGACTGTGGCGCTAACCAATCTTTGGCCATTCACTATTAATACAATTTCTCTCGTAAGATCCAAACCCAGCGCACCCAATGCGCCAACAGCAGGGTCTTTTAAATCAATCATGTCGACTTTAGCCTCTAACGCAAGTATTGCTTCATCCGTATTTTTCACGCTAATCAATAATTGCGTCATGCTGACTGCCCATTGTAATGTCTGTGAATTTTTTCTACTAACCATCCCCATGCTTCTTTTTCGCGTTCGCCTGCTGTTTTATCAATCGCAATTTGCAGATATGACACTTCCATCTCTATCTTTTCTCGCGGCAGCAGGTGTAAACGGCTAACAAGTACTGCTAATTCAACTACGGCAGATTGTGCACGATTAAACCCTTGAAATGAACGATG
>CAYXOR010000023.1:0-10726 GCA_964466895.1 uncultured Methylophilaceae bacterium | reverse complement strand
CTGCTAATTCAACTACGGCAGATTGTGCACGATTAAACCCTTGAAATGAACGATGGCTTACCTCTTTAACCTTATGCATAATTAATTGAGGGCGCTCAGCATCATCACGAACGACCCTGAGTGCTAACTCTGTGTGCGCCAAACAATCTTTCAACCTAACATTTTCAATATCGTTCGTAGCTGCCAGTGGCCAATCACTATGTTGCGTTAATGCACCAGCAAAAACACGCACATCATCCGTCAAATTCATTACAGCTGTTTTTGTTGCCAGTATATTTTCTAACGTTTTTGATGGCTTGTATGGTGAAATAATAACGGTATCATTTTCATGCACTACACCAAAAGGCGTGATATGCGGCTGGCCTAACAAGTCTACGCTAGTGATAATCGTCTCTAAAATCATTGGCTTTTCTTTTTTGCTTTTAATTTTTTTTCTTGCAAAGACGCCTCACGATGTTTTTTGTTGGCGCGCTGATCTTGTTTAAAATCAATACCCCAACGTAATTCTTCATCTTGGACATAACGTTTTTTAAGCTGCCAAGCAACTTGTGCCCGCCCAAGCTCAACCCCTAAGTAAAATGCGTGAGAAGCATCTTGCTCAACCCCTAAATTAGGGTAAAAAGCATACGGATCTGTATCAAGCAAATGGCCATCACGATTGTATACGTGCACACCTGTCTCGCTTACCATAATCCTAAAACTTGGGTCTTTAATCTGCTTTGCAAAAGCATCAATTTCATCTTTATCATATGGAAATGGCCTCCGATCATGCAGCCCTAGCAAGCCATCACTATAGCCACGCGGTAAGCGATTGTCTTGCTTGGCACGGTACATTAGCCGACGAGCGGCATCCGCTTCCTTGATTGCGTTAACCGCATGCGCGCTAACCGATGTTGTCAATACCGCATCAATATCTAATTCACTGATGATGCCAAACAATATGGCGTTAATACCTGTCGTATCAGCATCCGTTAATTCAGTCAAATTGCCCACACCCATCATCACTTGAATGTCAGGATATTTTTTACGTAACGTGTGATACCGCACAATGGAATCAGTCAACCCAAAATGAATGGGATCCAAAATTGCATCTGCAATAAATGGTTGGTTCTTTTTAAGACATTTATTAATAGCACGATATAAAGAAGCCATATTACCTGGCTTAGCTGGAATCAATACTAGCGTGGAGTCTACTTCATCAGCAATCCACAAGGTGTTTTCTGTAAGGCTTAATAAATAATCTGCGCCCGCATGCCCCGCTGACAATAACTCATCAGCATTCATGGAATCTACACTAACTTTAAAACCATTTTTTTTTAACGTTTTAATTGATTGAACTAAATGCGCAAATGGCTTATTAGGTAAACAACCTAAATCGATCACATTAGCACCTTGCGCCTTGAATTGTTCAGCTCTAATTAAAATAGCATCAACACTTAAATCGGGTGCATCAACTATTTCAGCAAAAATTTGTGTGCTAAATTGACTCAGATCTGGCGCCATTCCCTGCTGCCCAAAATATTGCGGCAAATCCTTTAAATCATTAGGGCCGCGCTCCGCTGGAATTCCATATTGGCGATGCAAAACACTTAAATCCCCTTGACATAAACCTGGCAAAATCATTTTCTCTGCATCACCGGTTTCTTTCAGACGTCTTGCAATCAATTCTGGTGTCATTAATGCCGCAACTGACACCCCGACCTGCTCAACGCGGTACTTAAACGAAGGTACTTCACTGCTTTCCTGCACTTTTTGTAGCACTTTATTAAGGCTTTTTTCTGCAAGCTTGCCTGTAACAAACAGTAAATTCTTAGCTTTCAATATTTAACCTAGCGTCAATCGCAAGTTTAAGTTCAGCAATACTTGCCACTATAGTCGTTGCCTCAAATTGCATTAGTTTTTGTATGTTATCTATATCAACCTGCCGTGGAAAAACTTTAACTATATTTTCACGCGGCGCTTCCGATTCAAGCTCTGGCGCTGTATCACAAGCAAACACAATGCTGGGCACCCTTGTTTTACCTGCTTGCGCATACAAATTAGTCACCAAACTATCCGAAAACCCATAAGCCATTTTTGCAATCGTATTTGAAGTAGCTGGCGAAATAACCAATGCATGGTAGTGACCTTCATAAAAAAACTCAACGGGTACACTACTAGCCGTTTTATCCTGGAAAACGCGGTGATCCATCGCGTCTAATTGCGTCTGAAAACTATATTGTCTAATAATTTCCGCAGCTGCCTTGCTTAAAAAAACATCAACACTCTCTATGTTTTGTAATAGTTGAAGCGATTCACGTAGATAATGTCCTGACCCTGTGATTGCCCATGCTAAACGCTTACTCATTTCCAACTTCAACCTTATTACATCTTATCTAAAACATCAGTTTAGCCTATCCAAACACACAACAGAAATCAATTTAGACTAAAAAACTACAATTACCCTAAAGGGTGCATTGACATATGCCTTTGTTAATATAAGATTGGTACACACGGAAGATTAAGTAATAATAGAGAGAATAAGTTATTGAATAATAATAATCCTCATCATAAAAATTAGTTTATTGGCATAAATATTGCTTATATCAATATACAAGCTATAGCAATCTTTCTAACTTCAAAAGCACTGTCTCAAATACTAGCAACACTAATTTAATTGTTAAATGCAAAATTAAAGTTGAGTAAATGATTTTTTATATACTGAAAATGATGATTGCTACTTTAAAGTTTAATGACAAGTTACAAAACATTTACCATTAGGAAAACCATGGATTTTTTTACCAAAACAGCAGTAGATGCGGCAGTACTCGCAGGCGACCACCTTTTAAGAAAATACAAACGGCATAATATTGAAGTATACGGAAATGATACACTTTCAGTATCAAACCGTGGCCTTACAAAAGAAATCACCTCTGCTCTTGATAACGAAGCAGATGAGATTATTATTGATTTAATCTCTGAACGCCATCCAGATCATAACTTGCTCACAGAAGAAAGTGATAGTGTTGATAACGGAAGCCCTTACACTTGGGTTATTGACCCATTAGACGGTAGCTCTAATTATGTCAATCACAACCCTTTCTTTGCCGTCTCTGTTTGCCTGGCATACAAGAACAAACCGATCACGGGCGTTATTTTCGCCCCTCTTCTCGAAGAACTATCTGTCGCTCGTAAAGGTCATGGCTGTACGCTAAACGGTAGGCCAGTTAAAGCATCAGAAACAAAAGATATTTCGCAGGCATACATCGTTGGCTGCCCTGGTGGAGATAAAAACAATCGCCGCTTTGCCATAATGAGCTACGCATTAAACGATTCAATTAAAGATTTTAGAAAAATGGGGTCCGCGGCCATTGAGGCTTACAACGTTGCTGCTGGCCGCGTTGATGCTTTCTGCACACTGAATATATCTCCATGGGACATTGCTGCTGGAGCCGTTATTGCGGAAGAGTCTGGTGGTCGTGTTTCAGACTTCAATGGTGAGCCTTGGAATTTAACAAAATCAGATGTATGTATGTCGAATAAAATTTTGCATGATGACGTGTTAGATATTGTTCAAATCGTCAATCCAGATAGTCCGAATTTTGCACAAGCGCTTGTCAAACAAGCGGACTAAGGAGCAATTAGATTGACATACTTTATATTAAAAGCAGATAGCATTCCAAGTTACCTTGGCAGTCTGCCAGCTGTTACTAAAGTGTTAGGCAACACTGCAGATATTAACATTGAAGAAATAGGTGATGGTAATTTAAACTTTGTTTATAGAGTTACCTCCAAAAATGCACCTGTAAAATCGGTCATTCTAAAACAAGCGGTTCCATACCTCAGAATGGCTGGGGATTCATGGCCACTTTCGCGAGACAGAATGAAATATGAAATACGCGCATTAAAGATTTACGAAAAGGTTGCACCTCAATATATTCCTAAAGTATTTTATTCCGATGAGGAAATGAGTGTGCTAGTTATGGAAAACCTTTCTCAACACCGTGTTGTACGATACGGCATGATGGATGGCGAAACGTATCAGAATGTCGGCCATCATGTCGGTAATTTCCTTGCTGAATCTTTGTTTAAAACTAGTAGCTTATCTATGCAGAGTACAGAACGTCGTGAATTAATGAGCCAGTTCGTACTCAATTCAGAGCTTTGTAAACTGACGGAAGATTTTATCTTTACATTTCCGTATATTGAACATGAGTCAAATTACCTAAACCAGACAAGCAACAATTACGCAAATAAGACTATTCGTATTGATGATCAATTTAAGCTAAATGTGCTAAAGTTTAAGGAGTTGTTTTTAACGAAGACTGATGCTCTTTTACATGGTGACATCCATACAGGCTCACTAATGGCCAACAAAAATGAAACATACGTCATTGATCCTGAGTTCGCATTTTTTGGCCCATTTGGTTTTGATGTTGGAAAAATCATTGGTAATCTTCTTTTATGTTATACATCTCATTTCTATCGTAGTTCAGACAACTCTTATCAAGAGTGGCTACTTGGTCAAGCAATTGACATATGGAAAACATTCGAAACACGATTCTTGGAATTCTGGGGCACCTCATCAGAATCCGCCCATTTGGTCGAAAAGTTCGTCGCAGATACTGCGCTCAATGAATATAAAAAACAGTACTTACTAAAAATCATGCGAGATGCAATTGGTTTTAGTGCCTGCTCTATAGCAAGGCGTACCTTAGGTATTGCTGGCGTTGCTGAAATAAGAACAATCGATGATGAAATAGCGCGAGGAAAACTGGAAATTATTAATATTGAACTTTCCAGAATGCTGATGAGCAATCACGAAACTATCACGGGGATTGAGCATTTAGAATCCCTCATCAAGGCTTTTTACGCAAAGGTCAACATTAATACATTGGAGTTGAGATAATGAAACCTGATTTACTTGGCGTTATACCTGCCGCTGGAAGTGGTGTTAGGGCTAGACCATATACTTATGAAGTTCACAAAGGGCTTTTTGCCATCGATGGCGAATCAAACATACAACGATTAATTCGCGTAATGCGTGACGGTTTGGGCATTAAAGAAATCATCATTACGCTTGGGTACATGGGTGACACAATACGTGAAACCTTTGGTAACGGTGAAGAACTTGGCGTAAAAATCACGTACGTTGACAACCATCATATTGATAAAGGTTGGGCTTGGTCAGTGCTTCTTGCAAAACCATATTTAGCGGGCCGACATGCGTGCGTCATGCTATCTGACGAATTTTATTTAAATAGCAACCATTCAGACCTTCTTAAGTTTCCCTACGAAAAACATTCTGCTGTGGTTGGTATTAAGCAAACAAAGGATCACGAACTAATTAAAAAGAATTTCTCCGTTGAAATAAATGGGGATCGTATTGTTAGGCTTGTAGAAAACCCAACAAACACACCTAACGACATATTAGGCATGGCAAACTTTATTGTATCTTCAGACGTCATAAATATACTCGAGGCAGAATATGATAAAGGCCGCCCTAGTATTGAGTTTGTAAACTTCATTGACGATCTTATCCGAGATGGTCATTCAGCAGCTGCTTTCGAAATCAAAGGAGAATACATAAATCTTAATGATGTTGCCAGTTTAGAAGCTGCAAGTGACCTTGCTATTAGATATCGTTTGAATAATGAGGAATAATTAGTGAAAAAATTGTATGTTATTGGGCCTAAGATCAAGAAGACAGACTATGTAGGTTACTGGCAACTATACCCTTTTATATTATTCAAAAAAGAGTTTCGAAAGGCTGGCTATAACGTAATTCTGAAGCAAGCTTTGACTGTCGAAGATATTAAAAACGAAACAAATAAAATTGACCAAGCTGATATTATTTTTTTTAGACCTGGATGGCCAGAAAATAAAGATGACGTTCTTAGCTTGTGCAAGAGTTTGAGAGAGAAATACTATGATTCAAAATTAATTATGATCGATCCATGGGATCAAACCAGTAGTGTTTTCTTTGAATCGCTTCCATACCTTAACGCAATGGTTAAGTATGAAACGCTATCAGATAAAAGTTTATATTTAAAAGATTACAAGACAGGAGTTTACCTTAACGATAAACTAATAGATGACGGTATATTACCAGATGAGAACTGGTCAACAAAATCTATTATTGGAAAAGGACAACATCATAAAATTGTTTCAGGTAACTTTATAATTGATCCTTATATAATTCCAAAAATCAAGTCTCCAATAAGTAACTGGCTGCTTAAAATAAAAGATAATAATCTCGATCTTTTTTGTCATGTGTCAGTTGGTAAGCGAGATGAGCTTCAGTGGTATGGAAAACACAGATTGCTCGCAATTGAACAAATGAGAAAGCTGAGTAATTATAATATCTCCGTCGAAGCTGAATATGAGGGTGAGCCTAGAATATCAAGGAGACAATATGTCAAACGTCTAAAGGCATCTAAGGTAGTTTTTTCACCATTGGGTTGGGGAGAGATGACAATGCGAACATTTGAAGCAATAGCTCATAGAAGCCTGTTAATTCAACCTGATATCAGTCACTTAGACATTTTCCCAAACATCTTTGTACCTTATGAAACCTATATACCTGTTAAATTGGACTTGTCAGATCTGGCTGAAAAATGTGAATATTATATCAATAATGAGGCAAAGAGGATCCAAATCGTGAATAATGCGCGCGAAGCATTTCTCAAAGAATTTACTTCAGAAAAATTTATTAATCATATGGAAGCCATTCTAGCTACTCCTGAATCACCATAGATTTTGTAGACTTAGTGTATCTGTGGATTTAAATACAAGCTAAGAGGCTTTCATTATGGACAAATAAAAAAAGCCATTGCATAGCGACTTTTTCTATGGACACCTACTCATTAGTCAAACGGGTGCTCTATCACAATAGTCTCATTCCGCTCTGGCCCTGTAGAAACAATCGCAATAGGCACACCACAAACCGCTTCTAAACGTTTAAGATAGTTTTTCGCATTTTTAGGTAAGCCATCCCAAGTGTTTACACCAAAGGTATTCTCAGTCCAGCCTGGTACTGTTTCATATATCGGTTTACAGGCTTCCACATCATCAGCACCAATGGGCAATAAGTCTATTTTGTCACCATATAGCTCATAACCAATACATATATTGAGCTTGTCTATGCCATCCAATACATCTAACTTAGTAATACATAAACCCGTTAAACCATTAATCATGGCTGAACGTCTTAGTGCCACCGCATCGAACCAACCGCAGCGACGTTTACGTTTAGTGACAGTACCGAACTCCTGGCCTTTTGTGGACATTTGATAGCCTGGACCATTTTCGTTTTCAATATCGATTTCACTAGGGAAAGGTCCGCCGCCAACACGTGTTGTATAAGCTTTAGTAATACCAAGCACATAATGTAATAAATCAGCCCCAACACCGGCGCCTGCTGAAGCTTGTCCAGCAATACAGTTGCTAGATGTCACGTACGGATAAGTGCCATGGTCTATATCGAGTAACGCACCTTGTGCGCCCTCAAATAGCAACTTCTCACCTCGATTATTAGCCGCGTAGAGCTCTGCTGAAACATCTGACACCATGGGTTTCAATGCTTCGGCATGTGCCATACTCGCATCAAATTGCTGATTAAAATCAAGCGCCTCTGCACCAAGGTAATTTGTAAGCACAAAGTTGTGATAATCCATCACCTCACCTAGCTTGCCAGCAAAACGCTCTGGATAAAACAAATCGTAAACACGCAAAGCACGCCGCGCAACTTTATCTTCGTATGCTGGGCCAATACCTTTACCCGTTGTACCAATTTTTTTAGCCTCGCTACGTTTGGCTTCACGTGCAACATCAACTGCAACATGGTGGTTTAAGATAAGCGGGCAGCCTGGGCTAACTTTCAAACGACTTTTAACTTCTAATCCATCTTTTTCTAATGTCGCTATTTCTGATAACAAATGCTTTGCGTCTAACACAACACCATTGCCGATATAGCAATTTACACCAGCACGTACGATACCTGAGGGCACTAAATTTAATTTATAAACATGTTGTGCATCGCCTTGACCAACAACAAGCGTATGTCCAGCATTATGCCCACCTTGAAAACGCACGACACCCTGAGCATGATCAGTCAACCAATCTACGATCTTTCCTTTTCCTTCGTCGCCCCACTGAGTCCCGATAACCACTACATTTTTTGCGTTATTTTTTGCCATAATCCACTGTTTTTAAATAATTATTACTAAAGCGTTGCAATTACCCACTCACCATTTTCTTTTACAAGCTGCCTGTCACAGTTAAGCTCTGTTAACTTAGGCTGCACATCAGGTAACACTTGAATCACAATGTCACCGGCATTGCGCAATGCATCAATTTTTACGAGCAAATCAGTTTCACTGCCTGCTGGTGCTAATATTGTTTTTTCTGCACGATTAGGTTCTAGAACAGTAGCCACCACGCGTAAATCTAAACTAAAGCCAGTTGCTGGACGTGAGCGACCAAATGCAATGCCCACCTCATCATAGCGCCCACCCAATGCAATTGGCCCTGCGCACCCTGGTGCGTATGCAGCAAACACCAGGCCGCTATGGTAGTGATATCCACGCAATTCACTTAGATCAAAACCAACGCTTATATTTAAATCCGTTAGCCTAGAGGCGACATCTTTTAAGTTTTCTAGTGCCTTATTTATACCTAGTAGTTTAGGCAATGCTTTTTCCACTTTATCCAAATCCGATACATCACCATTTAAATCAGTCAAACTGATTAAAGCATTCTGAATAACCGCATCTAAATCTTTAGATAATTCGGCAACCGCTGTTTTATCTTTACTCAGCAGAGCCGAATAGAGCTCTTGCTCTAAGGCGTGATTAATACTGCCCGCTTCGATTAAACTTTCAAAAATACCAACATGACTTAAATCAACGTGTAGATCAGTCAACCCAATCAGCTGTAAGGACTTAATCATCAAACGCTGAATCTCAATATCACTTTCAATGCCAGCATGCCCAAAAATTTCCGCGCCAATTTGCAAAGGCTCTCTCGTGCGCGCTATACCATCAACCTTAGTACGTAGAACTGTGCCCGCATAACAAAGACGTGAGACACCTTCATAGTTAAGCATATGCGCATCGATACGTGCTACTTGTGGCGTGGTATCGGCGCGAATACCCATTAAGCGACCCGTCATTTGATCAACGACTTTAAACGTCGCTAAATCTAAATTACACCCTGTCCCTGTAATGAGGGATTCCAAATACTCCATGGTTGGTGGAATGACATATTGATAGCCATGCACTTTAAACAAATCCAAAAGCTGACGGCGCAGAGACTCCACACGTGCAGCCTCTACAGGCATCACATCTTCTATAAATTCGGGAAGTAACCAATTACGCATAGCGCTATTATACTGAATAATCTTGCATAACGGCTGCTGCTAACGACTTAAAAGCAAAAGTAACAAACCACCTGACATCGAAATTAAGCCAACAAAACGCAACTGCCCATCTTTCAGTTCTATCATCCGTTTAAACGTATCACGCCAAGCTTGTGGCGCAATAAAAGGCAGCAAACCTTCGAGCACTAACATAAGGCCAACGGCTGTTAATAATGTTGTACTCATGTGCTAATTGACTTATCCGTTTGCGCCGCGCATGTACTTAAAGAACTCTGAGCTAGGATCTAATATCATGATATCTGATTTATCTTTAAAACTATTTTTGTAAGCTTCCATACTGCGATAAAACGCGTAAAACTCTGCATCTTTTCCGTAAGCATCAGCATAAATTTTAATGGCAATCGCATCGCCATCACCCTTAGTTTTCTCTGCCTTACGAAATGCTTCTGCAATAATGACTTCGTGCTGTTTATCAGCATCAGCACGAATCACTTCAGATGCCCGCTCACCATCAGCTCGTAACTGCTTAGCAATTCTGATACGTTCTGAAATCATACGGTCAAAAACTGACTTGCTGATTTCTTCTGAATAATCTACACGCTTTAAGCGCACATCAACGACCTGGACACCAATTTGCCTAGCCTCTTTATCCGCTGTTATGCGTAAATTATTCATCACTGCAGCACGCTCACCCGCAATCACATCATGCACGGTACGTAAGCCAAACTCCGTACGCAAACCTGCATTAATCACTTTAGCTAATCTATCTTCGGCAGCCGCTTCACCACCCTCTCTGATCGAAACATAATACTTCGCAGGGTCAATAATGCGCCATTTAACAAATGAATCCACTAGCATGTATTTATTTTCACTGGTAATAAATTTAGCAGGCTTTTCCCAATCTAAAGTAACAATACGATTCTCAAAGTATTTGACGCTTTGAATGAATGGTAATTTGAAATAAAGACCAGGGTCTTTTTTAACATCGACAATTTTACCCAACCTAAACACTAACGCATGTTGACGTTGATCTACGGTATAGGCCGTCATACTTAACAATACAAGTAAAACAAAACCACTCATTAATACTAATCCCAAATTTTTCATTTTAGCGACTTCCTCTCTCACGACCGCGTTGTATAGCGCTATCAGATGTTTCTGAACTTGTCCCGTTAGCACTTGACCCAGATGATAATTGACGCGTGTTGCGCGCTGGCGCTTTGCTACCGGCCGCCTCCATCAACTTATCTAAAGGAAGATATAACAAACTATTTCCGCCTTTTTGATCCACAATCACTTTGCTGACACTAGAAAGTATCGATTCTTGTGCGTCAATAAACATCCTTTGTCGCGTCACCACTGGTGCTT
>CAYXOR010000022.1:0-43895 GCA_964466895.1 uncultured Methylophilaceae bacterium | reverse complement strand
CTGCTCCTGCTCCTGCTCCTGCTCCTGCTCCTGCTCCTGCTCCTGCTCCTGCTCCAATCATTAATAACCTAACAGGTGCAGTAACAGATGGGCAACAAATCACCATCTCAGGTAGTAATTTTGGTGCAAGTGGACCCAATGTCATTTTATTTGATGATTTTAAGCGTGGGATAGCTGATGGTGGAATATCACTTAATGCTACTTTAGGAGATTGGGCTTGGAGTAGTGCTTCCAATGGTTACAACCCTAATTACGAAACAGATGTTGATGGCAACATGGCTGCTCGCTTGATAGGCAGCAATAGTAACAATGGTGGACGATTGAAATTTCTTTTTAGTGATACGCAAGAAATTTATATTTCCTATAGAGTAATAATACCTGCGGGAGAACGTTTTCCAAACACAACCTCTCCTAATACCTTTTCTAATGGTAGTGATTGGAAATTAGTTTGGTTAATGGATGGTGATAGAGGTGCAGCTGGCAATGACGACCTTTGTTTACCGACATCAAATAATCCGAGTGTATTTACTATTGCTGGAAATGATAATGCTTTTCAGACAATAGTAGGAAGAAAATCAGGTAGTACCAGATGGTTTAGTTTTCAGGACTGGAACCGGTTTTCTGTGTACCTCCAAGGAGGAAATAACCCCACTGTAGATAGAGGAGAGGTTTGGGCACAAGGAATGAGTCAAGAGTTTGGACAGAAAGTTTTTGAAGATAATCCTGTGATTTTTGATGGGAATGATACCCCTAATGGTTATCAGTTTTCTGATGACAATATTAGTCGATGGAATCAATTAAATGTACCTGGTTGGTCTAGAAGTAATTCTGTAAACGCAGGCGCTTTATATGATGATATATATGTAGCAACAGGCGCACACGCCCGAGCAAGAATTGAGATTGGTGATCGCCCTGTTTATGCTGAGAGTAGGGTGTTAGCTATATCAACCCCAACGTCGTGGAATGCCAGCTCCATCACAACTACCGTTAGACAAGGGTCTTTTCAAGCAGGGGAAGCTGCTTACTTATTTATCATCAATGAAAATGGAACAGTAAGTAATGGTTATCCACTCACATTCCAATAAATCATCATTGATAACTATAAGATAAATAATTCTGAACTTAAGGTGTTTATGTTAAAGACGGCGTTGCCAATGGTTTTGTCTTGTGAAGCATCCCTAACAACTAAGTCAGCATTAACTGCTGGCTTTTTTATTATAGAATTTTTTAGTTATTTTATTAATATTACAGGCTTGTGAAAATAGCTTTTGCACAAACATCCATCAACCACTGCGGCATCAGCCCAATCACTAATAATGCCAAACCATTAATACTAAGTAATACACGCATATCTACAGGTGCGTTAATAATCGCTTTATCCTGTGGCGCATCAAAATACATGAGTTTAACAACGCGTAAATAATAAAAAGCGCCCACTGTAGCCATTAACACAGCGAATACAACCACCCATAGATAGCCTGCTTGAAGCGCCGCTTGCAGTACTGTAAATTTGGCATAAAAGCCCAACGTAGGGGGGATGCCTGCCATACTAAACATGGTAATAAGCATCATAAAGGCTAGCCATGGGCTACGCTGATTCAAGCCTTTTAAATCATCCAATCTCTCTGCTTCAAAACCTTTTCTTGATAACAGCAAAATCACACCAAAACCAGCCAATGTCATTAACACGTAAGCAATAATATAAAACATGCTTGAAGCATAGCCATTTAAGCTTGCACTCATCAAACCAAACAACAAAAAGCCGATGTGCGAGATTGTTGAATAGGCCAACATACGTTTTAGATTAGTTTGTGCGATGGCCGTGATATTACCAATCGTAATTGATAGCACCGCCATAATCACCAGCATATCTTGCCAATCGGCGGCCAATGGTTCTAAGCCCTGCGCTAGTAATCTTATCGCTATAGCAAACCCTGCAAATTTAGGGACGGAACCTATAAGCATGGTGATAGATGTGGGTGAACCTTGGTAGACATCAGGCACCCACATATGAAAAGGTACTGCACCAAATTTAAAAGCCAAACCAGCTACAACAAAAACCAAACCTAAAATCAACACAGGGTTTTTAACATCTGACTCACTTAGTACGGCTGCAATCTGCCCAATGTCTAAACTACCCGTCATACCATAAATCATACTCATACCATAAAGCAACATACCTGATGCTAACGCACCCAGTACAAAGTATTTCATGGCCGCTTCAGTAGCGCTAGCATTATCTCTATCCATAGCCACTAGCGCATACAAACAAAGCGATAACAGCTCTAAACCCATATAAATAGTGAGCATACTTTGCCCAGATATCATCACCATCATGCCTAATATAGCAAACAGTATTAAGGCATAATATTCACCTTTAAATAGATTACGGTCTTGCATATACTGGCGCGTATAAACAAGCATCGCTGACGAACCAATTATTGTCGCCAATTTAAGTGTATCGCTTAGCGCATCATCCACAAACATAGCGTTATAAGCATAGCCAGTACTCGTCGCAAATGAACTCAGAATAAAGTATGCCGCTACAAATAAACCTAGCTGTGCTAAGCCATAAATATAGATACGATTTTTTGGGCTTAAAAACAAATCTAAAATAAGCACAACCATTGCCATACAAAGTATTGTAATTTCAGGTAATGAGGTAATAAGATCCAGTGAAATGTTTTTCATGCCTTATATTCCTAGATCAGGCAATTTACTGATTGCCATATGATTCAAAAACTGTTCTGAGCTAGCTTGCATCAGCTCAGTGATTGGCTGAGGATACACGCCGAAGCCAATCACCAACAAAGCAAGGATGCCTAAAATGAAAAACTCTCGACGATTTAGATCTTTAAGTGCTGCTACATTTTTATTGGCGACCTCACCATAAAACACACGCTTAACCATCCATAAAGTGTATGCAGCGCCAAATATTAAAGTAGTGGCTGCGATAAAAGCTATCCAAAAATTATATTTAACGGATGCTAATATCACCATAAACTCACCTACGAATCCACTGGTACCAGGCAGGCCACTGTTTGCCATTGCAAACAGGACAGCAAACGCAGCAAACATCGGCATTGTGTTAGCGACGCCTCCATAATCGGCAATTTCTCTGGTATGCATACGGTCATATAGCACCCCCACACACAAGAACATGGCCGCAGAAATAAATCCATGTGAAATCATCTGCACCATGGCTCCTTCCAGCCCCAATTGGCTAAATAAGAAAAAACCTAAAGTCACGAAACCCATGTGAGAAATAGAGGAATACGCAATCAGCTTTTTCATATCTTTTTGCACCAATGCGACCAAGGCAATGTACAGAATCGCCACCAAAGAAAGCGTAATCATAAAACCTGTTAAGTAATGTGCTGCATCTGGCGCAATGGGCATTGCAAAACGTAAAAAACTATAACCACCTAGTTTTAGCATGATCGCTGCCAATACAACTGAGCCCGCCGTCGGCGCCTCAACGTGTGCGTCTGGCAACCAAGTATGTACAGGCCACATAGGAATTTTAACGGCAAATGCCATGAAAAATGCCATAAAAATAAGGACCTGCTCTTTAAGAGTCAGCGGCAGTTTGTAATAGTCTGCAATGGCAAAACTGCCGGTCTGATGATACAAGTAGATAAATGCAACCAGCATCAATAATGAACCTAGCAAGGTATATAAAAAGAATTTGATGGTGGCGTAAACCCGATTCGACCCTCCCCATATACCAATGATCAAAAACATTGGAATGAGCATTGCTTCCCAAAAAACATAATACAACATACTATCTAGCGCACTAAATACACCAATCATGATGCCGCTCATCATCAAAAATGCGGCCATGTACTGCGCAATATTTTTGCTAACCGTCTCCCAAGAGGCAATCACGGCAATTATTGTAATAAAGGCGGTTAATATGATTAAGGGTACAGATAGTCCATCGACACCAAGATGGTAATGAATATTAAATGCCGGAATCCAATTAAAAAATTCCTGAAACTGAAAACCACCTTGGTTGAAATTGAAACGTAAATACAAAGGTAGCGTAACCAAAAATGAAATGCCGCTACCAGCTAATGCAACCCAACGCGTCAACTGTGCCTTGGCATCACTGCCAACAAGCAGTACCAGCACCCCTGCTAATATTGGCACCCAGATTGATAAGCTCAAGGTGTGATTTGAAAAAACTTGGCTTAGTAACATTAAATGAGCTTATTAAAAAAGGTTAAAAATAAAAATACGCCGATAATCATGGCAAATGCATAGTGGTAAATAAGGCCTGATTGTAAGTTGCGTACAACTTTTGAAAGCTTGCCGATTAAATTGGCCGTACCATTCACAATCGCCCCATCAATTAACTGCACATCACCAATTTTCCATAGTTTACCGCCAATGAAACGAGAGCCAGCCATCAGCACACGCTCATTAAATTTGTCAAAGCCGTATTTATTTTCTAATACCCAATTAATAAAGGAAAAGCGTTTCTGAATAGCAGCGGGAATATCTGGACGCTTCATATAAAAGAACCATGCGACAGCCACGCCAGTAGCAGCAAGCGCAAAGGGCAAGGTTGCAAACCCATGCAGGGCCATACCTACAGGCGAATGTAGCACTTCAATAAAGTGATGGGTTAACACATGCATCGCTGGATGCGCCTCATTATTAACAGCAATTACGCCAGCAAAGAAATGGCCAAATAACATTGGTACGATAGCCACATAACCAATCACAACAGAAGGTATAGCCAATAAAATTAAAGGCCATTTCACTACCCAGCCAGGCTCATGCGGATCTTCTTTGGGGCCTAGCATGTGCTGATCATGGTCGTGGTGTTTTTCTTGTGCAATGTCACGCCATTTTTCCCTGCCATGGAACACCAAAAAGTAGAGGCGGAAAGAATAAAATGCAGTAATAAACACCCCCGCCAAAACGGCAAAGTAAGCAAAACCACTACCCGGGATATTTGAAAACCTCACTGCTTCAATAATGCTGTCTTTAGAATAAAAACCAGAAAAGAATGGTGTGCCAATCAAGGCAAGAGAACCGATTAACATGGTAATCCAAGTTATTGGCATATACTTTTTAAGGTTGCCCATATGACGAATATCTTGATCATGGTGCATGCCCATAATGACAGAGCCTGCACCTAAAAATAATAGTGCTTTAAAGAAAGCGTGTGTCATCAGATGGAAAATTGCCACAGAATAGGCGGATACACCTAGTGCGACCGTCATATAGCCTAATTGCGATAGCGTGGAATAAGCAATAATACGTTTAATATCGTTTTGGATAATCCCTAACAAGCCCATTAACAGCGCTGTAATCGCACCGATAACCATGACAAATGAAAGTGCCGTCGTTGATAACTCAAACAACGGCGACATGCGTGCCACCATAAAGATACCTGCTGTCACCATTGTCGCTGCATGAATCAATGCTGAAATGGGTGTTGGGCCTTCCATTGAATCTGGTAGCCAAACATGCAATGGTACTTGTGCAGATTTACCCATCGCACCTATAAAGAGCAAAATACAGGTCACCGTCATCACCGACCATGTCACATTAGGCAACAGGCTTATTTCTAGGTTAGCCATTGCTGGCGCAGCCTGAAATACGGCTACATAATCTAAGGTACCCCAATAAGCCAATACCAATCCTATACCTAATAAGAAGCCAAAATCCCCGACACGATTAACCAAGAACGCTTTTAAATTGGCATAAATTGCAGTCGGTTTTTTATACCAAAACCCAATCAGTAGATAAGAAACCAAACCCACTGCCTCCCAGCCGAAAAACAGTTGCATGAAGTTGTTCGACATCACCAACATCAGCATGGAAAAAGTAAACAAGGATATATAGCTGAAGAAACGGCTATAGCCAGGGTCTTCATGCATATAGCCAATGGTATAAACATGCACCATCAGTGAGACAAATGTCACCACAACCATCATCAAAGCCGTTAAATTGTCAATTAAGAAACCAACGCTAAACTGAATATCACCTGATGCTAGCCATGTATATAAATTAGCATTATGGGTAAAACCATCCATGGTTGCTTTTAGCACAAATGCCGACAGCAAGAATGATATACCGACAGCAGAGACCGTCAGCCAATGTGCTGCTGCCCGTGGCAACTGACTACCAAATAAACCAACGATAATCGCTGAAATTAATGGCAATAGGGGCACCCAAATAAGAAGTTGTTGCGTCGTCATGTTAGTCTTTTTTAAACCTTCTATTAACCTTTGAGTGAATCCAAGTCATCCACATTAATCGTGCATAGATTACGAAATAAAACGACCAATATCGCAAGGCCAATGGCAGACTCTGCTGCTGCGACAGTTAATATGAAAAATACAAATATTTGCCCAGTAATATCATTAAGATAATATGAGAATGCAATAAAGTTAAGATTAACGGCTAGCAACATAAGCTCAATAGCCATCAATAAAATGATGACGTTTTTACGATTTAAAAATATACCGACAACACTTATGGCAAAAAGCAAAGCCCCTAATATTAAGTAATGTGACAAGCCTACCGTCATGCCTCTTCTCCATCATCAGAAGCTTCTTCTACGACAGGCTCAGTTTCTGATTGCATTTTTACAATACGCATACGATCCTGTTTTCGCACTTTTACCTGCTCAGAAGGATCCATTGATTTACTTTCTTGCCGATCTCTTAGCGTCAATGTAATCGCAGCAACAATAGCCACTAGCAATACCACCGAAGCCAGTTCAAAGGGTAAAAAATAATCGGTATACATAATGCGGCCTATTTCTGCGGTATTACTAGAAACAGCAACACGGGTAATACCCTCTGTTGAAACAAAATATTTACCTGCTAAAATCATCACCATTTCAGCAGCCATCAATACGCCAATAAAGCCAGCCATGGGCAAGTATTCCCAAAACCCCTCACGTAGTTTATCCAAATTAATATCAAGCATCATGACGACAAACAAGAACAGCACCATAACAGCACCAACGTAAACTAACACTAAAGCAATGGCTAAAAACTCTGCTTGTAATAACAACCAAATGCCAGAGGCAGTAAAGAATGCCAAAACCAAAAACAAAGCAGCATGTACAGGGTTGCGCGTTGTAATCACACGTAGCGAAGCTAGCAATAAAATTGCTGCAAGTACGTAAAAAATAAAATCTGTAAATGCCATATTATTCAGTATGCTTTTTTATCTATTTATCTAAATTTCTTATCTTGTGCACGGTCGGCTGCAATTTGTTTTTCATGTTTATCGCCTACCGCTAGCAACATCTCTTTGGTATAGAGTAAATCACCACGCTCTTCACCGTGATAGTCGAACACGCGAGTTTCTACAATAGAGTCGACTGGACAAGACTCTTCACACAAACCACAAAATATACATTTGGTTAAATCAATGTCATATCGTGTGGTACGGCGTGTGTTATCTTCGCGCTGTTCAGATTCAATGGTAATAGCTAATGCAGGGCAAACCGCTTCACAAAGCTTACAGGCGATGCAACGCTCTTCACCATTTGGGTAACGACGTAATGCGTGCAAACCACGAAAACGATTAGATTGTGGTGTGCGCTCCTCAGGGTATTGAATGGTGATTTTACGTGCAAAAAAGTACCGGCCTGTCACAGCCATGCCTTTCAGCAGCTCCACCAACATCAAGCTACTCAATGTATTTATAATTTGTTTAAACATAATTTTTCAATCGTTCAATCTAATGAAATAGATACGCCCATTTTGTTTGCATCATACCGCCCACAAAGACAATCCACACGATTGTAATTGGAATAAAGACTTTCCAACCTAATCGCATGATTTGATCATATCGATACCTTGGAAAAGTCGCCCTAAACCATAAAAAGAAAAATACCAAGAATGCCATTTTTGCAAATAACCACAATATGCTGTCAGGCAAGAATGGGAAAGGTGATAACCAACCACCCATAAACATCAGCGCTGCTAACGTACACACCAGCCAAATATTGGCATATTCCGCCAAGAAAAAAATGGCGAATGCCATGCCTGAATATTCAACGTGGAAGCCAGCGACAATTTCAGACTCGCCCTCCGCTACATCAAATGGTGCACGATTCGTCTCTGCTACTGCACTAATAAAGTAAACAATAAATAATGGGAATAAAGGCAAAAAATACCAATGCCAAAAACCACCAGCTTGACCCATGACAATCTTACCTAAATTAAGGCTATTAGCGCACATCAGCACACCAACTAAAGCAAAGCCCATTGCAATTTCGTAAGAAACAATTTGTGCGGCTGAGCGCAAACTACCTAAAAAGGCATATTTAGAATTAGATGCCCAGCCCGCGATAATCACACCGTATACAGCAATTGATGTCATGGCTAAAATATATAACAAACCGGCATCAATGTCAGCCAGCACTTTAGTCCCATCAAATGGCACAACTGCCCAAGCTGCAAAAGCAGGCGCAATGGTTAACACAGGACCTAAAAAGAACAACACTTTATTCGATGCCGTTGGTAATATTATTTCTTTAAATAACAGCTTAATGCCATCGGCAAGTGGCTGCAATAAGCCAAAATAACCAACCCGGTTAGGGCCAATACGCACTTGCATAAAGCCAATCACTTTACGCTCGGCCCAAGTTAAATAAGCAATTGCAATCATTAGCGGCGCAACAATGGCGATGATTTTAATCAACGTCCAACTAACCAACGCAACTGCTGGCCAATAATCACCAAATAGATTTACAGCAAAGTCCATTAGCTAACAGCCTTCTTATCAATTTTTTCTAGTGAAATATCACCCATTAAGTCACCCAAACCAATGGTGTCTTCATGTGCTGCTGCCACACGCAAACAGCCCATCGCCACATGTGTGTCACGCTGCACTGTTAGGATTGCGCTACCTTTATCTTGTTTAACTAAAACAGTATCGCCCTCCACCACGTTTTGTAGTCGCATTTCATCTGGATGCAAACGCGCCATGGGCTTAATATTGTATTTTGTCTTTTGCAAAGGCACTGAACGACGCACGATAGGATCTGACTCGTATTGCCGCACCTCACCTATACGCTGTAAACCAGATGATTTGATTTTAGTTTCAACCTCAACCAATTCTTTCATATTGTTGTTAAGGCTTCGCTTAGCGACCGTAGAAGCTTTTTCACCTTTAAACATTACGTTTCTAACATCTTCAGTGCTATCGAAATCAAAGCCTTGCAAATCAAGCGTATTCGCCAGCACGCGCAGCACTTTCCAGGCGGGGCGGCACTCGCCTAAAGGCTTAACCACTGCTTTAAAGCTTTGAATGCGACCTTCCATACTCATAAAAGTACCTGATGTTTCAGTAAAGGGTGCTATCGGCAACAGTACATCAGCATTATCCAACGCTACAGACTTAAAAGCCGTAAGTGCGACTACACACTCAGCTTTGGCCATCGCTTCTTTAGCCAAAGCCGCATGCTGACAATCTAGCTCAGGCTCTATGTTCAATAATAAATAAGCTTTACGCGGCACCTCGAGCATAGCGCGTGCATGCATACCTGTCGCTGACGGCATCACACCAACAAGATGCATGCCAGTATTATTAGCAGACGACGGTAATATGCCACCTTTAGCCCCAGAAACACCACCAATCGCTTCAGCCAGACTATACATTTCAGTAAACCTTGGAGCGCTAAGCGCCATATTACCTAAGAAAATACCCACTTTCGGTGCAATCAAATTAAGTGTTTTACTAATGCCCGCTAAACTTTCTGCCATCACTTCGGTATTGGGCCGCACATGGATTTTTTCTAACAACTTATTCAGCGTTGGTGGTAAACATAATGACAAACGTTGTAAGCGCGACATTGCTTTTAATATCTGCGCCAGCACATTCACAATGTCATTTGGTGTTGCGATAATTTTATGCGCCACATCCATCAACGGGCTATTATCTAATGGACTGATAATAGACAATTCTGCGCCATTATCGACGGCTTTACGGAATCGCTGCGCAAGCAAAGGGTGTTCATTTCGTAAATTAGACCCGATTAACAAAATACGATCTAATTTCTCTATCTCATCAATATTACAACCCATCCAAGGTGTACCAACACGTTTACCATCAAGCCTAAAATCAGTTTGACGCAAACGATAGTCCACATTGCCACAACCCAAACCGGCCGCTAGCTGCTTAATTAAATACCCTTCTTCCATCGTGCTATTTGGAGAAACCAGCACCCCTAATGCGTCACTCCCATGATGATTGGTAATATCTTTTAACTGCCCAGCAGAAAACTCCAATGCCGTTTTCCAATCAGTCTCTTGCCATATACCGTTGTGCTTAATCATCGGCACCTGCAAACGGTCAGGACTATTTAAACCTTCATATGAATAACGATCGCGGTCTGATAGCCAACACTCATTAATACTTTCTTTTTCACGTGGCAGTACGCGCATCACTTTGTTGTCTTTAACATGCACTTCGATGTGCGAACCCAAACTATCATGCGGTGCAATCGATGGACGACGCACCAACTCCCAACTACGTGCAGAATATCGGTATGGTTTATTCGTTAATGCACCAACAGGACACAAATCAATAATATTACCTGATAGTTCCGAGTTAACACTTTTATCGACATAAGCTGTAATCTCCGCATGCTCGCCGCGGCCAGTCATGCCTAGCTCTTGCATGCCGCCGACCTCTTTCAAGAAACGCACACAGCGCGTACATTGAATACAACGTGTCATATCAGTGCTAATCAACGGGCCAATATTTTTATTAAACACCACACGTTTTTCTTCTGTATAACGTGAGCCACTTGCCCCGTAAGCAACCGCTACATCTTGCAAATCACACTCACCACCTTGGTCGCAAATTGGGCAATCTAACGGGTGATTAATCAGTAAAAACTCCATCACGCTTTGCTGTGCTTGCACTGCGGCTTTACTGCGCGTGAAAATTTTCATACCATCAGTAACTGGCGTTGCGCAGGCTGGTAAAGGCTTGCGAAAATTTGCAACCTCGACCAGACACATACGACAATTAGCCGCCACTGAAAGTTTTTTGTGATAGCAAAAACGCGGTATCGCAATGCCTAATGAATCAGCCGCATCGATAATGGTTGTACCGTGTTCTGCTTTAACGGGTTTACCGTCTATTTCAATTTCTAACATTTAATAATCTCTAAATTTATTTTGTGAGATAGAGTGCAAGACGCACGGCACGCAGAAACCGCAATGTACATTAAATACATGAGAATTTCGAGTGTCACGCAACGCAACAATATGCTCAAAAAATAGAATTTTCATTTACCATCAACCATGCTTTTTCCATGCTGGATATAGTATTCAAACTCGGGGCGAAAATGTTTAATAAAACTTAAAACAGGCGTTGCCGCAGCATCACCCAGCGCACAAATTGTACGACCAGAAATGTTATGACTCACATCAGTCAACAAATCTAAATCTTCAGGCTTTCCTTTACCTTCAGTAATACGTTTAATCACACGGTAAACCCAACCTGTTCCTTCTCGGCATGGTGTACATTGACCGCAGCTTTCTTCATAAAAGAAATAAGATAAACGCTTCAGTGCTTTCACCATACAAGTCGTTTCATCCATGACAATCATTGACCCTGCACCTAAGCTTGATTTCACATCGCCTAGGCCGTTGTAATCCATCGTTGCTTTCATAATGTCAGCAGCCGGTAACACAGCTGTTGATGGCCCACCAGGAATCACTGCTTTTAATTTTCGACCTTTCCAAACGCCACCAGCCAATGCCAACAAATCGTTAAAAGGCATGCCCATATTAACTTCGTAATTACCCGGTTTTTCTACATGGCCGGAAACTGAAAATAATTTAGTGCCACCCGAACCTGCTACGCCTAACTCAGCAAATGCCTGCCCGCCATGTTGCAATATCCAAGGCACGCTAGCAAAACTCTCAGTATTATTCACATTGGTTGGTTGACCAAACACACCGTAACTAGCAGGAAAAGGTGGCTTAAAACGTGGTTGACCTTTTTTGCCTTCAATCGATTCGATTAACGCAGTTTCTTCACCACAGATATAAGCACCATAGCCATGCACTGCATGCAAATCAAAACTGAAATGAGTGCCAAATAAATCTTCACCTAAGTAGCCTGCAGCACGCGCTTCTTCTAACGCAGTTTCAAAAGTTTCGTATTCTTCCCAAATCTCACCATGTATGTAGTTATACCCTACCCTAGCACCCAAGGTGTAAGCGGCTATCGCCATCCCTTCAATTAATTGATGCGGGTTATAACGGATAATGTCACGATCTTTAAAAGTACCAGGTTCACCTTCATCAGTATTACAAACCAAGTATTTAGTGCCATCATAATAACGCGGCATAAAACTCCATTTAAGGCCTGTCGGAAACCCAGCGCCACCCCGTCCGCGCAAACCAGACACTTTAATCTGATCAATCACCTCTTTTGCTTTGACTTTATCAGTCACAATCCGTTTTAGCTCAACGTAACCACCCAGTTTTTCATATGTTGCCAGTGATGCTGGATTTTTCTCTTTAAGTGTACGCAAGCAAACGAGTGTTTGACCTTTCAAATCAGTCATCACTGGCTTTGTTGCTTTTTTAGTGGTTTTTTTAATCGCCTTTGCCGCTGCCATTATTCAAGCGCCTCCAAAATGGCATCTACTTTTTCTGGCGTCAAAAATTCATGCATTTTTGTATTATTGATATGAATCAATGGTGCCCCGCCGCAAGCGCCCATGCACTCACCTTCTTTTAAACAGAACTTACCGTCCGCAGTGACTTCATTAAAACCAACACCTAATTTTGTTTGCAAATGATCAACAATCGCATCGCTATCACGCAACATGCAAGATATATTGGTACAAATCGTAATTTTGTATTTTCCAGCTGGCTCAAGATCATACATATTATAAAAAGTAGCGACTTCTAATGCCGCAATTTCAGGCATCCGTAAATACCCAGCAACATCCACGATACATTCAGGTGACAACCAGCCGTTTTCTGTTTGCGCAATACGCAACGCGCTCATTACTGCGGCCTGACGCTGGTCTTCAGGGTACTTGGTCAATTCATAATCAATTTTCTTAATAGCGTCTTTACTTAACATGCTTTACCTATCAATTTCCCCGAAGACAATGTCTTGTGTCCCAATTACAGCAACCAAATCAGCCAACATATGACCTCGCGTCATTTCATCCATCGCAGCAATATGTGCAAAACCGGGCGCCCTAATTTTCAAACGATACGGCTTATTCGCCCCATCAGAAATCATATATATACCAAACTCACCTTTAGGATGCTCCACTGCTGCATAAGCCTCACCTGCTGGCACATGAAAGCCTTCGGTAAAAAGTTTAAAATGGTGAATCATGTCTTCCATATTGGTTTTCATGCCTTCACGATCTGGTGGTGCAATTTTATTATCATTGGTAATCACAGGGCCTGGATTTTTACGCAACCAATCAATACACTGTTTGATAATGTGATTAGATTGACGAAACTCTTCCATGCGAATCAAATAGCGATCATAGCTATCTCCATTCACCCCTACTGGAATATCAAAATCTAACTTGTCATACACTTCGTAGGGTTGTTTTCTACGTAAATCCCACTCAACACCAGAACCACGCAACATAGGGCCGGTAAAGCCTAATGCCAATGCCCGCTCTGGCGAGACAACACCAATACCAACGGTACGTTGCTTCCATATGCGATTGTCTGTAAGCAAGGTTTCATATTCATCAACATACCCCGGAAAACGATTGGTAAAATCCTCAATAAAATCAAGTACTGATCCTTGTCGGTTCTCATTCAGTTTATTGATTTTCGCCTTACTACGAAATTTAGATGTTTCATATTGCGGCATACGATCTGGTAAATCACGATAAACGCCGCCTGGGCGGTAGTAAGCGGCATGCATTCGTGCACCAGACACAGCCTCGTAGATATCAAACAAATCTTCACGCTCGCGGAACGCATAGATAAACATGGTCATCGCACCCAAATCAAGGCCATGTGCACCAATCCAAAGCAGGTGATTAAGAATACGTGTGATTTCATCAAACATGACACGGATATACTGCGCGCGTATTGGCACTTCTAAATCCAGCATTTTTTCGATAGCCATGACATAAGCATGCTCATTCGCCATCATCGACACATAATCAAGTCTATCCATATACGGCACAGACTGTAAGTATGTCCGATTTTCAGCTAACTTTTCTGTGCCGCGATGTAGCAAACCAATATGCGGGTCAGCACGTTGAATCACCTCACCATCCAGTTCAAGCACCAAACGTAATACACCATGCGCAGCTGGATGCTGCGGCCCAAAGTTCATTGTATAATTTCTAATTTCTGCCATGTTTCTATACTTTCCTAAACATCGCAAAAGTTAAAAGCTGGTCATGAACTTCAGTGCAGGCTAACTTGCATAAGCCAGTTAAGTGCGAAGCACGGCCGGAGCTAAAGTTCATTGTATAGTTTCTGATTTCCGCCATTAGTTGTGCGTACCTTCATCACGAATAACACGTGGCACGTTATTGCGCATCTCAATCGATACTGGCTGATAAATAACACGTTGTTGCTCAGGATCGTAACGCATTTCCACATTACCAATCATCGGGAAATCTTTACGGAACGGATGGCCAACAAACCCATAATCGGTCAATATGCGACGTAAATCAGGATGGTTTTCAAACATAATGCCAAATAAATCGAACGCTTCTCTTTCAAACCAGTTAGCTGCCGGCCAAATATCAATCAACGTTGGCAATACTGGAAAATCATCATCTTGCGCAAACACGCGCACACGCACGCGCTGGTTGTTTGAAATGGATAGCAAATGCAAGACAACCGCAAAACGTGCACCCTCCCATAGACTATCTTCATACTCACTGTAGTCAACACCACATAAATCAATAAGCTGCTCAAACTTTAACGCCTTTTCATCCCGCAACTTGGCGCACACCGCAATAAAGTCTTTGGCTTTACATTCAATTGTCACTTCATCAAAGTTCGTACTAAGTTTTACTAAGCTATCGCCTAAAGCTTGCTTTAATTGCACACTGAGCTGATCTAATTTAGTGGTCATTGGTTTTAAGAGATGAGTTATAAAATATAGTTAACGTGCAATCGTGTTGGTACGTCTGATTTTTTTCTGTAACTGAATAATGCCAAAAAGCAGTGCCTCAGCGGTCGGCGGACAGCCTGGCACATAAACATCAACTGGCACAATACGGTCACAGCCACGCACAACCGCATAAGAATAATGATAATAGCCGCCACCATTCGCGCAGCTACCCATGGATATTACCCAGCGTGGCTCAGCCATTTGGTCATACACTTTACGTAAAGCCGGTGCCATTTTATTCACCAACGTACCCGCTACAATCATCACATCTGATTGCCGAGGACTAGGACGAAAAACAATGCCAAAACGGTCAAGGTCATATCGTGCCGCGCCCGCATGCATCATTTCCACCGCACAGCAAGCCAAACCAAACGTCATTGGCCATAAAGAACCTGTACGTGTGTAATTAATTAAATTATCTAAGGATGTAGTAACAAACCCTTTTTCCATTACACCTTCTATGCCCACTTAAGCTCCCCTTGCAAAGCGCACATTAAAGTAAGGTTTCTATTGTCATGTGAACCTAATCCCACTCTAGCGCACCTTTTTTCCACTCGTAGATAAAACCAACAACCAGCACAAACAAAAAGAACATCATTGCGACATAACCAAACAGCCCAATATCTGGCAACACAACGGCCCAAGGGAATAAGAACATAATTTCTAAATCAAACAGAATAAAGAGAATGGCAACGAGGTAATAACGCACATCGAACTTCATACGTGCATCTTCAAAGGCTTCAAAGCCGCACTCGTAAGGTGAGTTTTTTTCAGTATCAGGCTTATGTGGGGAGACAAGTTTACCTAATATAAGAGGCCCCAGGCCGACAGCTAAGCCTACTAAAATGAACATTAGAACTGGAAAATAATTTTCTAACACTGGCTTTAATCTTAACTTTCTTTATTTAACTGATGCAATGGTGTGCCACAGTAAATACTTGCAAAAAATGTTTATCTAAAAAAATAATACAAGTATTTTTTATTTCGCAAATACTTTTAGTTTCTGCAAAATTTAACAAGGCATATTATAACGCGACGGTACACTTTTACACGCATAAATATAAGTTTTTTTGCGCTAGATCAAATCAAAAAACAAAGCCAATCAATTACAATCTAAAAACCTTAACCTACCACCCATGTCAATACACCTTGCTTTATCTTGATTGTTATATTAGCAGGCATTATAGTCCGTCTATGGCTAATAATTACAGAGGGGTTTATTCCTGTTATTAACAAGTTAAACGAAATTGATGAAACGTAAACACATACGAATTACACATACAAAATCAGGCATTCTAATTGCTGACGGCCGTAAAGGATGGGCAATGACACCATTCGAAGGGAATTTTTATATTCATAAAAAAAGTTTAGTAACTGATGGATTCCAAATCAACTACATTCCCGGGCTGTGCATTTACAAATTTCTCTATATTTGGCTCGACTTTAAACTACCAGATAGCACACTCGTAAAAAATCTAGGGTGGAAGTACTGGCTACCAAACCCTTTATTTCCATTCATCTGGTTTCGAGTAGCGGTTTCATCGACTCACCCTGAATTAAAAATTGAAGAATACGACTGTAGTGCGGAGAATCAATAGGTAATCACTATTGAGAAAGCATGCCTCCTGCTAACAACCAATCAAACACTCATAGGAGTTAGAAAAAAATGAAATTTCTTAATAGAGATGATAACGTACTAACGCTAATATCGTCGGACCCTAATATCTTGCGTTTTGAATATAGCGCCTATCGACATGCTTTTCTTTTTGGAATCTTTGCATGTGGGCTTGCAGCAGCCACCTGGTATCTTGGTGACGAAATTAAGAAAGCACATGTTTCTATCTACTGGTTTTGTTGTTTTTTATCTGGCGCTTTATTTTTTGGAACAATTACAACCATATTCACTCGCTGCAATCTTGAAGTTAACGGGCCGAAAAACTTAGTGCAGTATTCGCTGGCTAGCCTATTTGCAAAAACGGAATGGGAAAAGAACTTTAATGAATTTGAAGAAATTAGATTATACCGGCCGGCTGCAAGTGGCGGTCAGGCAGGCCGTGCCGCAACAATCACAGTCTTACTCAAAACCATTAAAGGAGATGAAATTCCGCTAGGCACTGGAACACTAGGCACATACACAAAACAAAAAGCAAAAGAACTTGCCGAAAAACTGTCTAAAACTATGTCTCTAAAGGTAATTAAAGAGCCGTCTGTTGAGCGTAAAAGGTAAGGCAACAAAACCACTAAGCATAAACAATGGTGCCGACGGAGAGACTCGAACTCTCACGACTTTCGTCACTACCCCCTCAAGATAGCGTGTCTACCAATTCCACCACGACGGCATTTTGTTGGGACAAAGCCATCCATAGGCCTCGCAAAACAAACCTAAAGGTTAATTAGGAATATCATCTACAGTGTTAGCTGCAGGTGTGGCTTCTGGCAAACCAGTCTCACTTGCGTCAGTTGTGGCTGTTGTTTGCGTAGCTGGTATGCTGATGACGCTACCTGAACCAGCTTTATCACTTGCGATATAAGCAAGGCCAAGACTTGTTGCAAAAAACAATGCAACACACATTGATGTCGCACGGCTTAAAAAGTTAGATGACCCGCTTACACCAAACAAGCTGCCTGATGCGCCGCTGCCAAAAGCAGCACCCATATCAGCACCTTTGCCGTGTTGTAATAAAACTAGACCTATCACGCCTGCAGAAGCAATTACGTGAAGGATTGTGACTGTATTTTCCATTTTTTTACCTAACTTTTTAACCTAACTAACCATGTCGTGAAAAACCAAAAATATTTATCTATTCAAACCTCAGTCGCACGACATATCATTTCAAATTCTTGTGCGTTTAGTGAGCATCGTCCTATCAACCCACCATCAATATCCTGCACAACGAATAATTGTACCGCATTTTGCGGATTTACGCTTCCTCCATAGAGGATTTTAAGGCTTTTTGCAGCATCTGGGTTTAAGCTGGCGATTTTGCCACGGATAAATTTATGCATGGCTTTTGCTTGATCTGGCGTCGCAGCCAAGCCTGTACCAATCGCCCAGATTGGCTCGTATGAAATAACCGTATCAATAAACACCTCAGCGCCATACATTTCAATAATCGTATCAAGCTGCTTACCAACCACCATCTCCATCACGCCAGCCTCACGCTCAATTAATGTTTCACCCACACACAACACGGGGGTAATGCCATGGTCTTTCGCCATCATGAATTTCTGCGCGATATTTTCGTCGGATTCACAATAGGCAGTGGCGCGCTCTGAGTGGCCTAAAATGACATATTCACAGCCAAAATCACACAACATAGTTGCGCTGACCTCTCCTGTAAAGGGACCATCTTCATTTTTACCCATGTTTTGCGCACCCCAAGCAATACCCGACCCTTGTAGCAAACTTTGCGCTTGTGCTAAATATGGGTAAGGCACACACACAACTACTTGCGTATCTTTTAAGCCCGAAAGTGTCTGTATATAAGCCTCGAACAATGCTTGGTTTTGTTTGAGATTGCCGTGCATCTTCCAGTTTGCAATAACAAATTTTTTAGCTATGTTTTTAACTTGCGTTTTAGTTTGCGTCATGGCTGTGCATTATATAGTAGCAATTAAACATGCAATAGCTGTAACTGAACAGATTGCATGCCATTAAAGCTATTCACTTGCAATTGATAGACGGCTTCTATTTGCGCTGGCAAATCATCGATTTGACCAAAAAAGATAGCATCAAAACGCGCGCCCTGTTTCTCTAACAATAACTTCAAATGCTTTTGACCGACGATGCGCTGGTTTATCACTGTAAACGCATCATGAAACAAAGGCACGGCAAAGCCCTGCCCCCATACTTGCATGCTTAATATTTGTGCAGTATCTAATGTCATTTCGCTCACATCGAAACCGCCGTCCGTTTGCATCATAGCTTGCAAATCTGCTGGCGTTAACAAATCACGCACTACTTGCTCAAATGCTTTTTCAAATGCGACAAAATCATCTTGGTGAATACTTAAGCCTGCGGCCATAGCATGGCCACCAAACTTAACGATGAGTTTAGGATGCCTTTTTGTCACAAGGTCTAAGGCATCGCGCAAATGCAGGCCTGCAATCGAGCGACCTGAACCTTTTAACAAGCCGTCCCCCGTTTCAGCAAACGCAATGACCGGCCTGTGATAACGCTCTTTAATACGCGAAGCTAAAATACCCACCACACCTTGATGCCAACTTGATTCAAATAAGCTAATACTATATTGATCACCTACTTTGATTTGGTCTAGACTGGCTAAAGCCTCATCTTGCATATCTGCTTCAATATTGCGGCGCTCAGCATTAAGTTCATGTAGCGTTTGTGCAAAGGTTTGTGCCTCTTGCGCATTATAGGCAAGTAAGCATTGAATGCCCAAACGCATATCATCAAGCCGACCAGCTGCATTAAGACGTGGACCAACGTAAAAACCTAAATCTTGTGCATTAACCTTGCTGATGTCGCGCCCTGCTACTTTTAGCAACGCCTTAATACCTTCACAACAAGCACCCGCCCGCATACGGCGTAAACCTTGCTCAACGAAAATACGGTTATTAGCGTCAAGTTTCACCAAATCTGCCACCGTGCCTAGTGCAACTAAATCTAATAACTCGGTTAAATTAGGCGCTTTTCTTTCTACATATTCGCCTCGCGCACGTAACTCGGCACGCAAAGCCAGCAGCACATAAAACATCACGCCTACACCTGCTAAATTTTTACTGGGAAAATCACAACCATGTTGATTCGGGTTCACAATACAAACCGCTTGTGGCGTAGTGTCACTTGGTAAATGATGATCGGTAATCAACACCTGTATACCGAGCTGATTAGCAGCATCCACACCTTCTACACTGGCGATGCCATTATCAACTGTAATAATTATATCTGGCTTTTGTGTCGCGGCAAGCGCAACAATTTCAGGCGTTAAACCATAACCATACTCAAAACGGTTAGGCACCAAGAAATCAACCTTAGCCCCCATGCTACGCAAACCTTTAACGGCAACGGCTGTCGCCGTTGCTCCATCAGCATCATAATCACCGACAACAAGCAATTTTTTATTTTGCGCAATCGCATCGGCTAATAACTTAGCCATCACGCTGCTATGCGTAAGCTGCTCTGGCGGAATAATTCCACTAAGAGATGTTTTTAACTCTTTAATACTAGTAATACCACGCGCCGCATATAACCTCGCCAATAATGGCGACAGACCAGCATCGGCTAATTGCTGCTGCGCTTCTGCATTAATAGTGCGCTGTGTGACTTTCATACGGTTTGGCCTTGATCTGGACTTTGACTAACATCGTTTTGACTAACGCCGTAACACCAAAGGCTATTAATGATAGGCTGGCCTTCTTTCTCACGTTGCTCATTCACTGAGTGGCTAAACAATAACATTTGTATTTCATTTTGCAGTTTTGCCCATTTTAATGCACCCTCCCCTTGTGGAAAATGCGCAGCAACATCCTTATTTATAACGAACTCAATAGCCGTTGTTGTAATCTGCGGATCATGATTTAAACCTAGAAACCAAATGCTATTTTGTAAATAAAAATGATAACCTTCAATCAAAAAATGCTGATTTAGGCTTTCAATTAATGAAGCAGCTTCTTTTGCTGAAACCTCGGCAGGTGCTGGTGTTGTTAAGAAAAAGCTATCCCGCCCTAGCAACATATGCACGGGTGCACAAAACAACCAATAGGCATGTTGAACACGACCACCATTAGCCTGCCACACCCGTGCTGCATTGGGTGCTTTTGGCAAAAATAATGTGCGCATTCTCTCTAATACGCCTGACAATAATGACATCAACAACCTTAAATTTAACGTTATCCAATTATAAACTAGCTAAATATTGGTGCTGGCGATTAGTTGCAAATCCTGATGCAATAAAAAAGGCCACTTTTGGCGGCCTTTTTTATTGCAAACTTCAAGCTACATTAATAGTATCCGTGATTTTTACGGTAATGCTTGTTATTGTGCTTACGGTAATGTTTGTTTTTATAACCTTTGTAATGATGCTTATTGCCATAGCCATTATGGTAAGAAACATTAGTTACATAACCACTAGGTTTTACTGAAACATTCACTGGGATAAAACGTCCAGGACGTTGATCCAACTCAGTCGTGTAAGTACGGCCGTTATATTCGTAGTCAACCAAATAACCGCGATTCACCTCATGCCAGCTATCTACAGAAACACAACGCTCTACCGGACGTGTTTCAACATGACGACGACCATAAGATTGTCGGTTATCATGACGATCACCAATAATAGCGCCTAAGCCTGCGCCTAATGCAGCAGTTGCAATCCGGCCACTACCGCCACCAAAGCGACTACCGATTAAACCACCAGCGACACCACCAATAATAGCGCCTGTGTTTGAACGATGACTATTTTCATAATAACTTTCACGCACATACTCTGTATGGCACTCTTGTTGTGGTGTATTTACACGCTCTACTTGAGGTGTTACATGGGTAACACGAGCGCGATCTTGATATCGATCATGCCCCGCATACGTTGTCATTGATACACTTGCTAATACTAAACCTACTAATAAAGTTTTATTCATTTTATTTCTCCTCTTTGTGAGTCTTATCTGTTAAAACAGAACAGATGAGCGGATAACGCGTGTGAATAATCTTTGCCGACCTAACATTAAACATTTAGCCTATTTTCATGATTTTCATTAAGCCTTAGCTATAGAATAAAATTCTTCTATGTGACATAAGTTACTGTATGGTTACAAGATGGGCATATACTGACATCATCCGCCATAGTAAATGGCATGAATAAATAGTGATTACTTTGGAGAATTACCATGAATGTTTATAAAGCGCTGTTAACAACAATAGTACTTTTGTTTAGCAGCATCACCTTCTCGGCAGACTCAGGAGAGTTTGGCGAACATTGCACCTATGGCTTATCAAAAGGTGTCTTTAATAAAACTAACTGTGATATTAACGAAGTATATAAAGGCCAAAAATACTGTTTTGGCGCTGAATCTTCAAGAGACTCTTTCTTATTAGATCCAGATGTTACGATTCAAAAAGCGAAAGACTTTTATGCTAAAAATGCTGAAGTACCACGTAAAAAAATCAGCCAAGCAGATGCTTTAGCGCAAATCAAAAGTAAAACTTGTGATTTGAGTAATAGAGAAGCTGGTTATTTGATTTTCAATGGCCTAGACTTAAGCCATTGCAATATGAAAAACGTGAGTTTCTTTGGTGCAGAACTTAAAGGTGCAAAACTTGTTGGCGCTAACTTAGAAGGTGCATACTTAAACTTAGCCCGCATCGAAAATGCAGACTTTAGCAATGCAAACTTAAGCAATGCCACTATCTTTCAACCGATATTTGATAAAACTATTTTCAAAGGCGCCAATTTACAAAATGCCCGCATAATTGGTTCACTAGGCAAAGTTGACATGCGTGATATAGATGCAAGAAACGGTCGCTTTGGCTTGGATATTGGCAACCAACCAATGGGGCAAATGAAGTTCGATTCAATAGGCGGCAACTTTGAAGGCGCTAACTTTGAAGGTGCAGATTTAAATATTGCAGCCTTTCCTTTCGGCAACTTAAGAGGTGCTAATTTGCGCAATACTAATTTAAACCGTGCTGATTTGGTTTCTGCTGATTTAACAGGTGCTGATTTAACAGGCGCAGACTTAACTGATGCCGATGTTGACAATGCAAACTTTAAAGATGTAATAGGCTTAAGTACTGTAAAAGGTTTTGATACGGTAACAGGCCAATGCAATAACTGTGTTGCGATGGTAGACAAAGATGAACCTGTAAAAGTAAGTGCAAATGCAAGCCAAGAAGGACCTGGCTGTACTATGAACAACTAAAGAGACAAGGACAAGCGAGAACTAACTGCTTGCCAACTCCATCAACGCATCGCGGCTAAGTATATCCACTTGGCCGCGCCCTAGTGTTACCCACTCTCGTTGCTCGAACCTTTTTAATTGTCTACTCACCACTTCACGCGCTGTACCTAGTTCATCTGCCATCTGCTGATGCGTACGTAATACGCTATCCTGCTTAGAATCCAACAATAGCTTTGCTAATCTAGCATCCAAACTATGGAAAGCCACTTCATCTAACAACACAATTAAGTCCGTAATTAACGCACCATAGTTAGTCATCACAAAAGTACGAAATACCTTTGAATCAATCATTAACTGATTAAAAGCAGCAGAGGGAATAATCACATCTTTAATGGCTTCTTCTACCACAGTAGAGGCTGGATAATCACTACTGCCTAGCAAACATGTCGTCGTAATAACGCAAGTCTCACCTGCGCCTACACGGTAGAGCAGTATTTCACGGCCACTTGCAGACATTTTGTACACACGGGATTTGCCAGCAAGACGCATCACATAAGCACCGCAAGGACCACCTTCGCGGTAGCCGATAGTACCAACGGGCGCTTCAACGATACGTGTTGATTTTGCCAACAGGCTGCGCGCATTTTCTTCTAAGTGCACTAAAGGCGGAAACTGTTCTAACCAAGCTAAATCTGACATTCAAACTCCCTGTAGTTGATGCAATATATTACGATAAAAGATAAATGAATGTCTTACGCTTCTGCAATCAGATATTTCACCATCTCTAAGCCGAAGCCAACGCCGAAGCCATTGACGGTGGATTGCACCGCGCCTAAGCCGCCTTTGCGGTTTGTACTCGACAAATCAGCATGTAGCCACGCTACATCATTTTCAATGAACTTACCAAGGAAACGTGCAGCATGCATATGATCGCCGCCGCCTTCTAAAGTGCATTGTTTAATGTCTGCAATATCACTATCTAAATCACTATCCATATCCTCTTCATAAGGAAAAGCGACAATACGCTCACCCGCCAATGCGCCTGCAGCCACAGCTTTACACAGCAGCGCTGGCCGGTTGCCAACCACACCGCTCATGCGATTAGTAACGGCTACTTCCATACTGCCTGTTAATGTTGCATAGTCTAAAATTGCATCAGGTTTTTGTCGCGAGGCCAATGTGAGCGTGTCGGCTAGCACCATGCGACCTTCTGCATCAGTATGTACGATTTCAATCGTCATCCCATTTAATGCAGTTACCACATCATTTTGCTTATAGGCCAATGGCCCAATATGGTTTTGTGCAATGGCTAACCAACAATCAATTTTTACTGGCAATTGCATCTCTGTTACCGCTAATAAAACACCTAGCGCAACGGCAGAGCCGTTCATGTCTTCATGCATACCTTGCATGTACTTGGCAGGTTTCAAATTATGACCGCCTGTATCAAAACAGATGCCCTTACCGACCAAGGCAATTTGTTTTTTTGCATTTTTAGGACTATAAGTTAAATGTACGATTACAGCATCCTGCGGATCGGAGCCCTGCCCAACAGCAACAAAAGCACCCGCACCCATTTTCTTAAGTGCCTGCATATTAAGCACTTCACTTTTCCAGCCATATTGCTTAACCAGACCCGCTATTTTTTCACGGTATATTGTAGGTGTTAATGCATTAGGTGGAAGCATGGTTAATTGGCGGCATAATGTATTACCTGCAACACGTGCGTTAATATGTTCATAGTTGTGTGCTGCTTTAAACCCATAAATGTTAATCGCTTTTAAGCGTACGATCTCTGGCTTATTTTTATGGCTAGGCAAATCAGCAGCATTAACCGTTGCAACATAATAAGCAGCACCAGCATTGATCTCTTTTGCCTCATCATTACCCAATACACAAATCGCTAGCTGAGCTGGAGATTCATCTAGCAAAGGCTTAAGCGCCTGACGTAGCAAACTATGCTGTTGAAACTTACTGGTTTTTTTATCTAAAATAAGAAAACTAATCATGCCGCCCTTAGGCAAATCCAAACTCAATGGTTTTTTAATCAGGTCTTCGAACGTTGATTGGCTACGTTTAAGCTTGCTTTGCAGCTCTTTCGCAAAGGGGAAGCCATCCTTTACCAAAGAATCCAACACGATAAGTATGTGCTTTTCTGAAGATAGCGACTCTTCGCTACATTTTTCAGCATATTGAACTAATTTTAACGACATTTACCTACCACACACCCTTCTGCATTATCTAAAATAAACGCTGTAAAACACCTGTATAGACGTTTTCGGCATCACGTTTTAACTTGACCAAAAAGCTTAATAAAGCCAAACTATCACCTTTATATAAGAACAACTCAATTCACATAAAGTTGCGCCACATCTCAACGGATTATACGCGCGGCAATCGCAACACGGAGAAATCTTAACGTATGGCAACAAATCCACAAACTGGTTTGACTGAAACAGATCCGCTAGAAACGCAAGAATGGCTTGACGCATTGCTTTCTGTTATTGAGAACGAAGGCGTAGAGCGCGCCCACTTCCTGCTTGAGGCGATGATTGACCAAGCGCGACGTTCTGGCAGTAATTTGCCATATAACGCAACGACAGCCTATGTCAATACTATTCCGACTCACTTGCAAGCCAAATTGCCAGGTGACCCAGAAATGGAACGTCGTATTCGCGCGCTAATACGCTGGAATGCAATCATGACCGTGCTGCGAGCAAATGAAAAATCGCCGGGGGTTGGTGGTCATATTGCGAGCTTTCAATCAGCAGCAACACTATATGACGTTGGTTTCAACCATTTTTTTCGTGCTGCAAATGAAAACTTCGGCGGTGATTGTATCTACTTTCAAGGCCACTCATCACCAGGCATATATGCGCGCGCTTTCTTAGAAGGCCGTATTACGGAAGAACAATTAGATAATTTCCGTCAAGAAACAGGGGGTAATGGTTTATCAAGTTACCCACATCCATGGTTAATGCCAGATTTTTGGCAGTTTCCAACCGTATCAATGGGTATTGGCCCATTGGCCGGCATTTATCAGGCACGTTTCTTAAAATATCTACATAACCGCGGCATTGTAGACACTAGCGACCGTAAAGTATGGGTATTCTGCGGCGATGGCGAAATGGACGAGCCAGAATCACAAGGCGCTATTTCACTTGCTGCACGTGAGAATCTAGATAACCTTATTTTTGTGATTAACTGTAACTTGCAGCGCCTTGATGGCCCTGTGCGTGGTAATGGAAAAATTATTCAAGAACTTGAATCTAACTTCCGTGGTGCAGGCTGGAATGCACTAAAAGTTGTGTGGGGATCTTATTGGGATCCATTGCTTGCGATGGATAAAGACGGCTTACTCAAAAAACGCATGGAAGAATGCGTCGATGGTGAGTATCAAAACTTCAAACAAAAAGGTGGCGCTTACACACGTGAGCACTTCTTTGGTAAATACCCAGAACTTAAGGAAATGGTTGCGGCAATGTCAGATAATGATATTTGGCGTTTGAACCGTGGCGGACATGACCCACATAAAGTATTTGCCGCATACCACGCCGCAGCAAATCACAAAGGTCAACCAACTGTGATTCTTGCCAAGACAGTTAAAGGATATGGCATGGGCGATGCAGGCGAGGGTCAAAATACAACTCATCAACAAAAAAGCATGGATATCGAATCACTAAAAACATTCCGTGATCGTTTTGATTTGCCAATAACGGATAAACAAGTAGAAAACTTGTCTTACTACAAACCAGCCAAAGACAGCCCTGAAATGAAATACATGGCTGAGCGTAGCGCTGCAATGGGTGGGCATATCCCAAAACGCAGACAAAAAGGTAATGAGCTCACAGTCCCTAAACTTTCGGTACTTGACAATATGCTCAAGGCAACAGGTGACCGTGAAATCTCAACCACCATGGCATTTGTGCGTATTCTTTCAACACTATTGCGTGATAAAGAAATTGGTAAGTTTATTGTCCCTATCGTGCCAGATGAAGCACGCACCTTTGGTATGGAAGGCATGTTCCGTCAATTAGGTATTTACTCTTCAATTGGCCAGTTATATGAGCCACAAGATTCTGACCAAGTGATGTACTACAAAGAATCAAAAACAGGTCAAATTTTAGAAGAAGGCATTAATGAAGCGGGCTCAATTGCCAGCTGGATAGCGGCTGCAACGTCATACAGTGTATCTGGCGTACAAATGATTCCGTTCTACATCTACTATTCAATGTTTGGTTTCCAGCGTATTGGTGACTTTGCATGGGCAGCTGGTGATAGCCGCGCACGTGGCTTCTTACTGGGTGCTACGGCAGGCCGTACGACATTAAATGGCGAAGGTTTACAACATGAAGATGGGCATAGCCACTTGATGTCCGCAACCATCCCTAACTGCGTATCTTATGACCCGACATTCTCTTATGAGCTTGCCATTATCATTCAAGAAGGTTTGCGCCGTATGGTGCAAAATCAAGAAGATGTGTACTACTACATCACCTTGATGAATGAAAACTACAGCCATCCAGAAATGCCTAAAGGCTGCGAGCAAGCTGTTCTAAAAGGCTTATACAACTTTAGCAAATCTAAAGCTAAAGGTGAAAAAGTGCAGCTTATGGGTAGTGGCGTAATCCTACGCGAAGTAATCGCCGCTGCTGAAATGCTAGAGAAAGACTGGGGCATTTCTGCCGATGTATGGAGCGCACCTAGCTTTACTGAGTTACGCCGAGAAGGCTTAGACTGCGAACGCTGGAATATGCTGAACCCTGATAAAAAACAAAGAGTGAGTTATGTTGCAGAATGCTTAAAAGACGCCAAAGGCCCAGTGATTGTTTCTACTGATTACATGAAGAGCTTTGCTGAACAAATTCAACGTTTTGTACCAAATGCTTTTGTCGCATTAGGTACCGATGGCTACGGCCGTTCTGATAGCCGAGAAGCATTACGTGATTTCTTTGAAGTCGATAGAAACTACATTGTCGTCACAACATTAAAAGCATTGAGCGACGAGGGTAAATTGCCTGCTAAAAAAGCAGCCGAAGCAGTTAAAAAATACAAGCTTAACCCTAACAAACCAAACCCAACGACCATTTAGATCATTGGTTCGGAGTAAATAAATGAGTTTAAAAGATGTTTTAGTCCCTGATATTGGCAACTTTGATTCTGTCGATGTCATTGATATCTTAGTCGCCGCGGGCGATACAATCGAAATAGATGATTCTTTGCTGACTGTTGAGTCGGACAAAGCTTCTATGGATATTCCTGCACCTTTTGCTGGCACCGTAAAAGAAGTTAAATTAAAGGTAGGTGACTCAATAGCTGAAGGTCACTTAATACTGACGCTTGAAGCAAGCACTGAAGCTGCTACTCCTGTTGCAGAAAAAGCACCCGCTCCCACACCTGAAAAAGCTACTAAAGCACCAAAAGCAAAAATTCCTGAGCCATCGCGCCCAGCATCAGCGCCACCAAAACAAGTACAACCAGCAGGCAAACCTGCACCTGTAGGCGCACATGTTGAGACCAACAGAGAAATCAAGTCACACGCTAGTCCATCAGTACGCAAATTTGCACGGGAACTAGGTGCCGATCTTAAATTAATACAAGGCACTGGCACTAAAAATAGAATTCTGACAACTGACGTGCAAGCCTATGTTAAAGGTGAATTAAATAAACCACGTAGTGATAATATGGGCGCAGGCTTAGGTGCACTAGCAACATTACCAATGCCTGTGATTGATTTCAGTAAATTTGGCGAGTTTGAGACCAAAGCACTATCACGCATTAAAAAATTATCTGGTGCAAACTTGCATCGCAACTGGGTCACAGCACCTCATGTCACACAATTTGATGAAGCTGACATTACCGATTTAGAAGACTTCCGCAAGTCGATGAAAAAAGATGCAGAAAAACGTGGTGTGAAATTAACTATTCTCGCCTTTCTTATTAAGGCATCCGTCAACGCGCTCAAAGCATATCCCAACTTTAATTCATCATTATCAGCTGATGGCGATAGTTTAATTCTTAAAAAATATTACAACGTTGGTTTTGCTTGTGACACACCAGATGGCCTTGTTGTGCCTGTGGTAAAAAGCGTCCAAGAAAAAGACGTGCTAGAGATAGCACGTGATTTAATGGAACTCTCTGGAAAGGCACGGGAACGTAAGCTCAAAGTAGAAGAAATGCAAGGCGGCTGCTTTACCATCTCTAGCTTAGGCGGTATTGGCGGCACAATGTTTACGCCAATTATCAATTGTCCAGAAGTGGCAATTTTAGGGGTATCACGCGCTAACTTTAAGCCTGTTTACAACAAAGAAACCCAAGACTTTGAACCGCGCTTAATGCTGCCTTTGTCACTATCATATGATCATCGTGTTGTTGATGGTGCAGATGGCGCCCGCTTTACCAGTCATATGCGTATGATGCTGTCGGACGTACGTCGCTTACTACTTTAAGGTTTAACAATGAGCAATTTAATTGAAGTATTAGTGCCTGATATTGGCAATTTTGATAGTGTTGACATCATTGAGGTATTAGTCAGCGTTGGCGACACCATCGAAAAAGAAGATTCACTTATCACAGTAGAGTCTGACAAAGCCTCAATGGATATTCCATCATCTGAATCAGGTGTAGTCAAAGAGATTAAAGTAAAAGTAGGTGACCAAGTCGCTAAAGATACGTTAGTTTTATTACTTGAAGCCTCTGCACAAACAGCTAAGCCTGCTACTAAAGCTACAGAAGAACCTACGCCAACAGCTAAAGCAGAAAAAGCACAAGCGCCTGCACCTTCCGCCGCTGTCGCGACAGGTGATAACGATGTAACCACTGAAGTAGTCGTGTTAGGTTCGGGTCCAGGTGGCTACACCGCCGCTTTCCGCGCAGCAGACTTGGGCCAAAAAGTCGTGCTCATTGAACGTTACGCAACACTAGGTGGCGTATGTTTGAATGTGGGCTGCATACCTTCTAAAGCATTGCTACACACAGCTAAAGTTATTACAGAAGCTGAAGAAACTGCGCAGCATGGCGTAAGCTTTAACAGCCCAAATATTGATTTAGACAACTTACGTAACTGGAAAGCCAATGATGTCGTTGGCAAGCTCACAGGTGGCTTAGCCGCCATGGCAAAACAACGAAACGTAACCGTTATTAATGGCTACGGAAAATTTACCAGCCCCAATCAAATTGAAGTCACTGATGAAGATGGCAAAACAACAAAAGTTGGCTTTAATAGTGCCATTATTGCTGCTGGCTCACATGCCACCAAATTCCCTGGTGCGCCAGATGATGAACGCATTATGGATTCTACTGGCGCATTAGCACTGGCTGACATACCAAAACGTATGCTAGTGATTGGCGGCGGTATTATTGGCCTTGAAATGGGTACTGTTTATGATGCCCTTGGCACAAAAGTAAGCGTTGTTGAGTTTATGGATAGCCTAATAACGGGTTGCGACCGTGACTTAGTGCGGCCACTACAAAAACGCATGAGCAAGCGCTTTGAGAATATTATGCTTTCAACAAAAGTGGCTAAAATGGATGCAAAAAAAGATGGTATCCATGTCAGCTTTGAGGGTGAAGCTGTAGAAGATGGATCTGTACCCAAAAAAGCGCAAGTATATGATCGTGTATTAGTATCTATCGGCCGTCGGCCTAACGGCAAAATCATTGGCGCTGAAAAGGCAGGTATTACAGTTGATGAACGTGGATTCATTGCTGTGGATAAACAAATGCGTACCAACGTACCGCATATTTTTGCCATTGGAGACATTGTTGGCCAACCAATGCTTGCACATAAAGCAACGCATGAGGGCAAAGTGGCTGCTGAAGTAATAGCTGGGCATAAAGTGGAGTTCCAAGCCATGGTCATACCGTCAGTGGCTTACACTGACCCTGAAATAGCTTGGGTAGGCGTGACAGAAACTGAAGCGAAAGCCGAAGGCCTGCAATTTGAAAAAGCAAGCTTCCCTTGGGCAGCCAGCGGTCGCGCCATTTCAGTAGCGCGTACAGATGGCACAACAAAACTACTATTTGATAAAGAAACACATCGCCTGATTGGTGCTGGCATTGTCGGCTTAAACGCAGGCGAACTGTTAGCTGAAGCAGTGCTAGCAATAGAAATGGGCGCAGATGCCCATGATTTAAGCTTAACCATTCATGCGCATCCAACATTATCAGAAACAATATGCTTTGCTGCAGAGATGAAAGAAGGCACGATTACTGACTTATATATCAAAAAACGCTAAACACCTTCATCTAAAACTAAAAAGCCAATCTACAAATGACTGAAGATTGGCTTTTTAATACCTAGAAATAACGACTCCATTTTATACAGGGCAAGTCACGGGCGTAACGCTGGTGCCAACGAACTCAGGTTGGATTTTATATAACGTTAATGCAGCTTCTGCATTGACATCTTTTACCAACAGACTCGCAAGCGCCTTCCCTTGGTTACGTAATGATTTCTTTGCATTTTTTACACCTTTAGATTTCAGCTGCCGCAATAGTGTAATCGCGTGTGCTTCTTCAGCAAACAAACCAAAAGATATGGCATGTCGCCATTGTGAGTCTTGCACGATATGCAGTTCATCAACACCTAGCGCTTTAATCTCATCCGCTTTCTGCTGTGCTAACGCTGCGGTTCTAAATGGTGGGTAATATACCCAAAAGCGCCTATCTCGTCTTTGAGTAGACTCTTGATTAACATCCGCCTGCAAGCCTAAGTTAACCAAAATGACTTGTGCAGTCGCAATATTGGTTGAAGAAAAGTTACCCCATTTGTAACAACCAGAATCAGCTTGAGAAAAGTGACTGGCTGCGCTGGGTGCTTTTTTAGGTAAAGCTTCTAAATCTTTTTCTGTCAAAATTTTTAACTTATCGACATTTAACTCTTTGCTAACAACTTTAACTTTCGGCGCCATTTTATCCATATTGAAATAAGCGAACACCACGATATTAGCCAACACTAGCAATAAAAAGAATAACCTCATACAGCCTCTTCCTCTAATAAAATCAAACCTTGTAACACTAAACTTTCTTCAATGATAACGTGTTTCATGTGTGGCTTTAAAGCTTCTGCAATTATTTTTGCATCACCACCACTGACAATGATTTTAGGCAAGTAAGCACTGTGCTTTTCAAGTTGTTTCAATAACAAAACAATCGCACCTAAAATCGCATTCATATTACCTGTAGCAATCGCATCTTGCGTATTGGTTGGAAATTTAACAACCTCACCCTCTGCCTCACTATCTAATTGCGCCCCATTTTCTTTAAGTGCAGCATGCATTAAATGCAAGCCGGGCATAATCGTCCCACCAATGAATAAACCGCTCTTAGATGTTTTGTCTTTTGCCAATGCATCTATTGTCACAGCCGTGCCTGCATTCACCACAATACAAGGTTGTTTTTTAATTTTCCAAGCGGCGATAAGCGCAGCCCATCGGTCGACACCTAGCGCCTCAATAGGCTTGTATTTGTTAATCACGCCGCACGCTTTTGCTTGAGAAGAAACAAACTCAACCTGTACACGTTTCGGCGCTAACTTAGTTACCATTTCTGCTGTATCATCGCCTGCCACATTGGCCACTAGCATTTTTTCAATCCCGGCAAAAGATCGCTTCAATTTTGATGTTGCTAAATTTGCATTAGTGCAAACTTGCACTGTTTTTAGTGTGCCGTCTTCATTCACTGCCGCCCATTTTGTACGTGTATTACCAATATCAACTACTAACAACATTTACTCACCTTCCACACTTTAATATCCAAACCATAATATCCAAACCATGTATTTTTAATCATATTTGCTCAGTCTTGCCTTCTTAATGAAATTTCACCCGCAGAAAAACGCTGTAAACCCAGCGCTGTTTCTACTAACAAAATCCCATCATCAGCTACATTTTTTACAATCCCTTGCACATCTCGTCCATCTGGCAACAACATACGCACCTGCTTATTTTGATACGCATGATAACGTAACCACTCATCACGTATACTTAAAAACCCATCCTGCTCAAAATGACTTAATACATCTGCCATATGCTTAAGCGCAATACCGAGCAATGCATTTTGATTCATGCTACCACTACTAACATGAGCCAAATCGGTAGCCGGCTGATCAATGTTATTTAACACGCCATCAGGCAAATCAACATTAACCCCCACACCAATCACAGCAGCACTTGGGCCATCTAAATCACCTTGTAAATCAATCAATATACCCGCTAATTTTTTATTATCGACTAATATATCATTAGGCCATTTAAGTTGCGCATTGTTAATGCCCAGTTCATCCAAAGCACGCATTAAAGCCACACCTACCGCCAAACTTAAACCAGAAAGCGCAGCAGCACCACATTGAAAACGCCAAAGCAATGAGAACGTAAGGCTAGCACCCAAATGCGAAACCCAAGTTCTGCCGCGTCTACCACGCCCTTTACTTTGCACATGTGCGGCTACACAAGTCACATGGGCAGCACCTTTCGCCGCCAGTTGCATTAGGTGTGTATTGGTCGATGGTGTTTCATCTAAAATATCCAAATTAAACCAAGCACGTTGCTCACCAATAAATTTTAAAACCTCTACCTCATTTAAAAAATTAACGGCCGCGGGCAATTTATAACCTCGACCACGCACACTAAACACCTCTACCCCTAAACTTTGCGCATGCTGAATAGCGTTCCAAATCGTTACGCGCGTCACATTAAACTGCTGCGCAAGCGCTTGGCCAGAGTGAAATTTTCCATCTGCTAACAAGCGTAAAATTGGGAAAGTAAGTGAATTCATGCTGAGTTAAATTTTAGCACAGCCTCTAGCATATTAAGGATTAAAGCAAACACCCTCTCATGCGTGTAAAATACAACTTATTCATTTAACTGTTTATTCAACCCGCGCATTATGTCTGCTAAAAAAACCCCATTACCGCCAGGTTCCAACTTTATTCGTGCCATTATTGAAAAAGATTTAGGCCTCAATAAATATGAACATAAAAAATGGGCTGGCAAACCCGGCAATGCAGCAGACCAAGCGAGTGGCGACATAGATGCAGCCAAAATACGCACGCGCTTTCCGCCAGAACCCAATGGCTACCTACATATCGGCCATGCCAAATCTATCTTCTTAAACTTTGGTTTAGCGAGGGATTACGAAGGTGTTTGCCATTTACGTTTTGATGACACTAACCCAGAAAAAGAAGAACAAGAATATGTCGACAGCATTAGTGATATGGTGCAGTGGCTTGGCTTTAATTGGCAAAATGAAACTGAAAATGGCAAAGAAACTAACCTATACTTTGCCAGCAACTATTTTGATGACATGTATAACGCCGCTGAAGCGCTGATTGAGCACGGCCATGCTTATGTTGACGCACAAAGTGCAGAAGAAATGCGCATTAATCGAGGCACCTTAACAGAGCCGGGCAAAGACTCACCCTATCGTGACCGTACGACAGAAGAAAACCTCACAATATTTCGTGAAATGCGTGATGGGCAACACGCTGATGGCAGCATGATATTGCGCGCTAAAATCAATATGGCATCGCCTAATATGAATTTGCGTGACCCTGCTATTTATCGCCTACGCCGTGCGCATCACCACAACACGGGTGATAAATGGTGTATTTACCCTATGTATACGTTTGCGCACCCAATAGAGGATGCATTAGAGCGTATCACGCATTCACTCTGCACCTTAGAGTTTGAAGACCAACGTCCGTTTTACGACTGGCTACTCAAAAAATTAGTAGAAACCGGCTTTTTTGAGCAACCGTTGCCTAAGCAATATGAGTTCGCGCGTCTTAACCTTACCTACGTCGTGTTATCTAAACGCAAACTAATACAATTAGTCGAAGATAAACACGTTAACGGCTGGGATGACCCACGTTTACCGACGCTGGCAGGCGCACGCCGCCGCGGCTATACAGCAGAAGGCTTTAAATTATTTACGGATAGAATTGGCGTGAGCAAAGCCGATTCATGGATTGAATACACCATACTAGAAGACTGTATGCGCGAAACACTTAACCAATCAACCGAACGACGCATCGCTGTACTAGACCCCATTAAATTAGTGATTGATAACTACCCTCTAGAGGCTAATGGAAAGTCACAAGTCGAAGATTGCTTTGCCCCAAATCATCCATTAAAACCAGAGCTAAGTAAACGCACTATACCGCTCACCAATGAACTATGGATAGAACGTGACGACTTTATGGAAGAACCATCCAAAGGCTTCTTTAGACTCACCCCAGACGGCATGGTGCGCTTGCGCTATGGTTATGTGGTGAAGTGTACTGGCTTTGAAAAAGATGCAGAAGGCAATGTCACTATCGTACATTGTGATTATCTGCCAGACACAAAATCAGGCACTGATGGCGCCAATAGTGTCAAAGTAAAAGGCAACATCCATTGGCTCAGCACCGCACATACCTATCAAAGTGAAATCCGCATGTACGATAGATTGTTTAAAGAAGCGAAACCTGGCCAAGGTAAAAATGAAGATGGCTCTGATCGTGACTATATTGATGACATCAACGCCAACTCAATGCACACCATCAATGCACAACTAGAGCTAGCTTTAAAAGAAGCCAAACCAAGCGACACCTTCCAGTTTGAACGTCACGGCTACTTTGTCGCCGATAGAAAAGATAGTGCAGAGGGTAAGCCAGTGTTTAACCGGACGGTCACATTACGGGATGCTTGGCAAAAACAATAAGATAATGCTCGTTTATATGCTAGATATCAACATATAAAAGAATAGTGGTCTGACTATAAGTGCATAATACTAAAGAATTAAAATTCTCGTTATTAACAAGTTAGGCTCTTATGAATCGTAACTTTGAAATAGTTGATGGAATCTATCTTGTGCAAGAAAGTTACGATCTCGATTTACATAATAATTTCGACTTCAAGAGCCTCGATTACTCAGTAAAGGAGCGTAAGCTTGTATTAAACTGGCAGCGCTCGGAAGGAAATTGGGTTAGCTCAGAGACTCCCGCGCAATTGAATATAGAGTTCCATGAAGTAAGTGAATTTCGTTTTATGCCGCGGGATTCAGAAATGCCATTTACTGAAGATGACTGTATCAACTCCTTTGGGTATTGGGTAGATGAAGACTGGGCTGAAGGTGTCATCATGGTAGAGCCGAATCAAACAGCTGAGCCTCAATGGCTTACAGCAATAGATTTTATGTCTGGTGCAGTTTTGGCTGTTCAGGCGAAGAATGCTAATGCCAATATTTTGGCCTAACAATCATGTCAGCCGTAAAGGTCATCACCATTTCACTAAGTGCTACACCCGCAAGGGGCGTCCCCATTCTCGCTAACCGCTGAAGCGGTAAGTCGAATGTGAAAGCATGACGCTACATATGTTTAATATGTAAGGAGTGGTTTTATGCAAGCAACACAGCATAGCAACGAAAATTAGATTTTTATAAGATCTGCGTACTTGGCACGTATCTTTGCGGCTTTCGGCGCCGCCACCGCCAAACAATAAGGCTGGCTAGGATTTTTAGAAAAATAGTATTGATGATAATCCTCAGCTGGGTAAAACGTTACGGCTGAATTAAGCTCAGTGACGATAGGCGCGTTATAAATATAAGCCGCGTTAAATGTTTCTATCATTTTTTCTGCTGCTGAAAATTGCGCTTCATCCTGATAAAAAATAGCGGAGCGATATTGTGTGCCTACATCGTTACCTTGCCTGTTAGGTGTTGTTGGATCGTGACTGACTAAAAATATTTCTAACAAGGTCTCATACGAAATAACACTTTCATCATAAGTAATTCTAATGCCTTCAGCATGACCTGTGTCACCATTACTAATGGTTTTATAAGTTGGATTGTCAGTATGGCCGCCTATATAACCAGATTCAACCTTGCTCACGCCTTTTAGCTGGCTAAATACTGGCTCTGTGCACCAAAAACAACCGCCTGCAAAAATTGCAATTTGTTCGTTACTCATGAGGCATTTACCTTTAAAATTAAGCTTACTATTTAGTCTGTATTATAGGTAAGTCATTACAGTTAACCAGTTTGTACTGCAAATAAAATCACCCCTCAATAAAACGCTATGTCATTAAATGCTTTATATGTCGATTTTAATTCCTACTTTGCCTCTGTAGAGCAACAGTTGCGCCCAGAATTGCGTGGCAAACCAATAGGTGTTTTACCGGTGATGGCAGAAACGACTTGTTGCATTGCGGCGAGCTACGAAGCCAAAGCGTTTGGCATTAAAACAGGGACGATTGTGCGTGATGCACGCAAGCTATGCAAAGACATGATTTTTGTACAAGCGCGGCCACCACTTTATGTGGAGCATCACCATAAGCTGATTGAGATTGTAGAAAGCTGCACCCATGTAGAAGAAGTGCGCTCTATTGATGAGATGGTATGCAAGCTGACAGGCAGCCAACAACAAAAAGAAAATGCGCTGCAATTAGCCGCAACAATTAAACGTGAAATTAATAAACAATACGATTACATCAAGTGTTCGATTGGCATTGCGCCTAATACGTTTTTATCCAAAGTAGCCTCTAACATGCAAAAACCAGATGGCTGCGTGGTGATTGAACAACATGAAATTCCTGATAAATTATTACCGCTTAAACCGCGTGATTTAAATGGCATAGGTCGGCAAATGGAAGCGCGACTTGCACGCTATGGCATAACCACTATTGAAGCGTTATATGCTGCAAACCGTGACCAATTACGCACGGCATGGGGCAGTGTTGAGGGCGAGCGGTTTTATGACAAGCTACGTGGCTTAGAACCCTATTACGTTAAAAATACACGTAGCAGTTTAGGGCATAGTCATGTGTTACCACCTGAGCAACGTAACATTACTGGCGCAAAAGCCGTGTTGCACCGCTTGCTACAAAAAGCCGCCATGCGCATGCGTAGCTATGAACTACTCGCGACAAAAATTAAGATTAAAGTAAAATTTAGAGACCAGCCAAGCTTTAATGCAGAAAGCGAGATTTCAGCTACGGATGACACGCTAATACTAACCGACTCAATCGAAACCTTATGGCAACAATATCCTAAGCACACAGAACATAAACACCCGCCCATTGCTATTGGTGTTAACTTTTCAGGTTTGGCAAGCGCGCAAGAAGTGGCACAAGATCTATTTGCAGAGAAGCCATCGGCTACGCAACAAAAGCTCAATGCAGCGCTGGATACACTCAATCTAAAATATGGCAAAAATACCGTGTATTTAGGCGGCGCGCATGAAGCATTAAAAGATGCGCCTATGCGCATCGCATTTAATCATATTCCCAACTTAGTGGTGGAAAATGACGATTAAATGAACTAATATGCACCGTCTATTTCTATCTATTAGCATGTAGTCAGAATCAACGCTCATGTACAAAACTAACATCAACTGGAGCATCATTAATGTCAACATTTAACTCTTTAACGCTAGCCGTATTCTTATCACTTCTTATTGGTGCATGTTCAAGCGAAGAACACGAACCAACGGGTGATACAAACCATATGAATCAACACGCACCATCTAGTGATGCAGAAGGCATGGCGGGCACAAAGGGCACTTTTGAATTTCAACCAAATGATTGGCAAGAAAATACAACCAGTTGGTGGAAAGATACTGATGGTGTAGACCCAAGCGTTGCTGGCTGTCATATCGGTACAGATGAAAATGGTGAGCCTAATGGCCGCATGTTCGGTGAAGCATGCTTAGACAATGGTTTATTAGTTGAATCAAACCCTGGTGCGGATGAACTACACAGCCATGCAAATGATATCGGTCACCCTGATACATTTGATTGCAACACATGGTGTGTTGGTAAAGGTAATAAGAACGGCGTATGCGAAGTGGCAGCGGCACCGCCATGCGCACAATCAGCAGCCTGTTCTTGTAATTAATCTTTACACTTCAGCCCATACCCCAAGCCTTAAACCCCTTTTACCAACTGGTTGAAAACCATGGAAACAGTATCAATTTTAGTCGATGTACAGAACGTCTATTACACGACCAAGTCTGCTTATCAGCGTAATTTTGATTACAACCAATTTTGGGCCAAGGTGACGCATAAGCGAATCGTTGTAAACGCTGTTGCTTACGCCATTGATAGAGGCGATGAAAAGCAAAGGCAATTTCAAAACATACTGAAAGCGATTGGGTTTGAGGTGAAACTAAAACCATTTATTCAACGTGCAGATGGCTCCGCCAAAGGCGATTGGGATGTTGGCATTACATTGGATGCGATTGAGTATGCAGCGCAAAGCGATACGGTCGTTATTGTGTCTGGTGATGGTGATTTTGATTTGTTAGCGCAAAAAATGAGAACACAATATCAATGCAAGGTTGAGGTTTATGGTGTTCAAGCACTCACGGCTGCTTCATTAATCAAAGCCGCGAGTGTTTTTCACCCCATTGATAACGACTTATTGCTATAGCTGCTTAACTTATTTAAGCTACATAAAGGACTTACATAAAAGTCCAGGCCAAAATGCGGGTGATCTTATTGCCTTGATGCATTTCTATTTCTCTCACGTCAGTCACGTTTAGCTCGCTTAGCAATGTTTGGGCGATTTCCAAATACTCTGTTCTTGAAACCAAGGTGGTAAACCAGCGGCACTGTTGTGCGAAATGTTGGCTTTCAGTCATCATGGTGCGCAAGAACGCTCTTTCGCCGCCGTCACACCAAAGCTCTGTGCCTAACCCGCCAAAGTTTAAGCCTTTGGGGTCTTGTCGTGTTTTATGCGTGACTTTTTGGTTGCGATTGCGTGCGAGGTTATCGCGTTTCTTCTGGTTACTACTGAGCGCACCAGCTAATGAGCCATGAAAAGGTGGGTTACATACGCTAACATCAAAGTAGTCACCCGCTTCTATGACACCTTCAAAAATATGGCTTTTATCTTGTTGCAAACGGAGTGTTAGCTCGCCTTTTAACGCAGGGTTGTTTTGCGCAATACTAGCCACATTATCCAGTGCTTGCGGATTCACATCTGTCGCCGTCACATCCCACCCGTAAGCCTGACAAGCCAAGAGTGCATAGATGCCATTAGCGCCTGTGCCGATGTCTAATAGTTTGATTGGTTTGTTATTCGCACCACTGCCTTTAACCTTACCATCTTTAAGCAAATCAGCCACATAGTGAATATAGTCTACACGCCCAGGGATGGGTGGGCATAGAAAGCCATCGGGAATATCCCATGCATCCACATCATAGTGATGCTTTAATAAAGCACTATTAAGCGCCTTCACCGCTTTGGCATTTGAGAAGTCGATAGACTCGTTACCGTATTTATTTGCTTTTACATATGGCTGAAGCGCTGGGTACGATTGTATGAGCGCAGCAAAATCATAGCCATGGTTATGCAGATTATTAGGGTGTAATCCTTTGGCTTCTTGCTGTACTAGTTTCATACTAGTTCTGTATGACACTAGCAATGAGATATAGCGTGTAGCCAATATAAATCGTAACTAAAACAGCACCGCCGAAGCGATTAATACTCTTTTCACCATCTGCTTTTTTACGGCGACCGATGACAAACAGCATCACGGTTAGTAACGCCATCAACATCCAATCACGTGTAATCACTTCTGCTGGCACTTGCATCGGGTGAATAGCCCCTGCTAAACCAACCACAGCCAATGTGTTAAATAAATTAGAACCGATGATATTGCCGACAGCTAAATCATGCTCACCTTTGCGTGCTGCCACGACAGAGGCAGCCAGTTCTGGCAAAGAGGTGCCAATAGCAATAACCGTTAAACCAATAATTAAATCACTGACACCAAAGGTCTGGGCGATATTAACGGCACCCCAAACCAACATACGCGAGCTAACAACCAGTAGCACCAAGCCAACAATGAGTAATAGCCAAGCTTTTTGTGGCTTAATTTCTTCTAATGCTTCTTCAACTTGTTCCTCTAATGGATCGACTGGGACATTAAATTGGGCTGTTTGTTTTCTACTCTGTAATGTCATCCATGTAAACACAATCATTAAAACAGCTAACTCTATCAATGCTTCAATACGTGTAATCTGACCATCTTGCAAATGAAAATAAGCGAGAAAAGTTACCGCTAATAAAATTGGTAGCTCTTTTTTTAAGACTTGCGAGCGTATAACCACTGGGCTAATGAGTGCTGTCACACCCAATACCAAGGCAATATTAGCAATATTAGAACCATAAGCATTACCTAAAGCAATACCTGGATTACCTTGTAAGGCAGATAAGACTGATACAGACATTTCTGGGGCAGATGTACCAAACCCGACCACAATCATCCCCACTAACAGGGTAGACATACCAAGACTGCGTGCAACGCCTGCTGCGCCATCGACAAACAGATCGGCGCTCCACACAAGAACCACCAACCCAATAATTATCATAACGATGGATAAAACCATTAATTTTTCTTCTTTAAATTAAAACAGGATAACGCATGAACTAAACAAGTAATTTTTAGAAAATATTGATGAATGTAAGACCCACAAAAACTAGTAACCACAATATTACCACCCATTAAATATAATCCGCAATAATGTAACCGATAACCACCCCTACAATCAGCTGTTCCAATACGCTAACACATCATTACTGCAACCGCGCTTAATCACTATATAAGCAATAACATTGAGCGTATAATTTATTTTAGGAGTTATTCAAGGTGTTTTAATTATGGGCAAAAGACAACAACAACCATATAACCCGCATGTTGCTATTTCTACAGATGAATTATCTGTGATTATTAGTTCCCGCAATAAACTCAAAATGTGGAACGACCTTAACGAACAGGCTTTAACTAATGAACCAGATGATATAGTCGTTAAAAACATTCAATCTACAGCCGCTTTCATCACCTTAAGTGGAAAATCTCTCACCTCTCAAAATTTTGAACTGATGCGTGCAATCAATCTGTTTAGCCTTACTTTATCCAAGGCTGAAATGGCAAAAGGTGTAGTCAACGGGATCGAAAATAGCATTGTAAAGAAAGCTAAAGATATTCTCAGTGTTTTTGAACCAGAAAGCATGAACCTTGCCCATGCCCAAGCGCGCAGCCAAGCCGCAATAGAAAAACCTGGCAAAATAGCCACAGGCATTTATTCTGCGATTAAATTAGCTTGGCAAAACCCCGATATTGTTACAAGCAAACTTAAACAAGCCGTTAGCCTTGGTATTGACAACGCTAAGAACCAGTTAGCAAACAACATGCAAACGGACAATGCAAGTTATGCTATTGGCACCTCTATCGGTGCAGGCATAACCAGCATCTCTGTAAACATGCTCGGCCCCACAAGGAAAATGGATTGGGATAACTATGCAAACGTGCTAGGAAGTGGAACAGTGCCGCCACCGCTCAAGCCTCTGCGAGATTTCTCTGATGAAATACTTATCACGCCACGAAAGCATGCCTTTGACTTTCCTTTTCCTAAAATGAGCTATAAACGCGACTATAATGATTATAAATATGCCTATGATCATTCTTTTACTGCGCTCATTGTTGATGAATCAGCCCTCCGATATTCGGTTCTGGCCACAGGCAACAAAATCGACTTTGGTAGTGGTAGTGAAATGTTTTTATCCGCAGTGAAAACATTCCATTTAAATGGAGTCGAAATCGACAAGATTCTTGCTCAATGGGATAACTCTGCTAAATATGGAACTAACTTTGATCAATTTTCAGATGCACTCAGAAAAGGCGCATCGCTAGAACAAGCAGCCAAACAAACTTTCACAGGAAAAATGGCTGCTAAGCTAGGCCTCACCTCGGTCAACACATCTAAATTAAAAAAAGAAGTGGAAGAAATTTCTAACACTCTTCAGCCAATTTTTCAACATCCTGATTGGGGTGCAGGTAAACAAATGAACGATTATGCTCACAAATTTGCGCTTGCACATGGCAGGCCTAGCCTTGAGCTTATCCCACGAGCCGACGCAATCAAACCAGCTCCTAGCATGAACATAGGGCTTCTAAGCACAGTAAGCAGCCTGCCTGAAGATGCACAAGAAACAGTACTAAAGCGCATAAAAGCTAATTTAGCAACAACTGATCTTAATTCAAACCCAATTAAAGACATTGAACCCTAATAAAACCTTCACGAATAAGCAATATTAATTACACATATTGCGCAATAATATAGCCAATGACAATCCCAACAATAAGGACAATGGTTAAGCCGCGATACGTTAATACATCTTGACTGCAACCGCGCTTAATCGCTATATAAGCAATAACATTGAGCGTATAATTTATTTTAGGAGTTACAAGGTGTTTTAATTATGGGCAAAAGACAACAACAGCCATATAACCCGCATGTTGCTATTTCTACAGATGAATTATCTGTGATTATTAGTTCCCGCAATAAACTCAAAATGTGGAACGACCTTAACGAACAGGCTTTAACTAATGAACCAGATGATATAGTCGTTAAAAACATTCAATCTACAGCCGCTTTCATCACCTTAAGTGGAAAATCTCTCACCTCTCAAAATTTTGAACTGATGCGTGCAATCAATCTGTTTAGCCTTACTTTATCCAAGGCTGAAATGGCAAAAGGTGTAGTCAACGGGATCGAAAATAGCATTGTAAAGAAAGCTAAAGATATTCTCAGTGTTTTTGAACCAGAAAGCATGAACCTTGCCCATGCCCAAGCGCGCAGCCAAGCCGCAATAGAAAAACCTGGCAAAATAGCCACAGGCATTTATTCTGCGATTAAATTAGCTTGGCAAAACCCCGATATTGTTACAAGCAAACTTAAACAAGCCGTTAGCCTTGGTATTGACAACGCTAAGAACCAGTTAGCAAACAACATGCAAACGGACAATGCAAGTTATGCTATTGGCACCTCTATCGGTGCAGGCATAACCAGCATCTCTGTAAACATGCTCGGCCCCACAAGGAAAATGGATTGGGATAACTATGCAAACGTGCTAGGAAGTGGAACAGTGCCGCC